>JBBRLX010000097.1:0-1030 GCA_038231135.1 Candidatus Eiseniibacteriota bacterium | reverse complement strand
GTCTGCGCCAGCTGACGGAGCACTATCGGTGGCCGTAGCGGAACACCCGAGAGCCCTCACGCCCGAGCTCGTCACCGACGAGGCGCTCGCCGACACGATGCGGCCGGAGGACCTCGCCGCGAAGGAGGCGGGATGCGAATAGCCGCTATTGCTGAAAAGCGGCCGTTCGAGCCCGCGCCGACGCCAGAACTCCGGCACTTCACGCGGTGGGCGCCGGCTGGATCCCCAGGCCTGCATGGCCGCTTTCCGTGGCGGGGGCCTGCGTCGAATGCAGACACGCTGCAATTCCAGACACAACGGCCGGACCCGGGGGGTGGGTCGAATTTTCGCGACCCCGCCGCGTGTGCCCGCGGTGCCTGGGGCCGGCCTCGACAGGGGCTGGATCCAGAAACCGACCGCCCCGATCAGCGCTCGGATTCGTCCGCGCGCGCCGCTCGGTTTCGATGTGCAAGTTACCTCGAGGTCGCGTCCGTCGCGTCAGCAGGGCAGCTCTTGGACCGAGCGCACCAGCTCCTCGTCGGTCGAGTGCGTGTAAATCGCCGTCGACAGGATCGAACTGTGTCGCGCGAACCGCTGCGTGAGGCGGATGTCGCGGGTGCGCCGGTAGAGGTTCGAGCAGGCCGTGTGACGGAGCGCGTGGAAGTTGAAGATGCGCTCGAAGCCGGTCCGCGTCTGCCAGACGCCGAACGCGTGCCGAAGCTGCCGCGCCGAGAGGCGGCCGCGCTTGCGGCTGATGAACAGCGGCGCCGCCGGTCCGACGTCGTGCCCGTCCGCGCGCTTCTGCCGGAGCAGCTTCTCGAGCTTCGCGCGCACGGTGTCCGCGAGGACGATCTCTTGCGGCGGCGGGTCCTCGCTCGCCCGCTTGAAGACGCGGAGGCGTACGTGGCGTTTGGCGCGCCCGCCGTCATCGAACACGTCCCCGACGTCGAGCGCGAGGATCTCGTGCTCGCGCAGGCCGGTGCCGAGCGCGACGCTCATGATGACGTGGTCGCGCCAACCGGCGGCGTGTTGGCCTGTGGTGCGAAGGAGG
>JBBRLX010000096.1:0-1033 GCA_038231135.1 Candidatus Eiseniibacteriota bacterium | reverse complement strand
GGACACCACGCTCCTCGCACCGGTGCCGCACCGGCAGGTCGTGCTCACGATCCCCAAGCGGCTGCGCGCGTACTGTCTCTACCGGCGTCGCCTGCTCGGCGAGATCGCCCGCGTCGCGGCCCGCACGGTCACGGCCGCCATTCGCACGCTGACGGGCGAGCGCGAGCTCGCCGTTGGCATCGTGGCCTGCTTGCAGACGCACGGCTCGCGCGCCAACTGGCATCCGCATCTGCACCTGCTCGTGACCGACGGCGGCTTTCGGCCAGACGGGACCTTCGTCTCGTGGCCGGTCCACGACACGGCGCGGTTGACGGAGGCGTTCCGGCGTGCCGTGCTCCGGCTCTTCGTCCGCCTCGAGCTCTTCGACGAGACCCAAGCCGCGGGCATGCTCACCTGGCCGCACTCAGGGTTCCATGTGCATACGGCCGTCTGGGTGCCGGAGGATGATCGCGCGTTCGCCACCCGGCTCGCGCGCTACTGCGCCCGGAACCCCGTCTCGCTGGAGCGGCTGACGTACGACCGGGCCGCCACGACCGTGACGTATCGTTCCGACAAGTCCGACGGTCCGACGGCGGGCACCGAGACTGCCGACCCCTTGGAGTTCCTGGCCCGGGTGCTGGTGCACATCCCCGATAAAGGCCACGTCACCACGCGGTACTACGGCTGGTATGCCAATCGGCCGCGTGGCATGCGGGAGAAGGTGGTGCCTGCCGCGAGGGACGAGCCACCCGCCATCGTCCCCGCGCCCCGACTCGCGCCGACCGAGGCCAGCCGCCGCTGGGCGGCCCTGCTGCAGCAGATCTTCGAGGTCGACCCGCTGGCGTGTCCCACCTGCCAGGGCGCGATGCGGATCGTCGCCTTCATCACGCAGACGTCGGTGATCGACCAGATCCTCACCCACCTTCGCGCCCGCCCTGCGCCGGCGGCCCACGCCGGCGCGCGGAGCCCCCCATCGACGCGGGCCCCCGCGAGCCGGGGCACGTCACGCGCCGCACGCCAGTCCGCCGACGCCCGGACTTCCCCCTGAGGACGC
>JBBRLX010000095.1:0-1056 GCA_038231135.1 Candidatus Eiseniibacteriota bacterium | reverse complement strand
CGCGGAACGCTCCGCCTCCTCGTGGGAACCGCAGCGGATTCCGTGCTCACCGGGCCGCTGCTCGTCGACTTTCTCACGACGAATCCTGAGGTCCGCCTGGACCTGGTGGTCAGCGATGAGCAGCTCGACATCGTCGCCGGCAGATTCGACGCCGGCATCCGGCTCGGCGAGTGGATTGACCGCGACATGGTCGCTGTCCCGGTCACAGGTGACATCCGCATGACCGTGGTCGGCGCGCCCTCATACTTGGCGCGGTGCGGTACGCCGCAACACCCCCGCGAGCTGGTAGAACACCAGTGCCTTAACTGGCACCAGACGGGGACGACACCCGCGTACCGCTGGGAGTTCACGGAGCCGGAACAAAAGGGCGGGCGCGAGATCACCGTGGCGGTCCCCGCGCGCGTGCTCTCCACCGACTCGGGGATCAACATCCACTTCGCACGCGCGGGCTTGGGGCTCGCCATCGTGTTCGAAGACCAAGTCCGTGCTGAGGTCGCGCGGGGAGAGCTCGTACCACTCCTCCAAGAGTTCTGCGAGGCGTTCCCCGGGTACTACCTGTTCTACCCGCAGCGACGCCACGCGTCGCCCGCGCTGAGTGCGCTGATCGACCACCTGCGCGCGTCGCGAAAGGCTGCCCGCGGCGGGAAGCGTACGCGTTAAGTCGTTGTGCTACTGAGAGTTCCTACGCCGGTCGACAACGGGATTTCAAAACGGTTTTCCGGCCACAGCTCCCCGGAGGTGTGCCCGTGGAACGTGCGTTTCAGTCAGGAGCTGCCGGCGGATTCGCCGCTCGCACCACGGGCGATGTTCGTGGACGGCGGCTCACGTGACGACACCCGCGCGTTGGCGCGTGAGTTCCTCATGACGGAGCCAGAGGATTACACGGCGGCTTTCAAGGGCAGTGCGATCAAGCGTGCGAAGTTGTGGATGCTCAAGCGGAATGCGGCGGTGGCGCTTGGCAACGTGGGCACCGCAGAGGACCTCGCGGTGCTGGAAGCGATGCTGGCGCACGAGCATGCGGTGGTGCGCGAACACGCGGCGTGGGCGCTCGCCATG
>JBBRLX010000094.1:0-1059 GCA_038231135.1 Candidatus Eiseniibacteriota bacterium | reverse complement strand
CTGAAGCCGGCCGCCGCGCCGGTTCCGTCGACCTGGCCCGGCAGCCCTCCGCTATCCGATCCGGCCAGTGTCGTCGCCACGCCCGCCGGCGTGATCTTGTGGATGCTGTCGCCGCTCGACGTGTAGACGTTCCCTGCGGCATCGAACGTGATGGCGGTGGCGTTCGGAATGCTCGCCGCGCCGCCGGTGCCGTCCTGGCCGATGGGGGCGGTGCAGACTTCGTGACCTGCCAGAGGCGTGTAGCCCACGGCGGTGGCGCAGGTCACCGCGACGTTGGTGACATCGCCCGCGCCCATCGTTGCCGGGAAGGTGCCGGCCACCGAGCAGGTGAGACCGGTGGGCTGCTGTGTGACGGCGACGGTGTAGCTACCTCCGAAGGAAACCGGCAGCGGGAAGGCGAAGCTGGTCGCATTCGCTGCCGGGCTCACTGTGTCCGTGCCGTTGGCGAGGATCAGGCCGCCGGACGTCAGACCGGCGATCGTGCCGCCCAGGTGGTAGGCGTTGGCCGCGCACGTCACCTGCACCGAGGCGATGTTGCTCGTCCCCATCGTGCCGCTGCCGCTGCCGACGCTGCAGGTGGCGCCGGTCGGCTGTGTCTTCACGGCTACCGCGTAGGCGCCGCCCTCGGCCACCGGTACGGCGAAGGTGAAGGAGAGTGCGCCGGCCGCGGGGCTCACCGTGTCGGTTCCGTTGCTGAGCACCAGGCCCGCCGAAGGCAGGCCAGTGATCGTGCCGCCGAGATTGTGCGAGCTGGCAGCGCACGCGACGGCGACGTTGCTCACGTTGACCGCTGCGATCGTGCCGGTGGCGTTGGTGATGCTGCAATGCTCGCCCGTGGGCTGCGTCTGCACCGTGACGGCGTATGCGGCTCCCGACGTCAGGCGCGCCGGCATCGTGAAGCCGGTCGCGGCTGCGGCGATCGCCGCCGTGTCGGCGCCGTTGGCGAGCACCAGTCCGGCCGCGGCCAGGCCGCTCACCGAGCCGCCCACGCTGTAGGTCGGCACGCAGCTGATCTGCACGCTCGAGACGCTGGCCGAGCCGACCGTGCCGCTGCCTCCG
>JBBRLX010000093.1:0-1066 GCA_038231135.1 Candidatus Eiseniibacteriota bacterium | reverse complement strand
GCCGCGATCCGCATGGAGCGTGAGCTGGCCGGGGAGAATCCCCTGGCGGGCGCAACACGTCGCGATGAGGCACTCGGCGAGGGCCGCCGATTCGCGCAGCGCCACCATCCAGCCGACGACGTAGCGACTGAAGACATCGAGTAGGACGTACAGGTGATACCACGACCAGGTGGTCGGCCCTTTGAGTCTCGTGATGTCCCAACTCCAGAGCTGGTTCGGCCCCGTGGCGAGCAACTCCGGCGCGGCGTAGCACGGATGCCGGCGTTGCGCGCGGCGCTCGCGCACTTCCATCTCGGCCGCCAGCACGCGGTACATCGTCCGCTCCGAGCAGTGATACGTCCCCTCATCGAGCAGCGTCGCGTAGACTTGGGCCGGTGCGAGATCCACGAAGCGATCCTCGTGCAGCACCGCGAGCACCTGGTCCCGTTCGGCCGGCCGCAGGGCGCGCGGCGACGGCGCGCGCGGCGGATCGACGTGCGGCTGCCGCTGCCGCGCGACCGTGCGATAGTACGTGGCGGGTGCAAGCCCGAGGCCCGTGCAGAGCGCACCGATGCCGCAGCGCGCTCCGTCGGTGGCGATCATCGCCATCACCGCGGCTCGGTGGAGGAGTCGCTGGGCTCGTCCGGCGCTGGGAGGACTACTCCCAAGAGCTGCGCAAGTTTTTTTTGGAGCCCGACGATGAGTTCCAAGCGCGCGGCACGGGCCGTCGCGCGGTGGAGTTGCCGCTCCAATTCGAGGATCCGTTTCACACTGGGATCGGGCGGCGCCGGCTTTGGGCCACGCCGCTGCGCGAGCCCGGCCAACTCGCCGCGGCGGGCGGCCGCGCGCCAGACGCTCAGGTGGGACGAGTAGAGGCCTTCGCGGCGGAGCAACGCGCCGAGCTCACCCGGCTTGGTGCACCGCGCGGCGGCCGTCAGGATCTTGAGTTTGTACACGGCGGTGAAGCGCCGGCGGGTCCGGGGCGGTACCACCCCGACATCGTGTGACAGCAATGGCCTGGGAGCAAGAGCGGTGGACATCCCCACATCCTCGATCACCCTCGTACACTAAACTCCTGGGAGATCGG
>JBBRLX010000092.1:0-1082 GCA_038231135.1 Candidatus Eiseniibacteriota bacterium | reverse complement strand
CTGCCCATCCCGCCGCTGCCGAATCCGATCCCGCCGCTCCCGCTGGCGGCTGTGATCGCCGTGATGAAGAAGGCCGTCGCGGCGATCAACAAGGTCCAGAAGCTGAAGCCCCTCACGTGCCCCCGCGAATGACCCATGCCCGCCGGTAGCTCCCCCGCCGGCGCCGGACCCGCGGGCTTCGACCCGACGGTCACGAGCCCGCCGAGCGATCCGGCGACGACGCGTGCGCTCCGCTTCGATCTCGCGACGCGCCGGTTCGTCGAGGACGGGACCGGCGGCTTCGTTGACGTACACCCCGTCGACCAGAAGGTCGCGCTCCTCCTTGGGACGGAGCAGGGAAGCCTCCCGAGCACCCCGACCCTGGGCCAGCGGTACCGGAAGCGCGTGAACGGCATCGACCCCAAGAAGATCCCCGCCGTCGTCCTCGACGAGACGCGGGTGACGCTCGCGCCGCTCATCGCCGCCGGCGACATCGTGCTCCTCGACGTGCAGACGGACGCCAGCATCCGCGGGCGCGTCGTCATCGCGGTCACCTACCGGAACCTCCGCAGCGGCACCGTCAACGTCTTCAAAGCCCCGATCTGATCGCCCGCATGCCCCTCGACGACCTCCCCGGAAAGCTCATCGTTCCCAGGCGCGATGAGGAGCGGGACCGCTACCGGCGCGACTACGAGCTCCGGAAGCGCACGGGCGACCCCACCGCCACGCCCGTCGACACGGGCCCCGGCACCGAGGTGTGGATCGACGCCTCGACGATGGCGGACCACACCGCCCAGATCCACGCCGACGCGGTCACGATCGCCAACGGCGTCACGCGCGCCACGGCAACGGGCGACGCGCTCGTCGCATGGGCCCGGCGCATGGGCACCGACAAACTCCCCGCCGTCGGCGCGTCCGGCGCCGTCATCATCGGCGCGAGCGCGGGCGGCGCCACGGTGCGCGAGGGCGACGAGATCAAGATCGCCGGCCTCCGGTTCCGCGCGCTCGTCACGCGCCTCTACTACGACGGCGACCAGGTGCCCGTCGCGGGCACGGACACGGGCCCCGGCACGAACCAGGACGCGGGCGTCCTCGGCAAGTGG
>JBBRLX010000091.1:0-1172 GCA_038231135.1 Candidatus Eiseniibacteriota bacterium | reverse complement strand
GCTGCCCCCGGGATCGTATAGCTCGTAGCCCACGACGGTGAATCGGCGGACCGCGGTCGCACCACCGTGATCGGACAGCTCCGGAGGCGGGTGCTCGATCACGACGGACTGTACGTGTATGGGCCGGCCGAGCCGCACCGTGAAGTGAGCCATTGGACCCGCGTTCCGGTCCCGCTCGAGCTCCGCCGCCACCCCCGGCTGCCGGCGGGCCAGAAACGCCCAGCACTGTCCCAGCGCGTGGCGGGGCTGCGTGGGGGTCAGCGCGGCGTCCGGACCGTACCCGTAAAAGCGCAAGCGCAGGAGCGCCGCCAGGCGATTCAGAACGGGCAGCGTGTCTCGCAGCGTCGGTGACGCGGCCACGACTGCTGCCCCGTGTCGGACCGACGCGTAGTCGATGCGACCCGTTTCATCACCGGCGCCGTCCATCTCCAATTGAGCGTCAATGGTCCGGCGCAATGCGGTGTCCCCCTTTGTTCCATGCTTTTTGTCGCCCATCGCGGATGCATTGGTCATGTCATCCGACGTAGTAGTAGTTATAATTTTGAGGCGACCCAATTCCTGGTGCATCGTGTCCCGAATCCAAGTGTGGGCGGCTTTAACAGAGTCGGGGTCGTCCCGCAGGGCGAATGCCGCCTCTTTGGCGTCCGTCTGCAGCTGCGCCAATGCCGATTCGAGATCTGGTCGCTGCAGAATCGTGTCGCTGAATCCATCCTCCAGGTCGGAGTCAGGCGCGCACGACACGGCCGACGCGTTGTTGCCGTACACTGCAGTGGCCACGGGCCAAAGTTCGAGTGCCGACAAATCGAGCAAGGTGCGACGACGATTGCTGCTGCTTTTGCTACTGTCACCACCAACGCTGTTGTGGGGGCTGCTACCGCTGCGGTGGCCCGTGTCATCGTCGTCGTCGGAGGCGGCGGCGGCGGCCAAGAGCCCGCCGACCACGGTGACGAGCGGATTGCGGAGCAACGGCTCGTCGAGAATCGTCAGCAGCGTCAATTGATCCACGAGGGCGGTCAGCGAATGCGAGCGCCGCCGGATGCGCGTTTCGTGCCGCGCCAAGTCCCGCTGCAGCACGGCGGTGGCCGCCGCGTGCTGGCGCCGCGCTTCGTCCTCGTCGCGGCCGACCGCCTGCCATTCCGCGTGCAGCGCGTGCAGCGCCGCGGCCGCGGCCG
>JBBRLX010000090.1:0-1175 GCA_038231135.1 Candidatus Eiseniibacteriota bacterium | reverse complement strand
GCACTCCGTTTTCCTTGGCGGCATCGCGTGCGTGGCTTTTGACGCCGGACCGTCGAAGTGGCCACGCCGCCCGATTGTGCCGTCCGCAGCGTTGCGTGAGAATTTATTCACGCAGAAGCTGTATAATGGGCGTTAGCGAGCGTCACCAGACTTTGGAACAAAACATCAAGGGCCGACGTGCGCGCATGACGCACGGACCGGTGACGGCGTTCTGGATGGGGTGGCGCCTCCCGCGGGTATGTCTGCCGCCCCCAGCACCGGTCAACACACCGCTCGGCCTCGACCGGTCTCCGTCGTGGCACTGGCCCCATGCGGTACTGGTCGCGGGGACATTCGGATGGTCGATGCGAGTCGTTCGCCCGCCTAGGTGACGCGCGGGCGCATGGCGCGACGTCGCGCGCTCGGTCGCGGCCCGGCGCCACCGCCGCGGTGTTGCGCGCGGCGCCCGGCGGTGACTACTTTGTAGATACACCAACCGGAGCAGGGATGAAGGCACGCTTAGTCCGCATTGGCAATTCCCGCGGCGTTCGCTTAGCGAAGCCCCTGATCGAAGAAGCCGGTCTTACGGATGAGGTCGAAATCCGCGCGCAGGGTGGGGCGGTAATTATCACGTCCGTGGCCGCGCCGCGCGCCGGGTGGGCGGACGCGATCGATCGATGGGGGCCCGCCGCACTCCTGGATGCGCCCAGCGCGACGCGGTTCGACGAGGACGAGTGGGCATGGTAGGCCCGCCCGCCGTGCAGCGCGGCGCGGTGTATCTGGTGGCGCTCAATCCCACGCGCGGTCGCGAGATTCGGAAAACGCGGCCGTGCGTGGTGGTGTCGCCCGATGAGCTCAACGCGCGCTTGGGGACGTTTATCGTGGCGCCGCTCACGACCGGCAGCCATCCGTATCCGTTTCGCGTGGCTTGCCGCTTCGACGGCACGGATGGTCACGTGGTCCTCGACCAAGTGCGGACGGTGGATCGCGAACGACTCGGGAAGCGTCTTGGCGTCTTGACCGCGACGACGCAGACGAAGATCCTCGGCGTGCTCCAGGCGATGTTCGCGCCCTGACGCTCGCTAACCTCGCATTGCTGCAGCCAGCGGCTCATCGGTGCGCCGTGTAACGCGTTCGCTGGCGCTCACTTGTTCACGGCGACCAATTTAAGCCGCTGCAGCAGAATGCCGCGTTAG
>JBBRLX010000089.1:0-1275 GCA_038231135.1 Candidatus Eiseniibacteriota bacterium | reverse complement strand
TAGTCGACCACCTGGATGCGCCGACCATCCCCCGGCGCGCGGCCGCGCGGCAGGGTGACCACCAGGCTCTGGCCGAGGAAGCAGTCGAGCCTGTCGTCATAGATGCGGAGCTTCAAGCGGTAGCCGATCAGCCGCGAGGGCACGGTGTAGAACACCTTCCTCAGCACGAAGCCGCTGCTGGAGGTGACCAGGACGCTGGCCTCGTCGTGGTCGGTGGTGCGGCGCGCCGGCAGCGTCTGCAGACGCGCCCGTTCCAGCCCGACCAGCTTGTCGCGCCGGGCGTTGCGGCGGCCGACCAGGTCGGCGATCCAGTCGCGGTAGGCGTCGAGGCTGGCGAAGTCGGTGCTGCCGCGCAGCATCAGCGCCTGGGCGGCGGCGCGCTTGAGGTGACCGTGCTGGCTCTCGACCGCGCCGTTCTCGTGGGCGACGCCGGGATTGTTGCGCGTCGCCGCCATGCCGTAATGCGCGCACAACGCCTCGTAGCGGCGGGTCTGGTCGGCCGCTGCCTCCCGGTCAAGGTTGCGGAAGGCGGCCGAGAGGCTGTCGGAGCGGTGCTCGACCGGCGCGCCGCCCAGCGCCCACAGCGCGTTCTGCAGGCCGCACGCCAGGGCGGTAAAGCTCTCGCCGCCGAGCACTATCTCGGCGTGTTCCCAGCCGGAATAGGCCAGCACGAAGTGATACAGCCGGTGCGCCAGCTTCTCACCGGCGATGTGGACGCCGAGATCGGCCATGTCGGTGAAGTCCGACAGCGCCTGCTGGCCCGGTGGATGGTTCTGCCGGAAGATCACCTCGCGCTGTGGGCCGTGCTCAGCGCGCCAACCCCGCACGCGGCGCTCGACGGTGCGGCGCAGCCGATCCCAGTCCTGCTCAGGATGGCGCAACTGCATCTCATCGAGCAGCGTAACCGGCCGCAGGCCGGGGCGGCTGACCAGGAGCGGCAGGATGTCGCTCTCCCACAATCCGCCGAGCGGATCGACGGTCTGTCGCCGTAGCGGTCGCTCTGCGGCCTTCTGCGACGGCAGCCGCGGGTCGTGTTCGATGCGGCGGGCGGTGCGCTCGCTCAGTCCGCTCATGGCGGCGGCGACACGCTGGGCGTGATGACGGCGGGTCTGCATGTACAGCCTCACTTGCTGGTCGGTGGCGGGGCGCCCGGGCACGTCGGCCTCGCTCGATGTCGAGCACCAACCTTGCCCACACGCACGCCGTGACCAGAGACGAGGGTGAAAACCCGCGCGCCGGTTGGGTCGCCCTACGGTCGGGCTACGCCCTCCCTCC
>JBBRLX010000088.1:0-1281 GCA_038231135.1 Candidatus Eiseniibacteriota bacterium | reverse complement strand
GCGCTACAGCGCGCGCTCCGATGCAGCGATTCGCGCCGGTCTCGATCTGCTTGCGCCGGGCGTTGAGGTTTCGCGCGTGCTGCCGTCGGTGCTGCCGCCGGTCCGTGCCGTGGCGACTCGTTCCCGTGCGCGGCGCGGTAGCGCGACCGCGTTGACGTTGTCGGCCCGTGCGCCGTAGCGCCGAGCGGTCTATCGCCGTTGGGGTGCGCGGAGAGTGGCTCTCGATGGCGATGCTGACCTCGGTGTTGAACTCACGCGTCGTCGCGATGCTGCTCGCGTTGGCCGTCGTCCACCCTGCGTCGGCTCAGCCCGCGTCGAGGCTTCCAGGTGCGTGGACGGCGATAGCCTCGTCGACACCGCACACGGCGACACTGCACACGTCGACCATGCACACGTCGACACTGCAGACGGCGATCATGCGCTCCGCGGCGATGCGAACCACGGCTCCGAATACGGCGGCCGCGCAACCCGCGTCCGCGCCACCCGCGTCCGCGCCACCCGCGCCCACGCCACCCGCGCCCGCGCAACCCGCGCGCGCTGGCCGCTCGCCAACGAGTGCGTCACGCGCCAAAGCCGCTGCGACCGCACGAACCGCTCGCGCGATGCGGACGATCGATGCCTGGCTGGTCGCACGGTATCGCGGCGTACAGTTGCTGCCCGATAGCGTGATTGACGGCGCACACGTTGGCGCGACGGCTGCCGTCGCCGCCGTCGCGGATGAACGCGCGGCCACAATCACGGACGCCGCCTACGCCCGGGTGGAATCAGTGATCGCTACCGCGCCGGCCGACACGTTGCTGGCACTGCAATTCGGAGCGCAGACCGGACGCGCGCCGCTGGCGTCGGGTGCGACGGTGCGCTTGAGCGGACCGACGGGCGCGATCAGCACCGCGACGGGTCGCATCCTGGCGCGACGAGCGTTCCGAACAACGAGTACGCCGGGTGCCGCACGCGCGGACGACGCCGCGTGGCGCTACGGATGGGCCTATGTCGCGGTGGTGCCGCGGGATGGGAAGGTGGTGGCGGGGTCGGGGCTTCGGAGTTGGTTGTTGCTGGAGGAAAATGCGCCCGTGACGCGAAGGTGAGTGGTGCTTAGCTGACAAGTAGCCATGCGATTGTCGACGCGGCGAACGTGGCGCGCCCAATTGGGGTATGGAGCCCGATGATTACATTCCCGCGCCATATGACTCGGCACGTACACGGCGCACAGTCCGGAGGCGCAGGGATCGCACGGCGAGGGGCGAGCGTGGTCGCGCTGATCCTGGCGATCGCCTGGAATGC
>JBBRLX010000087.1:0-1285 GCA_038231135.1 Candidatus Eiseniibacteriota bacterium | reverse complement strand
GGTCCTGGCGAGATCCTGGTGCGCGTCCGCGGCTCGGCGCTGAATCGGGCCGACCTGCTGCAGCGCGCCGGACGGTACCCGGCGCCGCCGGGCGTGCCGACCGACATCCCCGGGCTCGAATTCGCTGGTGAGGTCGCCGCGACCGGCGCTGGTGCGGCACTCTGGCCAGTCGGAGCGCGCGTCTGCGGCCTCGTCGGCGGTGGTGCGCACGCCGACTACCTCGTGACGCACGAACGGGCCGTCGCCGCAGTACCCGCATCGCTCGACTGGGTAGTGGCGGGCGCGTCACCGGAAGCCTGCATTACCGCCCACGATGCGCTCGTGTCCCAGGCGGCCGTACGCCCGGGCGACACGGTGCTCATTCACGCGGTTGGCAGCGGCGTTGGACTGACCGCCGTTCAGATCGCACTTCAGCTCGGCGCGACGGTCTACGGCACGGCGCGCGGCGAAGCGAAGTTGGCCGCGGCGCGTGCGGTCGGCATGCGCGAGGGCAGCATGCCGGGCGCGCCCGGATGGGTGGCCGTTGCCACCAAGCAGTGGACCGACGGCCAAGGCGTGGACATCGTGCTCGATCTGCTGGGCGGCGACTACGTGCGCGAAAGCGTCGCCGCGCTGGCGCTCAAGGGAAGGCTCATTTTGATCGGTACGCTCGCCGGCGGCGAGAGCACGCTCGAATCCAGATACATGCTCGCCCGCCGACTGACTGTCCGCGGGACCGTACTCCGCAGCCGTCCGCTCGAAGAGCGCATCGTCGCCACGCGTGCTTTCGCGCGCGAAGTGATGCCGTGGTTGGTCTCAGGCGCGATCACGACACGTATCGACGCGACATTTCCGCTCGAGCAAATCGCCGAGGCACACGCGCTGATGGAATCGAACACGACCGCCGGCAAGATCGCGATCGCCTTTTGATCCGCTCGAATTCGTACGCACAGCGCGCGCAGGTCACCCTAACCTTCCGACGCACGCGCAGATGTCGGAGCTATACCCAGAGCACGCTGCGATCGATCGACGCGAGTGTCGCACGACCACACAACTTCATCGCGAGTTCGAGTTCAACGCGCAAAATTTCGATCACGCGCGCGACACCCGCGGCGCCACCCACCGATAGTCCGTAACAGTATGGTCGGCCAATCATCACGGCATTCGCTCCCAGCGCGAGCGCCTTGACGATATCGGTACCGCGCCGAATGCCACCGTCCATCAGGACCGGTACGCGCCCCGCCACACGCGCAGCGACCTGCGGCAGCGCATCAATCGTGGCTGGCACCGTATCCAGATTCCGCGC
>JBBRLX010000086.1:0-1378 GCA_038231135.1 Candidatus Eiseniibacteriota bacterium | reverse complement strand
TGTGGCGCGGGCGCTCGAGTGAGCGCTGCGGCGCTCCTCACTCGGTTGCCGTAACGACCAGCGCTGCTCGCACCGCACGCAGCGTTGGGCGGCACCATGCGTGCGTCACGGCGGAGATCAGACAGGGAGCAGTTGCAGGTCAGCTCGGTGGAGCTGGGGGAGTGATGAAATAGTTCACGAGCCAGGTCCGAACCCGCAGTCGATTTTGGCTGCGCAATCGAGAGTTCGACCATGATGAAGATGTTTCAACTGTACCCGCGTATGCCGGGGCCTGCCGGTGCTGCGATCCAGCACCTGTTTGCGTGCGCCATTGCCGCCGTCGTCTTTCCGGATCCGGCGGCGGCGGCCAGCGGCACCGACATCCGCCACGCCGAGCAGGATGCGGCGATCTACCTGCCGCACCTGGAGCTGGCGATCGTCTCCGCGCCGGTCGGGGAGGTCGCCTACGCGATGCAGCGCGGTCCGCTCGCGAGCTTGCTCCAGATCAATCTGCTGACCATCGATCTCGGCCGCCAGGCGGGACGTGTCGAGGTGGCGCTCGACTATGGCTCGGCTGCCAATCGCGGCCGCGAGGCGGCACCGCATTCGGTGCTGTGGCTGAGCAGCGCCGGCGTCTTCCTGATCCCGTCCGGCATGGACGGGTCCTTGCCCGCCATCCAGCTGACAGCGGACGGTTTCCGGGATTGCGCGCGGCCCTACACCTCGCAGGCAGAGTTTATCGACGGCATGGAAGCGGCAAGCTTCGCGGCCGAGCGCGCGCGGGCGGCGCAGCGGGCCGCCGACCTGACTGCTGACGTCAAGGTGAGCATCAAGTAATGGCGGCAAAGCCCATCTCCGCCGTCGTCCGCGCGCCGACCCCGAGCACACCGCGCACCATGAAGATCGAACTCGGTGACGAGCCCGACTTCACATCTGGCCGGCTGCAGCGCGTGTTCGACGGCCGGCCGAACAGCCTGACCGGGTTCGTTCACGACAAGCTGCACCCGATGAAGCCGACGGGCGACGACACCGACTCCACCGAGCGCATCTGGCGGCCGACGGCACGGCGTTACGACGTCATCCTGCCCGACGCCGCGCCGGAGCTGTACGTCGAAGCGCGCCTGCTCATCGAGGCGGCCGAACGGGAAATGCGCGACGACCAGTATGACCTGCTCGTCGCGGTGAAGCTGGTCTTCCCCAAGCATGCCGTGATGCACCAGAGCTGGGAGCGGGGCAGGCTGTTCGCCCGGACGGTCGCGATCCGCTACGGCGTCCCAGTTATCGTTGCCCAGCACGTGCCGGCGCTCGCGGGTGGCAAGAACCCGGCACTGCAGCATCTGCATGTCATGATCCTGCCGCGAAAGCTCGAGGCGATCGGGTTCACCGCGTTTTGCGAGGT
>JBBRLX010000085.1:0-1399 GCA_038231135.1 Candidatus Eiseniibacteriota bacterium | reverse complement strand
CGGGCGGAGGTGCGGCGGGTTGTCTCAGGAGGGCGGGACGTCGGGCTCGGTGACGGCGTTGCCAGTCTGATATGCGGGGATTCGGTTTACCCCATCGCCCTGTTTCTGCTGCCGGCGGTGCGCGGGTCTAGGAACGAGCGCGGCCCTGAGGCTGCTCATAGTTTGATCGCGCGTGCCGGCCGCTGTGTCGGCCCGGCGTCCCGGCCTCCTGAGCCGGGTGCTGCTGTCTTGTGCTGAAAGCCTGGGTGGTTAGGGCGCAGTCGCGGCGGCCCAGAGAAAGCACGACAGTTCACGGGCGACCGCGACGGTCGTGACGTTGTGTTGCTTCCCGCGCGCTTTCATCCTGGTGTACGTGTGATGCAGGCGCTGCTGGGCACGGTTGGAGATCTGCAGGATGTGATCGGGCACTCCTTCCTGGCGGTTGCGCAGGGTGACACCGACGCGCGGTTCACGGCCGGCGTGCCAGGCGGCCTCGACGAGCAGCCGGCGGGCGAGCTGCGATCCGGTCTTCGTGATGTGACCGTGGTAGTCATGCTCGCCGGATTGCGAGCGTGACGGGGTCAGCCCCAGCCACGACCCGACCCGCGTGGGCTTCTCGAACCGGGCCCAGTCGCCGCCGAGCTCGAGGTGGATCGCGAGCGCGGTGAGCGTGTCCACGCCACGGAACGCGCGCAACCGAGCGACGATCGGCCACCACGCAGGGTCGAGCGCGATCACGCCGATCTGTTCGCAGAGCATCTTCTTGCGGGCGGTCAGCCCGTCTACGCACGCGACCAGGTCGGCCCACGCGTACGCGCTCATCGGCTCGCGGAACTGCTGGGCGGCGAGCCAGCGGCGGTGCTTTTGTGTCCAGGTCGACGGCTCGGGATAGACCCGGCCGTGACGGAGCAGCATCTTTGAGACGCGATGGCGGGCGTTCATCAGATCGCGCCGGCACGCGTCGTGCGCACGCGTGAGCTCTCGTGCCGCCTCGACGTGCATCGAGGGGACCACGACCCGGTGCAGCGACCCGGCGATCAGACACCGCGCGAGCAGCTCGGCGTCCTTGCGATCGGTCTTGATCCGGTCGCTCTTCCCTCGCGGCGTCAACCCGGGAGCGATCACCTCGATCCCGACCCCCGCGGCGACCGCGGCCCTGTAGAGCCCGTACCCCGTCGGACCCGCCTCATAGCACGCCTTCACCGGCCCCGACAGCGTCCGCAGCCAGTCGACCGGAGCGTCGACACCCGCCCCGAACCGCATCCCGGTCAACTCGCCGGTCATCACATCGATCGCTGCGGCATGCGTCGAGCGGGCGTGGACATCGAACCCGACATAGGTCATCGTTCCGGACATGGCCGGACCTCCTCACAGTTCTGGGGTCAGCCGGAGCCGTTCTCCGGCCAGACAAATCCCCGCG
>JBBRLX010000084.1:0-1412 GCA_038231135.1 Candidatus Eiseniibacteriota bacterium | reverse complement strand
CGGGGACGTTCGCGGTGGCGTCCAACTGATTGGTCGCGTCGAGCGCGGTGCCGTAGGTGATGTCGGCCGGGGTTGCCCAGGCGATGATCGGCGTCGCCTTGCCCACCGTCAGCGTGCCGTCGACATAGCTGATCGCGTAGTTGCTGCTGCTGCGGCCCGAAGGCGTGATCGGGTAGAGGCCCGCGCCGCTGGCGCCGTTCGCCGGCGTGCTGAAGGCGAGCGAGCCGCCGAGGACACTCTCGTCCTGACCGAGCACGAAAGCCGAGTACACCGCGCTGAAGGCGGGATTCGCGGCACCGACTGGACGGGCGGCGTCGTTCGCGGTGATGGTCAGCGGCACCGCGGTGACGGTCAGCGATCCGGCGACATAGCCCACGGTGTAGTTCGCGCTGGTGTAGCCCGAGGCGGTGATCGCGTACGGGCTACCGGCCACCGCGCTCGAGGGCGTCGCGACGGTGCTGTAGGTCAGGGTGCCGCCCAGGCTGTTGCCGGCGTTGTCGCCAGCGATGAAGCCCGCGTAGCCGACACTGAAACTCGGATTCGAGGAGCCATAGGCGCGCGACACATCGGCCACGGTCACGGTCAGCGGGATCTGGGTCACGGTCAGCGCCACCGAGGCGCTGGCCGAGGCGTAGTCGATCGTGTCCGCGGGAGTGAAGGTGACGTTCAGGGTCTGGGGTCCGGCGCCGAGCACCGCACCGCTGGCCGGGAGGTAGGCGAAGCTGCCGGCGATCCCGCCGCCGACCGTGGCGTTCAGCTGCGCGCCGCTGAGCGCGGTGCCGTACGGGATGCTGCCCGGAGCCGTCCAGGCGATCACCGGCGTCGCCTGGGTGATGGTCAGCGTGCCGGGCACGAAGCTGATTACGTAGTTCGTGCTGGTCGATCCGGCGGCGTTGATCGCGTACGGGCCGACCGGGCTGTTCACCCCGGCGACCGTGGTGATCGACAAGGTGCCGCCGAGATCCGCTGCGCCCTGGCCGGCGATGAAGCCCGAATAGGACACGCCGAACAGCGGATCAGCGGCCTTGTAGACGCGGGTCGCGTCGTTCGCGGTGATGGTCAGCGCCTTCTGGTTCACCGTGAGGCTCGCGGTGATCGATGCGGTGTTGTAGTCGACCAGGTCGCTCGGGGTGAAGGTCGTGCTCAGGATCTGGCCGGCGCCGGCGTTCAGCAGCGTGCCCGCGGCGGGCGTGAAGGAGAAGCTACCAGCCACGCCCCCTGCTACGCTCGCGTTGAGTTCGCTCGCGCCCAGCGTTGTGCCGTAGGTGATGGCGGCCGGATTCGTCCAGGCCAGGACCGGCGTGGCCTTCTGCACGGTCGCGACGCCA
Organism: Candidatus Eiseniibacteriota bacterium; assembly: GCA_038231135.1. GTDB lineage: Bacteria > Eisenbacteria > RBG-16-71-46 > RBG-16-71-46 > RBG-16-71-46 > JANLWX01. Next base: position 84 of record JBBRLX010000084.1, on the reverse strand, counting down.
TCGACATAGCTGATCGCGTAGTTCGCGCTGGTCTGACCCGACGCGGTGATCGCGTAGGTGCCGACCGGGCTGCCGGTCGTGGCG
>JBBRLX010000083.1:0-1467 GCA_038231135.1 Candidatus Eiseniibacteriota bacterium | reverse complement strand
GGCGCTGCCGCTGCCGCATCGCTCGCGGTGTACGCCCTGACGACGATCGTCTCGATCAAGGACTCGTTCGCGGACAAGGCCATCCCGCCGACCAGCACGACGAACATCTCGCCGGTCGTGGATACGCCGCCGGTTGATCCGGGGCAGCCGTGAGCGCTGGCGCTGTGCTTCGGGGCGAGGATCGCTGAGTGACCGAGATCACGTCCGTCGAGCTTGCCGATGCTGGGCTCAGGCTGCCTCCCATCGAGGAGTTCACGTCGCCCGAGCAATGGCTCCTTACCCTGCCCGAGTGGACGGAACTCCGGATCGGTCTGAGCAACGGCGACTCATTCCGGGCCACGGTCGCCCGCCTGCTCGATAGCTCGCTGCTTGGCGAGATGGTGGCGCGGCTCCGCATCCAGGTCCGCCTGGCGAGCTTGCAGCGATGACGCCAATCGGCGCGCTGTGCTGGTGCATGCACGACATGCTCGACCACGACGGGACGGGCTGTCGGCGCTGCAACGACCGGGGCTCATTCGCGCTGCGCGGTATCGGCGCTCATGCCTTCCGGGCCACGTTTGCGCCGGTGGTGCGGCGATGAGTCTCGCGGACCTCGAAACGGGGCTGGAATGGCTGCGCTCCGTCGCCGGCGAGCCGTCTGACGTGCCGATCCGCCTCCATACGCATCAGGTTGGCGCAGCGGATCTTCTCGGGGCTCCGCGCATGTCGGGCGGCTTCTACGCTCGTCTCACCGACTCCCCCTACGCCACGCGCGCCGTTGAGCGGTCGGTCCGGTGCCCCGCCGCGCATCCGCTCCGGCGCGCTGGCGACCCTCGCTGCGCCATGTGCGACGACACGGGCGAATGGACCACCACGACCGACGTGTACGCGCGGCCGCTCCTGGCGGCGCTGTCGACGCTCTCCCGCGCTAAGTCGCGCCTGCGCCCGCGCCCAGAGGTCATCGTGACGGCGCTGCTGCGCTCGGGCTGCGATCCAGTTCGCGCTGCCGCTCGCCTGGATCCTCCACCGGACGAGCGGCGCTACCTTTCCGCTGTTCAGGCGCTGTACGATGGCTACAGCTACACCGTCATTGCGCCGAGGCGCCTAGCGGCCTAATCGGCGCAGGAACCGAATACCTGCCGTGCCTAGCCGCCCGGTCCCGGCCTCGATTGCCAGGGCGGTCACTCCGGCGGTTCGGCGCGCTCACGGCGCCGGGCACTCCTCGTCAATCGGGTCCATCTGCGGGTCGTTCGGATCGCAGTCAATCGTAACGAGGTTCAGGTCGAACGACGGCGCCGGCGTTCGCCGCCCAGGAGCCACGGAGCGGCGCGCGGTTGGCGCTGGGGTATCGGACGGCGCTACGGCGCTCACCGTGGCGCTGGGGGCCGAAACGGGGCTGCTGGGGCCGAGCATGGCGCTACAGGCGGCCATCCCAACGGCGAGGATGAGTCCCCAGGCCACGACGTAGCCGATGGCCTCGGCTGCGAG
>JBBRLX010000082.1:0-1474 GCA_038231135.1 Candidatus Eiseniibacteriota bacterium | reverse complement strand
CAAGACCTTCATCGGCGAGGTGCATCAGGCCATCCGCCGGGCGGGCGGCAATCCCAATCGGCTGGCCGGGACGGGGAAGGGAAGCGGGCGGTTCAACGCGCGCGGACGGGGCGCTCAGATCGCGGCGGGATTGAAGGGCCGGAACGGGTGGAGCCGGGACGCGAGGGGGGTCCGCACTCGCTCGCGCCGGGTGGCGGTGAAGGCCCGCGTGGTGAAGCTCAATCCGCAGCGCGGCGCAGTGCGCGGGCGTCAGTTCGTCAGCGGCAAGGCGGTGGACGCGCATCTGCGCTATCTGGAGCGCGACGGCGTGACCCGCGACGGCGAGAAAGGCCAGGTCTATTCCGCCGACAAGGACATCGCCGATGGCTCTGCGTTCCTCGACCGGGGCCGCGAAGATCGCCACCAGTTCCGCTTCATCGTCTCTGCCGAGGAAGGGGGGGAGCTGTCCGACCTTCGTTCGACCACGCGCGACCTGATGACGGCGATGGAGGCCGACCTTGGCACCAAGCTCGACTGGATCGCGGTCGATCACCACAACACCGGCCACCCGCATACCCACATCCTGATGCGCGGCGTCACCGACAACGGCAAGATGCTCAACATCGCAGGCGACTACATCGCCCACGGCGTCCGCGAACGGGCGGGCGAGATCGTCACCCTGGAACTGGGCCGCCAGAGCGAGCAGGAGGTCAGCCGGCAGCTTGAGCGCGAGGTCTACGCCGAGCGCTTCACCCGGCTGGACCGGATGCTGATCGCGGCGCAGGAGCGCGACGAATTTTCCGATCTGCGCCCCGACAAGGACATGGTTGAGACCGCGCGGCAGAACCGGGCGCTGCTGATCGAGCGCGCCCGCAAGCTGGAGCGGATGGGACTGGCGACCGAACATACGCCGGGCGTCTGGACGATATCGGCCCGCGCCGAGCCGATGCTTCACGAACTGAGCACGCGGGGAGACATCATCAAGACCATGCACCAGGCGCTGGAGCGCGAAGGGATCGCGGAGCAGCGGGACTATGCGGGCTACAACGTGCATCGCGCTATCCCAACCGAACGCATCGTCGGTCGCGTCGTCGCCAAGGGGCTGGGCGGTGACGAGCTGGGCGACCGGATGGGCCTGACCATCGATGGCGTGGACGGGCAAGTCCATCATCTTGAGGTTCCAGCGGCCAGTGCCGAGGACATCGGACGCGGCAGCATCGTCGCAGTCGAGCCGCCCCCGAGCACGCCGCGCGCAGCCGATCGCAACATCCTGGCGGCGACTGATGCAAACGGTATCTACAGTCCGGCGGCGCATCGTGAACAGGCGCTGGCACGGCTCGGAGCCGGTGATGCGGACGCTTATGTCCGCAGCCATGTGCGCCGCCTGGAGGCGCTGCGGCGAGCGGGGATCGTCGAGCGCGTTCATGCAGAACACTGGACCATTCCCGCCGACCTGCCCGAACGCGGGCTGGCCTATGACCGCCAGCGGTTCGGT
>JBBRLX010000081.1:0-1493 GCA_038231135.1 Candidatus Eiseniibacteriota bacterium | reverse complement strand
GATGCCACCTAACGCCAGCTTCTGTTGCGAGCGGACCGCCCGATCCTTCGCGCCACGCGGATGGTTGGTCCGCTCGGCAACAGCAAGCACCGTTAGGCGCGCGCCACGCAGACGTTGCGTCGAAACAGCCCGTCGCGCAACAGAACGGTGACGGTCCGCACCCGAGTCGGACGTATGCTCGGCGCTCCCCGGTCCCGGAGCGCGCATGCCCGACGCGGCATCGGCGGCGCGTGGCGTCTACAAGCCCCGGCGCCCGAAGGCATCGCCGCTCGTTCGGGTGGTGTCCGATCATCTGCAGCGGCTGCAGACGGTCTACGATGACCGCTTCGCCCGCGAGTACGGCCCCTGGCGGCCCGTCGTCGCCCAGGTGGCGGACACGTTCCTCGCGTGCGGCGTGCTCGACCACGGGTTCGCGCGCATCCGCTGCGATGCCTGCACGCACGAGTACCTGCTCGCGTTCTCGTGCACGTGCCGCTACTGCTGCCCGAGTTGCCCTGCCCAAGCGCCTCGCGATCTGGACCCAGTGGCTGGACACTGCGCTCCTCGCGCCGGTGCCGCACCGGCAGGTGGTGCTCACCATCCCGAAACGGCTCCGCGCCTACTGTCTGTACCGGCGGCGCCTGCTCGGCGAGATCGCCCGCGTCGCGGCGCGCACCGTCACCGCCGCCATCCGCACCCTGACGGGCGAGCGCGACCTCGCCGTCGGTATCGTGGCCTGCTTGCAGACGCATGGCTCCCGCGCCAACTGGCATCCGCACCTCCACCTCCTCGTCACCGACGGCGGCTTTCGGCGAGATGGGACGTTCGTCACGTGGCCCGTGCATAACACCGTCCGGTTGACCGAGGCGTTCCGCCGCGCCGTGCTTCGGCTCTTCGTCCGCCTTGATCTCTTCGACGAGGACCAAGCCGCCGGGATGCTGACCTGGCCGCACTCCGGATTCCACGTGCACACCGCGGTGTGGGTGTCGGAGGACGATCGCGCGTTCGCGACGCGCCTCGCACGGTATTGTGCCCGCAACCCCGTCGCGCGGGAACGGCTCACCTACCACCGAGCCGCCAGGGTGGTGATGTACCGGTCGGACAAGTCGGACGGCCCGACGGCCGGCACCGAGACCGCCAACCCGCTCGAGTGCCTCGCCCGGGTGCTGATGCACTTCCCCGACCAAGGCCACGTCACCACGCGGTACTATGGCTGGTATGCCAACCGGCCTCGGGGCATGCGGGGGACGGCGGCACCCACCGCCGCGGACGGGCCGCCCGCGATCGTGCCCGCCCCGCGGGTGGCACCGACCGAACCCCCCCGCCGGTGGGCGAAGGCCCTGCGGCGGCGATCCTGCCGCAGATTTTCGAGGTCGACCCGCTCACGTGTCCGTCCTGCCACGGCGTGATGCGCGTCGTCGCCTGCATCACGCAACCGTCGGTCAGCGACCAGCTCCGCACCCACCTCCGCACCCGGGCGGCCCCCACCGCATCCGCCGCCGCGCGGAGCCCTC
>JBBRLX010000080.1:0-1516 GCA_038231135.1 Candidatus Eiseniibacteriota bacterium | reverse complement strand
GATGTGACTGAACCCCGTCCCGGTCGGGATCGCATTCGTGATGCGCCCGTCGACCGCGGTGTTGAAGCCGCTGACGCTCGCGACGGGGAGCGCGTTGGTCACGTCGGCCGTGAGGTCCACCAGCTTCGCGGCCGCGTCGCGGACTCCGGCCACGTAGTGCGTGAACCCCGTCCCCGTGGGCGTGGCCGCCGGCGCGGTCCATGCGGCGGCGACGGCGCTGGTGGCGAGAAGGCTGTAGCCCGCGGCGGCGGTCCCCGAGACGGCGACGCCGTTGACCTTGACGACGGTCTGGCTCGTCGAGCTCCCCGAGAGGTCTCCCCCCGCCGTGAACCCGCTCGGGGCCGTCTGCCATGTCGCGGCCGTCGTCCCCGTGGCTGTGAGCACGTAGCCTGCGGCGGGCGTGCCGCTTACGGCGATGCCGTTCACCTTCGCGACGGTCTGCGAGGTGCTCGTGCCGGAGAGGTCACCACCCGCGGTGAAGCCCGACGGCGCGGGCGCCCACGCGGCGGCCGACGCGCTGCTCGCGACCAGTTGGTAGCCAGCTGACGGCGTGCCCGAGATGGCAACGCCGTTGACCTTGAGGACCGACTGCGACGTGGAGGAGCCGCCGAGGTCACCGCCCGCCGTGAACCCGGAGGGCAGCGCGGCCCACGTGCCCGGCGAACCCGTCGCCGTGAGGCGATAGGTCGTGGTGGTCTCGATGACGTAGCACGTCATCCCGACCTTCTGGTTCAGTAGCGGGATGGCATCGCGCGCCGCCGAGGTCGGCTGCACTTGGAAGCCGCCAAGGAAGTCGACATCCTCCCAGAGCGGGAACGCGCCGACTGCCCTCGTCAGGCCGTATCCGGGGGCCGCCATATCAGGTCACGTCCATGGTGAGATTGCCCAGGCCGACGTTGTCCGATTCCCAGAGGTCGTAGTTCTGCGTCACGCCGTTCGACGTCACCGAGACGCCCGCAGCGACGAGGGTGATCGGGAAGGCGATGCCGCCGACCTTGAAGACCGGGGTGCCGTATGCGCTCGGGGCGGCGTAGTAGAGCTTCAGGTTCGCGGCCGTGTTGCCGCCCGCGTAGGCGTAGGAGCCGTTCCGCGACCCCTGGAGGGGCTTGTTCGTGAGGGCGAGGATGGCCGCGGCGGTCCGGAGTCCCGGCGCGCCGGTCCCCCAGAATACCTTCGGGTACCAGGTGACGGACGCCGTCCGCGTCATCGTGGCGCTCGTCGCGTCGTGCGCGGAGAGCGTCCAGGTGACGGAGGCGTTGTTCGCGGTCTTCGTGAACGTCCCGAGCGAGGTGAAGCTCGTGGGCGTGCTCGTGACGTCGCGCGCCGCGGTGCCGTAGTTGTCGGTGAGGATCGCGCTGGTCGGCGTGGAGGAGTACGTCGCCGTGAAAGCCGGCGTCGTGATGGTCGTCCCGACCTCGACGGCGCCGGCCTGCCCGGAGAGGGCGAAGGAGTTGATGCTCCAGGCGGCGAGGATTTGATCCCAGCGAAGCGGCGCGCTCGTGATGACGCCGCTCGT
>JBBRLX010000079.1:0-1532 GCA_038231135.1 Candidatus Eiseniibacteriota bacterium | reverse complement strand
GCCCAGGCTGCCGTCCACGTGGCTGCTCAGCACCGCCAGCGCCGACGCGACGCCTCCGTCGTCGTCGTCGCCCAAGTGGCTCGATCCACCGCGCTCCTTCTTGTCGGCCGTAATGTACGCGTCGAGATCGGCGCGCACGTCAATGTTGTCGAGCACGAGCGCCAGGCCGTCCAAATCCCGCAACCGCTCCTGGAGCGACTCGCGCTCCAGCGCCACGACGGACCGGAGGCAGGCCGCTTGCGCGTTGGCCGCACCGACGAGGCAGGTTTCCGCGGCGATGCGGGCCGAACGCCGCGTCGTGTCGAGCGTCGATAGGATATTGAGCAACATGTCCGAGGCGTCGAGGCTCTCGTCGTCAACCTGCATGGCGGCGGCGCGCAGTTCCGGTAAGCCCATGTCCCGTTCAACCTCATCGCGGCTGGCCACGGGCAGCAGCAGCGCGGCGGGCGCTGCGCCGTGTTCGGACCAGTGGTTGCCGCTGTCGAGTGGAATCGAAGACGTCGTGGACGCTTCGTCGGAAATGGCGCTGGCGGTATCGGCCATGGGTTCAAAGCTCCCGTTCTCCATCGACTCGGCGACCGACGACACCATGTTCCAGACTTCGTCCGACAAGTTGCTGGCCATCGTCAAATCATCGTTGGTGGTTGTCGTCGTCGTCATCATTGTCGCCTGATCTTGCTGCAATGCCTTGAGGCGCGCCTTCTGCCGCTCCCTGCTGCGCTCGGCCATGAGCTCTTCCAAGCGCGCCGTCACGCGACCTTCCGCCTTGTAGACGGCCTCCCACTTTGCCTCGGACAGCTTTTTGAGCTTGCGCAGGCGCTCCTCCCCGAGCCGGGCCCGATGGGATGTTTCCTCGAGGGCCAGCTGCCGCTGCGTGGCGCGCTGGTGGAAGGCGTCGGTGGCCGCGTGGATCGCGGGGAGGACGCCGTGGCGGCCGCGGCTGTGGCCGCCGCCGTGCAGCGACGCAGCGCGCCACCGCGCGCTCTCCTGCTCGGCCGCGGTGCAGTGGTAGTGCTCCACGGCCGCAACGGCCGCGCGGAGCGACGATCCGGGCGCCGCCAGCGGACCGGCGCTGCGCTTCGCGCTCACCTCGAAGGCCGCGGCGCGCGGATCGAGGATCTCCCACTGCTCGGCCGTCATCTTGCTGTGGCTGGCGCTGTTGAACCCACGCCGCGCGTCCTGCGCGCGGTGCCAGTTGTCGCAGGCAATGGAGGTGCGCGCCGCGCACTCCTTCCGCGACAGCACGAGCTGCTCCGTGAAGTGCGCCAGCGCCTGGAGGGAGTGTCCCGTTTGCTGCACGGCCAGGGTCGTGGCCGGCACCGACCAGCCCTTGGCCGAGAATCGATTCAAGGCCTTGTCGCCCTGCAAGTCGTTGCCGAGGAACATGGCGGATTCGTACTCCTCCTTGGATTGGCGCATGAGTTCCGAAAAGCTGCTGTGCACGAGGACGGGCGGCGCGGGTGCGACTGCGATTTCGTTGAGGCCAACGTCGTCACCGTCGTTCTCGTTCTCGCCGCCGCTGGCCGCTTCGG
>JBBRLX010000078.1:0-1548 GCA_038231135.1 Candidatus Eiseniibacteriota bacterium | reverse complement strand
TTAGACCATATGGAGGTTGTCGTCCGGCCTGAGTTGTAGATATTGGCCGGTCCCCCTGCGACGCGCTCGTGGGGTGATGTGTAGCCGTGCGGGTGGCACCCCGCGCGGCGCCCACAACCGCATGAGGAGGAACCGACCGTGACCAAGGTTCGCACCTGGGTCGGCTTGGACGTGCACGCCGCGACGGTGGTGGCGTGCGTGGTCGACGCCGAGTCCGGGGAGATGATCGTGCAGCGCTTGTCGGGAGAGACGGCTGGTGTGGTTGGGTTCTGCGCGGGGCTGCCCGGTCTCACGCGAGTCGCGTACGAGGCCGGTCCGACGGGGTTTGGGCTTGCCCGCGCGCTGCTGGCGGCCGGGGTCGGGTGCGTGATCGCGGCGCCGGGGAAGATCGAGCGTCCTGCGCAGGATCGGATCAAGACCGATCGCCGGGACGCCGAGCGGCTGGTGCGGCTGTTGATGATCGACGGATTGCACGCGGTCAGGGTCCCGAGTGGTGAGCAGGAGGCGCTGCGTGACTTGGTCCGTGCGCGCGAGGACGTCCGCGGTGATCTGATGCGCGCGCGCCACCGGATGGGGAAACTGCTGCTGCGTCATGACGTGCGTTACGACGGCGTCGGGGACAATTGGACGCATCGTCACCGCCAGTGGCTCTCGATGGTGCGGCTCACCGAGCGCGGCGCGCAAGCGACGCTACTTGACTACCTCGGCGCGATCGACGCGCTGATGATCCGCCGCGACCAGCTCGAGGCGACGATCTCAGAGCTGGTCGGGGTCTCGCCGTGGGCGCGTGACATCGCCCGGCTGCGGTGCATGCGCGGGATCGACACGCTGACCGCGGTCGGGCTGTGCGCGGAGATCTCAGACTTCGCACGGTTCGAGCACCCCAAGCTGCTGATGAGCTACGTCGGGCTGGTGCCCTCCGAGAAGAGCTCGGGCCAGACCCGCCGTCAAGGGGCGATCACCAAGTCGGGCTCCCAACACGCCAGACGGCTGCTGGTCGAGGCCGCCTGGCACTACCGTCGCCCGCCGCGACTCGGCACCCGACTCAAAGCCCGCCAAACAGACCAGCCCGCCGTCGTGATCGCAACAGCTTGCAAGACCCAGCAGCGGCTGCATCAGCTCTGGCGGCGCCTGGACACCCAGCGCGGCAAACGCAAGACGATCGTCGCGGCGGCTGTCGCCCGGCACCTCGTCGGGTTCTGCTGGGCGATCGTGACCGTCGACACCGACACGCACACACCAGCCTGAACGCAACCCATGGAGCACCGGACCTACGACACTCGACTGAGGAGGCGGCGGAACCCGCCTGGCCACCACCACGCGCGAGAGCACCCGCGACGCTGCTATGAGCAACCGCCCCGGCGGCGACGCTCGACGTTAGACAGCGGACTCTCACGACGAAACCCGGTCCTGCGGTACCCAACCCGCGCATATCAGCCTGACCACGCGTCGCGCACTCGCCAGGACCGCCGCCTCCTCAGCCGAGCACAACCACCCAACCAGCGAAGACCCGCCGGCCGGAGCTTGACAAACACACCTCCATATCAG
>JBBRLX010000077.1:0-1577 GCA_038231135.1 Candidatus Eiseniibacteriota bacterium | reverse complement strand
CGTGGGGAGGCGGACGATGCCGGGTAGACATGTCAACGACCAGCAAGTGAGGCTTTACATGACAGCACGCATTATCCGCCCGCAGGCGACCGCTGCGGCGATCGCCGGTATCTCGGTGGCGACCGGCCGCCGCCTCGAGCGCGATCCTCGACCGCCATCATCGCGCAAGGAGGCGCGCGACTACCGCACCAGACCCGATCCGCTGGCAGGGCTGTGGGACGAGGAGATCATGCCGATGCTCGCCGGTGCGCCGGCGCTGCGCCCGATCACGATCCTGCGCGAGCTCGCCCGTCGCTACCCTGAACGGATCGATAATGGTGTGCGGCGTACGCTGGAGCGGCGGATCCGAACCTGGCGCGCGGCGCACGGGCCCGAGCGCGAGGTGATATTCCGGCAGGTCCATGCGCCGGGCCGGATGGGGCTGTCGGACTTCACCGACATGAACGGGCTTGGGGTGACGATCGCCGGCGTGGCGTTCGAACACCGGCTGTACCACTTCGCGCTCGTCTACTCGGGCTTCGAACACGGCGAGGTGGTGCTCGGCGGCGAGAGCTATTCCGCGCTCGCCGCCGGCTTGGCCGCCGCGCTCACGATCCTTGGCGGCGTGCCTGCCGAGCACCGCTCGGACAGCCTGTCGGCGGCGTTCCGCAACCTGTGCGCCGACGATGCCGGGGATATCACCCGCCGCTTCGCCGATCTGACCGCGCACTACGGCATGCTGCCGACCCGCAACAACCGGGGCGTCGCGCACGAGAACGGCTCGATCGAGAGTCGGCACGGCCATGTGAAGGACCGGATCGACCAGGCGCTGATGCTGCGCGGCTCGCGTGGCTTCGACACGCTGGACGCCTATCGCGGCTTCGTCGCCAGCGTGATCGCCGATCACAACCGGCGCCACGCCGATGCGATCGAGATCGAACGCGCCCATCTGCGTGCGCTCCCGCCGGCACCGCCATCGACCTGGGAGGAGGCGAGCGTCCGCGTCACCAGCTCGTCGGGCTTCTCGTTCCGGCACGCCTTCTACACGGTGCCGTCGCGGCTAATCGGCCACCGCCTGCACTTGCGCGTCCATGACGACCGGATCGAGGCCTATCTCGGGGCTGCACATATGCTGACCTTGCCGCGCGGGAGGGCGCCCTCGAAGAGGGCGGCGCGCACGACGACCCACGTCGTCGATTATCGCCACGTCATCGGCTCGCTACGCGCCAAGCCTGGCGCGCTGGCGGGACTCACCTACCGCGATGCGCTCTGGCCACGCACCGCCTATCGAAGAGCATGGGAGACGCTGATCATGGTCCGCCCGACACGCGAAGCGGCACGTACAATGGTCGGGCTGCTGGCGCTCGCCCATGACCTCGGCGTCGAGGCCGACCTCGCCGTCGCGCTCGATGCGATCCTCGACGATGGCCAGCTGCCCGATCTTGAGAAGCTGCGCATCCGGTTCACGCCCGAGGCGACAACCGCGCCCCTCGTGCACGTCGAGATGCCCAACGCCAGCGTCTATGATCCGCTGCTCGCCGGCATGCGCCAGGAGATCGCGGCATGAGCATCGCCACCGACACCGCGCGCCTGCCGCT
>JBBRLX010000076.1:0-1590 GCA_038231135.1 Candidatus Eiseniibacteriota bacterium | reverse complement strand
GGCTCGATACGGACAGGCATTCAAGGACAGAGCGGTGGCAAGGTTGTTGCCGCCGCAGAGCGCAGCGGTGGAAGAGGTTGCGCGAGAGGTAGGCATTGGAGCGGGAACGCTGGAGCGTTGGCGCGAGGATGCGCAGTCCAGGCCCGCCCGAGGGCGGGCCTGGACTGCCGGCGCCCGGCTTGAGGCCGTGGTCACGACGGCGTCGATGAACGAGGCGGGCCAAAGCGCCTGGTGCCGCGAGCACGGCGTGTACCCGGCGGAGCTGCAGAAGTGGCGAGCGAGTTGCACCGCCGCGCTGGCCGAGCCCGAGGAGGCACGTGCCAGCCCGCAAGCGACAAGGCACGACCGCAAGCGCATCAAGGAGCTCGAACGGGACCTGCTGCGCAAGGACCGTGCCCTGGCCGAGACGGCGGCTCTCTTGGTACTGTCAAAAAAAGTGCAGGCGATCTTCAACAAGGGAGAGGACGAATGATCGGCCTCGAGGATCGCCAATCCCTGTGCCGAGACATCGACGTTGCGCACCGCGCAGGCGCACGTCGCAACCTGGCCTGCGAGATCGCCGGGATCGATGTGCGCACGCTGCAGCGCTGGAAGGCCCACGGCGGCCTCGTAGCGGGCGATGGCAGGCCGCAGGCCGTGCGCCCGGTGCCCAGGCACGCCTTGAGCGACGCTGAGCGTGCTGAACTGCTGCGCGTGGCCAACGAGCCGCGCTTCGCGGCCGTGCCACCGGCGCGCATCGTGCCCATGCTCGCCGACGAGGGCCTCTACCTGGCCAGCGAGTCCACCTTCAGCCGCGTGCTGCGCGCGCACGGTCAGAGCGCTCGCCGCGGGCGCGCCAAGGCGCCCAGGGCCGTGCGTCGGCCCACCACGCACATCGCCACCACGCCGCGTGCCGTGTGGTGCTGGGACATGACCTACCTGCCCGCGACGGTGATCGGCACGTGGTTCCACCTGTACCTGATCCTGGATCTGTACAGCCGCAAGATCGTCGGCTGGGAGGTGCACGACACGGACGACTCCGTCCACGCCGCGCACCTGGTGCGCCGCACCGCGCTGGCCGAGGGCATTGCCAACATGCTCACCAAGCCGGTGCTGCATGGCGACAACGGCTCCACGCTCAAGGCCACGACGGTGCTGGCGATGCTGTACTGGCTGGGCGTCAAGCCCTCGTACTCGCGGCCTCGCGTGAGCGATGACAACGCCTATGCCGAGTCGCTGTTCCGCACCGCCAAGTACCGCCCCGAGTTCCCCGTCAAGGGCTTCGCCGATCTCGATGCGGCCAGAGCCTGGGCGGCTGGCTTCGTTCGTTGGTACAACCACGACCATCGCCACAGCGGCATCCGCTACGTCAGCCCGGCTCAGCGCCACGCCGGCGAAGACCACGCGATCCTGGCCGCGCGTCACGCGCTCTACATCAAGGCCCGTGAGCAAAACCCGGCGCGCTGGTCACGCGGCACGCGCGACTGGTCGCCCATCGGAGCCGTGACCCTCAACCCCGAACGCGACTGCATCATCAAGACGCATTCGGAGTCCATCGATATACAGCCCTTGGCTGCATGAACGAGGCGACAAGTAGCTTGACGCGCGCCG
>JBBRLX010000075.1:0-1672 GCA_038231135.1 Candidatus Eiseniibacteriota bacterium | reverse complement strand
CTGTTTTTGCGGGACCGTTCTGGCCTTGCCGCGGGGTCATGTAGGGCGCTGTGCGCGTGAGGGCGTGCGGGATTCGCCGGTCTGTCCGGCTGTTCCACGGGGGGCGTTCCTCGGTGCCGTTGGGGCGCGGTGGTCAGGTGGGGGCGGTCGCGGCGGCCCACAGGTTGTGCCAGGCGTCGCGCCAGGGCCAGTGCGACGGCAGGTGCAGGACCATCCGTCTCGCGGACGTCGCGATCCGGGCGGGGACCGCGACGAGGTGGGTTCGCAGGGTCGCCCAGCGGGCGCGTCGGTGCCGGACCGAGGCGGCCGCGCCGCCCGCGCGCATGATGTTGAACGCGATGCAGGACAGGGCCAGCCACGCACTGTTGGCGTCGAACTTCCCTGATGGGAGGTGAGCGAGAGCGGCGTTCTTCAGCTCGGAGATGACCTGCTCGATGATGGCGTGGTCGCGGTGTGTCGTGTCCGCGTCAGCGGTGCTGAGGGTCGAGTTCGTCACGAACCCGTGGTGACGCCACACCGTGAACAGGTCCGGCTGAGCGGGCTCCTCACCGATGAGGGCTTCCAGCTCGGGCGTCTCGGCGGGTGTCTCGGCGATGGTCGTGGTGGTCGTGGTGGTCGTGGTGGCTGGGTCGTCGGGGGTCTTTGGGGGTGTGGTCGCGGCTGTCGGGAGGGCGGCGCGGGCGCGGGGACTGAGTCGTTCGACACGGCGGACCACGAGCCGGCAGGTGACCTGCTTCGCCTTGGCGTAGGACGTGAACGCGGTGAACGTGGTCTCGGCGAGGTGGGCCGACGAGATCCACCGTCGCTCGTCCTCGTCCCAGATCGCGTTCGGGTACTTGATCGCCACCCAGTCGCCCTCGGGGATGGCGGCGATGGCCTTCTTCACGGCCGAGTCCAACCGGGCCGTGACCGAGAACCACGCCTTGGCCCGGATCGCCGCGCCGATCAGGTCCTGGCGGTAGTAGCCGGAGTCCGCCCGGACCATGACCTGGCCGGTGACGCCGGCGGTGCGGACGGTGTTGATCGCCGTCGCGAGCAGGGTGGGGGCGCCGTGCCCGGACACCGTGTTTCCCTTCCGCAGGCGGGCTCCGGCGACCAGGGGTGCGCACGTCGGGGACGAGACCGCTACGACCTGTGCGTTCAGTCCCTTCACCTTGTTGTACCCGTACTCGACCCCCTGCTTGCGGTACCCGTGGGTCTCCCGCATCGTGTCGTCGATATCGACGAACGCGATCCCGTTGGGGTCGGTCGCCCCGGCCAGGACCTGCGGCACCACCCGCACCAGCCCGGCCAGAGTCCGGGACGCGACCGCGTCGAGCTGGCGGACGTGGCCGAACGTGAACGTGCGCAGGAACGTGCCCAGTGTGGACGGGGCACGGACCCCCGTGAAGACCTTGTCCATCGCGCCGTGCCGCAGGACGTCGAAGTCGTTGATCGAGTCGGCCCCCGCGAGCATCCCCGCGATCACGCCCGACGCCTTCAGCGCCGCGTTCGGCGACGGGACACCCAGGTGCTCCGTCAGCAGGGTGTGCAGCCCGGCCCGTTCGGCGAGGAGCATCAGCGGGACCACGCCCGCCGCGCCGATCAGGTTCGGGTCATCGAACGAGGCAGAGACGTTGTGGAATGCTTGCATCTGTCGGATGCCCCTTCGGAGCCGGTGGATATGGACCGT
>JBBRLX010000074.1:0-1673 GCA_038231135.1 Candidatus Eiseniibacteriota bacterium | reverse complement strand
TAGCCTGCATTATTCACGAGTGAGCGAGTTTTCTGATTGTACAGGCGTTCCCGAGCGCCTGCGACGTGACGGACGACGGCGTACGAACGCCGGAATCGGTCTGACGGGTGAGCCGACGGCGCGCGGGCGTGATCGGCGCGTCGGCGGACGCACCTCCGGCGCGAGGAGTCGTTGGGAGTGACGTGCGCGAGTCTGTTTACGCGGACGCGGCGCCGAGCGCGCGGGCGAGCTGGGCCCACGGGACGGCGTCGGGATGGGATCGCGGGAAATGCAGGACGATCCGGCGGACCGAGCGGACGACGTGGACGCCGATCGTGATCAGCGCCTGGCGTAGCCGTGGGACTTGCGCGCCGCGAAGCGCGGTCTGGTCGGCGTGGAGTTGCAGCTCTTGGCACAGCACGAAGGCCGCGGCCGTCAGCGTGATGCGCAATTGATTGGCCCAGAAGCGGGTGCAGCTGGTGCGCCCGAAGGCCAGGGCGAGTTTCAGTTCCTTGAAGCGATTCTCGCTGTCGCCGCGAGCGCAATAGACATGGGTGTAGATCCATTCGGGCGTCTGGCGCAGATTGGTGATGACGAAGCGCGGATTGTCGCGCGGCTCCCGTCCGTGGTGCCAGACGACTTCGGCTTTGATAATCGCGCGCCGGGGCGCAGGCCAGGAGCCCGCCTGATAGGCCACCTCCCCATACGTGGTCGCGGTGTCGTGGGTCGCGGCGACCACCGGCCGGAGCGGGGCGATGTACGGCTCGGCGTGCCGCGCGAGGACGGCGTTCCCTCCCATCGCGACGACATACTCGACCCCCGCCGCTTCCAGGTGCGCAAAGATCTCCGGTGTCGCGAAGCCGGCATCGAGTCGCACGCGCAGGCGGGCGCCGGGAAAGGCGCGCCAGAGTCTCGGGAGCAGCCGGTGCAGCAGGCTCACCGCGCCGGCCGTCCCGGCCGCGTTCCCGGGACGAAGGATCGCGGCGACGAGGTACTGCCGCGCCTCGTCGTCAAAGGTCAGGCACGCCACCAGCGGCAGATAGCACCAGTGATCATAGAAGCCATTGAAGAAGGTGAGTTGCTGCGCGCCGTGCGTCTGGTCTTCGGTGGCGTCGAGATCAATCGTAATGAGCCGGACGCCGCGCCGCCGCCGGCGATGCCGCGCAATCACCGTGTCGGCGAGCGCCGCGCTCATCTGCAGGAGCATCCGTGGCGCGGCCGTGTGCTCAAAGCGCGAGATCGTCGGCTGCGACGCCAAGCGGCCGCCGTCGATCGGGTCGCGCCCCAGCAACAGTTTGTGGATCGGATCATCGGCCAGCCGGTCCGCGTCATTGCCGTCTGGATGCCCACACGCGATCGCGAACACGCGTTGCGCGAGCAGATCCCCGACGCCGTGCGTCACGCGCACCGAGGCGCGCGCATCGGGCACCGTCGCCGTCAGGGCGGCCAGCAGGCCGAGTCGTCGATCGGCCGCTTTGAGCAAGATCGCGCCGCCGTCCGAGCTCGCGTGGGGCTGATCAAACGTCGCGAGGAGTGGGCGATCGACCAGGTCCGCAAACAGAACAGTCTGTGCTATCGTCGGCTCGTTCAACGCAGGCGCCTCCCGTGGGAAAAAAGCTCGTGTGGCAACGGCTTTGTACCATGTGGAGGCGTTTGTGTTTCAGCGAAACTCGCTCACTCGTGAATTATCCGGG
>JBBRLX010000073.1:0-1774 GCA_038231135.1 Candidatus Eiseniibacteriota bacterium | reverse complement strand
TCGGGATAGGAATTTCAATCGGGCTCGGTCGAGTATCCGGCGATACGTACGGCGCGATCGCCGACCCCGCAAGGGCCGGCGGGCGCTCGGCGGCCTGCCCGCCGCCCGCCGCCGCGCCTCGGTGGCCGTCCGGACGGCGTTGCCCGTGGGCGCCCGGTCGCTGCGGGGACCGATCGGACGCCCCGGTGGGACGGACGCGCACACCGAACGTCCCCGCACGTGATCGGGGCGTCGGGGTGAGGCTCAGCGGGCCTGGTGGGCCGCGGCGGGTCGTCGCGTGGGGCCCGGCCGAGACGGTCCTCGGGTCGAGGGCGGACTCCGCGCGGCGGCGTGGGTCGCCGTCGCGGCGCGGGTGCGGCGGTGCGCGAGGATCTGGTCGATCACCGAGGCCTGGGTGATGAACGCGATGATCCGCATGGGCCCGCGACACGTCGGGCAGGCCAGCGGGTCGACCTCGAAGATCTGCTGCAGGAGCGCCGCCCATCGGCGGCTGGCCTCGGTCGGCGCTAGCCGTGGCGCGGGGACGATCGCGGGCGGCACCGCCGCCGCCGCCGTGCCTCGCATGCCGCGAGGGCGGTTGGCATACCAGCCATAGTACCGTGTCGTGACGTGCCCCTTGTCCGGGATGTGGACCAGCACGCGGGCGAGGAACTCGAGCGGGTCCACCGTCTCGGTGCCCGCCGTCGGGCCGTCGGACTTGTCCGACCGATAGGTCACGGCCTTTGTGGTCCGGTCGTACGTGAGTCGCTCCAAGGCGACGGGATTCCGGGCACAATACCGCGCGAGCCGGGTGGCAAAGGCCCGGTCATCCTTGGACACCCAGACGGCCGTGTGCACGTGGAACCCCGAGTGCGGCCACGTGAGCATGCCAGCGGCTTGGTCCTCGTCGAAGAGGGCCAAGCGCACGAAGAGCCGGAGCACGGCACGGCGAAACGCCTCGGTCAGCCGGGCCGCGTCGTGCACCGGCCACGCGACAAACGTGCCGTCGGGCCGGAAGCCGCCGTCGGTGACGAGCAGATGGAGATGCGGATGCCAGTTGGCGCGCGAGCCGTGCGTCTGCAGGCAGGCGACGATGCCGACCGCGAGCTCGCGCTCGCCGGTCAGCGTGCGGATGGCCGCCGTGACGGTGCGGGCGGCGACGCGGGCGATCTCGCCGAGCAGGCGGCGCCGATAGAGACAATACGCGCGCAGCCGCTTCGGGATGGTGAGCACCACCTGACGATGCGGCACCGGTGCGAGCAGCGTGGTGTCCAGCCACTGCGTCCAAATGGCAAGGCGTTTGGCGTGGCAGCTCGGGCAGAAGTAGCGACACTTGCACGAGAACGCGAGCAGGTATTCGTGCGTACAGGCGTCGCAGCGGATACGGGCGAAGCCGTGCTCCAGCACACCGCACGCGAGGAACTTATCGGCCACCTGCGTCACGACCGGGCGCCACGGGCCGTACTCGCGCGCGAAGCGATCGTCGTAGACCGTCTGCAGGCGGTGCAGCTGGTCCGACACCAACCGAAAGAGCGGCGACGCCTGGGGGCGCCTCGGCTTGTAGACGCCACGCGCCGCCGGCGCCGCGTCGGGCATGTGCGCTCCGGGACCGGGGAGGAGCGTCGAGCATACGCCCGACCTAGGCGCGGAGCGTCACCGTTCCGTTGCGCGACAGGCTGTTTCGACGCAACGTCCGCGAGGCGCGGGCCTAACGGTGCTTGCTGCTGCCGAGCGGACCCACCATCAGCGCAGCACGAAGCGTCGGGCGGTCCGCTCGCAGCAGAAGCCGGCGTTA
>JBBRLX010000072.1:0-1817 GCA_038231135.1 Candidatus Eiseniibacteriota bacterium | reverse complement strand
TGCAGATCCACCGGCGCGACCACCGACACCAGCGTGCCGTCGGTGTTGTCGCTGCCATCCGGGCTGAGCGGGATGGCCGGGAGATCGCTCCCGTCCGGCGTGTAGGCGTCGGTGCCCTGGCTGCTGGGGCCGCTGGTGCCAACATCGCAAGCGATCTGACCGCCGGGGCCCGCGCTGCACAGCGAATCGAGCGTGGGCGCCCTGTTGCGCTGGCCGTCGAAGGCGCTCTTGTTCACCGGATCACCTGCGGCAAACTGGTACCGGTTGGACGATCGCGGCGCCTTGTCCGGAGTCGTCCAGCGGCCTGTCGAAGGATCGTAGTCGCGATCACCGAGGTGGATGAGGCCGGTGTCGGTGTCGAGGAGGCCGCCCGCGAAGCCGAGGCTCACCTGCGCGGAGCCCGTCTCGTGGACCACGGTGCCCCAGGGATCGTACTCCACGGTGTGCAGCACGCTCCGGGTGTCCGCGTCGATGACGGCGCGCACACTGCCCGTCTGATCGCTGACGATGCGGAGCGTCTGGCCGCCCCTCGTGACGTAGGCCGGCGCGTAGCTCGCGTGCGGCGGGGCTGCCACGTGACCGAGCCCCGCGCGGGCTCGGAGCGCCGTCTCCGCGTCCGGCGTGTTCGCGACGCCGTCGGCGTACACGAAGCGCGTGATCACCTCGCCCGTCGGCGCGAGCTCGGCGATGGGCCGGTGCGCGTCGCGGTACAGCCACGCCTTCACGAGCGTGCCATTGATCTTCTTGCCGATACGGCGCCCGAGCGGATCGAGCACGTAGTCGATGGTGCTCCCCGACGGCAGGAGCACGTGCTTCAGATGATCCGCGCTGTCGTAGGTGTAGGTGGTCGTGCCCGCTGGTGTCGCCTTCGTGGCGAGGCGCCCCGAGCTGTCGTGGGCCTCGGTGGTGGTGCCCTGCGTCAGCAGGCGATCGCCCGTGTCGAAGGTCGCCGTGGTGGTCACTCCCGCCACGGTCAGGGCGTTGCGGTTCCCGAACACATCGTAGGCCGCCTGCGTGACGACGCCGTCGCGGGTGAACCGCAACACCCGGTCTCGCGCGTCGTACGTGTAGGCGAGCTGGTGCGTCGCCCCCGCCGTGAGCTCCGTCCGCGTGCTGAGGCGCGACTTCGCGTCGTACGCGTCCACGTCCTGGTAGAGCGTGGTCGATCCGGCGATCGATCGGTACGTCTGCTCGCCGAAGGCGTTGAACTGGTACCCCTCCGACAGGAACTTCAGCTTCACCGCGGCGGGAAGCCCTCCGAACGGATCCCGCGTGATGGTCAGAAGGCCCGCCGTGGTGATGCCGTGATCCAGGTACCCGAAGGAGACCAGATCGCCATTCACGCTGTCCGTCGTGAGCTTGGTCCCCGTCGCGCGACCCAGCGTCACGCTGCCCGACACGGTGCCTTGCCAGTCCATGCCCGTGACGAACAGCGCGTTGGTGGACACGGTGAGTGCCTCGCCGTCGGGCGCGGTGGTCTGCTCCCTGGTCTGGCTGAGCCGCGCCACGCTCGTGACGCCTTCCGGCGCGCTGCTCGACGCGAGGTGACCGACGCTGTCGTAGGCCATCGAGGTGGTCCCGGCGGGGCTCGTGAAGCCGACCAGGCGCCCCTCGAGATCGTACGTGTAGCTGTGTGTCGTGGTCGCCGTGAGCTCCCCGATGGGGGAGTACGCGAAGAGCTCCGGGGCGTGGCCGAGGCGACTGACGCTGCTCACGCGGCCAGCCAGATCGTACAGGCTGGTGACGACGCTGCCGTCGGGCAGGGTCTCGGTGATGGGTCGCCCGATCGCGTCGCGCGTGAAGGTCCGGGTGTGGCC
>JBBRLX010000071.1:0-1914 GCA_038231135.1 Candidatus Eiseniibacteriota bacterium | reverse complement strand
TTGGAAAGCAGCATGAACGGGTGGTGTTTCGCTGCACGATGCTTCGGTGTTGGTGATGTTGTGTTGGCGGGGGGAGCGGCTCGACGCGATCGTTGGAGTGGGTGTTCGCCTAGGAAGTGGGCGCAAACCGCCTGTTGGAGGGCTGGTCAGGCCGCTTGTCGTCCGAACGGGACTTTATGGTTTCGGGATATGGGATCAGCGAAACGCACCAGTTCTGGTGGTCGAGCCGAGCGGCGGCGGGCGCGGGCGGCGTTCTTCACGCAGCCGACGGGCGTGGCGCAGCGCCACTACGAGGCGATGCGCGCGTACTTCGTGGAGGGCGCATCGGCCGTGATGGTTGCTGAGCGCTTCGGCTACGCGCCCTCGACGGTCGTCGCGATGGTGCGCGACTTCACGCCCGACGCGGCGGCGTTTTTGATCGAGCGCCGTCCGGGGCCGCGCGTCGCGCCGGCCAAGCAGGCCGCTCGCGAGGGGTGCTGCGGCTGCGCGCCGCGGGGCGTTCGGTGACCGAGATCGCCCAGGCGCTGGCAGCGACCGGCACGCCGCTGAACCGCACCGGGGTGTGGGAGCTGCTGGTCGCCGCGGGCCACGAGCGTCTTGGGCCGCGTGCGCCGGGCCAGCGTGGCGCGCCGACGCGCGATCACCCGCCGCGCGTCCGGGTCGTGCGCTGGCCGCAGCAGCCGTTTCGCGTCGACAGCGCGTTCGCGGGCGTGCTGCTGCTGGCGCCGGCGCTGGTCGCGCTGGATCTGCCCGGCGCCGTGGCCGGGGCGCGCTTACCCGGCACGCGTGAGGTCCCGGCGCTGTGCTCGGTGCTCTCGCTGCTGGCGCTCAAGGCGATCGGCCGGCGTCGCGTCAGCCACGTCGATGACGTCTGCGTTGATCCCGCCCTGGCGGCGTTCGCCGGCCTTGAGAGCCTGCCGAAGGCCAGCTCGCTGGGCGCCTACAGCTACCGCCTCAAGCGCAGCCACGACGAGGCGCTGCTGGCCGCCCTGGCCCAAGCGATGACGGCCACCGGCCAGACGCGGGGCGCCGACTTCGATCTCGACTTCCACGCGATCATGCACTTCGGCGACGACGTCGCGCTGGAGACCCACTACGTTCCGCGGCGCTCGCAGCGCACCGAAGCGGTGCTGAGCTTCTTCGCTCACGACGGCCAGACGCGCAACCTTGTCTACGCAAACGCCGCCTGCACCAAGGCCGACCAGGCGGGCGAGGTGATCGCGTTCGCGCGCCACTGGCAAGCGGCGACCGGCAGCCCGCCCGAGCTGCTGGTGTTCGACTCCAAAGTCACCACCGGCGCCGGCCTCGCCGAACTGGACGCCGCCGAGCTGACATTCATCACGCTGCGCGCCCGCAGCCAGAAGCTCACCGCCGCCCTGGAGGCGCTGCCCGACAGCGCCTGGACGCAGATCACGCTCGAGCGCCGCGGCCCCTACACCAAGCCCGAAGTCCACGAACAGGACGTCACCGTCCGCGGCTGCCCCACCCCGCTGCGCCAGATCGCCGTGCGCGGCCTCGGCCACCAGCACCCCACCCTGATCCTCACCAACGACCGCCACAGCACACCCAAGAAGATCGTCGCCCGCTACGCCAAACGCATGGCGATCGAGCAGCGCCTCGCCGAATCGATCCGCTCCTTCCACCTCGACGCGCTGTCCTCCGCCGTCGCGCTCAACGTCGACCTCGACACCACCCTCACCATCTGGGCCGCTGCCGCCTACGACCACCTACGCCAACGCCTGCCCGGCTACGAGACCGCGACCCCCGACACCCTCTGGCGGCGCTTCATCTCCACCCCCGGACAGCTCACCATCGGCCCCGACGAGATCGTCTGCCGCCTCAACAGCCGCACCTACAGCCCCGTCATGCGCACCGCCGACCTCCCAGACCTCCAGATCCCATGGTGGCACGGCC
>JBBRLX010000070.1:0-1971 GCA_038231135.1 Candidatus Eiseniibacteriota bacterium | reverse complement strand
TGTGAATCGGCCTGCAATGTTGACCCCGTTCGGGGCTGATCGGCTTCCAAAATTGACCCCCTGAACTGGTGCGGTTCACGCCTTGCGCTTTTGCGGCGGGGGCGCGTGGGGAGATGCTGGTTGTGGAGACGGTGGCGCGGATCCGGCGCGAGTTTTTCGTCAAGGGCAAGTCGATCAAGGAGATCGTGCGCGACCTGGGAGTGTCGCGGAACACGGTCAGGAAGGTGCTGCGATCGGGCGAGACGGCGTTTGCGTATGAGCGCAGCGTGCAGCCGCTGCCGAAGCTGGGGCCGTGGTCGGCCGAGCTGGACGGGCTGCTCGAGGCGAACGGGCGCAAGTCGCGGCGTGAGCGGCTGACGATGGTGCGGGTGTTCGAGGAGCTGCAAGGGCTCGGTTATCGCGGCGGCTACGATGCGGTGCGGCGCTACGCGGCGGGCTGGCACCGCGAGCGGTCGGCGGTGACGGCGGCGGCGTTCGTGCCGCTGAGCTTCGCGCCGGGCGAGGCGTACCAGTTCGACTGGAGCCACGAGATCGTCGTCATCGCCGGCGTGACGACGACGGTGAAGGTCGCGCACCTGCGGCTCTGCCACAGCCGGATGTTCTATGTGCGGGCCTATCCGCGCGAGAGCCAGGAGATGGTGTTCGACGCGCACGACCGGGCGTTCGCCTTCCTGGGCGGGGCCTGTCAGCGCGGCATCTACGACAACATGAAGACGGCGGTGGACGCGATCTTCACGGGGCGCGAGCGGCGCTACAACCGGCGCTTCGAGCAGATGTGCGGCCACTACCTGGTCGAGCCGGTGGCGTGCACGCCGGCGTCGGGCTGGGAGAAGGGGCAGGTCGAGAACCAGGTCGGCCTGGTCCGCGAGCGCTTCTTCACCCCTCGGCTACGGTTCAGGAGCTACGCGGAGATGAACGCCTGGCTGGAGGACCGCTGCATCGCGTGGGCGAAGCATGCCGCCCACCCCGAGCTGAAGGACCGCACCGTCTGGGAGGTGTTCGAGGCAGCGGACCGTCCGGCGCTAATCGCCTATCGCGGCGCGTTCGACGGCTTCCATGCGCTGCCGGCTGCGGTGTCGAAGACGCTGCTCGTCCGCTTCGATTACAACAAATACTCGGTGCATGCGAAGGCGGCGGGGCGACCGGTCGAGATCCATGCCTATGCCGATCGCATCGTCATCCGTCAGGGCGGCGAGCCCGTCGCCGAGCATGCCCGACGCTTCGGGCGCGACCAGACGATCTATGATCCTTGGCATTACGTGCCGGTGCTGGCGAGGAAGCCCGGCGCACTCAGGAACGGCGCGCCGTTCAAGGACTGGGCGCTTCCACCGGCACTCGAGCGGGTCCGTAGCCGCTTGGCTGGTCGCGCCGATGGCGACCGCCAGATGGTCGGCATCCTGAGTGCGGTCACCACCGACGGCTTGGACGCGGTCGAGGCCGCCTGCGCCGAGGCGCTGGCGGGCGGGACCGTCAGCCGCGACGTCGTGCTCAACATCCTGACCCGCCAGCGCCAGCCCCCGGCACCGCTCAACATCACCACGCCCGAGGCGCTGCGGCTCGCCCACGAGCCGCTCGCCGACTGCGCCCGCTACGACAGCCTGAGGAGGACCTATGGAACGGCACGAGATCCTGGAGATGATGGGAGCGCTCAAGCTCGCCGGCATGCGCCATGCCTATGACGAGGTGGTCGCCGACGCGGTGAAGCGGCAGCACTCTTCGCAACGCGTGGTGGGCGACCTGCTCAAGGCCGAGATCGACGAGAAGCAGGCGCGCTCGATCAAGTACCAGATGACGATCGCCAAGCTGCCGCTGGCCAAGGAGATCGCCGCGTTCGACTTCGTGGCGACGCCGATCAACGAGGGGCTGGTCAAGGACCTCGCCACCGGCACCTTCATGGAAGCCCAGCGCAACGCCGTGCTGGTCGGGGGCACCGGCACCGGCAAGACCCACCTCGCCATCGCGATCGGCCGC
>JBBRLX010000069.1:0-2010 GCA_038231135.1 Candidatus Eiseniibacteriota bacterium | reverse complement strand
TAAGTGGCGGGTGCGGTACGAGCGGCCGCGCAGCGCGAAGTGCACGCCGCGCTCGAGCAGGCGATCGAGGATCGCCTCCGCGAGGTCGCCATCATGCACCACGTCGCCGAGCGCCGCCAGCGGCTTGTTGGTGGTGAGCAGCATCGGCCGACGCTGGAGATAGCGCTCGTTGATGACGCGATACAGGACGTTGGCGGCGTCGGCGGCATGCGAGAGATAGCCCAGCTCGTCGATGATCAACACGTGCGGATGCACGTACGGCGCGAGCGCCGTGTCGAGGCGTCCCTTGCTGGCGGCGCGCGACAGCTCGCCGATCAGCGCGTCGGCCCCGACGAAGCGCGCGTCGTACCCGTGCTGAATGGCGCGGTAGGCGATCGCGATCGCGAGATGTGTTTTGCCCGTGCCACTGGGCCCGCTGAAGATTGCGTTCCGCCCCTCGCTCACGAGCTCGGGTCCCAAGTAGCTGCCGAGCATCTGGAGCTTGAGCGCCGTCTGGAAGGTGAAGTTGAAGTCGTCGATCGTGCGCAGAAAGGGAAAGCGTGCTTTGCGCACGGCACGCGTCAGCCGTGTTTCCGCGCGGTGCGCAATTTCTTCGGCGATGAGCGTTTCGAGATACGTGTGGTAGCTCATCCCCTCGGCTTCGGCACGCGTCGCGAGGTCGCTGTACAGCCGGCGCACCGTGGGGAGATGGAGGCGGCGCAGCATGCCGTCCAAGTCATGCACGGGGGCGCGGGGCGTCGCCGGCGCACGGCGCCGGCGTTTCGGCGCGGCAGCGAGGCGGCTCATGACACCGCCTCCGAGGCCGGCGAGGCATCGGGCGCCGCGCCGCGGGCGACGAGCCGCACGACATACTCCGCGCCAATGAGCCGCTGGAAGAGCGCGCGCTGGAGCACGAGGCGAAACGGCGCGTCGCCCAGTTCTTCGAGGAGGGCGAAGAGCCGCTCCACATCGCCCTTCCACGTGTGCGGGCGCTGATGAATGAGCTCGGTGAGATAGCCTTCGCCGACGGGGCCCAGTTCGAGAATCCGCTCGCGCATGAAGTACAGTCGCTTCCGCGCGCCCGCCACCGCCGCGAGCTGCGCCGCCCGCTGGCCAGGCAAGTAGCTCACCGTCCCCTGCGTTGGGAAGCGCGGATGCACGGCCTCGTGCTTGCTGCCCGCCGTGATGAGTTTCACCCGGTCGGGATAGAGCCAGAGCGTCGCGGGGAGGCCGCACGCCGCCGCCGGCATCGCGTAGCGAATGCCCTGATGCGTGACCATCGCCGTCGGCCCGACGGTGACGGCGACGCGGAGGCCGTACGCGCTCGGGAGCACGGCGAGCGGTTTCATCCGCGCCTGCTCCGCCGCGAGCCGCATCGCCGGGATCTCTTTCGTCGCGCGATTCGGCCGCGTCGTGTTCACCTCGACGAGCCACTCGGCGAGCTGCTGCGGGAGATCCGTCGCGACGTCCGTGAAGCGCCGGGCGCGAAAGAAGGCCCGCTTCACGAAGCCCACCAGATTCTCGACCGCCCCTTTCTGCTGCGGCTGTCGTGGCGTGCAGAGCTCGATCGTGAAGCCGTAGTCGATCGCCACCGGGGCGAGCACCGGATTCCACACGGGCCGCCCCTCCTCGTGCCGCACGACCACCGTCTTCGGATTGTCGAACACGACGCGGAGGGGGACGCCCCCACTCGCCGCAAAGCTCTCGAGCAGGCTCCGGATCAACGCCTCGACGCGCTCATTCGGCACGATGACCACCTGGACCCACCGCGAGTACTTCAGCCGGTACGCCGCGAAGTGGACGGTGCGCCGACTGCCGTCCGTGAGGCGCACGCTCACTTCGCCGAAGTCGAACTGGGCGAACTCGCCGGCCACGCCCTCGAAGCGCACCTGGAGCGCCTGCGGGATGTTGGCGCGTACGGCCCGGAGGACGCGATAGACCGTGCTCAATCCCAGCAGCGTCCCCTCGTCCTTGAGCAATCGGCAGATCTCACCCGGTGGACGCTCCGGATCGTCGAGCACGAGCGCCTGC
>JBBRLX010000068.1:0-2071 GCA_038231135.1 Candidatus Eiseniibacteriota bacterium | reverse complement strand
GGCTAGGTCGACGTCGCGCCACCGCAGCGCGCGCAGTTCCCCTAGCCCGGATCTTGCAGTAGGCGTTTGCTCGGCGCGGTTTGGGGAGCGGGGTACGTCCGCCTGAGCAGGGAGAATTGGGGTTGTCAAGACACTAAGCCCCTGCCCAGGAGGAGCACCTTGCGGGTGAACGCTACAGCGCTTGCCGGACGCGTGGAAATCGTCGCGGATGAGGATGGTTTGACGAGCCGGGCGGGCAGCGCGCTACTTGCCGGAGTCGCTGACCGGATCGGCCTCACAGACGCGCTCGGGGAGGCCATGAACGGCGTCCGTCAGCGTCTATCGCGGCACTGCCCGGGGCGCTCGCTGCGGGACGTCGCGGTCATGCTCGCTGACGGTGGCGATGCGCTCTGTGATCTGCGCGTGCTGCGCGACGAGCCGGCCTTGTTTGGCCCGGTTGCGTCCGATGCGACGGCCTGGAGGGCGATCGCAAGCGTGGACTGCGAGCGTCTCGATCGGCTGCGACGTGCGCGCGCGGTCGCGCGCGCACGGGTCTGGGCACGTTGCGGCGCTCCGCGTCGGGTGGTGCTCGACATCGACGCAACGCTCGTCACCGCGCACTCGGATAAGCAGGGCGCGGCGGGGACGTACAAGGGCGGGTATGGCTTCGCGCCGCTGCTCTGCTTCGAAAGCTCAACGCGCGATGCCATGAGCGGCATCCTGCGACCCGGTAACGCGGGTGCCAATCACGCCTGGGATCACATCGAGGTGCTCTGCCTGGCGCTCGAGCAACTGCCCGAGGGCTTCGATCTGCGCGCTGTGCTGGTGCGTTGCGACTCCGCCGGCGCCACGCACCTCTTCACCGACACGGTCTGCGAGCTGGGTCTCTGCTTCTCGGTCGGCTTCAACCTCACAGAGACGGTGCGCACAGCGATCCTGGCGCTACCCGAGACGGCCTGGCAGTCGGCGCTCAGCGCCGACGGGGAGATCCGTGACGGCGCCGAGATCGCCGAGCTGACTGATCTCGACCTCTCGGCCTGGCCCGAGGGGACGCGCGCGATCTGCCGCCGCGAGCGGCCCCACCCGGGCGCGCAACTGTCCTTTACCGATCACGACGGGCACCGCTTCCAGGTCTTCATCACCAACCAGACCGGCCCCCGCATCGCGCGACTCGAACAACTCCACCGCCAGCGCGCCGCCGTCGAGGACGCCATCCGCTGCGCCAAAGACTCCGGTCTCAGGAATCTACCCTTTCGCGACTTCGAGCCGAACGCCACCTGGCTCGAGCTCGTACTCATGGGCCAGGACCTGATCGCCTGGACACAACGCCTGCTGCTGGCCGGCACCCCAGCGCGCCGCTGGGAGCCAAAACGCTTGCGCTACCGCCTCCTGCACGTCGCCGGCAAGCTCACCCGCCACGCCCGCCGCAGCCGCCTACACCTCCCCGCCACATGGCCCTGGCGGCACGAGCTGATCACCGCCTGGCAACGGCTCGGCGCCCTCCAGCCCATGTAGGTGCCCGTGATCCGCCGGAGACCACCGGCCCGCCCGGCGCGCTGCAGCCTGCCCGCAAGACCCCGAAACAACCCGCCGCCAGCACGCCACAGACGCCCTCAAACACCCGACACCCTCCGCCGCCACAACACCGCCCCGCGACGAGCTTCATGAACAATCCGGGCTAGAACCGCGGTCTCAGTCATGTCGAGTTGGTGGGGTGGCGCACGGTCTATGAGGGGCGGTGATCGCGCCGGGCTGAATCGGTCGCGGGCACCTGGCGTGGCCAGGGCCAGCGTGCGGCGATTCGGAGGTGGGCGTGGCGGCCGTGTCGGGTGATCCGGCCGGGCACGCCAACCAGTGGCTTTTTACTCGTTTCCTACCTGCGGTGATCGCGGTGCACCCAGCGATGCCAGCCACGCGCACGGTTCATGGTCCCGCTCTCAGATCGGCATTTCTGCCGCTGACGAATGCCGCTCGGAGCTCAGGGTTCGCCCCGTCGCGTTGGGTATTCGTACCCGTCGCACCCGCAGCGAGTCGGCCGGATCGTCGCGGCACGCCCTCAGGCTGCGTGTCTGTTGGGCTCCGCATGTTCGAT
>JBBRLX010000067.1:0-2078 GCA_038231135.1 Candidatus Eiseniibacteriota bacterium | reverse complement strand
GCCGCGAAACTCACCGAGTTGCACGCCGACGGCAGCAAGGCGCTCGAGGTGGGGTTCCAGGCCCCCTCGATTTCGTACCGGGCATTCCGAGCTTCGTGGCGGACCACGCAGTTCTCGCTGAGCGCGGACTCGCTCGATTTCAGCGCGGTCGTCGGAGACTCCGTCGCCCACAATCTGACGATCCGCAACACGATGACCCGCTCGGTGACCATCAAGAGGTTCGTGATCAGCGCACCGTTCGCGGTGCAGAATCCCGCTCCGATCGTACTGGCGCCCGGAGCTGCCTCGACGATCCAGGTGAAGTTTTTGCCGGCCATTCTCGGGCCTTCGCTGGGGAGGCTGTACGTCGTCGCCGGCAACGACACCGAGCTCGTCGCCCAATCGGCTGCTCTGCACGGGGTCGGCACCACCGAGTTCGCGTTGCATGGGGTATCGCCGAACCCGGTGTCGGACGTCGCGCGCCTCCAGTTCTCGCTGCCGGCGGCGGCGGATGTCCGGTTGACGGTGCTGGATCTGCAGGGACGGAAGGTGGCGGTGATGGCGCTCGGGTTTCAGGAGGTAGGGAGTCACGTGGTGAGCTGGACCGCCCCGCCCCGGCTGCCCGCCGGGCTGTACTTCGCCCGTATCGAGTCGGCCGGACGCGCGGCCGTGCGCTCGATCGTCCTGCTGAGGTAGGGCCGAGGGCCGTTTTTTTGTAGCTGCGTGACGATTCCATGACCGGTACCATTGAATCGGGGCCATTCGACCCTTCCCTTGCCGCCGGATAGGCGCGAACACCTGCGCGATTTCCATGCTTCGCTCTCGCACCGGGGGCGCTCCAGGAGGTCTTTCTCCATGTCCCCAACTGCAATGGGTCGGGCTGCGTGCCAGGCCGTCCTCTTCGCCACCATCGCGCTGGGCTCGGGGGTTGCCGGCGCCGCCTGGTCGAGCGCCGGCGCCACGTGGATCTACCGCTCGCCCGCACCCGGATCGGATCACGTTTCTCCCCATAACAACATCGTGCTGCGGAGCGACTCCCCGCTCGATCCGGTCGCCGCGCGTAGCGTGCTCGTGCGGGTCGTGGGCGCCGCGAGCGGCGTGCATGCCGGGCGCTCCACGCTGTCGGATGACGGGCGCACGCTGGTGTTCACGCCGGCGATGCCATTCGTTGCCGGCGAGCACGTGTCCGTGCGGCTCGAGTCGATGCCCGGTGCACTCGCGCCGCCGGCCGCGGCGTTCCAGTTCACCGTGTCGGGCATCGACCCTTCGCTCATGCCGCGATCCGATCCCGAGCCGCTGCCGGGCGGGCGGATTTCCGGCGATGACGACGCGGCCACGATTCCGTCCCGGTCGGCGCAGCCGGCCGCAACGGCCGGGATCTATCCCACCGGTTATTTGCCGGTGTCGATCCTGTTGTCGAACGCTCCCGACCCGGGGGTGCTGTTCCTGACGCCGGGCGCGGGCAACAAGGGGGACCTGCTGATCGCGGACAACGCCGGGCAGCCGATGTTCGACCGCTCGCTGCCCTCCCAGCCCGCGGACTTCAAGCTGCAGCCCAATGGTGAGCTGAGCTACTTCAACTCCGTCTCCGCCAGGGACCTGATCCTCGATTCGACGTATGCGGTGGTCGATTCCTTCGGAACCGGCAATGGTTACCGGACCGATCTGCACGATTTCCAGCTGCTGCCGAACGGGCACGCGCTCGTGATGGCCTACGACCCGGAGCCGGTGCGGATGGACACGGTCGTCGCCGGCGGCAATCCGAACGCGATCGTCACCGGGCTGATCATCCAGGAGCTGGATGCCGCGAAGAACGTGATCTTCCAGTGGCGCAGCTGGGACCACTACAAGATCACGGACGCCACCGGTTGCGATGTCAGCCTGACGGGGCCGCAGGTCGATTGCGTCCATGGCAATTCGATGCAGATCGACACCGACGGCAACATCCTGCTGTCGTCGCGCCACCTGAACGAGATCACGAAGATCGACCGCCAGACCGGGGCGATCCTCTGGCGCATGGGGCTCAATGCGATCAACAACCAGTTCACATTCATCGGCGATACTCGCGGGTTCTCGCATCAGCACCACGTGCGCCGCAT
>JBBRLX010000066.1:0-2166 GCA_038231135.1 Candidatus Eiseniibacteriota bacterium | reverse complement strand
CCATCAGCGCGAACCCGCTCTTCGTGAACGCTGGCGCCGGCAACTATCGCCTCCAGGCCGCCTCGACCAGCATCAACAAGGGCACCGCCGCCGCGGCCACGCTGACCCCGCTCGACCTCGACGGTGGTCCCCGCGTCCTCGGCAGCGCGCCGGACATGGGCGCCTACGAGTTTTGGAGCAGCGCCTCCGGCAGCTGGTTCGTGGACCGGGGCGTGGGAAACGACGCCACCGGCAACGGCAGTCCCGCGACGCCGTATGCTACGGTCACGAAGGCCGTGACTTCCGCCAGCGCCGGACACCGCATCTACACGAAGGCCGGCAACTACGGCACCGACAAGCCGCGGATTACCAAGGTGCTCAAGCTCTACAACTGGCTCGGGACCGGCCGCGCCAGCATCGGCCAACCTTGAGCAATCCCGCGTCATTCCCGGACATGAAAAGCCTCCTCTTCTCCAAGTGCGCCCTCGGCGGGATCCTCGGCACGGCGCTCGCGTTCGTGGGCACCGCCGCGGCCGGCCCGCGCGTTTCCTCGAGCTACGCCATCGCCACCGACGTGGCGGACCAGGGCGGGCAGCGGACGACGAGCCCGAGCTACACGCATGACGGCAGCGCGGGTGGAATCGCTGGGCGGGGCACGGTCGCGACGCCGGCCGAGACCGCGCGCGCCGGCTACATCGGCCAACTTTTCGACGCGGTCGGCCTCGCCCTGAACTCGGCTTCGCCAAGCGTGAACGAACGCGCCACCGTCCAGCTCGCCGCCTGGCAGTTGCTCGACGACGCCACGCTGCTCGCCGTCGCTCCGGGCAGCGTCGCGTGGAGCGTCCAGAGCGGGCCGCTGGTGTCCATCGATGCCAACGGTTTGGCGACCGCCGCCACCGTCTTTCAGAATTCGTCCGCCACGGCCCGAGGCAGCCTCGGGACCCTCAGCGGAACCCTGCCCCTCACCGTGCTCAACGTGACGACCGACGACTTCGGCGCGTATGCCGGCGACGGGATCGATGATTCCTGGCAGGTTCAGTATTTCGGGCTGAACAATCCGAACGCCGCGCCCGGCGCCGATCCCAGCGGCACCGGACAGACCAACCTATTCAAGTTCGTCGCCGGCCTGGATCCGCTCGATCCGAACGCCCGGTTCCGGGTCGTGGCCACGCCGGTGGCCGGCATGCCCGCGCAGAAAACGCTGAGCTTCCAGCCCGTGGCCGCCGGACGGACATACACGATCCTGACCAGCCCGGATCTCGTCACCGGCACCTGGACCGCCGCCCCCGGCGCCGTCCAGATCAGCGGATCGCAGGGGACGTTTCTCGACGTGAACGCGACCGGCGCGAAGCGGTTCTACGAGGTGCGGATCACGAAGCCATAGCGAGCGCGCGCGGGATCGCGCAGCGCACCCCGCCGGCCGGCCCGCGCGCCGTGGCGCGCGGAAAGGCGGTGGAATGGTTCCAGCAGAAGGGCGGCCCCTACATCGTCAACTGGGACGCCATCATTCGCGGTCCGCAGGACCAGTTCCCGATGCCGGATCCGCACCAGGAATACACCCGCGAGGCGGAGGATTTTCTTCGGTGAGAGCTTCCGCATCGCCGGGCGGACGCCGAGGTGCGTTTGAAATCAACTCATCTCCATGACCGGCGGGCCCCAATACCCCGCCCCGCTTTTTTCGAGCGCCGCGCCCGATTGCCGACATATTCCGGGCGTGGCGGACATCACCAAGATCCTTGGAGCGGCCCAAGCTGGCGCCTCGGTCGAGGCGGGCGCGTTGTTTCCCCTCATCTACGCCGAGCTGCGCCGGATCGCCCGGGCGAAGATGGCGCTGGAAAACCCCGGGCATACGCTGCAATCGACGGCCCTGGTGCACGAGGCGTGGCTGCGGCTGGGCGGGCGGCACTTCGAAAACCGCGCGCACTTCTTCAGCGCCGCGGCCGAGGCCATGCGGCGCATCCTCATCGATAGCGCGCGGCGCCGCGCGGCGGCCAGGCGCGGCGGAGGGTTCGAACGGGTCGATGTGGACGACGTGGAGGTGGCAGCGCCGACCCCGGACGTCGAGTTGCTGGCGATTCACGAAACGCTCGATGCCTTCGCCGCGCACGACCCGCGGAAGGCGGACTTGGTGAAGCTGCGCTATTTCGTGGGGCTCACGATCGAGGAAGCGGCCGAGGTGCTCGGGAT
>JBBRLX010000065.1:0-2191 GCA_038231135.1 Candidatus Eiseniibacteriota bacterium | reverse complement strand
GGCGTGCATGAGACCGGACACGCGCACCACATGGAACATTCGGGCCGGAATGACTCGATGGGCAATCTGCCGCCGGCTATGGCGACCTGCGTACTGAGCAACTCGACGAACGCAATTCAGCATGTCGACCGAACAAACGCTCAGGGCCGCGCGGTAGTCGTGGGGTTATAGCCCGAGGATGGTGAGCGCGCGGGTGGTGTTGCGTGCGATGTGGCGGAGTGCTTTGGCGATGTTGGTGTGGCCGGCGAGGCGGAGGACGCTGATAGCGAGGTTGCGGCAGGTCGCGAGGGTGCGGGGGCCGTTGCCGGTGTAGGCCTGGGAACGGTCTTCGTCGTAGGTGACGTCGCGGACGTAGTGGACGCGGTTCTCGATGCCCCAGTGGCCGCGGACGAGCTGGTCGAGCTCGGCGGCGCCAGCTTGGTCGGCGGGGAGGCTGGTGAGGTAGTAGGCGGTCTCGGTCGAGCGGACTTGGTCGTCGAGGTCGCAGCGTTCGCGGTAGACCCGCACGATCTGGTGGGCGTGGGGGAACAGGCCGGGTGGGGCGGTGGCGGTTGATGTCGCTCGGTGATCGATGCGGCCGTGGCCCCGGCACGACGTTTCGTGCTCAGGGGGAAAAGGACCCTCCAGGGAGGGCCTTGACGGTGGACTCGGCGGTGGGTTGGTTGCCTTTGAGCGCGAGGAGGTAGTGGCCGTGGTGGTCATCGACGATGTGGCGGGCGTTCGCGGCGTTGGTGTGCGCGGCGTCCGCGGTGACGACCTTGCCGGCGAGGTCGCCGATCTGGTCGAGGAGCGGATCGAACGCCGCGTTCTCGGTGGTGCCGTCGGGGACCTGGGTTTGGCCGATGACCCCGCCGCTGTGATGCAACAGCCCGGCGAAGAGCTTGACCTGGCCGGCGCCGGTGCGGCCGGTGCCGCGCAGCCACTTCCCGTCGACGGCGACCCCGATCAACTCGGCCTTCTTCTTCGCGTCGGTGGTAGTGGCGGTGAGTCGGGCGGTGAGGTCCTGATCGGCGATCCAGGCGCCGACCACCGCGTCGAGCGCGTCGGCGTCGACCTTCTGTAGGGCCGTGCGCAGCGTGTTCTCGGACGGGGCGATGAAGCATTGCCGCACCGGATGGAACTTGCAGCCGAGACGTTCGAGCACGTCTTGGGGCAGGTCCGCGGCCGCTTCGCCGATCCCGCGGTAGGACTTCGCCCCGGACATCGTCGCCACGATCGCCACCGCGATGATCGACGACACCGAGTGCCGGATCCCCCGTGCGGCGCGATGCTCAGGCAACCGGTCGAGCCGGGCCAGCAGGCCCGCGTCTGATTCGAAGTCCAACAGGTTGCAATCGATGATCGGTTTCCTCCTCGGGTGACCGGTGAACACCGGATGATCGAACACGCCGGCCAGCATCTGACGCGAATGGCGGCGCAGCTCGCGTACCCACACCGCCTTGACGTGGCCGTGATGCACATACGAGCCGTTCGCGCGCCCCCACCCCGCGGTCTGCCCGACCATCGCGAAGTTCGCCGCCCGATAGCAGCCCCCCGCGTGGCGGACCGGGTCGGTGAAAGTCTCCGCGAGCACGACCGGGTGACCCCACAGCGCGTCCCAATCGGCCGGCAACGCGCGCAGCGACGCGGCGAGCGCCGCCGACGCCAAGTTCGGGACCCGGCCCGACGGCAGCACACAGAACCGCTGGTTGTTCGCCACGAACCGCAACCGCCGGGGCCGCTGCTCCCGACTCCACCCGATCCACCGATCCCGCGCCGCGACCTGGAACGCGGGTGATCCCCACCCGACCAACGCGACCCACTCCCCATCGATCACCGCGACCTGCCGGACGATCTCACCGACCAGCCCCCGCCCCAACCAATGATGCTCATCAAGAAGAGCATCGAACCGGGCCACCTCACCAGCAACGACACGACGAACCACCAACCCGTCGCCGACCTCGAAGCGTTCCCTCACCCACCCACAGCTACCACCCCGGCATGACCCCGCGCCAGTCCACCC
This sequence comes from Candidatus Eiseniibacteriota bacterium, assembly GCA_038231135.1. Taxonomy (GTDB): domain Bacteria; phylum Eisenbacteria; class RBG-16-71-46; order RBG-16-71-46; family RBG-16-71-46; genus JANLWX01. The sequence goes on along the minus strand of JBBRLX010000065.1, from coordinate 189 downwards.
ACAAAACCCCAGCTCACAGCCCTACCCAGGTAACTTCCGCGCAGCCCTGTTCGCCAGCTCCGTGTCACCGTCGCTCGCTCAAGGTTCCTCGACAGCAGATATGACGTATCGGTTGACCTCGGCCGACCGGATCGGGGGCGAGTTCGCGTCGGGCTGACCCGCGCCACGGAAGGCGACCAGATGTTCCTC
>JBBRLX010000064.1:0-2266 GCA_038231135.1 Candidatus Eiseniibacteriota bacterium | reverse complement strand
GGGGGTACTGCGACGCGCGGGTCTACGTGGCGACGGTGGTCGTCGCGTGGGCCGCGGTCGCGATCGATGCGGTGAGGAGGAGGCGAACGCGATGAAGACGCTGGCAGTGATCGACACCGAAACCCAAGGCTTGGACCCCGCCAAGGACGCCTGCATCGAAGTCGCCGTCATCCTCTACGACATCGAGCACGCCGCCCCGGTCGAGTCGTACGCGTCGCTCATCCGCGCGAAGGGCAACGCGGCCGAGGCGGTGAACCGGATCGCGCCGTCGCTCCTTGAAAGCGCGCCGCGCGGCGGCGACGTCTGGAGCGTGGTGCGCGCCATGGTCGCCCGCGCCGACGCCGTGGTCGCCCATCGAGCGGAGTTCGACCGCGGCTTCGTCCTCCCCGAGCTCCGCGACGCGAAGCCGTGGATCTGCTCGAAGTTCGACATCGAGTGGCCACACGGCAAGCTCGGCGACCACCTGGTGCACCTCGCCCTCGCGCACGGCGTCGGGGTGATGGAGGCGCACCGCGCGCTCACCGACTGCGAGACGATCGTCCGGCTCTTCCAACGCGTCGCCGCGATGGGTACCGACGTGCCGGCGATGCTGGCGCGCGCGATGCGACCGAAGGTCACCGTGATCGCGCAGGTCAGCTACGACGACCGCGAGAAGGCGAAGGGCGCCGGCTTCGCGTGGGACGCGTCCGGACGCTTCTGGCACCGCACGATGGCGCGCGACGACATAGCCGCGCTGCCGTTCCCGACGCGCGAGGCGCGGCCGCTGCCGACGGGGGCCGTATGACCGCCGCCGTGACACTCCGCGACTTCCTCCCGCGGGTGTTGCCCGCCGGATGCCGGCTCGTCCAGGAACGCGGCGACGGCGCCGCCTACCAGACGATCGACGGCCTCACCGTGATCGTGAGCGCCGGCACGGAGCTGGACGGCCGGCGCTGGCTGCACATGTCCGCGTCGCGCCCAGACAAGGTTCCCACGTGGGAGGACCTGAAGTGGATGAAGCGCGTGTTCGCGGGGCGGAAGGGCAAGGCCATCCAGGTCATCCCGCCCGACAGCGAGTACGTGAACATCCACCCGCACGTGCTCCACCTCTGGATCTGCCTCGACGGCGACCCGCTGCCCGACTTCACGCACGGGACGGGGTCGCTATGAGCCGCCCCAGGTTCTACAAGCTCGACGGCCACACGCCGGTGCCCGCCGAGCACCTGACGGATGCCATGACCGGCGTTCCGGTCGCCAAGACAGACCTTCCCGGCGACGTGCACGTCTCGACCGTGTTCCTCGGCTTGGACCACAATCACACGGGCAAGGGCCCGCCGCTCCTGTTCGAGACGATGGTGTTCGGCGGCCCCCTCCACGATGAGCAGTGGCGCTACTGCACGTGGGAGGAGGCCGAGGCCGGGCACAAGGCGGCCGTGAAGCTGGCGACGGAGGCCACGCCGTGACGCCCCCCAACCATCTCCTCATCTCCAGCACGCGCGCACCACTCGCACCAGAGGAATCCAAATGAGCACTTCCAAGAAGTCCGCTAAAAAGCCGGCCGAGCGCCCTGTCATCGTCACCACCGCCCACCGCGGCGTTTTCTTCGGATACGCCACCAACATCGACGGGGAGACGATCGCCCTCAAGCGTGCGCGCCTTTGCGTTTACTGGTCTGCGGACGTCAAGGGTTTCATGGGCCTGGCGTCTGGTGGCCCCACGGCATCGTGCAGGATCGGGCCTGCCGCTGACATCACGCTGCGGAACATCACGGCGGTGGTCAGTGTCACTCCCGCCGCGGTGACGGCGTGGGAGGCGGCGCCGTGGCGCTCTTGAGGGGCGCCACCGTGGACTGGATGTCCGGCTACGGCGACGGCGACGGCGACGGCTACGGCTACGGCTCCGGCTCCGGCTACGGCGACGGCTCCGGCGACGGCTCCGGCTCCGGCGACGGCGACGGCTACGGCTACGGCTACGGCTCCGGCTCCGGCTACGGCTACGGCTCCGGCTCCGGCTCCGGCTACGGCTACGGCGACGGCGACGGCTACGGCTACGGCGACGGCGACGGCTACGGCGACGGCTACGGCGCGGACGTGGTGTCATGACGCCCGTCATCTCCGGCACCCGCGTCGACGAGGGCCACCACGACCGGGAGACCGTGTGGAACCGCGGCGCGAACGCGGGGACGCTCACGGTGCAGAAGGGCGACGGGGCGGAGGTGGCGGCGCGGCTGATGGATGGGGGCGAGCTCGCGAAAGCGCTGGAGCAGGCGCTGGCCTGGTCTCACGAG
>JBBRLX010000063.1:0-2392 GCA_038231135.1 Candidatus Eiseniibacteriota bacterium | reverse complement strand
TGCGCAGGGCGGGCGCGGATGGTTCGCGGGGTGGCGGGATCGATGTGACGTTCAGCGCCCCGAAGTCGGTGTCGGTCGTTTGGGCGCTCGGGGATCCGTGGCAGCGTGAGCAGATCGAGGCAGCTCACGCGAGGGCGGTGGAGCGCTCGGTCGGCTATTTGCGTGAGCGGGTGCCGGTCGTTCGCCGCCGCTACGGGGCGGAGGTCATCGAGGAGCCCGCGAAGGATCTGATCGCGGCCGCCTACCGGCACACGACTGCCAGGGGTGTCTCGGGCGCTGAGGCACCGGACCCGCAGCTGCATACGCATGTCGTGATCTCGGGTGCGGTGCGTGAGGATGAGCGGACCGTCGCGGTCGCGTCTCGCCCGGTGTTCCGTGGTGCCCGTGAGGTCGGGGCGTTCTACCGCTCCGCTCTGGCGGAGGAGCTGGCGGGGGAGGGGTATGCGATCGAGCGGGGCACGGGCCGCGACGGACGCTACTTCGAGATCGCTGGGGTCCCGCGGGAGCTGCGTGACGCGTTCTCCGGCCGCCATCGTGAGATCGCAAAGGCCGCGGAGCGTTTCCGTGCCAAGCACGGCCGCGCACCGGAACGCGGGGAGCTTCGTGACCTGGTGCTCGAGAACCGCCGCGCGAAGGAGCTCACGACCCGAGGGGATCTGCAGCGCGTTTGGGCGCGGATGGGTGAGCGTCACGGGTTCGGGGCTGATGAGGCGGTGCATCTGATTGGAGCGCCCGTGCACACGCCGCCGGAGCGGGCCTTGGAGGATCGCATCGAAGCGAAGCTGACGGAGCGACAGGCTGTCTTTGACGCTGGAGCGCTGCGCACGGTCGCGCTGGAGCAGACAGCGGGGGAGATGAGCCCGGATGAGGTGCTGGTGGTCGCATGGGAAATGGTTGCCGACCGTCGTGTGCTGACTTTGGAGGGCGGGCGGATGACGACCCTGGCTGTGCGCGCGCAGGAGGAGGCGATCGAGCGACGCTCCGGGCTGCTCGCCCAGCCCGCCGGACGGGATGTCGGCGAGCACGCGAGGGCGAGCGCGAGCAGCGAGGTGGCGGAGCGCATCGCCGCACCCCTGACCCGTGAGCAGGAGCAGGCCCTGCGGATGGTGACGGGCCCGGAGCGCCTGGCGGTTCTCGTCGGTCCTGCGGGAACCGGGAAGGGTGTTGTGATCGACGCGGCCGGTCGCGCGGAGCAGATCGCCGGACGGGAGACGATCGGCATCGCGGTGTCGGGTTCCACAGCCGAGCGTCTTGGTGCGGACAGCCCGGCTCTCGCGGGGCGCACACTCACCCTCGACGCGCTGACCGCACGGGCGGACACGGGGAGGGTCCAGATCGGGGCCGGCACGACAGTGATCCTTGATGAGGCCGGGATGGTCGACCACAAACGCATGGACGCCCTCACTCGGCTGATCGACCGTTCGGGGGCGAAGCTGATCGCGGTCGGCGACGGCAAGCAGCTGCCCTCGATCGGACCCGGCGGCATGTTCGACCGCATCGCCGGCCGAGCGCCCACCGCCGAGCTGGCAGATGTCCGCCGCACGAGCGATCCCGAGGCGCGCCGAGCGTGGGCGGCGCTGCGTGCCGGGGAGCCCGAGCGGGCGATGGCCCACTACCAGGCCCGCGGGCAGCTGTTCTTCAACGACTCCCGTGATGAGGCCGGCGAGGCCGCCGTGCAACGTTGGGCCGAGCTAACCGAGACCCGCGACATCCGCGACGTCGCGCTGATCGCCGACGCGTCGAACGTCGAGATCGACCGGCTGAACGCGCGCGCCCAGAATCTCCGTGCCGAACGCGGCGAACTCGGACTGGCTGAGGTTCCGCTGCCGTACCAGCATTACGGGCTGCGCGAGGGAGACCTGATCGCGTTCACCAAACAGCACCAGACCCCAGGAGAGCCCAGGGTCGAGAACGGCACCCGCGGACAGGTCACTGGGATCCACGACGGCCGTGGCCTGACGGTGGCGCTCGACGGGTCCGAGCGCCACGTCAATCTCACCGGCGAGGACCTCGAGTCGCTACGTCTCGGCTACGCCCAGCATGTCTATCGCCAGCAGGGAGCGACCGTAGAGCGCTCCGTGGTTCTCACCGGCGGATGGCAGACCAGCAAGGAGTCCGCCTACGTCCAGGCCAGCCGCGCCCGAAAGGGCACCGAGTGGTTCCTCGCCCGCGACGAGCTCGGCCTCCAGGGCCAAGACGATCGGCGAGTCACGAACCTCGCCAACAAGATGAGAAACAGCCGCGCCCACACACCGTCACTCGCGCACCCCGAATTACCAGACCCAGAATGGGGGAGGGGCTTCAAGCCGACGCTCGCACCCAGCCGCAGTCGCCTTCCCGGGCTCGCGCGCACCATCCACCGCATCACCCAACCCGACCGAACACCAGACCG
>JBBRLX010000062.1:0-2469 GCA_038231135.1 Candidatus Eiseniibacteriota bacterium | reverse complement strand
TATGCGATGTCGGAGCGGCAGTTCGATGTGTTCTGGGCTGTGTTGCTCATGGGCGACGGCGAGCTGATCGAGTAGAACGGGTGGCTCTGGTGCGACCGGCGGGATCAGGTTGACGCGTATACCCAGATGGCCGCGGTCCGCGGCTTCGCGACGACGTTCGCCGAGCGCGTCACCAAGGCGGGCCGTACCGTCTACCGCGTCTCCGTTCGCGATCGATCGTGGATCACCTCGGACCCGAGGGACCTGCGCTCCGCGTACATCGTGCTCGAGGAGCCCGCGCGGGACGAGCGCGTCTGGTGTGTGAGCAACCGCCTCGGCACCCTTGTCACACGCCGCGGAGGCCGCAGCGTCATCCTCGGCAACTGCCCACCAGTGAAGTGCGCCGTCCTCGCCAGGCCGACGAAGTCGCCCGGCCTCTACCTGCAACAAGCGGGGCGGATCCTCCGGCCGTGGAACGACACGGCCGCCGTCATCCTCGACCACGCGGGACGCGCGCACGAACACGGACTGCCACAGGACGAGCGCGAGTTCTCTCTGGAGGGCGCGAAGCGTCGACGCGCGCCGAGAGACGCGACCGTTCCGGTGCGCGAGTGCCCGTCGTGCTTCCTGGTCTGCTCGCTCGCGTCGCGGGTCTGCCCAGCGTGCGGTGAGGTGCTCGTCGCGTCGCGGGAGGCGCCCGAGGAGATCGCGGGCAAGCTCGTTCCCGCCGAAGACGCCCGCGCGCCGCCAGCCGAGCGGTCTCCTTCCGCCTCCCAGCTCACAGAGGCGATGCGAGCGGCTGCGCGGGCGTCGGGCGGCACGCTTCGTTGGGAGCTCCTCGACGCGCTCCGCGCAGATCGCTGATCGCCATTTCCACTGACGCCCCGGAGGCGCTGAGCGCGAGCCCGCCTCGCGGGAGTCCCGGTTGTCCGACGCGCAGCACGACACGACCGACACGCCGGTTGCCGACCCGCCGGTCGCGGTGGTGGCGCGCGTCACGTTCAAGGGATTCGCGCCGGGCAACCCCACGCCGAGCGTGGCCTATCGGGTGGCACCGCTCCGTGAGGCGCTCGCGCGTGTCTACGCCACCGACGCGTGCATGGTCATGTACGTCGTCGACGGCGCGAGCCGGCAGCCACGGATCAACAAGTCCGGGCTGCCGCTCTGGACCGGCGGCACGCCGCGCATGCACTGCTTCGCGTGCGACATCGACAATCCAGGACACGCCCTCTGGACCGAAGACAACTACCTCGCGACGCGAGAACGGGACCGCGAGCTCCCGAGCCTTGCGACCGCCGGCATCTACTACACACCAAGCGGTCGCCGAATCCTCCAGCCCCTCGCGCACCCGATCGCGGTGCCCGAGGGCGAGCTGTACCTCGGTGAGTGGCTCGACCGCCTGCGCGCGGAGGGGATCGCGATTGACAGGGAGTGCAAGGACTGGACGCGCCACTTCCGGCTGCCGCACACCCGCCGGCCAGTCGGGCCGGAGAAGCGGATCGCGAACGCGCGCTCGAGATGCATCGATCTCGAACGCATGGTGGCGATCGATCTCCCGCCAAGGCGGGAGACGTCTACGCCGAGCGCACCGGCGTGGCGCACCGGGCGGCGCCTCATCGAGTCGGTGCCTACGACGTTCGCTCCCATCGACTCTCGGTGGTCCCCGGTCGTCACAACGCTCGCGCCAGCGGTCGCGGCGATCGGCGGCGAATGGCACACGCTCTTTCTCGCGATCGCAGGTGCGCTCCTTCGGAAAGGCGTACCGCCAGCGGAGCTGCCCGGGCTCGTGCGCGCGATCGCCGTTGCCACGGGGCGCGACGAGCGCGCGGACGACCGCGAACAGAGCGCACGGTCCACGCTCGAGCGCGCTGCGTCAGGTCAGCCCTTCAGCGCGTACGGCTCGCTTCGCGCGAAGTGGCCGACCGTCGCCGACACGGTCGATGAAGCGTTCCTCTCCGGTCTGCCTCCAGATGCGGTAGCCCCGCCGTCTCGGCCCCTCTCACTCGACGACACCGTCCGCGCGATGGAGGCCGCGATCGAACGCGCGCCGCCCGGACTCACGCTGATCAAGGCCGAGTGCGGGCTGGGCAAGACGGCGGCGGCGCTCCGCGTGATGAGTCGCCGTGCGGCCAGACCGTATGCGTCGAAGGACGCGAAGGGTCTGCGTGCGCCGGTCGGCTCGAAGTCGGCGCTCGCCGTGGACAAGCACACTCTCGCCATCCAGTGCGTTGGCGCCCTCGAGCGCAGCGGCGTACGCGCCAAACGAATCTTCGGCCCGCTGTCGCTCCGCGAGGACAACGGAGACGCCGTGTGCCGCTTCCACGCAGTCGCCGAGCCGCTCGTCGCCGGGGGCCAGCGAATGCAGTGGGAGCTGTGCGAGCGGCGTGGCGCCGAAGTGAAATGCCCCGCGTTCGAGACGTGCCGCGCACGCGACGGCGTCGAAGGGCCCGACGACGCCCGCATCGCCGTCGGCCCTCACGCGCTGGTCGC
>JBBRLX010000061.1:0-2646 GCA_038231135.1 Candidatus Eiseniibacteriota bacterium | reverse complement strand
TGTCAACGGACATCAGGATCTCCCTTTGGGTGGACAGTTCATCTCCTTGTGCGCGGACAGGTGATGTCCCTGTCGGCGGACAGTTGATCTCCTTGTGAGAGTCATTCCAGGGGCACCACTCCTCGTCCGGCGGTGGCTTCGGTGAGCCGGAGCGAGGTGCCGTCGGTGAGGACGACGTGGGCGTGGTGCAGGAGCCGGTCGACGGTCGCGGTGGCGAGCGTCTTGGGCATGATCGTGTCGAACCCGGAGGGGTGCAGGTTCGAGGTGACCGCGACGGATCGGCGTTCGTAGGCGGCGTCGACGACGCGGTAGAACGCCTCGCCGGCGGCTTGACCGGCCGGGAGCATGCCGATGTCATCGATCACGATCAGTTCGGCGCGGGTGATCCGGGCGACGGTCTTGGCGATCGACCCGTCCACCGACGCGCGGCCAAGGGCGGTGGTGAGCGACTCGAGGGTGAACCAGGAGACCCGCATGCCGGCGTCGATGACCTTGTACGCGAGGGCTTCAACGAAATGGGTCTTCCCGGTGCCGGACGGTCCGGCGATGGCGAGGTTCTCCGCGCGGGCGACCCACTCCAACGCCGATAGGCCGGTCTGGGTGCCGGGTGGGATCGAGGAGTCGCTCTCGCGCCAGGAGTCGAACGTCTTCCCGGCGGGCAGCCCGGCGGCGCGTCGTCGCATCCGGCGGGTGGCGTCGTCGCGTCCGCGGATCTCCTCGGTGATCAGCACGCGGAGGACCTCGGCGGGGTCCCAGCGTTGTGCGCGGGCGGTGGCCAGCACGTCGGGGGCGATCGCACGGAGGTAGGGCAGCCGCATCCGCTTCAGCACCGCGAGCAGATCCTCCGGCAGCGGTGGTGCCGCACCATTGGTCACGGCCGGTGCGCTGGTCGGCGTGGTGGTGCGTGTCCGTCGCGTGGTCGTGGTCATCAGAGTTCCTCCGTCCTGCCGAAGGTGGCCCAGGCGCTGGTGCCGGGCTGGATGGAGTGGTCGTCGTCGGGGATCACCAGCGCCGCGGCCGATGACCCGTCGGACTGGTGCTGCACGATGGCGAGCAGGTCGCCGTCGGCGAACCGTCCCGCGGCGGCCGCGGTCCCCAACGCGGCGTCGACCGGCTCGCCGCCGACCAGGGCGGCGAGCTCGACCGCGGCGTGCATCTTCGACCTCACCCGCTGCGCGCCGGCTGCGGCGGCTTCGACCAGCCACGCATGGGCGCCGGGACCGAGGGCGAGGAACGCCTTCTCCGCATCGGAGCGGGGCCGGATCTTCGGTGGCTTGGGTGACCCGTCGGGCTCTTGGGGGTGGTCGGGGTAGTGGGACAGGTCGATGCGCGGGTTGCCCGGTGTGGACAGCCGGTGCCGCGTGACTTCCACCAGTCCCTGGTGCGATCCGGAGTCGAGCTTGGCGGTGATGACGAGCTCCTCGCCCTCCACCCGCGCCCAGACCTCGCGACCCACGAGACCGGGTGGGGTGGAGTAGCGCACTGACCCGAACCTGATGGTCTGGTCGGTGTTCACCAACCGGGTCTCCCCGGCCGCGGCGGTGAACGGCTCGGCGGGCACCGGGTGCATCCGGCCCTGCTCGATCCCCAGCGCCTCGGCCGGGATCTTCGCCGACTCGCGGTGGACCCGGCCGTTGACCTTGGTGCAGAACGCCTCGCACGCCTGGACCAGCTCGGCGAAACAGTTGTAGCCCGACCGGAGGTTCGCGATGGTGGGGACCAGGTCGGCCTTCGCGATCCGGACGGTGGCCTCCGACCCGCCCTTGGACTCCGGGTCGAACGGGACACAGGTGTGCACGGTCAGCCCGTAGTGACGACCCGCGGCCACCACCATCGGGTGCCGGACCGGGACACCGGCGACGTGCTCGACCGTCACGGTCTTCTCGTTGTCGGTCAACGCGAACGCCGGCACCCCACCACACGCACGGAACGTCGCGTCCAGACACGACAGCAGCGTGCCCATCCGGCGGTCCCAGGTCGGGATCACCACCCGGAACCGCGACCATGCCAGCCACGCACAGAACAGCATCGTCGGCCGCGGCCGCCCGTCCGGGCCGAACACCACCGGCCCATAGCCCCAGTCGAACTGCAGCCACAGCCCCGGCTCGCAGATCCACGGCCGATACGACCGGCGATGCCCGTCCCGGTAGCCAGCCTTCGCGTCGGCGACCGCTCGGCGGGTGGTCCGCTCGTCGCCGGTGAACCCCATCGCGACCAACCGCTCATGCAGCAAGTCGGCACGAATCGCACCCTCAGAGGTATCGACTGCCTCCTCGATCTTCGCCACGAACGGATCGATCATCTTCGCCCGCTTCACCGGCTCATCGACCGGCACCCCCGCCTCCCGCTTCGCGACGTAGTGCCGCACGGTCTTGGGGTCTACTCCTGCCAACACGGCCGCCGAGTGCGCGCTGCCAGTGGCGTCGTACGCCTCCAGAATCTCCATGATCTCCCTGTCAGACTTCTTCACGGTCCCTCCGGTGGGCTCGTCTCGTGCGTGGTCAGAGACCTCGAGACAAGCCCCGGAGGGACCTCAATTCGGGACCGACACGGCCGGCCCACCTACTCCGCGGAAAGGGAGATCAGCTGTCCGCAGGAAGGGAAGTGACATGTCCGCCTACAGGGATCTTGGACTGTCCGCTGTCA
>JBBRLX010000060.1:0-2657 GCA_038231135.1 Candidatus Eiseniibacteriota bacterium | reverse complement strand
GGGGTCTGACGAACAATGGAACGGTAGATGGCGCTAAGGACGCGATCGACGTCGGCGGGCGGCGGGGTCGGTGGAGCTGTACCAGGCGGTGACGGCGTCGGGTGAGGGTCCGGGGTAGTGCTCGGTGAGGGTGCGGAGGCTGGTGTGGCCGGTGATCTTCTGCAGGATCGGGAGGGGGCAGCCGGCGTCTTTGAGTTCCCGGATCCGGGTGTGGCGCAGCTGGTGCAGCGTCCAGCCGGTGGTGCCGGTGAACTGTTCCGCGGCGCGGCGGTAGGAGAGCCGGGCGTGACCGGTGGCGGGGTCCCGGTCGGCGGCGGGGACCGGGCGGCGGGGTTGGCGCCGGGCGAGGAACACGGGGCCGCTGGTGCGGCCGGCGACCTGGCGGGCGAGGAGGTGGGCGGTGTGGGTGTACCAGTTCACGGTCCGTTCCACGCCGCCCTTGCCGAGGACGACGGCGGTCTTGGCGTCGAGGTCGAGGTCGTCGAGGTCGAGGCCGAGGATCTCCTCGGCGCGTCCGGCGGTGTCGTAGAGCAGGCGCCACAGCGTCTTCTCGCGGAGCTCGAGATCGGTCCGGCGCCAGAGGTCGTCGAGGTGGCCGGCGGGGATGACGCGCCGGTCGGGGTTGGTGCGGTTCAGGCGGGGGTCGAGCGTCGCGGTCGGGTCTCTGCTCAGCCAGTCCTGCCGGGTGCTGTAGGCGAGGAAGGAGCGGAGCGCGGCGAGGTTCAGGTTCCAGGTCGCCGGCGCCGCCGACCCGTAGTGACGGTCCATGAACGCGGCCACCGCCCGGGGTGTGAGCCGGGCCAGCGCGAGGTCCTCGCCGACGTCATCGGCGAGGCGGCGCAACGTGGTCCCGTAGATCGTGGCGGTGCGGGGCCGCAGGTTGCGCTGGCCGAGGAATGCAGCGGCGGCCTCGGCGATCGTGACCGAGCCCGCCGCGGGCCGGGGCGGTGACGGGCGGGCGGTCATCGCAGACAAGAGGGGTGACTCTCGGGGCGGCGGCCGCGCGGTGAGCTGGGGGTTTCCATCCGGATCAGGGTAGTTGTCGCAGACAATGAGTCATTGTCTGCGGTTGAGCTACGGTGCGGGCGCATGCCGGTCGAGTTCCTCAGTGACGAACAGGCCGACGCGTATGGGCGGGTGCCGGCGACGTTGGCCCGGGTTGACGCGGAACGGTACTGGCATCTCGACGACTATGACCGGGACCTGCTCGAGCGGCGACGACGAGATCACAACCGGCTCGGGTTTGGTCTCCAGCTCGGTGCGCTCCGCCTCACCGGCCGGTTCCTCGATGACCCGCTGGCTGTTCCGGTCGGCGTGGTCGACTATGTCGCCGCGCAGCTTGGGGTGGCCGACCCGTCGTGTGTGAAGGCGTACGGGCAGCGCCCGAAGACCGTGTGGGACCACCGGTGGGAGATCCGCCGCGAGTACGGCTACCGCGAATTCGGCGTCGACGCCGACCCCGAGTTCATGGGGTGGCTCGCGGCGCGGGCGTGGACCACCGGTGACGGCCCGAAGACGTTGTTCGACGCCGCGGTGGCGTGGTTGCGCGGCCGGCTGGTGCTCTTGCCCGGGGTCACGACGTTGGCGCGTCTCGTCGCGACCGTCCGCGACGAGACGACCGAACGGTTGTGGGCGACCGTGGCCGATTTGCGCCCGGGGGTCGAGGCCCGCGACGCGCTCGGCCAGCTCGTAGCCGGCGGCACCGAGACCCGGGTGTCGGGGCTCGAACGGCTCCGCCGGGGGCCTCGCTGGTCGTCGGGCCCGCAGCTGGTCGCGGCGTTGGCCCGGGTCGCCGAGATCACCCAGCTCGGCGTCGTCGACGTCGATTTCTCCGGGGTCCCGGCGCGCCGAGTGAACGAACTCGCCCGCCATGGCTACACCGCCCATGCCCCCATCCTGCGGCGGCTCGCCGAGCCCCGGCGCACCGCGACGCTCCTGGCGACGGTGGCGGGCTTGCACGGCCGGGCGGTCGACGACGCCCTCGACGTGTTCGACGATCTGATGACCACCAAGCTGCTCGCCGGGGCGCACCGCAAGACGGACAAGGATCGAGCCCGGAACTACCCGGCGCTCGCGGCGGCCTCGGCGCAACTGGCCGCCGTCGTCGGGCTCCTGCTCGATCACGGCGCCGACGACCCGGTGGCCGTCGCCCAGCTGTGGCGCGAGATCGGCGCGGTCGGGTCCCGGTACGATCTCGCGGCGGCGATCGCCACCGTCCGCACGCTGACTCCGCCCGCAGGCTCCGATCTGAACGACGCGTGGCGGGCCGAGCTGGTCGGCAAGTGGCGCACGGTGCAGTCCTTCATCGAGCCGCTGGCGACCACGATCACGTTCGGGGCCACACCCGAAGGCGAACCGGTACTGGCCGCCCTGGCCGGGCTCCCCGCGCTGCTGGGCCGCCACAAGGTCAACGCCGAGGAGATCGACACCACCTTGCTGGTCGGGTCGTGGCGGCGCCTCGTGCTCAACGGACCCGACCTCGAGCCGGGCACCATCGACCGGCGCGCCTGGGTGTTCTGCATCCTCGAACAGTTCCACCGGCACCTACTCCACCGCGAGATCTACGCGCCCCAGTCGAACCGGTGGCGTGACCCCCGCGCCGAGCTGCTCACCGGGGCGGCATGGACCCGGGTCCGCACCGAGGTCCTCGCTAGCCT
>JBBRLX010000059.1:0-2660 GCA_038231135.1 Candidatus Eiseniibacteriota bacterium | reverse complement strand
TACAAAAATTGGCTTGGGTCCTCCTGCAGGGGGGCCCGGGGAGCGGTTTGCTACGCCGACCCAAACACATTTTTGCACAGGTGCCGGTGGCCAGCCGCTGTGCAGAGCGATAGAGAACGGCCGTTTACGTCTTTCCGGCAGGGGGTCTGATGCCCAAGCGGACGAAGGGGGCGCCGAGCCAGTGGTCGCGTGGGACCCTCGAGGAGCTGTCCGCGGCCCTTGGTGCGCACCGCAACAGCCTGCGCGAGTGGCTCAAGGCGGGCGCGCCGGACGGTCCGCCCTACGACGAGTACCTCTGGCGGGCCTGGATGGCCGGCAACGGCAAGGTGCCGAAGGCCCTACCGAGCGGTGAGTTGCTCAAGCAGCTCGCCGCGGCGGGCATCCCGGAGTACGTCCGGGCGGTCAACGCCGCGCGCAGCACCCCGGCGCCGCCGTCCGCGCCCGCCGTGCAGCGCTCGCTCGACAGCCTGCTGTACTTCGACGCCCTCCCCGAGCAGCAGGCCCAGGCGCTGAAGTACCTCGACGCGCGTTCCAAGGTGCTCGACTTGAAGGTCCGCGAGGGGGTCCTGGTGCCCGTGGCCCTGCTCGACCAGGTCGTCGAGGCGCTCGCTGGGTGCTGCGTCCATCTCTTCAGCCAGCTGCCGGGCGTGGCCGCGGAGTTCACCAGCCACGTCGAGGACCAGGAACGGCTGCGGCAGCTGCTGGCGAAGCACACGAACGGGGCCAGGTCGGCGCTCCGGGCCACCGCCGCCGCTGCGCTGGCGCGCCTGCTGGAGGCGGTGCCTCGGTGATCGCCTCGACGCTGCCCAACCGCCTCGCCGATCGCCTGGCCAAGCTCCTGACGCCGCCCCCCGAGCCGCTCAGGCTGCTCGAGTTCGCGCGCACCACCAAGTTCCGCAAGGGACGCAAGGTCGAGCAGTACCGGCCGGAGGGGCACCCGCCGCAGTTCTTCTTCCTCGAGGCGTTTGAGCGCGCGATCGAGGGGCGCGGCCCCTACCGGCACTTCGTGACTATCAAGCCGACCCAAGACGGCGGGACGATGGCCACGCAGTCCCTGCCGCAGGTCTACCTCACCAGCCAGCTCGGCGACCCCGTCGCTGCTGGGTGCCCCGACATGCGCATCGCCGGGATCCAGTGGCGGGACAAGACGCGCAAGCTGATCCTCGACAGCGGCCGCGAGGACCTGCTGCCCGTCGAAGGCCCGGGGTCGGAGGGCAGCAGCAACCCCACCAGCGTCGAGCTCGGCGGGGGCGCGTTGTGGTACATGGGCGGCGGTGCGTCGAACCAAGCCGGCCAGGCCGCGCTGACTGCTCGCGCGCTCTTCCGCGACGAGCGCGACAGCATGGACCCCTACGTCGCCGAGCTGATGACCGGCCGCATCGAGAGTTTCCAGGGCGCGGGGCTGATCAGCGACACCAGCACCATCAAGTTCGACGACGGCTCGCCGGTGCTCGAGGAGTACGAGCGGAGCACCCTGTTCCACGTGGAATATGCCTGCGTGCATTGCGGCCGCTTCGTGCAGTGGCAGTGGTCGCACGTCCACCTCGACCTGACCAGTGCGCGCACTGCCCGCGACTCTGCGCACCTGGTGTGCCCGCACTGCAAGGGCGAGATCGACGACGCGCGCCGCCTCGCGATGCTGCGCCTCGAGCACGCGCGCCTCGTCTCGCGCGGGCAGACCGTCGACGCCACTGGCCAGGTCGTCGGGCCGCTGCCAGATTCGCTGGTGTGGGGCATGCTGTGGACCGCGCTCGACTCGCCGCTGATCGCGCTCTCGACCCTCGCGGTTCAATACGCCCAGGCGGCCGAGGCGGTGAAGATGGGCAACCACGAGCTGCTCCGCCGCTTCCACCGCGACCGCCTCTGCAAGGTCTACGTGCAGGCCGGCGGCACGCGCGAAATCTCCAACCGGACGCTTGCCGAGCAGTCGGCGCTCTCCGACTTCGACAAGCGCCAGGTACCGCACTGGGCGTCCTACCTGACGGTCGGGCAGGACGTGCAGGGCGATCGACATTACTGGCTGGTCATGGCCTTCAGCGCGCTCGGCGACCAGTTCGCCGTAATCGATTGGGGCTACGAGTACCTGGTCGGCAAGGAAGAGGGTCAGCGCGTGCCGGGACCGGTCGATCGCATCCACGTCCTCGACCGCGTGCAGGCGCGGTGCGCCCTCGGCTGGCAACGCGCCGGCAGCGAGGAGCGCCTCGCGCCGATCCGCCGCGGCTGCGACGTTGGCTTCGACGCGGCCACGGTGGTGCCCTGGATCGCTGGGAACGGGCAGTGGATCAGCTGCAAGGGCGTCGGCCGCGACCAGGCGCAGCGCATGGATCGCGCGGTGAAGGACGGCACGAGTCTCTCGAAGCTCTCGCCCGCGCTTCAGCAGCGGCTCCTCGGGCTGATCGACATCCGCCAGCCGGACACCATGCCGGTGCCGCTGGCGAACGTGAACGGCCACGCCGTGCGCGAGCTGCTGCACGCGGCGCTGCTGCGGCGCCCGGGTGAGCCCTCATCCTGCTGGCTGCCGCAGGGCCTGAAGAGCAACGATTACCTGCTGCTCCACCTCAGCGCCGAAGTGTGGACGCAGGACGTGCGGACGAACAAGTGGTATTGGAAAGAGGTCCGCACCGAGAACCATTTGCTCGACTGCGCGACCTACGCGCTCG
>JBBRLX010000058.1:0-2843 GCA_038231135.1 Candidatus Eiseniibacteriota bacterium | reverse complement strand
CGGCAGGCGAAGGGCAACGCGCCGAGCTACGTCAAGAGCGGTGCGTTCCGCGATTCGCTGCTCAAGCGCAATCCCCGCTCCAGCACCAACGGCAGCGAGGTCTCGACGCGCATCTCGATCTTCGGCGGAGTGCTGAATCTCCTCGGCAACATGCACGGCGTAAAATCGGAGACCGTCTCCCAGGAGCGCCACGAGGTCCACCGCCACGCCTATGTGCGCCGGGCGCCGCGCGGAATCCAGAAGACCGTGCAGGTGCGCGCGTATGACCAGATGCATACCTTCAAGGTGACCAAGCGGGTGCTGTCGCCACGCACCTACAAGGAGGAGTTCGCGGTCACGGCGGCCGACCTGGTGTGGATCGGCAAGCGCACCGATCAGCGGTTCTCCGAGGTCTTCCGCGCGACCGCGCTGACCAAGTCCGGCAGCCTGCGCAGGTCGGTCCGCGCGTTCTTCCGTGCTGACGATCAAGGGGTCTCGGCATGAGCGAATTTGATGCCGAGGTCAAAAATTCCCTCCGCGGCATGCAGGAGGCCGTCGCGGCGACCACCGCCAAGGTAGAGAAGCTCGACAAGACCCTACGCAGCGCCGCCGAGTCGGCGAAGAGCGTGGCGAAGGCGCACACCGAGGGCGCGCACGCCGCCGGCGAGCACGGGAAGGCCGTCGAGCGCCTCGAGGAGGGCATCGAGGGCAGCCGCAAAAGCGCGCGGCTGCTCGGCGGTGAAGCGGGCACGCTCGCCCGCGAGTTCACCGAGCTGGCGCGCAATCCCTGGGCGCTGACCGCCGGCGCTGCCTTCGGGCTCATCGGCGCAGCGGCAGAGAAGGCGATTGAGTCGGTCAAGGAGCTGATGGAGGAGGAGGAGCGCGCCGCGAAGCTCGGCGAGGCCGCCTTCAAGGGCAAGCAGGCGACCGAGAAGGGCGCAATTGATCAGACCAACGTGCAGGAGGAGCGCCGCCGCGCGTTCGAAGCGGAAGGCGGCCCGACGCCGTCGATCAGCCTGGTCCCGGCCGAGAACCGGAAGACCGTGCTGCAGGCGGCCGATCAGGCGGTCTCCGCGGGCTCGGCGAAGACCCAGGAGGAGTTCGTCGCTAAGCTGGTGCAGAGCCAGCGCGCTGGGCTCGACGCCTTCGAAGCCTACGCACGCGAGCAGAAGGCGGTCACCGGCGCCACCGGTCTCGGTCCCAATGCCAGCCGGTCGCTGGCCTCGCGCCTGGTGGACGAGAAGAACGCCGACCACACGCGCGCGCCCGATGTCGAGCGCGCGGCCAATCCCTTCGCCGGCAAGTCGCCCGCGCAGCTCGCCGTGCTCGGCACCGGGTCGGAGTTTTCGGCGGGCGAGTTCGAAGAGCGCCTGCGCCGTGCGGAGCAGAGCGAAACCGGCCGGCTGGCGCGCATCGTCGAGCAGCGCAAGGCCGCCGAGGAGCGGTCCCAGCAATCCGCTCGCGTGCGTGGTCTGCGCTCGGCCGCGGGCGAGGCTGGCGGACTGACCACCGCGGACATCCGCAAGCAGACGCCCGAGCTGGACGAGGAGCTGAAGAAGTCCGAGGCGAAGGTCGCGGCACTTCGCAAGCAGGCACGCGAGGAGGAATCAAACGGTGGGGCGTCATTCTTCAAGCAAGTCTCGCGCATCGTGGGATTCGCTCCGGACACCCAGGGACAGATCGAGAAGGAGCAGGCGCATGCGCGCGATCTGATTGGGAGCGCGCAGAAGGGCATCGATCACGAAGAGGGCGCGGCGACCCGTGAATCCATTCTCAAGCAAGCCGAGGCCGCAGCACAGCGGCAGGAGAAGCTGATAGAGAACCAGATCGAGGAGGCGCGCAAGACCAACGAGAACCTGCGCGACGTGATCGACGCGGTCAAGACCGAGAAGGACGCCAAGGCCAGCGCGAATGCGCAGGTGCAGAGCGATATTCGTCTCAACGCCGCGCTGTCAGAGCAGGCGACCCGGCAGAACGCCGCCGCCACAGAACAACGCTGAGGTCACATGTCTCCCCGCATCGGCCCCTACGCCGTCACCACGCTGGACGGCCGCTTCCAAATCTCCAGCCAGCCGACGGTCGTCACGGTCCACGGGCTGGTCACGGCCAAGAGCCGCCCGCAGCCGGCCGGAATCCGCACCGTGCAGGACCTGCCCAGCGCCGTCGCCGCGTGGCAGCTCGCGCTGGTCTACCGGCAGGCCATCGGCGCGGTGACCGACGTGGTCGACGACGGCGATATCTTGGTCGCGCCCGTGCTGGTCAACGACTGCCGCACCCTGGTGCGCGCGAACGCCGGCGGGACCTTCTCTCTCGAGGTCCTGTGGACGCTGGTGCCCGGGGTCAGCTGGGCGACCTACGGGCGTGCGCTGGATTGGATCGGCACCGATACCACCGGCGCGCGCCCACTCCTGGTCCCGGCGCCTGTGGTGCGCGCCTCCACCGGCATCACGGTTGGCGGAATCGCCTTTGACGCTGCGACTGGTGATCTGCAGTGGCCGATTGATCCCCAGCAGCGCACCGACGTGGCCAATGGCGCCAAGGCCATCGGCGCTGAGACCGTCGCCGCGGTGCCCTCGCTCGGCGGTGGCACGCTGACCTGCGTGGTCGGCGTGGCGGACGAGCAGACCGCGTTCGATCTGATGCGCTCCGCGTCCAATCTGAAGGGCGTGTACGTCGCCGTGCAGCTCGATGGCGTCACGGTGGCGCCAGCTGCCGTGGAGGATGTGCAGGTGACCTGGCAGCCGTCCCTGGGGCAGGCCAATGGCTTGACCCGCACGGTCACGGTGGTCTGGGTATTCAACACCCAGGACGACAACCCGAGCGGCAATCAAACGATCAGCGTGGTCGCGGTGCAGACCGCCTCG
>JBBRLX010000057.1:0-3324 GCA_038231135.1 Candidatus Eiseniibacteriota bacterium | reverse complement strand
CTGGGGCATCTACACCTTCGACGTCGCCGGCATCCACCAACGCTCCGGCCGACGACCCCTCCGGCCGCTCACCAACATCCACTAACACGAATTAGACGAACCATTCCCCGCCGTTTTGGCGCACCTACTCCGCCGACCCCGTCATGGCGTAGTGCTCGACGAGGGTCGCCCAGTCGGCCCATTCCGAGCCCTGGTCGAACGTGACCGATCGCCGTAGATCCGGGGGTATCTGGTCGAACAGTTCGACCATGGCGGCGAGGACGGACTCGGCCCGGTAGCCCTCGGGCAGGGTCACGATCGCGCCGTAGCGGGTCCGGCGTTCGATCCCGCACAACAGGGCGGAGCGGTTGTTCTTCCCGATGATCAGATCGAGTTCGAAGTGGCCCGCCTCGGTCCGGTCGTTGACCGCGGCGGGCCGGGCGTTGATGTTGGGTAGCCCCGCCCGCCGGTGCGGGTGGCGGACCTGGCGGCCCCGCCGGCGTGGTCGCCGGGTGCGTAGACACTCGCGTGGCCCGACCGGTAAACACCCGGCGTACACGGCCTGATAGATCGTCTCGGCGCACACCTGCGCGCCGCCCGCCGCGCGCAGGTCCGCCGCGATCGCGGCCGGCGACTGCTTCGCCACGAGCCCGGCAGTCACCGCCGCCCGGAGGTCCGTCGCCGCCCCCGCTAACCGGCGCGGCCGAGGCCGCCGGCGGTGCGTGGCCGCCCGCCGCTGCGCAGCTTCCGCCGAGTACTTCACCCGCCCCCGGTTGAGGTTCACCTCCCGACTCACCGTCGTCGGATGCACCCCCACGCGCCGGGCGGCCGCCGCCCAACTCACCGCCGGGTCCTCGGTCAGGGCGTCTTCAATCAGGTCGCGCTGATCGCGCGACAAGGCCTTCTTGGCTGGCATGCTGTGGTCTCCACCGGTCAGTTGCTGCGGGCTTGAGGCCAGCCATCATGGCTGGCACCGTGCACTGACCGGTGGAACCCGCCGACCCCGGTCGAGGGGTTTCACTAGGTCGAAGGCTCATTGCCTCCAAAACGGAGGCCTTCTCCGTCTCTCGAGCTGAGTATCGGTAACGTGACTCTGTGGACGATCCGGTAGTGGTGCCTCGCAAGCGGTTGAGTGGCGCCGCACGCCGTGAGACGCTGCTCGACGCGGCCGCCGAGCTCATCGTGACGCAAGGATTCGACGCGCTGACTATGGAACGCGTCGCCGAGCGGGTGCACGTGAACAAAGCCATGGTGTACCGCTACTACGCCAACCGCGACGACCTCCTCGTGGCCGTGTTCGACCGGGCGAACACGCGCCTCGACGCCGTGTTGCAGGACTCGTTACGCGACGCGGTCACCTTTGAACAAAAGGTCCACACCATCGTGTCCACCTATCTCGACGCGCTGGACCGCAACGACCTGACCATCACCCACATGCAGGGCCGCAATGTTGGCGGACCGGTGGTCAAGTCCTACCAGGACCGCCGCCTCGTCGCGGTGCTGCAGTTCATCACCGAACTCGTGACCACCCACTTCAACGTCGAACCGGCCCGCGCGCTCACCGCCGCGGTCGTGTTCAGTGCCGGCCTGTCCGGGCTCGTCGAGTTCGGGGCCGTGACCGGCGCCCACCGCCGCCAGCTCGAAAACGACTACGTCGCGATGGTCGCCGGCGCGATCGCCGCCCTCCGACCAACACAGCCGTCCACCGCGCCGACCCCAACTGATACGTGACGATCACCATGAACCGCCCTGGGTTTCTTGGAGGCTCCAGACCTTGGAAACGAGGATGGAGTTATGCCAGAACAACGAGCAGGGAAGCCGACGACCCGTCGGTACAGCGTTGAGGAGAAGGCGCAGGCGGTGCGGTTGGTGCGTCAGCTCCGCGTCGAGCTGGGCACGGAGCACGGCACGGTCCAGCGGATCGCGGATCAGCTTGGCTACGGCACCGAGTCGGTGCGCAAGTGGGTGGCCCAGGCCGACGTCGATGCGGGCGCCACGCCGGGGGTGAGCACTGAGGAGGCGGCGCGGGTCAAGGCGCTCGAGCAGGAAGTCAAGGAGCTCCGCCGCGCCAACGCCATTTTGCGGTCGGCCGCGTCTTTCTTCGCGGCGGAGCTCGACCGCCCACCGAAATGATCGTCGCGTTTATCGACGATCAGCGGGACGTGTTCGGGGTCGAGCCCATCTGCGAGGTGTTGCAGGTGGCCCCGAGCACGTATTACGCCGCGAAGTCCCGGCCGCGGTCGGCGCGGGCGGGGCGCGACGCGGTGATGCTGCCGGTGCTGTTGGCGTTGTGGGTGACGAACCGCAAGGTCTACGGGGCGCACAAGCTGTGGAAGGCCGCGCGCCGCGCGGGTCATGACATCGGCCGGGACCAGGTCGCGCGGCTAATGCGGGATCTCGGCATCGCAGGGGTGTCGCGGCGCCGGAAGAAGGTGTTCACCACCCGCGCCGATCCGGGCGCGGCCCGGGCCCCGGATCTGGTCAACCGGCAGTTCACCGCGGACCGCCCGGATGCGCTCTGGGTCACGGACCTCACCTATGTCCCGACGCGGTCGGGGATGGTGTACGTGTGCTTCATCGTGGACGCGTTTTCCCGCCGGATCGTGGGCTGGCGGGCCGCCAGCCACATGCGTACGGACATGGTCCTCGACGCATTGGAAATGGCCCGGCGGTCGCGGGGCGGCCGGCGCCTGGTCGGGCTCGTGACCCATTCCGACGCCGGGAGCCAGTTCACATCGGTGCGGTTCACCGAACGCCTCGCGGAGATCGGGGCCCGCCCCAGCATCGGCACCGTGGCCGACAGTTACGACAACGCCCTGGCCGAATCAGTGAACGGGCTCTACAAGACCGAGTGCATCTACGGGCCCGACGCCACCGGCTGGGCGGGCGTCGCCGAGGTCGAACTGGCCACGCTGTCGTGGGCGCATTGGTTCAACCACGATCGGCTCCACGGGCACTGCGGCGATATCCCGCCCGCCGAGTTCGAGATGAACTGGGCCACGGATCAGCCGGCGGCGGCGGTCACCGCATGACCCCGTCGCGTCACGATAGCGTCACGATACGATCGGGCATGGGTTGTCCGATCTGCGGGCTCGCGTTCACGCCGTCGGGGCGGCGCCGCTACTGCTCCGACGCATGCCGGGCCGTCGCCTACCGGCGCCGCCAGCAACCCGACCCGACCCCCGCCCCGGTCGTCCCACCCGCGGGCCAGCGGCGCACCGTCACCGTCTACGAATGCCCCGATTGCGGCACCCGCGCTCTCGGCGAACAGCGCTGCGACGAGTGCGGCAACTTCACGACCCGGATCGGCATCGGAGGCCGATGCCCGTGCTGCGACGAGCCCGT
>JBBRLX010000056.1:0-3726 GCA_038231135.1 Candidatus Eiseniibacteriota bacterium | reverse complement strand
CATGGGCACCCACGCTTCCAGAAAACGGCGAAGCGCGATCAGTCCCTCATCCTCGGCCCCGTTCAACAACGCGAGGTGCGCGGCGCGGAAGGCCGCATGTTCCAGCGCGGTCCTGCGTCCCTCGCCGCCGGTGCGGCCGAGGACATAGGCGGTCTTGTCCCAGAAAAGGTTCGGCGCGATGGCAACGGTACGTTTCACTGCTGCCGGTACTTCGCGCAGCGTGGGCCGCAGCTTCGCGCCGTCGTGGTCATGCAGATCGTCCACCGCCACGGGCGTGCCGTCTGCCGAAAGCACTACGCACCATCCGAACTTCTCGCGCGACCAGCCGGGCGCCTCCGCTTCGCCGCGCGCTGCCATCCGGTCGTAATAGCCCGCCAGCCCCTGCAGTACGCTCACGCCGCCTCGCTCCGCGCGAGGCAGTCCGCCACGTCGATCACGCCGTCCACCATCGTCGCGCGGAAAAAGCGTGCAGGCGCGCCCTCGTAACCGGGCGCGTAGGTCATCCAGCCCAGATCGCCCGTGCGCTCGCGCACGGGCAGCAGCGTCGGCGGCAGCGGCTCGCCATCGGCCAGCGGCGCGAACGCGGCGGGGAACTCGCGCGTGCCCAGACACGGCTGATGGAAACACTGTCCCGCCGCTGCGCGCCTGGCGAACATGGCGGCGTGCTTGGCGGGCGTATCGTCGGGCGCGGCATGGCGCGTCAGATCGAAATGCGCCTCGATCACATAGGCCACATCGACCAGCAGCGTGGCGGCGCGCTGCTGTCGGTTATCCTCCACCACCAGCCCCAGCCCCACGGTCGAGCCGCGCTTCATCGCGGCCGCCACCGTACCGGTGGCAATCTTCGCCCCCACCTCGTTGCGGCGCAGCGACTGGAAGCGGATGGGTCTGAGCACGTGAATGCGATCCACCACCCAATGGATCGCGGGCTTCCAGTGGATCGCCTCGAGGATACCGCGCGCCGCCGAGGGGGTGATCGCGTCGTAACTGACGCGCTCCACCTTCATCTCGGGCCGCGTGAAACACGCCCGGTCCCCCCATACATGAAGCCGCACGCCAAATGGCATTTTGAAGCCCCTTACGTTGTCCCCAGCCTCAGTGACTGGGGACTATCGTCTGCTTTCCTCGCTTGAGGAAGAGTGTTTCGATCCACGCCTTACAAGGCGACTATATTGGCTCAAGCTCAACCTCGATTAGAAGAGAGAAGCGCCCGATCCCGACCCGGATCCGGTATGTGCGTTTGACGCCACGAGGGATCGTCCGAGCCACAGCCGGACCATCCGGCGCTTGGAGCGGTGTGTCAAGCGTTCACTCTACCTCAATTCAAATACAGTTCGCTTCCGCTGAACGGTATTGCAGATTATTAAGTCGTAGTCCGAGGCTCGGATCGTAAAGACCCTGGTCGATCAGCACCACGAACGGCGACCCCTCGGGGCCAACCACCCCCGCATTTCCCGACGCGAGCAGTTCGGCGCGGTCTTTGGTGGGTACGGGCACGGTATAGCGGCCGAGCACGCGTAGCGCATCGCGCGGCGGCTTGGGCGCGCCACGCAGGGCCGCGATGGCGCGCTCGGCCGCCGCGTCCCACGGGACGATCACCGGCACCATCGCCTCGTCGATCATGCGGAACGCGCGCGCGATGCGCGAGAAGGGCGCCCGCATGGGGCGGGTGCGGTCGGCCCTGGCCTCGGCGATCGATGCCATGATCGGAAAGGGCCGTCCGTCGAGCGTCGCCGCATCGAGCCGCGCAGGATCGCCGAGCGTGCCGTAGAGTTCGCGGAAGTAACGGGTGACCGCGTCGAGCCCCAGCAGATCGGCCTCGTGGCGGAACACCTCGCGCGCGGCGTCCCATCCGGCGCGCATTGCGCGCGGCACGCCGTGGACGGCGGGCTCGAACACGACCACGCGCCCCGCGCTAATGCGACCCTCGCGGTTGCAGCGCCCTGCCGCCTGCGCAATTGAATCGAGACCCGCCGCCGCGCGCCATACTTCGGGGAAATCGACGTCCACCCCCGCTTCGATCAACGAGGTCGCTACCAGCCGGACGGGCCGCTGGCGAGCGAGATCGTCCTTGACCTCGGCCAGCACCCTTTGTCGGTGCGCCGCGCACATCAGCGTCGTCAGATGCCGCGCGCCCTCCATCGCACAGATGCCCTCGAACAGCTCGCGCGCGTGCACGCGGCTGTTGACGATCGCCAGCATCCGCGCCTGCCCGGCGAAGCGCGCGACGATCGCGGCGTCCTCGACCGGCTCGCACAGCCGCTCCACCTCCACCCGCCTGAGCGCGGTGTAGAGCCGCTTGGGATCGGGTGCGAGCTCGCGCGCTTCGCAGATCGGAAAAGCGAACGGCACCTCGCCCCGATCGGTTCTAAGCGGCGGCAGCGCATGGTCCTTGACCCGTAGCGCCGGCTGGGTCGCGGTGCACAGCACCACGCTCGCCCCATAGTTGGCCGCCAGCTCGCGGATTGCCGCCATGCACGGCCGTAAAAGCGGCAGCGGCAGCGTCTGCGCCTCGTCGAGCACGATCACGCTGTTCGCCAGATTGTGCAGCTTGCGGCAGCGCCCCGGTCGCGCGGCAAATAGGCTCTGGAAGAACTGCACCGCCGTGGTGACCACGATGGGCGCGTCCCAGTTCTCGGCGGCGCGCCGCAACTTGGCGCGTCCGTCCGCGCCCTCGTCGTCCTCCCGGACCGGGCGCTCCCAGTCGAAGCTCGTGTGATGCTCCAACACGGCGTCTTCGCCGACCGCATCGCGGAACACTTGTGCGGTCTGCTCGATGATCGAAGTGTAGGGAATCACGTAGACCACGCGCCTGAGCCCCTGTGCGCGCGCATGTTCGAGCGCAAAGGAGAGCGAGGCAAGCGTTTTTCCGCCGCCGGTCGGGACGGTCAATGTGAACAGCCCCGGGGCGATCGCGGCCTTCCCGACTGCATGGTCGAGCACCTCAGCGCGCAGCCGGTTGACGGGTGTGTCGTCTGAACGCTTGGCAAACATGTGCGCGGCGAGCGCGTCTCGCAGAGCATCCGTCAGCACACCGCCGCGCATAACCTCGCCCGAGTAGAATCGCTCGGTCTCAAGATAGTCGGCATCCACGAGGCAAGAAAAGAGCATCCGCGTAAAGAAGGTGAGGTGGAACCCGGCCTCCGGCCCGGGCGTGATCGCCTTCATTGAAGCCGTCGCTTCCAGTTCTGCCCTCGTCGGCAGCCCCGGCGCGTATACCTCCCACCCCGAATAGTCGGGGATCGCCAGAGAGCGAGCAAGCCTCGCGGCGAGCGACAGACCATCGCCTTCGTTCCCGCAGCCATCAGCCAGCCCCGCATGATGCCCTGCAATCCCGAACGCGAGCACGGATCCCAGCAGATCACCAAACCGCGAAACTGCCTCGCGCGCTCCCGCCGTCGAATGGTCGCACGACGGCCCGCCACGCAGCCGCTCCTGAAACGCGGCTGACGCTTTGCCGATATCGTGCAGCAATCCTACGGCTACGCCCGCAGCTCCGGCACCAAACGTCGCGGCGAAACTTCCGGCTGTGTCACCGACGCGAGACAGGTGTTCGTCAAGCAACTCCCACTCGGGTTCAGACCTGTTCGGGCGAGAATGCGCGTACACTGTTAAATTGTCCCCTCAGATGACCGCCCTATCCCGGTAACTGTCATGGTCAAGACGCATCACTCGCGCCTTGAACGAGCGGCGGCTTGGGACTCGCGAGAGTGGACCGGAACGGCT
>JBBRLX010000055.1:0-4112 GCA_038231135.1 Candidatus Eiseniibacteriota bacterium | reverse complement strand
GCGCAAATGCCTAGCCAGCAACAACGCCTGCAGATGCGGCACCAGCCCGAGCGGCGCGGCCTCGCCCAGAAAGGGATGCTTGAGTTCGTTCCGTTTGCGCTCCTGCCAGGCGATCAGCACCGCCTTGCGCGCGCCCTCGGTAAGCGCCACCGCCCCGCCCTCCTCTACGCGAAAATCTATTGCCTCGATTTGCCGGCGGTTTATCAGGCTGAGCGCGAGGCGGTCCGCCAGAACCGGCCGAAGCTCTTCCATTAAATCGAGCGCGAGGCCTGCGCGTCCCGGGCGATCCGCATGGAGGAAGCCGACTTGCGGATCGAGGCCCACGCCCTCGAGCGCCGAGCGGCAATCATGGCCGAGCATCGCATACAGAAAGGAGAGGAGCGCGTTCACGCGGTCCAGCGGCGGACGACGCGAGCGCGTTACGAAGCGGAAGGCATCGCCGGATACGCGCAGCAGCAGGTCGAACACGCCGAAATAGGCGGCCGCCGCCTCGCCCTCGATCCCGCGCGCAACTTCCACGCAGTCCGCGTGCAGCACGCGGCGCGCGCACCACATCAGCCGCGTCGCGGCGTCCTCGATCCGTGCGCGGGCGTCGGGCTCCATGCCTTCGCCATGATCCCGCAGCGCACGGGCGAGCACCGTGCGCTGGTTGGCGGCCTTGCCCGCCACTAGCCCGCGCACGATCGGCAACTGGCGCGCGGGATCGTCGGCCGCGCGGTGCTGGGCGCGGCGCAGGCGGACATTGCCGGTGCGGGGGCCCTCGATGCGGACGAGGAATTTCCCGTTTGGCGTCAGGAACGAGAGCGCGATGCCGCCTTCCGCGCACGCCGCCATCAAGGCCGGCGACGCGCCGACGCGGCCGAAGCTCACAACGCCGTCCAGCCCGTGCAGTGGCACGCGCCCGCGCTCGGTTCCGCCCGCCTCGACCACGAGGTTCGCGCCGTCCTTGCGCAGCCACGCATTCTCGCTGGTGACGTAGATGGTGTTGAGCAGTTTCTTCACGGCGATGCGGCGAGCGCTGCCTCGAGCCAGCGCGCTGCCGACCCGACCTCGCCGAGGCGACGCGGCTGGCAGAGATCGATCAGCGAACAGCGCGTGCACGCCCCCTCGCGCCAGACGGGTGGCGGCGTGATGCCCGCGCGCAGCATCGCGGCGGTCTCGCGCGCGACGGTGGCGGTGAGCGCGCGCAGCACGGGATCGAAGGCGACGGCCATGCGCCGCCGGGTCTGGCCGTAAAAGAGCGCGCCATCGGGCACGGAGACGCCAAGCATCTCTTCCAGGCAGAGCGCCTGCGCGCAGAGCTGTACCTCGTCCGCACGGTGCGCCTTGGGGCGACCGCGCTTGTATTCGACCGGGAACGGCGTGCCCTCCTGGAACTCGACCACGTCCGCCTTGCCCATCACGCCGAGCGTGAACGATCGCAGCGCCAGCCCGCGCGCGACGCGCACACCCGCCCGCGTCGCGCCGCCGCCCGCATCGACGCGCTCGTGCAGCAGGCGCCCCTCGGCGGTCGCAACGTCCTCCGCCCAGAGCTGCTCGATGTGGATGAGCGCGCACTGGCGCGGGCAGAAGAGGAAATGCTGGAGCGCGCTGATCGGCACCAGCGCGTCCTCGGCCTGGGCTTGCAGGGCGGGCGGCAGCGCGTTCACACGCGTTCGACGATCTCGACGCCTTCGGGCAGGCTTTCGCGGTCGATCGTCACCGCGTAGTCCGAGAAGGCGCGCGCGGGCGGCCAGTTGTCGGTCGCGGGATCGCCGGGCGCGTGGCGGCTGCCCTGGAACTGCCGCCACACTTTCACGCGGTCGAATAGCTTGTGCGCGGGAGCCTGGCCGAGGGCGCTCGCGTGGCGGAACACGATCAGCCCGCGCGTGGCCATCTCACCGCGTGCGGCCGAGCGGTCGTGATCGAACATGTTGGCCAGCGCCTCGAACGCCAGCTCAAGGTCGGCTTCGGAGAAGCCCGTGCCCTTGACAGGATGGCTCGCAAGCGGCGCGGAGACGAAGCCGTGCGCGCGGTATAGGCCGTACGGGACGATGTGCTTACGGCCCATGGTCCGCCCGCCCTTGGCCTCCGCATCGGCTTCGGTGGTGGCCGCCATGCGCGTGATCGAGATTTCGAGCGGCAGGATCGGTTCGATCGACCGGCCAAAGGCGAGCTGCATCGGCCCGCGTACCTGGCCCGTGTTGACCCCTGTCGTCATCACCGCGCCAAAGGTGCGGATGTCCCAGAAATTGGCACACATCCACGCGGTAAGCTCGCGTGCCTTTGCGTCCTCTCTGGGACCTTTCTTGAGGTCTTCGGCTTTGGTCACCTCGGGCAGGATCGCGGCCCACGCCTTCTTGTGCTGATTGTTGAGCGTGGCGCCGTCGCTCATGTAGATTTCATGGCCCGCCGTATCGGGCCGTGCCATCGCCACATAGTTGCGGATCTTGCGCTTGAACGCGACGTCGGACACCAGCCCCTGATTGGTCTCGGGATCGAGGCGGGGCATGTTGCCCGCATCCGGATCGCCATTGGGATTGCCGTTCATCACATCGAACAGCAGCACGAATTCGTGCCGCCGGGTCAGTCCTTCACTCGCCGTCATTGTGATCCCCCTCGTGTGTGTCGTCGGCGGTGCCCGCAAAGCGCGCGCTACGCTGGTGATAATAGCCGATCGCAAACCGGCCCTGTTCTTCGAGCCGGAGCGAGCGCGGGAACTCGGGCGCGAGGTGGCCGACGATCCCCTCGATCTCGCGCTCGAGCGTCACCGCGAGCCCGGGCTTTTCCTTGCGAACCTTCGAGAGATGGTTTTGTGCGCCCCGGATCAGCAGCGGAAAGACGCTCGCGGGCGTCGCGCTCGCCGCACCGAAGTAGCGGTCGCGGATCGTCGCGTTGACGTTCCGGCCCAG
The DNA here is from genome assembly GCA_038231135.1 of Candidatus Eiseniibacteriota bacterium. Lineage (GTDB taxonomy): Bacteria > Eisenbacteria > RBG-16-71-46 > RBG-16-71-46 > RBG-16-71-46 > JANLWX01. Next base: position 1,221 of record JBBRLX010000055.1, on the reverse strand, counting down.
CGCAGCGCGCTGGGCGTTCTCATAGGCCGCGAACAGGCGGCCGAGCTGGTAGGAGGCGTTCGGATTGTCGGGGTCAAGGCTCACGGGGATCTCCTGGGGTTCGCGCACTTCGGGATCGTGTCGATGCAGGCGTTCGTCGCGCGCGATGCACGCCTTGATCACAGCGGCGTGCCAGCCGGTGACGGGGTCGTCGCCCGCGCGAAGGCGCACGATCGCCGCCGCGAGCCATGCGCGCGGGTAGCGGCCGCCGGTCAGTACGGCGCGCGCAACCTCGCCCGCCAGATTGGGTGCGATATTGTCCCACTTTTCCATCAGCGCGGTCGTACGCAACAGCAGCAGGTTGATCGACGGCGACTTCGTCCAGCCGCGCGGGGCAGGATCGAGCGACAGATCGGCATGATGCGCCGCCAGCCGCGCCACGAAGGCGTCCAGCCGGTCCTCCACCCAGAAACGAACCGACAGCCGTGCGGCGTTGGGCGCAAGGCCGAGTACGCCGATGCGCGTTTCGGGGGCGATATCGGGCCGCGCCGCCGCCTCGGCCAACGGTCGCCCGGCGACGACGGCGTTCAGCGTGATCGCGAGCGCACTCGCTTCAGCCGCATCGCTCGGCGGGTCGGCGGCGTCCGCGAACAATCCCTCGGCGGCGGCGGCCTGGGCCTCGCCCCCGCTCGCGTCGGCGAAGAAGACGACCGTGGTGTCACCCACCCGCAGCCGGTTGCGGCTGCCACGATCCAGCAGCCGGTTGAGCGCCGCGCCGTAGCGGAATGCGGCGGCTTCCGAGGTGGGCGCGTTGCCGCCCTGTGTCTGCCCCCACGAGGTGAACGCATCGAGGTTGAACGATACCAGTGTGGCACCCGAGGACTGCGCGCCCTGCACGCCCTTGATCGTCGGATGGAGCCGCGCGGGCGGTGCGACCGCGCCGCTGACGAGGCAGCGTACCCCATCGGCCGAACTGCCCGCTTTCGCGGTGACGATCGTGCGCGCTGCGGGCCGTTCGTGGAGATAGGCCCGGTCGCCATCGAGCCGGAACATCAGATTGGCATCGAGCATGGCCGGGCCGAACGGCCGCTCATCGAACCGCATGGGCACCCACGCTTCCAGAAAACGGCGAAGCGCGATCAGTCCCTCATCCTCGGCCCCGTTCAACAACGCGAGGTGCGCGGCGCGGAAGGCCGCATGTTCCAGCGCGGTCCTGCGTCCCTCGCCGCCGGTGCGGCCGAG
>JBBRLX010000054.1:0-4122 GCA_038231135.1 Candidatus Eiseniibacteriota bacterium | reverse complement strand
GCTGTGGCCTCCGTCGAGCGCGATCGGGATGTGCGCTGAATCTCACGGGTTGGTGGATGACGCGAGGTGCCCAAGGCGCGGTGGAGCTCGGTGTGGTGCCGCATCCGATAGCTATTGCCCCGGATGTTGACGATGTGACAGTGGTGGACGAGGCGGTCGATCAGCGCAGCGGCCATGACCTCATCGCCGAAGATCTCGCCCCAGTCCTCAAAGCCCTTGTTCGACGTGAGCACGGTCGATGCGTGCTCGTACCGTCGCGACATTAACTGAAAGAACAACATCGCACCGGTGCGGCTGATCGGGAGGTACCCGATCTCATCGACGATGAGAAGCGACGGAAAGCCGAGCGTCTTCATGCGGTGCAGCAGCCGCCCCGCCTGACTCGCCTCTTCGAGCGACGTGATGAGATCGCCGAGCGTGCCGTAGTAGACGCGCCGGCCACTCTCCGCCGCGGCGATGGCGAGACTGATCGCCAGATGCGTCTTGCCCACGCCAGGTGGTCCGAGGAAGACGACGTTTTCTTTCCGTTCGAGGAAGCCGAGCGTGTGCAAGCTGTCGAGCTGCTCGCGCTTGACGGACGGCTGAAAGGAGAAGTCGAAGTCGGCCAGCGTCTTCACGGCGGGGAGTCGCGACGAGCGCATCGCGGCATCGAGCCGGCGATGATTCCGGAGCGCGATCTGCGCCGCGAGCAGGGCTTCGAGTGCGGCCGGCGCTTTGAGCGTGCCGCCATCAAGGCCGGCGAGGATGGCATCGAGGGCTTCGAGCGCGCCGGGCATTTTGAGATCCGCCAGCTGCTCGCGCAGGTGATCCCGGAGGGAGCGGGTCGCTTTCATCCGGCCACCGCCCCGGCGAGGGACTCGACGAGCTGTTGATACGTCGCGAGCCCGCGCTGCTCGACCACGACACTCGGCACCACGGAGGCGAGCAGATGGGCGGCGGTGCGTCGGCTCGTCCGCGCCTCTGGCAAGACGAGGGGACGGTACGCGCGCGCGGCGAGTGGCTGGAGATGCATCACCTCCTCGGTCTCGAAGCGCACGCGCGGCACCGCGCCGATCGTGCGATGCAGGCGGGCATTCGCCACACCGTCCAGCCACGCGAGTCGCTGCGCGTCGAGATCAGCATCGCCCACGAACTCGCGGCCGTAGAAGAAATTGCCGCGCACGTAGCGGATCGGGCGCTCGACCTTGCCCTTCGTCTTCGCGCGATACGGCCGGCACGCGCGAATGCGGAAGCCCCAGTGCGCCGCGAAGCGCAGGAACTCCGGATGCTCGAGGAGCTTGCCGCCGACCGCGCGCTGATCGTCGAGGATCACGGCCTTCATCTGATCGAACAGCATCTCGCGCGGCACACCGCCGATGTACGCGAACGCGTCTTCCAACCCACTGATGAGCGTGGCGAGCGTCTGCCGGGGATAGAACTTGAGCCAGAGTAAGCGCGAGTAGCCGAGCACGACGACGAGCGCGAAGCGCTTGCCCCAGGGGAGGCGGAACTCGGCGAAATCGACTTGGGCCTGGTGCCCAGGCGCGGTCTCGTAGCGCACCACGGGCTCCGGCACGGGCTGCGGCCGCACACGGGCGACGTACTCGCGGACCTGCGTAATGCCACCGGGATAGCCGGCGGCACGCACTTCGTCGAACAACCGGACCGCCGAGAGCTCGGGGTACGTCGTCAGGCGCTCGGCAATGATCGCGTGATACGGGTCGAGATGCGTCGCACGCGGCGCGGTGCGCCGGGGCGGCGACGCGGCGAGATCGCGGGCGAGCTGGCCCGTCGCGATCCAGTGATGGACGACCCGGCGGCTGACGCCGAGGCGCTGGGCGATGGCGGTTTTCGAGAGGCCATCATCGAGGAGATGCTGAAGTAGCACGAGGGTATCCCATCCGTACACGGTGCCTCGTCTCTGAGCGGGAGGGAGGCGAATGTGCCAACGGGGCCGGACGGGTGCCCACTTCTGGGGCTCAGCGCATCCGCCGGCCGGGCGGGAGCTCCGAGTGTGCAATTCTCGCCGGTGATTCTGAGCAATCTCACGCCGGTGCTAACAATTGCCTTATCATTTTGTGAGATGCCACCATTGGTGCCGAGCGATCGGATGGCCCGAGTGGCCAAGCGCGCCGAGTACTAAGGAGCGGAATTCGCGTTGCTGATACGACAGGCGCAGTCGCACGGCTGAGCAGCCTGCCGTAACTGCGTGCCGATAGCAGGCAATAGAATCGAGCCGAAGCACGGATACACTCGCTCCACCCAAGGTCCCGCACTCCGGTGTACTCGCGGCCGCGCTCGCGCATGAGTAAACTGTGCGTGCCACGACACGTAACCATCTTTTCGACCCAGCCTCCGCGCTCGCGCAATCTTTTTCGACATAGCGCGCTGACACGCTCGCAGTGAGTCAAGCGCTGCGATGCGATGGGCAGCTAGCAGTTGCGGCGACTCGACCTGGCGCAACGCATTTGTGCGAACACGGTGTCGACCAAACAGGTCGCCCGGCTTGAAAACTCCTGCAGAGAGATTAGCATGGATTGTCGCTTGGCTGTGGCTCTACTCGCGGTGAGCGTGGTCGCGTCGCCTGTACGCGGGCAAGGCAGGTCGTCCTGCAATGGGCCGCGGCCGGACACGGTGTTTGTGGCGCGATTCGCCGAAAGCGCCCCAGAGCTCCCGCCCCGTGATACCGTCCCGCTTCCCGTGCGAGGCTTCACGTGCCTAGGCGACGCGGGCCTTAGTGTCGCGGGCCCGACCGGCTCCGCCTTCTTGCACAATTATGAGCTCTACCAGGCGACCGACTACTTCCACCCGCCCGCGCTCCCAAAATCCACAGCGCAGTATTTCCTGCGCACGCCACGCGGTTTTTCTCCTCTCGTGGTGTTGGATGACGGGAAGCCCGCGAATCGGCAGCGCATGCGTCTCCTGTCTCTGGAGCAGTACCGTACTGACAGCGCCACGTTCATCAATGCGCGCGCCATGCGGATCCGGGCGCAGCATTGGTCGAAGGTGGACACTGACCTCGTGCTGGCGAGAAGCGTGCGCGAAGGCATGACGGCGGACATGGTTAAGCTCGCATGGGGAGAGCCGAAGAAGATCACTCGCAGCAGGACGGCGGCCGGCGTCCGAGAGCAGTGGATATTCGACGCCTTCGATTCGGACCTCTATCTCACCAACGGCAAGGTCACGGCGATGAAGCGCGTTCGCTAACGCCGCCGTAGGTGGGAATCACGCCGGTTCCAGGCGGCGAGCAGGCGAGTGTGAAGGGCCTGCGCTTCGGCGTTCGCACTCTGGGCCGATGGCGTCGCCATCTCTCGATTCTCCCTGGTAGTTCCAACTCAGCCATTCAATCTTCGCGCCGCGGCCTCGCGAGCCTTACCCGCCGCGCGAACGCTCGCCGTCTAGCGCGTGACCATCACTCGGCGCGCAGCGCGTCAAGCGGCTCCATCTTTGTCGCGCGGCGCGCCGGGATCAAGCAGGCCGCGCCCGTCACACCCAGCAAGATGAGCGGCATCGCGACGAACGTTGCCGCATCGTGCGGAGTCACTCCGACCAGTAGCGCCGACATCGAGCGCGTCACCGCCGCGGCGATCAGCACGCCAATCGCCGCGCCAACGACAGCCAGCGTCATCCCCTGCCGAAACACCAGCGCCAACACGCTCCCGCGACGCGCGCCGAGCGCGGCGCGAATGCCGAATTCTCGCGCGCGCGGTCACCGAGTACGCCAGCACACTGTAGACGCCGAGTGCCGCCAATAGCAGGGCGAGGAGCGCGAACGCGGTGGTGAACAGCATCGGCAGCCGGTGACCCGCCAGCGACGACTCGAGCACTTCCTGCATCGTGCGCGCGCGAATGAGCGGCAGCGCGGGGTCCAGCTCGCGAAGCTCGCGGCGGATCGCCGGCGCCAGCGCTCTCGCATCGTCGGCGCCGCGGATGACCAGCTCCACGCCGCCGCTCGCGTTTTGCCGCATCGGGACATAGACGACCGGATCGGCCTCCGCCCCCGCGCTCGGGCGCACGTCCCCGACCACACCGATCACTTCGCGCCAGGGTGCGTCGCGCTCCCCGATGCGGACGCGCGCACCGACCGGGCTGGCGCCCGGCCAGTAGCGTCGCGCGAGACCGTCGCTCACCAGCGCGACCAGC
>JBBRLX010000053.1:0-4505 GCA_038231135.1 Candidatus Eiseniibacteriota bacterium | reverse complement strand
GCCGCGAAACTCACCGAGTTGCACGCCGACGGCAGCAAGGCGCTCGAGGTGGGGTTCCAGGCCCCCTCGATTTCGTACCGGGCATTCCGAGCTTCGTGGCGGACCACGCAGTTCTCGCTGAGCGCGGACTCGCTCGATTTCGGCGCCGACGCGATCGGCGATTCTGTCACACGCAATCTCACGATCCGCAACGGCTCCCGCACGTTGAACATCAAGGGATTCGTGCTCGCCAACAGCCCGTTCGTCGTGCGCAACCCGGTGCCGATCGTGCTCGCGCCCGGAGCGACCTCGACGATCCAGGTGAAGTACCTGCCGAATCATCCGGTGTCCTCGGTGGCGAGGCTGTACGTCGTCACCGGCAACGACACGGATCTCGTCGCACAATCGGTGTCGCTGCACGGGGTCGGCACCGGCACCGCCGGGGTGCCGGGCGAGGCCACCGAGTTCGCGCTCCACGACGTATCGCCGAACCCGGTGTCCGCCATCGCGCGCGTCCGGTTCTCGCTGCCGGCGGCGGCGGCGGTGCGGGTGAGCGTGCTGGATCTGCAGGGCCGGGAGGTGGCGGTGCTGGCGCGCGGGATCCAGGGCGCCGGGAGACATGAAGTGAGCTGGAACGCCGGTGCGTCGAGACGACTGCCCGCGGGCCTGTATTTCGCCCGCATCGAATCGGCCGGACGCACGGCCGTGCGCTCGATCGTGCTCCTGCGCTGATATGGAACGACCGGCTCAGCGGTTCAGGTAGTACGTCAGCTTGGCGAGGAACACGTTGTCGGCGTCGGCCGTGATCAGCCGGCGCCAGGAGTGGCCCGGCTCGAGGTCGGGGATGCTCTGGTCATCGTTGCGGAGCTGCGTCCACACCAGGTAGAACGCCGAGCCCGGCAGGTACTCCCAGCGGAACACCGCGTTCCCGCGCAACGAGCGGGTGTTGAAGTCGAGGCTCTGCGGCGCCGCGGCGCCGCTGCCGTCGGAATCGAATTTCCGCGTCGCCGGATCGTATGTCCATGCGCCGGCCCCCTGCCCGATGAACTCGAGGCTGCGCGGACGCGCCAGCTCCTTGAAGTCCGAGTACCGGCCGGCCGAGATCAGCGGCTGCCCGTAGAACTGCAGGCTCATCCGGGGCGTGAACGACACGTTGAACCGGATGTTCGCCGATAGCGTCTGCTGATCCAGCCGCGCGAACACGTAGCGGCCCCCGAACGTCGCCGTGGCCGCCGGGTCGTCGATCTTCGCCACGTAGAACGACCCGTCGCGCGCGCTCTCGTAGCCGGGGCCGATCTCGAACTTCATATTCGGGCGCGGCTTGTACGAGAAGTACGGGTTGAACTTGTAGTCCCAAGAATTCTCCGCGGGCTGCAGGTATTGGTAGTAGTTGAAGTTGTAGTAGCGCTTGCGGCTGCCGTCGGTGTCGCCGAACAGGCTGAACTCGTAGCCGGGCGCGTTGAGCATCCGCGGGCCGCCGCGGCTGCGGCGCGGGTTCACCGTCTGCGGGTTGTAGGCGAACTCCGGGTTGATGGTCCAGTTGTCGTCGAACCACCAGAACGCCTGCGTCCACACGCCGGCACTGGTCACGTCGCCGTCGAAGTCCGTGCTGCCGAACACCGCGGCGAGCCAGTTGTGGTTCTTCACCCAGCGTGTCGGCTGCGTCCACTTGTAGCCGATGCCGGCGTGGCTGTTGACGATGTCCGCGCGGCTCTCGAAGCCGAGATCGTTCAGCTCGAGCCCCGGCGTCAGGAACCCGATCGCGGAGTTGCTGATCCAGTTACCCTTCTCCTTGTTGAGCCACACCCGCGCGCCGCCGCCACGCAGCGACGTCGCCGCGGAGTCGACCTCGAAGCTCTTCGCGTCGGGCCGCTGGTAGTAGTGACGCGGATTGGTCTGCAGCGAGACGATGCGGTCGCGGGTGCCGGTGACGACGCTGCCGCCCGCCCAGCCCGACAGCGCCCAGGTCTTGTCGCCGTCGAGGAAGTGCCAGCCGTCGAGCACGCCGACGACCGCGTCCCGGTCGAGCTGGCCGGCGAGCACGGAGTGATCGAGCTGGCGATGCGCGACCGTGGTCAGCAGCCCGAGCCCATTGCGGCGCTCCGGAAACTCCTTGAGCACGCGGGCGACGCCGTAATAACTGAGCGGTTCGACCTCGGACTCGAACCGCGACAGGTCGGCGCGCTGGTTCTGGGCGTCCTCCTTCTGCGTCACCGCATGGAGCATCCCGAAATTGAGGCCCGGCGACAGCTTGCCGCTGAGCTTGGTGGCGCCGAGGATCGTGGTGCCCGCCGGAGAGTCCGAGAACAGCGCATCGTCCGGCAACGCGCCCGACGGGGCGTGACCGATGCGGCGCGAATAGAAGAACGTCGGCTGCGGGTAGTTGAATCCCCAATAGTCGCTCGCGCCCTGCTGGCCGGCGTCGAAGATCGAGCTGCCTTCCACGAAGAATGGCCGCTTCTCGGGGAAGAACGTCTCGACGTCGCTCAGGTTCACCACGGCCGGATCCACTTCGACCTGGCCGAAGTCGGGATTGACCGTGGCGTTCAGCGTGAGCTTGCTGCCGATGGGCATCCGCAGATCGCCGCCCAGGTTCTGGGCGGTGCGCGACCCGCCATGGAACGGGTCCCCCGCTGCGTGGTGCAGAATCTCGTCCTTCGAGGTCGTGTACGGCACCAGCTCGATCGCGTTCGTCGGGTTCACGTTCTCGAGCCCGGTGAGCGTCGCGAACCTCGACACGAAGCAATTCTGGTTCTTGGGCCGGTCCGCGAAATAGTCGTCCTCGAAGCCGCGCCCCATCGACCGCTGGAAGTTGATGCCCCAGCGCTGTGGATTCGCCCGCACGAACCGCAGTTGCGAAAACGGAATTCGCATCTCCACCGACCAGCCGTGCGCGTCCTTGCGGGCGCGTCCCTGCCATACCGCATCCCACGAATCGTCGTTCCAGGAGTCGTTATACAGAGTGCCGTCGAACTGGGTGCCCGCCGAGTTCACTCCGAAGTAGTAGCCGCTGCGATGGTCGAAGTAAGGATCGAGGTACAGCGTGAACTTGTCGGAGCGGGTACCCGCATCGCGTCGCGACAGCTCGGTGATGATCGAGTCGGGCGCCGAGTCGAACAGGCGCGCGCCGACGTAGAGCGCGTCCTTGTCGTACAGCACCCGCACCTCGGTGCGCTGGCGGGCCCTGGCGCCTTCATTTGGATCGCGCTGCAGGAACGTGCTGCACGGCTCGGCATTCCGCCACGCCGGCTCGTCCATGACGCCGTCGATCGACAGCGGAGACGTGGCGGCCGCCGCCCGCACCTCGTGCGCGAACGCGGCCGGCGTGGCGACTGCGCCCGGCGCCGGATCGGCGAATGCCAGGGACGGAATCACGGCCAACATCAGCAGGAGGGTGCGACGCATGAGGGGTTCCATCCAGGTGATACGGCGCGGAATCGTTGCGTGTTTCCGAAGACTGCGGGGAGCGGGTGGCGCGGTTCAATAGCATCCTGACCAGCGCGCCGTTCGAATTGACAGGTGCCGCGTGGTTTCGGCAAAATGGCACCTCGTCAACCCGCGCGGCATCATCCGCGTGCGATTCCGGTGGCTCGGGCGGTCATCGAGATCGGGAGGGATGGGTCCCTCCGCGACGCATGCCCTTCAAAGGAGGTGATCCATTGGACAGTTCTAGTTTGGGTTCGATGGAGGTGGCGTCCTCGTAGTTCAGGACCTCCAGGTGCCGTGGCGCACCGGACCCCGATCGCGGGGAACCCAACGCCATCCAAATCGAAACGTTCATGGGCCCTGGTGGATCCGCCGGGGCCTTTTTATGTTCGCGTCCCTGCCTCCGGGGAGTGCTCGTCGTGACATGCGCGAGCCGCGAACGCGCCACACCTTCCGAGGCCGGCCGTCGCAACTCCTTGCGGCGCCGTGTTCGCCCGGGACATTGAGCCCGGTCCGCCGCCGGTACGATCCTTGTATCTACATTCCCGTTCCCTACGACACGCCAACTGGGCCGGGAGGATGATCATGACCATGAAAACTGTGGGATACGGAATGTGGGCGGTGCTGCTGGCCGCCATGACGATGGGGGTCACGAGTTCGCGGGCGGACGTGCGGAGCGGTCCGCCGAAGCCCGGGATCGCGGAACGCGCCGCGCGCTTCTCGGCGCAGGCCGGCGACAGCGGCGGAGTCCGCGATACCTCGGGGCGCGGCGATCACGGTCGCGGCGAGCCGGGTCGCGACAGCACCAAGTGGGGCAAGGCCAAGGCCTGGGGGCGGGACAGCACTACCGTCGACAGCATGCGGACGCACGGCAACGGCCGGGCGCATCGTCCGAAGCGGCACAAGAATCACAATCAGGACATGAAGCGCAACACCACCGTCGCCCGCTAACCCGCGCGATTCAGTGCGCCGTGAAAAGACGCACGAACCCAGCGGGTGAAAGTCCCGCCCGGCAACTGTCGCTCCAGCCGGTAGCAATCGGAGCGTCGAGGGAGGCGACGAACTCGACGGAGCCTTCGATGTAGAGGGTCGCCGCAGGG
>JBBRLX010000052.1:0-4702 GCA_038231135.1 Candidatus Eiseniibacteriota bacterium | reverse complement strand
GGCGGCGTTCAGCGCCCGCTGGGGGTTGCGATTTCGCGGTCGATCCGGCGCTGCGTGGAAATCAAGTCGAGCCAGTCTGGCTGCCGCGTCACGATCCCAACTTGATCCTTCTAACCTCGATCCAAACGGAACTGGCAGATGGGCCATCTCTCGCTAACGCGCGGCCGAGCTTAGTCGCATCGGGTGAGGAGGGTACGTACGCGAGGCTGAGCGCGCTCCCTCCCGACAACCTCGGCCTGCTCTCGCCAGGCATGAGCGACGGCAGCGCGATCGCCGTGGTGTTGCCGCTCGATGCGATGTTCGACGACCGCGTACAGACCGCACGACGCGTCTGGCGGGCGCTGGCCCGCCGCGCCAAGGTCAAGCCGACCGGCATTACCGCGCACCGCCGCCGTCGGCTCAAGCTCGTCCTTCGCGCGCTCGACGCCCACCTAGCCGGTGAAAGTTATCGCAACATCGCGTACGGCCTGTTTCCCGGCCGCGTGCCCCACGACATCGCCTGGCGCTCGCACCCGCTTCGCAGCTTCACGATCCGCCTCGTCCGCGACGGCCGCGCGCTGATGCAGGGCGGCTACCTCCGTCTGCTGCGGCCCGATCACCGCGACCACTAACGCTCAGCTTCGCCATGCCGGCTTAGCGCGGGGTGCCGCACCCCCGCCGATAACTCCGGCATCAACCCCGCCGATTGCGCTTCGCCAGGATGTCCCACGAACCGCCGCCGACCAGCGGCGGCGCTCGCAGACATCCGGAGGCGCTACGATGCCAGACCCACTCGCCGGCTTTCCGCCTCGCTACCTGCGCACGCCCGAGGCGGCGCGCTTTCTCGGCCTCTCCGGCCGCACGCTGGAGAAGCACCGCACCTATGGCACCGGGCCGCGCTACGCGAAGCTCGGCGGGCGCGTGGTCTATCAGGTCGAGGACCTGCAGGCTTGGGTGAATCGCGGGACGAAGGCGTCGACGTCCGACGCTGGAGGCAGCGCCGTGTTGCCCGCCAAACGTCAGGAGCCGCTGGCGCCCTACGCAGGGTCACCGGCGCTGCGTCGCTGACGACAAGCGTGACATTTCCCCCCGCCAACCGTCGCCGCCTGCCCGCCGCAAGCGAACGCGCCACGCTCGACCCATTCGAGGCGCTGGCCGGCGATGTGCCCCCGCGCGACCAGCGCGACCTCATGGAGCGGCCGTTCTTCAGCCTCGCCAAGACCAAGCGCGTGACCCCGATCCACTACAAATCCGGCAATACGGAAGTGCAGGTCTACGCCGTCCCGGAACACGGCATGGCGACGATCTGGGACGCCGACGTGCTGATCTGGGCCGCGTCGCAACTCGTCGAGGCCGCGGATCGCGGCCTGCCGACCTCGCGCTTCTTCCGCTTTACGCCCTACCAGCTGCTGACCGCGATCGGCCGCGCCACTGGCAACCGCGACTACCGGCTCCTGCGCAGCGCGCTCACGCGCCTGCAGTCGACGGTGATCCGCACGACGATCCGCCACGGCGAGCATTGGCGACGGCAGCAGTTCTCATGGATCAACGAATGGGAGGAGCTCGTCACGCGCACCGGCCGCGTCGAGGGCATGGAGTTCGTGCTGCCCGACTGGTTCTACCAGGGCGTGCTCGACCGGCGGCTCGTGCTGACGATAGACCCCGGCTACTTCGCGCTGACCGGCGGCATCGAGCGCTGGCTGTACCGTGTCGCGCGCAAGCACGCCGGACGTCAGGCCGAAGGCTGGCGCTTCGACTTACGCCACCTGCACGCCAAGAGCGCCAGCACCGCGCGGTTCTCGGACTTCGCACTTGATCTCCGCCGGATCGTCGCCCGCCAGCCATTGCCTGGTTACGCGCTGGCGTTGGAGCGGGTCTTCGAAGTCGACCGACCCTCGCGCCACCTGATGGTCATGCGGCCCGCGCCTGTGGACGGTGTTGTGGATAACCTTGGGACATCTCTCGTCCCTATCGGGACTTCGGGCGCAACCACTATCGGGACTTCGGGCGCACGAATATCGGGACTTCGGGCGCAAGCCGTAAATACGGATGGCTCTATTCCGAAGTTAAATCAGCGGCTTACGCTTGCGCTCGGTCCGCTTAACTTCTCTAACTTAGAATCTAACCCTTCTATTGTAGTAGGCGACCCGGATTTCTCGCGTCCCTGCAGTCCTGCCGGGAAGGGGAGCGAGCGGTGATCGTCGCGCTCCTCAATCAAAAGGGCGGCGTCGGGAAGACGACGCTGGCCTTGCAGTTGGCGGGCGCATGGGCGGCGCAAGGGACACGCGTGCTTGTCGTCGACGCGGACCCGCAAGGCTCGGCGCTCGACTGGTCCGAGCAGCGCGGGCGTGAAGGCCTGCCGCGCCTGTTCGGCGTCCTCGGCCTCGCTCGCGAAACCTTGCACCGTGAGCTGCCGGAGATCGCCCGCGACGCCGATCACGTTGTGGAGCGCGTCGCGTTCGCCGACGCCGCGCGAACCGGACGGCTCGTCAGCGAGCTGGACGCGATAAGCACGGCGGCGCGGGAGATCGACGCGCTCGCTGCCGAAGTGGCGGGGCTGGTGCCTTGACGGCGAACGATCCGAAGCGCGCCTTCGCCGCCCGGCCGCGCGACCCCGACGCTTGGGTACGCGCCCCCGAGACGTCCACTTCTTCGTCGAAACTCGCCTCCTACACGGCGCGGCTGACGATCGACGTTACGCCCGAGCTGCGCGGGCGCATCAAGGTCACCGCATTCCGGCGCGGGCTGACCGTCGCCGACATGCTGCGCGCTCTGCTCGAACGCGAATACGCGGCGAGCGAAGCCGGCGAGTCCGAGAGCGCGCGATGAGCATGCTGACCGAGGTCGAACTCTACTGGCTCGAAGGACGTATCGAGCGCTGGATCCGCTTCGGCCGTGAGGTCGAGGAACGCATACTCGACCGCCGCCGGCGCGTACTGGCGTTCGCGCCCGACGCGGTGTTCGCGTTCGTGCGCTGGGCGTCGAACGACCATGGCATGCTCGTCTCGCGGATCGACATCCTGCGTGCGGTTCGGGCGGGCGAAGCGCGAACCACGATCCCCGGGGTGACCCCCGGCGCCGAGGTGTTCCTGCGCCTTTCGGGCTGGCCGCGTGTCCAGCGCGTGCTCTCCGCGATCGACGAAGTCGACGCGCTCGGCGTCGATCCGACCGACATCGACCCAAACCACTGGCGGCACGTCCACAACCGTCTCGCGGCCGGCCTCGAGCCGCGGCCCTACACGCGCGACCGCCACCGCGCATGGCTCCTCCGACAAAGGATCGAAGCATGAGAAAACGTTCCGTGATCGCTGCGACCGCGAGCGTCGCCATTGGTATTGTCGCGCTCACGGCGTTCTGGCGACCTGCGCCGCTGCTGGTCTGGAACGCCAGTGCCAGCGTGCCGATAGGTCTCTACGCCGTGCGGTCAGTCGGCACGCCGCGCGTCGCCGAGCTTGTCGTCGCACAACCGCCCGAGCCGCTCGCCACCTTCCTCGCCGACGGCCGCTACCTTCCCAACGGCGTGCCGCTCATCAAGCACATCGCGGCGCTCCAAGGCCAGACGGTTTGCCGCAATGGCACTGCAGTCACCGTGGACGGGCGAGTAGTCGCCGAGGCACGCAAGCGCGATCACGCCGGGCATCAGCTTCCGTTCTGGAGCGGTTGCCGCAATATCGCGCCGGGCGAAGTCTTCCTGCTGAACGCGAGCGAACCGGCGTCGCTCGACGGACGCTACTTCGGTCCGTTGCCCGCCAGCAGCATTGTCGGCCGAGCCGTTCCGCTCTGGACTGACGGAGCGCGCTGAAGATGCGCCTCTCCGCATTCCGGGCTGCCGTCCTAGCGTTGCTCGCAACCACGCCGGTGGTGCCTTCGGCGCTCGCGCAGCCTGTCGCCTTTCCTTCCCGCCCGACGCTTTCGGCCCACGACCAGATCGCCGCCTTCGTATCCGAGGCATCGCGCCGTTTTGGCATTCCGGAGGCGTGGATCGCGGCCGTGATGCGCGTGGAGAGCGCAGGCATTCCGACGGCAACGTCGCGCGCTGGTGCCATCGGCCTGATGCAGGTCATGCCGCAGACCTACGCGACACTGCGTGTCAGGCTCGGCATCGGCGCGAACGCCTACGACCCGCACGACAACATCATGGCGGGCGCGGCATATCTCCGCGAGCTGCACGACCGCTACGGATCGATCGGCTTCCTCGCGGCCTACAATGCGGGGCCGGGGCGTTGGGAAGCCCACCTGGCCGGAATCCGTCGGCTGCCGTCCGAGACGTTGCGCTACGTGGCTCGTCTCGCGCCGATACTCGATAGGCCCGACGCGACGAGGCTCGCCCTGGCCGTCGCGCCGCTGCCGATCAGGCCCGAGATGGCACCGATATTTGTGGCGATCGGTATGCGGCGGGCGGACGAGCAATCGCGCGTGGTCTCGCCCGGTGCTGTCCAACTTGTCGCGTCAGAGCCGCTGAAAGGCGTGCAGCCGGACGGGCTGTTTCTGACGCCTTGGCCCGCAGCCGACCAGCAGCCAAACGGCCGTGAGCGAGCGGTCGGCCTACCTTCCTCCTCTTCCCGGCCCGCTGCGCCGACCGTCGATCAGCCGCCGTCGATCGCAGCGACGAACTCGCTGTTCGTGCCGCGCACTCCTTCGCGGGAACCCCTGCGATGAGCGAAGCTGCAATCGGCGTAGCGTGGCGTGCTCTATCGGGACTTCGGGCGCATCTCGGCGGCGT
>JBBRLX010000051.1:0-6427 GCA_038231135.1 Candidatus Eiseniibacteriota bacterium | reverse complement strand
TGCTCGAAAATGTTCAGCCTGCCACGACCCCGCCCCCCGACGCGATCCGATCCGGGCGTGTGCGGGGACTTCCGGCACTCCGACCCCCGGCGCGACGTTCGGCAGGCGGCGTGAAGGCCCCGGCGCGATCCTGAGCCCTCAGCGCACCCGCGACGCGGGCGGCTGTAGCAGCTGGGGGAAGATGCCGGATGGCGGGCGCGTTCCTGCTGTGCGAGCACGAGACGGGACGATAGACCCCGCCTCGGCGAGCAAGGCGAGCGTTGGACCAAAGGACCAGGGCGGGTTTCAGCGTGGGCCGGTGGGCGGCGGGATGCCGAGCTGCTTGCAGATCTTGCGCGCGAGCGGCCAGCCGATCTCGCGGTGGCGCGGCAGCGCGGTGGAGCGCTCGGGATCGAACCCCCAGTAGCTGTGGCGACCACCCTCGCGCAGCGGACGCGCGCCATGCTCGCGCAGGTGGCGCTCAAGGTCGCGGCGCTTCACGCCGCGATCGTCAGCTCGATCGGCTCGCTGTCGGAGACGGGCTCTGCGAGCGCGTGCTCACCGAAGCGCAGCTCCAAGATGCCGTGCAGCGCGTCGATCACGTTCTCGCGCGCCTCCGCTCGGGTGTGCCCCTGGCTGTGCGCGCCGGGAACCTCGGGGATCGACGCGACGATCCAGCCATCCCCGTCGTCCTCGTAGACGATCGTCAAACGCAGCGATTCGCTCATCCCTGACACGGTAGCCCCTGCGCCCGCCAGACGCCACCCCTCCGTGCCGCCCGCGCGTCACCGCCGGCACGCGCTCGCAGCTCACCAACCCGCGCTCAAGGCGTCCCTGCGGCGCCGCTTGCGCTGCTTCTCCCGCCAGCGCCCCCCGGCAGCAAAAGTCACGCACAGACTAGATGCACGCGACAGCAATCGCTGTGCGATTGCTGTGTCCTGAGCGTGCCTGGAGGCACCGTAGCCGCACCGTTTGGTGGGTCTTTGTGGGGCTCAGGAGGCCCGCTGGCGGGCCTGGCCGCGGAGGTCTTGCTGCTCGTCGTGGGCTTCGGCGTCGAGGGCGCTCTGCAGGGCCTCGGCGGTGTCCTGGGCGCCGGGGTGCGTCGCGCCCGGCGCCGGGCTGCTGGCGGGTCGCAGGATCGCGCGCTGCTCGCCCTCGCGCAGGCGCCGCGGTTGGTTTGAGGCGCCGGGGTGGGTGGCGTGGTGGATCGCGGCGAGCTTGCGCAGCGAGACTTGGGTGTAGACCTGGGTGCTGGTGATGTTGACGTGGCCGAGCATCTGCTGGATGTAGCGGATGTCGGCGCCCCCGTCGAGCATCACGGTCGCCATCGTGTGCCGGAAGATGTGGCAGGCGCCGGGCTTGCCGGCGCCGCGGCGCACGTAGGAGCCCATCATGTAGGTGAGCGTCTGCAGTGAGAACGCCACGCCCTCGGCGGTCAGGAACAGCGTGCCGTCGTCGGGCTCGATCGCGAGCTTCGGCCGGACGTCTGAGAGGTAGCGGGCGCACCACGCCGCCGCGCGCTCGCCGGTCGGGATCATCCGGTCCCGCCGGCCCTTGCCCTGGCGCACGATGAGCGTGCAGCGCTCGACGTCCAGCTCGAACACGGTCAGGTGCGCCAGCTCGGCGCGGCGGATGCCGGTCGCGTAGAGCAGCTCCATCATCGCCCGGTCCCTGAGTCCGAGCGGGTCGGACAGGTCTGCCAGCGCGAGCACCCGCTCGGCCTCCTCGGCGGACAGCACGCCGCGGGGTAGGCGTTGCTCCTTGCGCGGCAGCTCGATCTCTGAGGCGGGGTTATAGAGGATGCGGTTCGTGCGCACGAGCCAGCGAAAGAAGCCACGAATCGGGATCAGCCGCGCCTCCTGGGAGCGAAACGACAGCGGCTGCCCGTTGCGCTTGCGCATGTAGAAGATCGCGCGCTGGTAGGCGTCGAGCATCGGCTTGGTCACTTCACACGGGCGGCTCACGCCACGCTCGATCAGCCACCCCGCGAGCAACGCGAGCGCGGTGCGCTGGTTCTTCAGCGACGTGAGTGCGTAGCCACGCACCGCAAGGTGCTCGCAGAACTCCGCGACCATCACCGGGAAGCCCTGGCCGTCCTCGGGATCGCCGGGGACCGCTTTCGGGGGCCGCTGCCCGCGCGCCGGCATCTCAGCCTCCCACCGCCGCGAGACGCCGACCGGGTGCCGACCGGGCACCGACCGGGGGGCGACCGCCCCCCGACCGATCGCTCGCCGACCCCGACCGATCCGTTTCAGACCCCGACCGATTGCGATCGTAGTCGTGCTCGCTCTCGCCCTTCGCGTCGAGCTGGTCGGGGTCGATCAGGCCCGGCAGCCGCGGCGCGTCGTGCTCTTGGCCGCCGTCCCATGCCAGCTCGTAGACGTAGGAGCCGTGCGGGCCGCGCTGGCACCACAGAAGCTCAAGCGAGGCGAGCCGCCCCAGGTGGACCTTCAGCTGCGTGTCGCCCCAGCCAAGCTGCTCGCGCAGCTCGCGGCGGGTGAAGCGGACACGCTCGCGGACGGTGCCCTGCTCAGCGGCCACCCGCTCGACGTGGGCCTCGATCAGCGACAACAGGCGCCGTGTGCCGGGCGCCAGCTCATCCAGGGAGCGGCCGAGCACCGCGTGCGCGAGCTGGTTGGCGAGCAGAATGTCCTCCCTGGTGGCCTCGATGTAGGTCAGCACGCCACCCTCGGCGGTGCTCGCGGTCTTGCGTGGCCGCTGGTGCTGGTGAAGCAGCGCGACCGCACGGATCAGCGTCAGGTACTTCATGTGATCGCGACGGGTGCGGGTGCGCGCGTCAGAGAACGTCAGCGCCCGCGCGAAAGGGTTGACGACCGCGAGCGGTTCGAGCAGCCGCTGCGCGTCCTGGTGAACCTTCAGCACGCTTTGGCGCTCGTGCTCGGCGAGCAGCCCGTCCAACGTCTCGCGCTCGCGCTGGCGCTCATGGATCGCGCGGGTTTGCTCGCGCTCCTCATCCACCGACAGCACGACGCAGCGGTTCAACAGCTCCTCATCGACGTCGATCGTCGTCGTGGTCAAGAAGATCGCGACCGGGCCGCGCACCGTGTAGGTGTGAGTGACAAGCCGCCCGGTCTGCCCGTCCTTGCCGGTCGAAGCGATCCGCAGCTCACCCTCCGATTGGAGGAGCTTCAGCGCGTAGGCGGCGCGCTCGGCGCCCTCCTCCTCAGCGACCGCCAACACCTTGTGCTGCAGGTCTGTCTCGCCCATGTAGAAAAGGCTCTGCCCCGTCATCGCACTGAACGAGACGCGCTCCTCCTCGGGCACCATCGAAAGCACCGCCTCCTGCAACGCCGACTTGCCCGCCGCCGACGTGCTCTGGACGATCACCGCGAGCGGCCGGTCGAGCTTGCGTGAGACCGCCGCGAGATACCCGATCAGACAGTTGTTCTGCTCGCCGACCATCCCGACACGCTCGAAGTCACCGACGATGCGCTCGATCAGCGCCGGGTCTTTCAGCAGCGACAGCGCCCGCTCACGCTCCTGCTCTGAAAGCTGAACCTCGGGCTCGCTCGGCGCCTGCGCCTCGCGCACCGCGCGCTCAGCGTGCTCCTCACAAGTCAACAGCACCCGGCCGAGATCCCGCGCGATCAGCTCCTCAGCAACACCCAGCTCCTCGCCCGCCTGGCGGGCGAACACACCGCGCGCCCGCGCCGAATACAGGTCAAGCGAATCGACGTGAAAAACCTCACCGCGCCGCGGATGCGCCCTGGCGACCAGCACGTTCACCCTCAAAAGCTCAAAGCTCGACGCCTTCCCCAGCCCGCGGATGCGCCAGCGGCGATCCTCGATCTCGACGCGCAGCTCCTCGGCCTCCAGCTTCACCACCGGCTGAGCGCCCGGCGGGCGCGGCACCGGCGAGGACGGCGGCGGCGATGAGGGCGAGGCGGCTTCGGCGGCTGAGAGAGGACCACCCTGCTCGCGCTCGCCCTCGGTGTCGCCCTGCTGCTCGAGCTGCGCTCGAGCGCCGCCTTGCTCGGGCTCAACAGCAGCCGGCGCCGGGGGATCACCGGCAGGCCCGGACTCCGGCTCGACAGCGCCCGGCGCCGGCCGCGCGGCCGGCTCGCCCGCGCCGATCCATACCGCCTCGCGCAAGAGCTGCGCGAGCGCGCCTGCCGGCTCCTCGATGCTCGTGGCAAAGCTGTTGGCGTCCTGGCCGGCAGGGAACAGCACGCGGAAGCACTCAACCCCATCACCGCCGAGACGGTCCGCCAGGGCCGCGGCGCCGCGCTCGCCCGCCTCGTCGCGGTCAAACGCGATCAGCACGCGCTCAACGCCCGCGTCCTTGAGCGCCGCTTGCAGCTCGTCGGTGAACCCGTCCGCGCCGAACGCCGCCGTCACATGCCGCAGGCCATAGCGCCAGAACGTGAGAGCGTCGATCAGCGACTCACACACGATCAGCTCGCCATCGCAGGCCGCCAGCGCCTTCGCGTTGAACACGCCCCGCCGCGGCCCCGGCAGGTAGAGATGGCGCGAGGAGCCCCGATGGTTCAAGTCATCGCGCAGCTTGCGCCCGTAGAGCTGCACGACCTCGCCGTTCACGTCACACACCGGGATCACCAGCGACCCCGACAAGTGCTCGTGCCCCGACGCGCGGATCACACCGAGCGCCTGCAGCTTGCCGCGCAGCTCCGCGCCCGGCTTACGGTTCTTCGCCGGCAGCCGGTAGCCGAGCGTGCGATTCGCATAGCCCAGGCGGAACTCCTCGATCAGCTCCTCATCGCCCAGGCCACGACGCTCAAGCACCGCCAACGCCTCCGGGCTCTCCTTCAACGTCTGCGCGTAAAAGCCGACCACCCGCTCAAGCAGCTCGCGCTCATCGGCACCGATCGGCAACGGTGAGGGCAGCTTGGCGACCGTCGAGCGCGCCGGTCGCCGGCCATCAAGCGGCGAGGGAGCCACCCCGTCGCGCAGCAGTTCGACCGCGTGGCGGAAGGACACGCCCTCCGCGCGCATCACCCAGTCGATCACCGAGCCGCCCGCCTGGCAGGCGCCCATGCAATGCCAGAGGTTCTTCTCGGGCGTGACCACCAGCGAGCCCGTGCGCTCCTCGTGAAACGGGCACAGCCCCACCAGGTCTTTGCCCTGGCGGCGCAGCTCCACGCCCGCCAGCTCCACCAGCCGCTGAAGGGAGACCTCCTCCTTCAGCCGCTCAATGACCTCCTCCGGAATCCGCCTCGCCATGCTTTCCTCAGCCGCACCCTGTCAAGTCGAAATTGCGCGTTCTCTGAGATAGCATAATCGCGTGCCCCGACGAACGCTCCCCAAACCCGGCCATATCGTCCCGCGAGCCCCGATCAACCTGCTCGCGATGGACTTCCCCGAACGCATAGCCGCCGTGCGCAACGAGCGCAAAATGACCCAGCGCTCGCTAGCCGAGCACGTCGGCGTCCACGTCTCGCAGATTCGCCGCTATGAGGCCGGCGACTCCACGCCGACCCTCGACGTGCTGCGCAAGCTCGCCATCGCTCTGTCCGTCAGCGCAGATACGCTCGTCTTCGATGCCGACGAGCGAGGCCCCGACGACGAGCTACGCCTCCAATTCGAGGCCACCACCCGCCTCTCAGACGAGGAGAAGCGCGTCGTAAAGGCCGTCATCGAGAGCATCCTCCTCAGACACGAGGCCGAACGCTGGGCCGCATAAAAACGACCGCCAGCAGGCCCACGTCCAGACGCCCAAGCGTCCAGCGCAATGGCCCTAACAGGCCGGGGGGTCACTCCGCGTCAAGCTCTCGCACGGCCGTATTCAGCCAGTCGTCAAGGAAGGCGGTCGCGGCCGGGTCCTTCACGGTCCGGTATGGGAAGCCCGGCGTATAGACGGATAGACGCACATCAGTGCCGCCGTCGGGTCGGGAAACGAGTCTGCCTCTCGCGGTGGGAGCCTTCCGGTTGCTCCAGAGCCTGCGGTTAGGAGGCACAGGGACGAGCATCAGGTGGTTGCCGAACATGAGTCCCCGAACCCCAGGCGTCAGCCTGCCGCCGAACCATGCTTGTGGAGCATCGGCCAACAGCGGACGCAAGTGCGCACGAAGGGAGCGCCGGACGGCATCGGTGGCCGCTGGTGCATGGAGCGTTCGTTGTTCGCTCGGCCTTAGCTTGGACATCGAGTAAGTATCGGTCGATTCTGCGCTTGCTGAACCGCACCACGCAGTTAGAAGCTCACACTCCAGGCCCCGGTATAGCTACCGCCGATCCAGCGGGACACGCCCAGCCCCACACCCGCAGAGACTCCGCCGCCAACTACCGGGCCGCACTGACCAGGAGCCCCAAACGCTTCGAGTGAAACATCTGGACCAACACCGAGCTGACCACCCGCATTAGCAAAGGGACCCGAGAGTTCCGAGATATGTTCGGCATTCGAGACCTGCGGTCCCACCGTAGCCCCCACGCTGGCCCCCTGGGCAAGGCCCACCGACCCAACCACAGTGCC
>JBBRLX010000050.1:0-6711 GCA_038231135.1 Candidatus Eiseniibacteriota bacterium | reverse complement strand
GGATCAACGGATCGGGCGCATCTGGTATCACGCTGGTATCGCAGATTCCGAGTCGTTCGCTCATCGTTCCACTCCAATCTAGCATAAAGCCCGCGTTCGCTTGGCTGTTTCCCGTCAAAATCATGGGAGAGCGCTGCAATTGCACTGCGGAGGTCAGGGGTTCGATCCCCCTCGGCTCCACCACCAGTTTTCAGCCATTTTCTCGGCCTACACTAGCCCTCGCGCCCGCCAATTCGACGACGTTGGTATCACGCTGGTATCGCAGAGCCGCCGACGTGTACCGGCCAACCTCGGCCCAATACGCTTCGACGCCAGCCACAAACTCCGCCATGTGACCGGGCCGCAGGTGGACATAGTTGCGCTTTCCCGTGCCCTTGCCCCGGTGACCGGCGGCGGCCTCGATCTGCGCCTCCGGGATACCGCGACGGTGAAGCTCGGTCTGGACGGTATGGCGCAACGTGTTCGGCGAGCCGAGCGGAAGCGGACGACCGCTCGCATCGAGCAGAGCCGCGCCGTCCGAGCCCAGCCGCACCAGCCCAGCTGCGCGCAGGCAATTGGCGAAGGCGGTCTTGATCGACGCGGTCTTGCGGCGAACGGGGGCTTCGCCGTTCGCGGCGATCTTGGTCGGCTTGGCCGAGCGCGCAACGCAATACTGAATGAGCTTGCCGCGCCGCCCTTCGAGCCAGGGGGCGAGCGTCGGCGCGATCGGCACCACCGAACGGCGCTTGCTCGTCTGACGACGCCCGGGCCGCAAGCTGTGGATCGCCCCGTCGACCAGCTGCGACGCGTCGAGTTCGAGGATCGCCTCCACGCGCAGGCAGGTGCTGAGCAGGATCATCACGAACAGGTGGACATGCGCGCGATCAGGTCGCGCCCGCGCAACTTCGAGCAGCCGCGCGACTTGCTCGGCAGTGTAGACCAGTTCCTTCTCGGGCGGCTTGTAGCCAACGTCCGCGATGAACGGCGCGCTCGGCACGCGACGCTTGCGCCATGCCCAGTTGACCACCGCGCGCAGCGCCGCCAGGTCGCGGCTGATTGTGTGCGCGCCCACGCCGTCCGCCTCGCGCATCGCCACGAACCGGTGGAACAGCTCGCCACTGCCCACGTCCTCCACGCTATGCGCGGCGCTGACATGGCCAGCCGAGCGATCCGCGGTGAAGAAGCGAAGCCAGTGCGCGATCGACGTCGCGTAGCGGCCAAGGTCCGCCAGCTTGCGCTCGCCCTTGGGCGCGCCCTCGGGCGCGGTGCGACGCGCCTCCAGCCAGTCCGCCATCAGCTCCACGATACGCGCCTGGTCAACGGGCTGCTGGCGCGGAGCCTGGTGCGCGAGGTGATGCCTGGCGAGCGCATCTAGTGCATCTGGCGGCGGCTGATCTGGGCGACCGCCGCCAATGCCCGTGCTGAGGCGGCGCGTTCGACGGCCGCGAGCAGCTCCGGCGTGGTCTCCGGCGTCATACCAGCATATCTGCCAGTCATCGCGGTCGGCGCGATACCACAGCCAGAATTGCCCGAACTCGATTCGGCGGGGGGCGGCAGGCCCAGCGGCAGTTCGGGGCCTTGATCGGGCAGCGGCGCGGCGCGGGGCTTGTTCACGGGGCATCGGCGTCTGAGCACCTCGTCTTTGGTGGCGGACAGCGTGGACCATGCGGGGTGCGCCATCAATGCGAGCGCCTGATCGCACTCGATCCGCGCATGTTTGCCACGCGAGACCGCCTTGAGCACGCGCTGGACGAGCTCGGCGACCGAATCGGCGGCGGGATCGAGGTCGGGCGTCACGCCGCCTCGCCCCACTGCTGCGCCATCGCGGCTGCGATGCCGGGATATGAGCGCGAGCGTTCGCGACTGCGTGACCTGACATCAGGCATTCGATGCACGCGCGCGACGCGCCCCTCAACCACTCGCGTCGGCTGCAACGGCGGCAAACCCTTCAGCCACAGGCATGTGCGCTTCACCTCGCCGTGCCCGAATTGCCATGGCTGCACGCTCTGAGTAAACTCGACGTACCCCGCGATCCGCTGTTTGGCGTGGCGGTGCATGACCGGGTTTTCGATGGCAATCCGGGGGATTGGCGCGTTCCACAGCGCCGAAAAGAGCGCGCAGCCCTCGTCCAGTTCGCGCCACATCTGCTCACTTGTCTTTCCGGGCGGCGGGGTGGAAAGCCAGCGCACGCCGCTGTTGCACAGCCGGGTACACGGTGGGTGAGCCACCATCAGCAAATCCCAGCCTTCGTGGAGATGATCGCGAACGTCGCCTCGAATATGGCGGTTGCTGCCGGTTTCGGACGGCAACAGGTCGCACGACCACGCGTCGTGCCCGCACTCGAGGAAGGCGTCGCGCACCACGCCGCTGAATTCGCAGGCGATGAGGACTTTCATCCCGTCACGCGCCGGAACGCCCAGCGGCTGACGACGTGGCGCGCGCCGTCCTCGAACTCGATCAGCGCGCTGTTCAGCTTGCCCCTCGCGAGAACGCGCAGCCGCTGAGCATGCCACTCGGGCAAGGTCGCGCGCACGCGCCAGTAGCGGTCGAAGGGCGCAGAATTATTCATTCCGCCCACGCCTCCAGCAGCGTCGTCGCCTCCAGCGGCGGCACGTCGATCGGCGGGTATCCCTCGGCGCGTTCACGCCACGCGCCGCCCAGATCGTCGGCAAGCTCGCGCCACGCGGCCTCGTCCTGGTAGCGCGCAATCGCGATCCGCTGGCGACTCCACACCGCCTCGGGGCTGAGCAGCAACGCCTCGGCCAGTTCGCCGATCGAGAGCCGCGCGCAATCGGCAACCATCAGCACCGCATCGCGTGCATCGCGCGCCGGTCCCGGGCCGCGCGCGCGACGGACCATCTCGAGCACGAGGCATCCGGCGATCTCGCACGCCTGCACCATCAGCCACGCGATCTCGCCGCGCTCGCCGCTGTGGTAAACGCGGCTCACCGCGCACACCACGTCAGCGGATGATAGCGCACCACCGCCCAGCCGCCCGCGACCAGCGCGCAGCTGAGATCGATCGCACCGACGGGTGTGGCGACGGTGCAGCGCGACACCGGGCGGCGCCAGCTCACCTCGCCGGTGGGACGGCATTCGACCGGGCCGAGCGCGAGCAGGCGATCGAGCGCGGCCCTGGACGCAAAGCCATCGCCCGGCGTGCACAGCCGGCCGCGCCTGCAGTGGCCGGGCAGCTCGGGCGCGTCGACCGAGGCGAGGCGCACGTTGATGCCGCTGCAGCGCAAATCGTCCCCATCGATCGCGCGCACGGGCGCGGCGCAGACAAGGACCGGGGGGAGGTGCGGTGTCACGCCGCGTCGTCCATGCTGAGCGCGCACGCCGTGACCAGGTAAGCCGCTGCTTGGCCGATGCTCCACTTGTCGGCTCCTCGCGCCATCAAGACGGACGCCAGACACTCTGCAAGAGCCAGTGATGCTACCTCGCGGTGGCTCTCTTCATCCAGCGCGCACGAGACTTTCAGCAACCTGGTGATAGATTCGGCGAGCTTATCGGCAAACGCCGCCATCACCTGGTTGTGCGTGACCCACACGCCATCGATCTTTTCGCTCATCGTTCCCTCGTCGTCAGATCCACGATACTTCCCGGCACGTCGCGCGGCTGGTTGTGGTCGCGGGCGAGCAGGATCAGCGCCAGCAGCGCGAACACGAAAACGAACACCGCCGCGAGCGAACCCGCCGACGGGCGGCGCGGCGGCATCATCGCCCCACCTTGGCCGCGTCGCGCGCCGCGTTGAGCTGCGCCCCCGCCAGCGTCGTCTTGAACTTCGAACCTCCCGGAGCGCTCGTGCGCGGCACGCCAGCGGGCCACTGCAGGGGATAGGCGGCGGTCACCTCGTGCTACCTGGGCTTGCCGTAGAACAGCGGCAGCGCGGTCTCGACGCGGATGAACTCGCAGCCTGTACGAAACGCGTGATCGAACACGCGGTCGGTGCGCCAGAGCTGATACCAGAAGACCAGACCGGCCGACGTCTTGCGATAGCGCAGGCGCGCGAGCACGCGGTACAGCGGCCCGTTGCGGAACGCGGGCATCGCGAGCAGGAACGCGGTTGGCACGCGCATGATCTCCGCACCGATGCTCGTCTCGTGCTGCGTGCGAAACTCGCCCTCGCCCTCGCCGCTCGCGAGGTTGCGCGTCTCTCCGGCGACCGACTTCTCGTGCACCTTCAGCCCCACCGAGAGCTTGAGCAATTCGCCCGGGGTGGCGAGCTTGCCGCCGGTGGCATCGACGAACTTCTGCTGCTCTTCGTTGAGTTTGTCGCCGTCCTCGGCGATCAGCGTAAGAACGTCGATGATGCGATCTTCGAGGAACGCGGCGAAGTCGCCCATGCCCATCGGCATGCCGTCGGCCTTGTGCCAGGCAAGCCACTCGTCCGACAGAATGAACGAATGGCGAGCGCGGTGCTCGCCGAAGCGCGGCAGCGATCCCGATCCTTCGAGGTTGTAATCGAGGATCGCGGTGATCGAAGGCCGGGCGCGATCCTCGTCTGCGAACAATACGCTCGACGGATCGGCGAAGCGCTTCACATACTCTGCCAGGCTTGCGGTGTCGGTGAAAGTTGCGGTCCCTCTGCGCCGGACCGGGTGGGCGCGGTAGGGTGCGAGGACCTTCTCGACATCCACGATCTCGCGCCCTTTGGGCACGACCAGAATCCCGGCACCTTTGGCGTCGTTGTCGGCAGCGCGATCGTCGAACTCGTAAAAATCCGCCTTCTGGTAGGTCTCGACGAGGGCGTTCGCGGTGTTGATTTCGCTGCGGATCGTCACGTCTTCGTCCATCATTATTCTCCAGTGCGGGTGGGATCAGGCGTTGCGGTAGGGACGCGCGCCGACATCGCGCACGCCGAACAGCGCGCCCTGGTTGGGCGGGTTGGGCGAGAAGCGGCCATCGTCGGTCGCCCACGCGTGGCTGCGCGCGCGCAGCCGCGCGTGGCTGCGCGCGCGCTTGGAATCGGGGAACTTGGTTGTCGACATGGCGGAGATCAGGAACACCTCGCTCTCCATGACGAAGTCGAGTTTCAAGTTCAGCGTTGCCTGAACCTTGCCGTTGCTCGCCTCGGCTGCATCGCGCAGGCCGACGATCACCGAGCGCAGCTCGCTCAGGAGATCGATGTAGAGGCGACCCTCCTCAAGCAGCGCGATGAACTGCCCGAAGGTCGAAGCCGCGCCGGGCACGCGTCCTCCGTCCGCAGCGATGCTCGGTAGCACCTCGCCGGTGACGGGATCATGAGGTTCTGATTGCATGCTTGTGGCTTTCAGACTGGAGGTGCCCGGGAACGCGCGCGGCGTTGCGCCCGCGCCCCCGAACGGGGTCAGGCGGGCGGGGTAGCCGGGTCGACGATCGCAACCGGCGGCACGCTGTCGAAGCTGGCCAGCGCGACCTTCGCGCTCGCCACGTCGTCAGACAGCGCCTTGATCGTCGCGGCATCCTGCGCACCGGTCGCGTCGAGCGTGCCCAGGTGCGTGTCGATCGTCGTCAGGTGGCCATCGATATCGGCAATGTGCGCCTTGGTGGCTTCGTCGATCTGCCCTGCAGGCTGGTGGAGCAGATGTGCGAAGAAGGCGGTCAACATCTCCCCCAGCGATTGCCGGGGGGGTTCGACTTGCGGGGTATTGGGGTCATCCATGCGTTGCATCCTTTTGGTGGGGCGGGTTTGCGCGGCCCCCGGGCATGGCCGCGCGGGTGGGGAAGGCCTCGCGTGCGGCGGGGGTGCGAGCCGCGCCCGGGTTGCGAGGATCTTCGACGGCTGGGAGGGAGAGGGCCGTCGGAGAACTGGGGGTCGACGCATAATGCGCCTCGATTACGCGCTGGTTGTGCGCGGCGTCCTGGATGCGCTCGAACAGCGGTCGGCCGCGCACATTGCGCCGCACGCCGGGGATCACAGACACGGGCGGGATCATGCCGCCACCTCGCGCACCGCAACCACGGTCGCGGCGCTGTAGACGCGCACCGCGCGCAGCAGTACCACCTCGATCCCGGGATTGGCGCGCGTCCACTCGTCGACCTTGCGCAGGATTTCGCCCTCGTTGTCCGCCGCGCAGATCAGCCCATCGCGCAGCGGCAGCGGCATCCGCCACAGCGCGAACGCCGCCCAGCGGACGGGTTCGGGCGGCACGGGCACGGGTAGGGGCGCATCGGCATCGGGAACCGCGCGCAGCGCGGCCACCTCGGGCGCAAGGCCTTCCGCCCGCGCGGCGTTGAACTCGCGCAGCACGGCGACAGGCGTGGGCGCACTCATCGGCCCCACCAGCCCGTGCCGCCCGCCAGGATGTTGATCGCCAACACGAACAGCGCCAGCTCGAGCAGAAGAACCGCGACGCGGATCACTGCGTCACCGCCGGGGTCGAGAGACCGCTTTGCCTGATCCACGCCGCGACCGCCGCGCGGCTGCCGTGGCTTTGGCCGGGGATCACATTGTGAATGAACTTTGCCCAGCCGGTGATCGCGGCGAGGTTTTCATCGTCCGCGCAGCACACCGCGTTCGAAAACTCGTCCGCGAGCGCCGCCTGCAGGAAGCTGCCGACGCGCGCGCCGTAGAGCACATAGGCCGCGATCCGCTCACGCATCCGCTCGGGGATCGTGTGGAAAAGCGAACGCATCTCGGCCAGCCATTGCTGCTGCTGCGGGTTGAGATCGTGCGCCTTGAAGGCGTCGGCGGTGTCGGACATCGGGCCCTACCCATCCCGGACATGCCCAAAATGGGCGAGTCGGCGG
>JBBRLX010000049.1:0-7111 GCA_038231135.1 Candidatus Eiseniibacteriota bacterium | reverse complement strand
TGGCGGGTCCTCGCTACTCGGGCAGCGCTCCGTGCATCCCTGCACTCCCGCGCTGCCCTCGGTCCCCGCCTCCGGACAGCCCCTCACCGATTACTCAGCGCCCCTGCCTGGGCCGTAGTGGCCGAAAAACACACTCAATGTTTCTTGGGTGCCGGCTGCGGCACTCGCACCGGTCTCCCCTGCCATGCGTGCCACGCGTTCGCGATCGTCTGGCGTGCGGGCTTGCCCTGCGGGGTGAAGCCGGCGTCGTGGATACCGCCGAGCCGGGAGTCACTGAACCATTTCCACACCAGCACACCGGCCACCCAGTCCTCGGGCTCGAGTGCGGCGACCAGCGCCTCGTGGCACGCGCGCTGGGTCTCGGGATCGGCCTGGGCGCGATCCTCCGCCCAGGGCGTCACCGGTGCCATGGCGGTCGCGGCGTAGCCGGCTTCGAGCAGCAGCACCGGCTTGCCGAAGCGCGCGCCCACGGCGCGCAGCGGCGCCAGCGCGCGGCGGGCGCCGTCGGCGAGCACGGCGGGATCCCGGCTGGGTCGCGCGGCGAGCGGCGCGTAGAACGATACGCCGATCACGTCGAGCGCATCCCAGAACTCGATGGTCCCGGCCTCGCGATCCCAGTTCGCGTCGTACGTGAGCGTGCCGGAATACAGCCTGCGCACCTCGCCGATCAGCGCCCGCCAGCGGGGCGCAAACCGCAGCGTCGCGCTGGGCAGCTCGTGGCCGACGGCGAGGCCATCGATGCCCTCGCGCTCGGCGAGCAGCGCGTAGTGCGTGATCAGCCGCCGGTACTGCTCGAAGAATCTCGACCAGCCGCCGGGAGCGAACTCCATGTCCCCCACCCACCCGCGCGTCCATAGCTGCGGCACGAGCCACACCCTTAGTCCGCGCGCGCGCGCCTGCGCCGCGGCCTCGCATACCGCCTCGTCGGTCTCCTCGTCGGGTCCGCCCTGGGCGCTGGGGTGGATCTCCGGTGCATCGAGCGCGGGGAGGAACGCATAGGGCGACAACGACACCCAGTTGGCGCCGAGCGCGGCGAGGTCCGCCAGTTCGCGGCCCGCCGCGGCCGATCCGTAGCCGCGGTCGGTGCCAACGGCATGGGCGAAGCACACGCCGCGCTGGAAACCGTCCGCGGGGCGCCACACCCGGGGCGCGCGGGCCGGGGCGGGTTCGAGGCGCGCGGCGCGCGACAGCGAATCGGCGAGGTCGAGGTAACGCTGTGCCACACGCGCCGGAGCCACGCCCGCGACGCGGCACACCGCGTCGAATTCCGGGGGGACGTCGCGGCCCAGCATTCGCATCACGGCGGAACGGCCGCCGGAGCCGGCTGCCGCATACACGCTGGCGACGAGCAGCGCGCGCGCGGGCACCCACACCAGCGGCGAACGCCACAGGCTGTCGTCGGTCGCGGCCTCGCGTGCGGCGGGCAGCTCGCGCCCCAGGTAGAGCCGGCTGACCGCGCGCGCCAGCGTCTCACCGCCGTAGCGACCGTCGAGCCACACCGCGGCCGGCACGAAGAACCGCGAGTCGGCCGACGCCCCCCCGCGCTGCAGCACCACCCCCGCCACCGACCACAGATCCTCGAGCTCGTGACCCTGTGGCAGCGCGACGTGCGCGATGCCGTCGTCGCTCACGTGCTCGGCACGCGGCACGCGCGTGAGCGACGTCTTCGCCTCGAGGCTGGGATACAGCACCAGCGTCACCGGAGTCCCCGTGCCCGCCGCCGCCCGACCGGTCCGTTTCCCGGCGCCCGGCGGGCCGAACCCGCGGACGGCGAGCGCATGCACCAGCGCCTCCGCGCGCCCCACCGTGCGCGCCACGTTCGCGGCGCCGCGCGGCGCGGCGACCCGCACACCGGCGCCGGACGTGCGCACCAGCGCGGCCTGGAATCGCTCGCGCTCGGCCTCGCGATCCCGGTCGCCCGCGGGATCGTAGCTCCACGGATGCGCGGCACCCTGCACGAACGACCCGGAGCGCACGCGCTCGCCGTCGCGATCGATGCGCCAGTCGTCGCCGCCCAGCAGACCCCCCGATCCACCAGCCGCGAGCGCCGCCGCGGAATTGGGGGCGATCAGCACCAGCAACCGGCGCGGCTCGAGCGGATGCGGATAGATCAGCCGCAGGAAGTCGCCGGGACGGTCGTAGTCGCGGTCGACCCAGCGGAAGCCGCGGCCCACGAACTGCACCGGCAGCGCGGCGCCGAGCTTCGCGGTCCACGAGTTCTGCCGGGGGCCGCCGAGCAGCACCAGCGAACGGGCCGCGACGAGTTGCGCGTCGGCCGCGACATCGGCGACCACCGCCAGCGAATCGCCGCCGAACAGCCGGCGTGACACGGCGTACGCGCGCTCCCGCAGCGGTGCCGTCATGGCGGGGTCGCCCGTGCCGTACACGATGAGCCACCGCTCGCCGGGCGTGGCGAGAGTGGCCTCCATCTGTTCGCGGGTGAACCGGGGTTTCTGGAACGTGAGCGGCGGATCGGCGGCGCGCGCCGGGTGCGCGCCGTGGAGCCACGCGACGCACGCTGCCGTCACAACCAGGCGCCTCAGCCAGCGGGCGGGCGGGAACCGTCCTCCGCCGCTTCGGACTGCGGCCATCCGCGCTAGCGCGGCACCACGCTCGCGATCTTGAACCGGAACGAATACGGCAGCACGCGATCGTCGATGCGCAGCACGAGGTCGATGCCGAACACCTGATCCGCGTACTGCACCGCGCTCTGGTCCTCGGGGAACATCACCCGATGGAGTTGCTGGCCCGACGCGCCCGGATCGACCAGGTTGCCCATGGGGAACGCGTAGTCGCTGTAACGCTGGAGGCCGAGGATCTGGGTGGTCGCCTGGGTCCCGAACCGGTCCTTCCAGGTCGTGCTGCCGTGCGCGATCTTGTCGGTGCCGTTCGATCCCATCCAGGTCGAACGATCCCAGTCGATCGTCACCGGGCGGTTCTGGCGGTTCTCGATTTGAAAATGCAAGGCGTTCGGCGCGGGCCGGAAGTAGAACGACAGATCCCGGTCCTGGAACGTGAACCGGTCGCTGCCGGGCTGGATCTGCCGGAACCGGTAGGCGAACTGGGCCCCCACCGAGCCGGCGATCGCCCCCACCGAGTCGCTGGCTCCGCTGACGATCTGCGTGAAGTTCGTATGCAGGTCGGCCGGGGCGATCTGCGACGGCACGGCGCCGGCGGGCGGCGGCGGCGCCTTCTCGGCGACCGGCTGGGCCGGCACAGCGGTGCTCTTGGGCTCGTGTCCCGACGAGCAACCAGCGACGAGGAGCACGGCGAGGCACGACAGGAGACGGCGTCGGAGGGCAGAGTGCATGACCGGCAGCGTATCCCACCGGGAAATTTCGCTCAAGCTCCGGACGCGGACTGCCGAAACCCCCTTCAGATCAGGGTGCTGCCGGCCTTCGTGCTGCCGCATCCGAAGACGAACACCAGGAGGGCCTCGACCGCGATGTCGGGGCTGGAGCCCCCAGGGACGGGGAATGGACGGCGGGCGCTTCGCAAGAGGCGCTCGCTGCTTTTTTGCCCGCCGTCAGAACCGCAGTCCGGCGCCGGCGTAGCCCGTCAGCTCGACATAGCCGCGGCCTTTGACCGGGCGGCCACTGCCCGTGCCGCGCACCGTGACCGCGCCCTCCCAGTAGGCGATCCCGCCGGTCGTCGCCGTCACGAGCTCCTGGTCGTCGACCACCGGCACCAGCTCGACGTCGAGGCCCAGCGACGGCACCCGCACCCGCCAGCGCGCCGGATAGACGCCGCCGGTGCGCGCGCTGCGCCACGTCGACAACGGATCGAGCTGGAATGCGTCCACTGCCAGCGCGCGCGTGCGGCCATCGCGCCCGACGAGCGTGCCGCTCGACTGTGGCTCGGTGCGCCCGTCCTTCAGCCGCAGCCGGTACAACATGAGTTCGCGGCCGTCGTCGAGCTGCAGGCTGAACCAGTCCCAGCCGACCTGGCCGGGGCCGAGCTCGCTGGTGCCGAACTCGTGGTCCATCCAGGCCTCGCCGGTCGCGTCGAGCGTGTGCCGGTCCACGGTGAGCCGCCCGCGCGCGGTCATGCGCGTGAACGAATAGTAATGAGAGGCGTTGCCCACGCCGGCGGACTTGCGGCTCACGCCGCCCGCGCCGTGGATGGCGGGCGGCTTCACCGGCGCGAGCTCGAGATCGAACGCGATCGAGTCGTCGTGGGCGCCACCGGTGTCGCCGGCGCCGCTGCGGCGCGGGCTCCCGGACCTGGCCGGCAGCGCCGCGCGCAGCCGGTGCGTCCGGCCATCGGACGCGAGCGCCGCGCTCCAGTCGCCGATCCACGTGTGATAGGACGCCGTATCGGCGCCGGCCATCCCGAGCGCGGGGCGCGCGATGCGTTCGTCGTACACATGGCGCCGCCGCCCGATGTCGGTGAGCGCGGCGTGCGCGAACACCAGCTCGCGCGGCGCCCACTGCGAGCGGCTGGAGCGCCACGCGGTGTCGATGCCGACGCGGAAGAACGTGAGCTGAAATCCGTAGGCGCCGCGGCGCGTCGCCAGCTGGCCGGTGTAGTACCACCATTCGGTCCGGTAGTCGGGATGGGACGCGTGGTCGCGCGGAAACCGGAACGTGTACGGCGCGAGCGCCAGCCGGTAGCCGTCACGAACCGCGCCGGGCGCTGCGGCCGGGCTGCCGGGCGCCGGCTCCGCGCGCGGAGCCGCGAACCCGACCCCCCACGCCGCGCAGGCCAGCACGACCGCGGCCGCCATCCCCGGGCGTAACCGCCGCATCATTCCGTACGCACCGCGTCGGCGACGCGCCGCCCCGCCGCGAGCCGCGCCGGACGGATGCCGGCGAGCGTCGCCGCCAGCACCATCACGCCGATCGCGGACGCGAACACCAGGGGGTCGAGCGTCAGGCGGATCGTCCAGCCGAAGTACTGGGTGTTGATCACGCGCACGAGCACCAGCGCCAGCAGCAGCCCGGCGATCGAGCCGAGGCAGGCGCCGATCAGCCCGATCATGCCGCTCTCGATCAGGACGATCGTCATCACCTGCCGGCGCAACGCACCCGTGGCCCGCAGCATGCCGAGCTCGCGGCGGCGCTCGATCACGAGCGCGGTCAGTGTGCCGATCACCCCCAGCACCGCGACCAGGATCGCGATCGCCTGCAGGGCGTAGGTGATGCGGAACGTCTGGTCGAACACCTGCAGCACGCGCGCGCGCAACTCCTGGTTGGGCGTCACGCTCAGCATCAGCCCGGGGCCGGCGAGCTCGATCAGCCGCTCCCGCACCGCACCGGCATCGGCGCCGGGCTCGAGATAGATCGCCATGCTCTCGACGCGGTCCTCCCAGATCCGGGCATACAGCCGCCGGTCCATCAGCACCACGCCCGCGTCCGTCGTGTAGTCGTAGAACACGCCGGCAATGCGATACCGCGGCGAGCCGGCCCCGCCCGGGAGCTCGAGCGAGTCCCCGGCGGCGAGCGCGTGATGATGGGCGAAGCTCTCGCTGACCAGCACCTCGCCCCGGTCGAGCGCACGGCCGAGAATCGCCCCGGCGTCGCCGCGCGTGAACTGCAGCCGCCCGAACCGGCGCTGGACGTCGAAGTCGATGCCGGTCGCGAACGCCGGCCGGCCGCCGAACACGATGCGCGACGCGCGGTAGGTGTCGACCGCCACGACGCCGGGCAGCGCGCGTGTGGCATCGAGCAGCCTGGGCGGCAGCACCGTGCTCGACAGGTTCAGCCGGTGCCCGACCGGCTCCACGTAGAGATCGCCGCGCACCGTCTGCCCCACCCAGGTGTCGACCGTGCGCCGAAAGCTGCCGACCATCACGCTCAACGCCACCCACATTCCCACCGAGACCATCAGCGCCGCGACGACGATGCTGATGCGGGCGACCGAGCCTCGCAGGAACCCCGCCGCGATCGCGCCTTCGATGCCGAACCGCCGGACCCAGGGCGCCAGCAGCGCCCGGGCGCCGAGCGTGAAACCTGGCGCGAGCAGCGACCCCGCCGCAAGCACCAGCGCCGCGCCGGCGAACCCGCCCCACGGCCGGTGCGCGCGGACGGTCCACACCGAGACGGCCGCGGCGAGCGCCAGCGCCGCGAATCCGGCCGCCGTCCAGCGGGCCACCGTGGCACGCGACAGCGCGGGGCTCGCGCCCTCGCGCACGCTGCCGGCGGGCGCCACTCGCGCGGCCTCGAGCGCGGGCGCCAGCGCCGATACCAGCGCGACCCCGAGACCCAGCACGAACGCGAACCCGTAGGTGGCGGGGTCGGCGCGCAGCTGGCGGGCCTCGTACACGAGATACAGGTCGCTCAGCGTGGTCGACACCGCACCCAGCGTGCCGCGCGCGAGCACGGTGCCGAGCACGAGCCCCAGCGCGCCGCCCACGGCGCCGAAGCACGCGCCCTCGGTGACGAACAGGCCCGCGACCTGGCTCCGGGTCATGCCGAGTGCGCGCAGCACGCCGATCTCCCGCCGCCGGCGCGTGACCGACATCGACACCGCGTCGAGGATCAGGAACGACGCGACGAACACGGCGATGAACGACAGCGCCGTCAGGTTGAGCTCGAACGCGCGCACCATGTTCTCGACCTGCCGGCTGCGGCCGCGCGGCGTGCCCAGCGACACGCCCGCCGGCAGCACGCGCCGCAATGCCGCCGCGGTGGAGTCGGCATGCGCCGGGTCGACGATCAGGTCGATGCGGTCGAGGCGTCCCAGCCGGTGGAACTGGTCCTGCGCGGTCGCCAGGTCCACGATCACCACGTTGCCGCCATAGGCGTGCTGCAGCGACTGCGATTCGAGCACGCTGCGCACCCGCAGCGATACCGGCGCGCCCGACACCAGGACCGTGAGTGAATCCCCGGTGTGCAGCCGGTGGCGGTCCGCGAGCGTGCGGGTGATCGCGACGGCACGGGGGTCGCGCAGGAACGCGAGCGCCTGCGGTCCCGCGGCGCGCGTGACCGAATCCGCGTCGCCCCACAACCGAAACCGCTCGAACGCGCCCTCCTGGAACAGATCGACTCCCAGCACCAGCACCTGGTCCGGGTAGAGCTCGCGCGCGCGCGGCCGCGCCGCGGCCGGGGCCGCCGGTGTGCGCGGCGCGCCACCGGCGCGCGCCGTGGGCCCGGCGGGTGCGGCGGCGGGC
>JBBRLX010000048.1:0-7822 GCA_038231135.1 Candidatus Eiseniibacteriota bacterium | reverse complement strand
GTATTCGTCGATGGGAACGTCCGGCGGTCGCGGAGGCGATCCGACGCACTGGATCGCGCCGCTCGATCATGGATGTGGGAGGGCAGCGAGGCTCCTGCCAGGCCCATGAACAAGCCGAAACCGAGTATTGGCACCCCACAGCGTCCAGCAGTTGAGCGCGAACGGCGATGCGCCGGGCCTGCGCCTTGGTGAACCAGTGCATGGACCAGAGGCGAGCGATCCGTCAGCTGCGGAAACGACGGTGAGCGGGCGGCTGTCGACCGACCGCCCGCTCACCGCCGATCCAGTGGAGCCGCCGTTACGCCTTCGGCTGGATGTTCTGGTTGACCCGGAAGGTGTTGTCCGGGTCGTACGTGGCCTTGATGCCAGCCAGCCGGTCGTAGTTGGCGCCGTAGCTGGCGCGCACCCGCTCCTGGCCCTCGTCCATCATCATGTTCACGTAGGCACCGCCGGCGGAGTATGGGTGGAGCTCCTCGAAGTAGTCCACGCTCCAGCGCCGGATCTTGTCCACGTTGGCCGGGTCGGGATCGACGCCCGCAAAGACCGAGCCCCAGCGTGCGTCGCGGTAGGCCCAGGCCGTGTCGGACGATCCGACGTCGTGCGCGGCGCCGTCGATCGGGTACATGTGCATCGTCGACTTCATCGACGGCAGCTCGTTTCCGAACCGCTGGTGGATCTGAACGGCCTCGTCCGGGATCTCCTTGACGAAGTCGGCCCGCCAGTACCACTGGTCGCCGGGCGGGTAGAGCCCGTCGAAGGCACCCTGCAGCGTCGAGTGCGGCATCGGGGCGACGCCATGCATCAGCGGCTCAGGCAACGAGTCGAGCAGCGGAGCCATCGCCAGGGCGGCCGCGTCCTCCGAGCCGACGTAGCACCACACCACGCCGCACACCTCTCGCAGGTGGATCGCCTCCGGGAAGGGCGGCCCAGGCGGAACGATGTGGAACGCGAAGAACCCGTTCAGCTCTCGTGGCGCCGCCGGCAGGAACTCGCGGTATGCCGAGAGCACCTCGGCGCCCTGCTCGGCCGGCCAGAACGTGGGCCCGGCGACGACCGTGCCCACCTCATGCAGCCGGAACAGGAACGACGTGACGACGCCGAAGTTGCCGCCGCCGCCCCTGATCGCCCAGTAGAGATCCGGGTGCTCGTCGGCGCTCGCGCGGACGCGCTCGCCGCTTGCCAGCACCAGCTCGGCCTCGAGCAGGTTGTCGATCGTGAGCCCGCACTTGCGGGTCAGGTGGCCGATGCCGCCGCCCAGCGTGAGCCCGCCCACGCCGGTGGTTGAGATGATGCCGCTCGGTGTCGCCAGGCTGTGTTCGTTCGTCGCCTTGTCGACCTCGCCCCAGGTGCAGCCGCCGCCGACCCGCACCGTGCGAGCCGCCGGATCGACCGCCACGTCCTTGAGCTGCGATAGGTCGATCACGACCCCGTCGTCACACGTGCCCAGCCCTGCGCCGTTGTGGCCGCCGCCGCGGACGGCGATCAGCAGACCGTGGTCGCGGGCGAACCGGATCGCCAGCGCGACGTCGTCGGCGCCGGCGCACTGCGCGATCAGCGCCGGCCGCTTGTCGTGCATCGCGTTGTACACCTTGCGTGCCTCGTGATAGTCGGCATCGTCGGGTCCGATCAGCCGTCCCCCGAAGCCGCCGAGCTGCTGGCGCGCGACCTGTGCGGGTGTTGTTGCGGTGCTCATGTGCCTCCTCCGCTGGATGTCCGTCTTCGTGTCCGGCCCAGCCTACGAAGCACGTCTGCGTCGCGCATGACGCGAGCTGACCTTCTTTTTAGCTCGCCCACGGCACGGGCCGAGCGGGAATGACCAGATCTGACTATCGTCCCGTGGGGACGCTATGCCAGACCTTCCCGGTTCGCTTCGCCTCACATCAGGGTTCCCGTTCGCCGGCCGCACGGCCGAACTCGAGACGCTCCGCGCGCTGATGCCCACAGCTGAGGGCGAGGGCCGCCGCGTCGTCCTGCTGGGCGGCGAGCCTGGGTCGGGGAAGAGCCGCCTCGTGCGCGAGTTCGCCGGTGAGGCGGCGAGGGACGGCGCCTTGGTGCTCTACGGCGCTTGCGACGCCGTGGTGCGAACGCCGTACGGGCCGTTTGTCGAGGCCCTCGACCACCTGGTGCGGACCATCGATCCAGCCGAGCTGCGGAAGGCGGTGGGCGGCGGCGGCGGCGAGCTGATCCGCCTGCTGCCCGACCTGGCGATGCGGATCGGCGATCTGCCGCCTCCCGCCAGGGCGGATCCCGACACCGAACGCCACCGGCTGCACACGGCCGTCACCAACCTGCTGACCGAGGTCACGAGACATCGCCCCGCGCTGCTGGTGATCGAGGACGGGCACTGGGCGGATGGCCCGTCACTGATGCTGCTGCGCCACCTGACGCGGGCTGCCGGCCACGCGCGGGTGTTGATGCTGGCCACCTTCCGCGACACCGAGGCCGACGTGCCCGAGGCGTTGTCGGAGACGCTCGCCGACCTGCGCCGATCTGACGATGTCGTCCGGATGCGGCTGCCGGGGCTCTCCCGCGACGATGTGGCCGAGTTCGTGCGCAGCGCGGCGGGCGGCGACCTGGGGCCCGAGCTGCGCGAGCTGGCCGAGGTCGTTCACGACCTCACCAAGGGCAACGCGTTCCTCGTCTGCGAGCTGTGGCGGACGTTTGTCGAGACCGGGGCGGTCGAGCTGGTCGGCGGCACGATCCGGCTGACGCTCCCGCCCGCCGAGATCGGCAGCCCCGAGAGCGTGCGCGAGGTCGTCACCCAGCGGCTCTCCCGGCTGTCCCCGGTCACGACGGATCTGCTCGAGCTGGGCGCCACGGCCGGATCGGAGTTCGAGCTGAACGTCGTGCGCTCCGCGGCCGGGCTGGACGAGGCCAAGCTGCTGGCCGCGCTCGACGAGGCCGTCCGCAGCGGCATGCTGGAGGAGCTGCCCTCGCCCGGCCTCGCCTACCGATTCACCCACGAGCTGGTGCGGCGGGCCCTGTATGACCGGCTGTCGGGGATGCGACGCGCCGAGCTGCATCTTCGCGTCGGCGACGCACTCGAGGGCCCGGCCGGCACTTCAGGCCGGGCGCTTGCCGACCTGGCGCACCATTTTTCCGCCGCGGTGCCCCTGGCCGCTGCCAGGCGCGGCGTCGAGTACAACATCCTGGCCGCCCGAGCCGCCTCCGCAGCGCTCGCATTCGACCAGGCCGCGACGCTGCTGCGCACCGCGCTGGAGCTGGGAATCGAGGATCAGCGGCAGCTGGCCGTCGTCCACCTGGAGCTGGGCGACGCCAGCCATCGGGCCGGCAGGGCGGGAGACGCGCTGGACGCGTTCAGGGCGGCGGCGGCCATCGCCCGCGAGCTGGCGGACGCCCATCTGCTGGCGCGGGCGGCGATCGGGTTTGAGGACGCCTGCTGGCGGCCGGGGATGGCTGATCAGGGCGCGGTCGAGCTGCTCGAGGCCGCCGCCGCCGCGCTCAGCGACGACGAGTCAGAGCTGCGGGTCGGCCTCTTGGCCGGCCTCGGCCGCGCGCTCGACTTCCAGGGCGACCACGCGCGCGCGACGGTGGTCCGCGCAAGCGCCATCACCATGGCGCGGCAGCTCGACGATCGTGCCGGACTGGCCACCGTCCTGATGCGCTCGTACTGGTCTCTGGGGGCAAGCTCGCTCGAGGAGGTGCTCGAGATGGTGACCGAGTCGAGGGATCTCGGCGAGCAGCTCGGCAACACCGAGATCCGGGCCGAGGCGATGGCCTGGCGCACGCCGACGTTCGTGGCGCTCGGGGACATGGAGTCGGCCAGACGCGAGGTGGCAGCGTTGGGCGAGACCGCCGAGCAGACCGCCCAGCCGTTCATGCTCCACGTGGCGCAGCACTACGGCTCGGCGCTCGCACTGTGCGACGGACGGCTTGCGGAGGCGGAGCTGCTGGCCAACCGCTCCCACGACTGGAGCCGCTTTCTCACAGGCCGCGATCCCTCCGGCACGTACGGGATCCAGATGTTCAGCATCCGACGTGAGCAGGGACGGTTGGCGGAGCTTGCACCGGTGGTCAGGATCTTGGCCGGTGAGAGCAGCCGAAACGGCCCCTGGCGGCCGGGGTTCGTGGCGCTGCTCGCCGAGCTCGGGATGGAGTTGGAAGCGAGGCGCGAGCTGGCGCTGATCGCGGCCGGCGGGCTCGAGCCGTTCCGTGAGTCGTTGTGGCTGACGGCGCTGACGTACCTGACCGACGCCAGCTCGGCGCTCGGCGATGAGGCGATGGCGGCCACGGTGTACGCCGAGTTCGAGCCGCTGAGCGGAGCGAACGTGATGATCGGCCACCTCGTCTCGTGCTACGGAGCCGCGGACAGGTATCTCGGCATGCTCGCCGCGACGCTCGGCGAGCCCGACCGTGCGGCGGAGCACTTCGAGCGGGCGATGGAGCTGAACCGGCGGATGGGGGCAACGACGTGGCTGGTCCACACCGCCTACGAGTTCGGGCGCTTCCTCCACGTACGCGGCGGCGACCGCGATCGCGCCGACGCGCTACTGAGCGAGGCCGCGTCGCTAGCCGGAAGCATCGGCATGCCCACGGTGCTCGGCCGGATCCAGACGCTCGGCGCCCCCGCTCCCGCCATCGGCCTGCCGGACGGCCTGTCACCGCGCGAGGTGCAGATCCTTGGGCTGATCGCACAGGGCCTTAGCAACCGCGAGCTCGGCAGAACGCTGTCGATTAGCGAGCACACCGCGGCCAACCACATCCGCAGCATCCTGCGCAAGACCGGCTGTGCCAATCGCACCGAGGCAGCTTCCTACGCCCATCGCCATGGGCTGGCATCGATCTGAGCCTCGCTGGCGAGAGGCGGCGAGTTGCCGTACGATCCGAGCATGCCGCTGTACATGATCGAGCGCACGTTCGCCGACCAACTCGACCTCACGAACGACGACGTTCAGCTGATCGAGGAGATCAACGCGGATGAGGGCGTCCACTGGCTGTTCTCGTTCCTGAGCGCCGACCGGCGCCGCAGCTACTGCCTGTACGAGGCCCCGTCGCCAGAGGCGATCGTGGCCGCGGCGCGGCGGGCGAACGTACCAGCCGATGCGGTGGTCGAGGTCGGCGCCGGCACCCCTGGCTTCGCCGATCGCCTGGAGGACTGGGCAAAGAGCGCCCACCAGGCGTGAGCACCGCGCGCCGACGGTGTGGGCACCGGCAAGACCGAGATCGCACTTGCACTCGTCGAGGAGTACACGCAGCTGCGCGACGGGTACGCGCTCGTGGTCGCACCACCCACGCTCGCTCGACGATGGCAGCGGCGCGTCGACGCGTTGAGGCTTCCCGCGCAAGTGGTCACGTTTGGTGATCTGACCCGCGACGAGCAGTTCAACCCCGAAGCGCCGGGCCGTGTGGGGTGCCATTACCTCGAATGTCACGCTGCGATGCGCCGGTATTTGTGGATGAGCCCGCCGATCAGGTCGCGGCATTGGATCGGGCCGGCGACGGCTGGTGGTGTCTGTTCGGGTGGGGAGAGGCCGCGTGTGGGTGCCGAAAACTCGGGGCGGCGATGAGTTGCGGAGGACGCGTTCGAGGTCGCGGCGGTTGACGATCAGGAGCCGGTCGAGGCACTCGCGGCGGATGGTGCCGACGAGTCGTTCCGCGGGGGCGCGAGAGGGGTCTAAATCGGCGCCTCACTTCCGAGCCCAGAACGGCCTCGCAGGCGGAGATCCAGGTGCCGTACCGGTTGCGAAACGTCGTGGGGGTGGCCGCCGCCGCGCCACGACCAGTCGTGGTGAAGGGTGTCAGACTCGGATCCGGCTTGTTCATGCGGCGAGCCGGTACTCGTGGATCAGCCCTGCGAGGCGGTCGCGGCGTTCGAGTCGACCCGTGGTTGGACGCTCGGGTGGGTCGGGCGGGTGGAGTTCGAGTGCGCGGTGGGGGCGTTCCGCGTTGTAGTGCGCGACGTACTCGCCAAGCCCTGAGTTCAGGTGCCGTTCGTTGTAGATCAGCAGCCAGTCGAGACATTCGCGGCGGACAGTCCGGACGAAGCGCTCCGCGTAGGCGTTGGCGACGGGGGTGTGTGCTGGCGTTTTGATCACGCGGACGCCCTCTGTCGCGAACACCGCGTCGAAGGTGGTGGTGAACTTCGAGTCGCGGTCGCGAATCAGGAATCTGAACCGGTCAAGCACACCGCCCATCGCGAGGTTCCGAGCCTGCTGCGCGACCCACGCGCCGCCTGGGTTGAGAGTGACACCAGCCAGGTGCACGCGCCGGGTGTCCAACTCGATGAAGAACAAGACGTAGACGGTGCGCAACCTGATCGTCTTGACGCAGAGGAAGTCGCAGGCCAGCACCCCGGATGCCTGGTGCGCAGAAACTCGCGCCAGGTCGGCCCGGCCCTGCGCGGCGCCGGGCCGACCCCGGCGCGGCGCAGCACCCTCGCCACCGTCGCTGGCGAGACGCTGATCGCGAGCTTCCCAAGCTCGCCCGCGAGGCGTGGGTAGCCCCAGCGCGGGTTCTCGCGTGCCAAACGAAGGATCAGCTCGCGGGTCTCGGCTGGAAGCGGCGGCCGGCCGGTGGCGCGGCGCCGATGGCGCCAGCGCCGCCGGACGAGGTCGCGGTGCCAACCTAGCAGCGTCGCCGGCGTCACGATCAGCCCTTCCTGCCGGTCGCGGCGCACGATTCGGGCGAGCCCCGCGAGCAACGCCCGGTCGGCGTCATCCAGGCGCGACCGCTTCGCGGTGCGCCGGTAAACCGCGAGCTCGTGGCGAAGCACCAGGAACTCCGCTTCGCGAGCGACATCATCCCGGCACCGACGAACGAGGATCCCAAGCGTCGCGCAGAATCCAAGGTAGACGAATCGAAGAACAAGCATCTGCCCTGCTCCCTGGTGGTCGGTTGACAGTCTGAGCGTTGTGCCGCCGGGGGGGGCGGAGCGGGCCGTGGGTCCGTGGAGTCCGTCCGGTGGGCGCTGGACGATGGCTGCCGACAGATCAGGAGGATCTGAAGGTGACCGAGAAACGAAAATACCGGGTGTTTACGCCGGAGCAGAAGCTGGCGATCGTATTAGCCGGGATGCGCGGCGACCGACAGGTGAAGGACGTGTGCCGGGAGCACCAGATCTCAGACGCCCTGTTTTACCAGTGGCGTGATCAGCTGCTGGAGGCGGCCAAGCAGCGGTTTGCCGGCAGCCGCGGCGTCCCCTCCGAGACGCAGGAGCTGAAGAAGCGCGTGTCGCAGCTGGAGCGAGCGCTTGGGCGAAAGACGTACGAGCTGGAGATCGCGGGGGAACTCTCGCGGGGCTGGGAGTAGGCGTGCGCGTCGCCCGGTCTCGCGAAGTGGTGGCCGCCGGCTACAAGCCTGCGGTGGTGGCGCGCATAGCGGGGATCAGCCGCCAGGCGATCTACAAACAGCCCCGGCAGCGGCCGGACGGCGAAGCCAGGCCGCGCAAAGCAGCGACCGACGCGGTGGAACGGATGATCGTCGAGATCGCCAAGGACAATCCCAGCGACGGGTATCGCATGATCGCCGCATTCACCTCACGCCGGTTGGGCTTCCCGATCAACCGAAAGCGGGTCTTGCGGGTGATGCGAGCGCACGATCTCGTCCAGAAACGCCGGCCACTAACCCGGCGGAAACGGCCCGGCTATTTCCGGGTCGAGCGGCCCGACCAGCTGTGGCACCTGGACACGACCTCGATCTGGGTAGCCGAGCACGGGTGGTGCTGACAGGACCCCATTTTCTGGTCCACCTACTGTGAGGGTGCTGGTTGGGTTTCG
Source organism: Candidatus Eiseniibacteriota bacterium (assembly GCA_038231135.1). Taxonomy (GTDB): domain Bacteria; phylum Eisenbacteria; class RBG-16-71-46; order RBG-16-71-46; family RBG-16-71-46; genus JANLWX01. The sequence goes on along the minus strand of JBBRLX010000048.1, from coordinate 86 downwards.
GTCCTCCAACGGCGAGCGTATTCGGCTGGGGTTTGGTAGTTGAGGGATTGGTGGGGTCGGTAGTGGTTGTATTCGAGGCGCCAGTC
>JBBRLX010000047.1:0-14772 GCA_038231135.1 Candidatus Eiseniibacteriota bacterium | reverse complement strand
TGCGGTTCGTCGTGTCTCCTCGTCGTGCGGCTTCGACCAGACCCAGCCGCCGGGCATCCCGTAGTCCCATGAGTGTGTCGTCCATGGGGGTGACACTCTCACTGCGGAGTTAGGGGGTGACAGAATCACTGCGGGGGCACATGGGCGGCGGCCGGGCTTGACGTTCCGTCTTCACGGCCATAGACTGGCATGGCTGATATCGCACCTTCGTGAACTCCCGAGGGTGCGGTCGTCTGTTTGTGCTTATTCCTCCAAAATAAAGGGCAGAGAGGGGGGAAGTTCTTGCCCGGAATCAGGGTGAAGGACGGTGAGTCCTTCGAGAGCGCCCTGCGTCGTTTCAAGAAGAAATGCGAGAAGGCCGGAATCATGGCGGATCTACGCCGGCATCAGCACTTCGAGAAACCCAGTGAGCGGCGCAAACGCAAGTTGAACGCCGCCAAGCGCAAGAATCTGGCGCGCCGGCAGCAGGAGAACTGACGCAACTGGACTTCGGCTTGCGGTGGACGTGGATGGACTGGGCGGCTCTGGTCCTCATACTCACGTTCGCGGTTCGCGGATGGGTCCGTGGGTTCCTGTCCCAGCTGTTCGCGGTGATGGGAATGCTCGCGGCCCTGGCGGTTGCAGTGTGGCTATCACAGTGGGTCGGGGGTCATTGGTTGCACGCCCGGCCCGCTGTGGTGTTTTTGCTGGTGAGAGTCGTCGTCGTGCTGCTCGCGGCCGTGGCCGTGGCCACGTTGTTCCGCTGGATCGGCAGCGTCGCCCATGATGCCGTGAGCGAGGGGCCGCTCGGCATCGTCGAGGGTCCGGGCGGACTCGTGATCGGGGCCGCGCTGGGCACGGTGTTCGTCACCCTCGTGATGTTCCTGGCGCTGCAGTTGCCGTGGCCGGACGTGGTGCCCAGGACCGCGGCGCACGCGCGGCTCGCGGTGCCTATGATGAGCGGTGCGGCGCGCGCCTGCGGCGCCGTGCGACACGTGCCGGAATTCGACTGGTTGCGCGAGCGGTTCCTCAAGGCCGAGCATCGCGCCGTGGGCGAGCGCCGCGTCACGAGCGAGCGCCACAGCATCTGATCCGCGGTCTGGCCTTGCAGGACCGGCCTCCAGGGCCCGCCCGGCCGCTCTCGATTCGCTTCGAATCCCAGGCGGCGTAAGGCCCGGGTGACGGGACCTTCGTTGAATCCTCACGCACTCGAGCTGCTGGAGTTCCCGCGCGTCACCGCGGACATCGCGTCGCGCGCGGACAGCGCCGGCGCCCAGGCCGCGCTCACGGCCGCCCTGCCGATCGCCGCGGCGGGCGTGCGCGCCCGCGAGGTGACGCTGCTCGCCGAGGCGATCCGCCGCACCGCGGAGCCCGGCGCGTGGCTGCACGTGGGACCCGCGCCGATCGTGGCGTACTTCGACGAAGACGGCGCCGCGCTCGACATCCCGGCGCTGCTCGACGTCGCGGGCTGGCTCGACTCGGGCGCTCTCACCGTCGCCGCGTGGGGCGACGAGCTGGCGGCGCTCCGCCACCCGGAGCTCGCCGCCGCCGTGCTGGCGTTGCCGCGGCTCGACGCGCTGCGCGACCGGCTGCGCGCGGCGCTCGATCCCGACGGGCGCGTCCGCGACTCGGCGTCGCCGGCGCTGGCGCGGGCGCGCGCCGAGCTCGCGCGCGGGGAGCGCGAGTTGCAGAGCCGGCTCGAGCGCTGGGGCAAGGGCTTCGGCGACGGCTCCTACGTCACGCGCCACGCCGGACGGTTCGTGGCGCTGATCCCGGCCGCGGGGTTCACGCGCAGCCGCGGCATCGTGCACGACGTGTCGCGCACCGGCCAGTCGCTGTTCGTCGAGCCGCTCGAGATGTGCGACGCCAACAACCGCATGATCGAGCTGGGCGCCGTGGTCCATGAGGAGGAGCAGCGCGTGGTGCGCGAGCTGGCGCTCGCGGTGCGGGCCGAGCGCGACCGGGTGCTCGAGCTCGAGCGCGCGCTCACGCACCTCGACACGCTGCGCGCCCGCGCGCGCTGGGCGCTCGAGCACCACGCGGTGGCGATCACGCCCGGCGGCGACGTGCTGCGGCTCACGGCGGCACGGCATCCGCTGCTCGCGGCGGCCGGCGGCGCGGTGGTGCCGCTCGACCTCGAGCTGAACCGCGCGGGCGCGCTGCTGCTGGTGAGCGGCCCCAACATGGGCGGCAAGACGGTGCTGCTCAAGACCGTGGGGCTCGCGGTGGCGCTGGCGCACGCCGCGTTCCCGGTCACCGCCGCCGAGGGCAGCGTCGTGCCCGAGATCGACACGCTCGAGGTGGATCTCGGCGACGAGCAGTCGCTCGATCGCGGGCTGTCGACGTTCGCCGCGCACCTGAAGGCGCTCGACGCCATGGCGCGCGCGGCCGGCCCGCGCACGCTGCTACTCGCCGACGAGCTCGGCGCCGGCACCGACCCCGAGGAGGGCGCCCCGCTGGGACGCGTGCTGATCGAGCACTTCGCCGCGCGCGGCGCGTGGGGCATCGTGACCACGCACCTGGGCGCGCTCAAGCTGCTCGCGGGCACCGTGCCCGGCGTGGTGAACGGCTCGCTCGAGATCGATGCGGCGAAGATGGCGCCGACCTACCGGTTCCTGCGCGGCGTGCCGGGTGCGAGCCACGCGCTCGCGATGGCGGAACGGCTCGGGTTCGATCGCGCGTTGATCGAGCGCGCCCGCCGCTACACGCGCGAGGAGACGCGCACGCTGGAACGCGTGCTGCACGACCTGCAGGCGCTGAGGCGGTCGCTCGACGCCGAGCTCGGGCAGCTCGCGGCCGCGCGCGCGGCCGCCGAGGCGGCCGAACGTGAGCATCGCGACGCGGCGGGCGCCGCGCGCACGCGGCTCGATCAGGTGACGCGGCGCCTCACCGGCGAGAGCGAACAGCTGCTGTCGCACGCACGCGAGCTGTGGCAGACCGTGCAGCGCGAGGCGCGCCGGGCGGACAAGACCCGCGCCGGCGCGGCGACGCTCAAGTCGCAGCTCGACGCCGTCGAGCGCGAGCACGACACGGTGCGCGGCCAGGGCGCCGGCGCCTACCAGGAACTCGGCCTCGCGGCCCCCGCCACGGCGGGCGGGCCGCTCGGCCCCGCCGAACTCGCACCGGGGCGCACGGTGCGCGTGCGGGACCTGGGGATCGAGGCCGAGATCGCGACGGCGCCCGACGCCGAGGGCAACGTGAGGCTGAGGCGCGGCAGCTGGACGATCCAGAGTCACGTCAGCAAGCTCGAGCCGTCGGATGGCGCATCCGAAGCGGGCCGGTCCCGGCCGGGCGCGTCGCGCGCGAAGTCCGCGGCGACCGCGCCGCGCTCGCTCGCGTCCTGGGAGGCCTCGGACGAGATTCCGCTCGAGGTGGACCTGCGCGGCATGACCGCGGACGAGGCGCTGCCGGCGCTCGACCAGGGGCTCGATCGCGCCGTGCTCCACGGCCTGTCCGAGCTGCGCGTCATCCACGGCATCGGCACGGGCGCGCTGCGCACCGCGGTCGAGCGCCACCTCAAGTCGCACGCGCAGGTGACGGGCACCCGCCTGGGCCAGGTGGGCGAGGGGGGCCGCGGCGTGACCGTGGCGAAGCTGCGATGAGCCCGGCGGCGGCGCGCGGCACGGACGACTGGGTCGAGCGCGTCCGCGTTTCGAGCGACATCATCGAGATCGTGTCGCAGACGGTGTCGCTCAAACGCACCGGCAGGAACTTCATGGGGTTGTGCCCGTTCCATGGTGAGAAGACCGCGTCGTTCTCGGTCCACCCCGAGCGCCAGTTCTTCCATTGCTTCAGCTGCAAGGCCGGCGGCGACGTGTTCCGGTTCGTGATGGACACGGAGAAGATCGGGTTCCGCGAGGCGGTCGAGCTGCTGAGCCGGCGGGCCGGCATCCCGGTGCCGGAGCGCCTGAGTCCGGGTGGCAGCCCCAAGGCGCCGCTGATCGAAGCGCTGGAGGCGGCGACCGAGGCGTACGAGCAATGGCTCGGCGACGCCACGATCGGCGCCGCGGCGCGCGACTATCTCGAGGGCCGCGGCATCGGGCGCGAGGTGCAGCGCGCGTTCCGGTTGGGCCTGGCACTCCCCGGCTGGGAGAACCTGGTGCGGCGGCTCAAGGGCCGGTTTTCGGACGACGTGCTGGTCCAGGCGGGGCTGGCCGGGCGCCGCGACGGCGGCCGCGCGAACCTGTTCGACCGGTTCCGAAATCGACTCGTGGTTCCGCTCATCCAGGCGGGTGGCGACGTGATCGGATTCGGCGCCCGCGCGCTCGCCGAGGGCGACGAGCCCAAGTATCTCAACTCCCCCGAAACCGCGGTGTACCACAAGGGTTCGTTCCTGTTCGGCCTCGAGCAGGCCCGCCGGCAGATCGAGCCCGCGGGCGAAGCCGTCGTGGTCGAGGGGTATTTCGATGCGATCGCGCTGCACCAGGCCGGGGTCCGGAACACCGTCGCGACCTCGGGCACGGCGCTCACGCCGGAACACGCGAAGATCCTGCGCCGGATGACCGGCCGGATCGCGCTGACCTACGACGGCGATTCGGCCGGGCGCGACGCGGTGGCGCGGTCGCTGGCGGTGGTGCTGGCGGAAGGGCTGGACGTGGTGGTGGTGGAGCTCGCGGCGGGCGAGGACCCGGATACGCTGGTGCGGCGCGGGGGGCTGCCGGCGTGGCAGGCGGCGCGGGCGGCGGCGACGGATCCGATCGGGTTCCTCGAGCGCCACGTGCGCGGCGGCCCGGTGGCGGGCGATCCGCACGAGGCGGCGGCGCAGGCGGTGGTGCGGCTGATCGGCCGGGTGCCGGACCCCGTCCGCGCACAGCTGCTGATCGAGCGGGCGGGTGCCGTCTTCGGGCTCGAGGCGGGGGTGCTCGCGCGGGCGGTGGAATTCCGGCGCCAGGGGCAGGTGTCGGACCGGCCGGTGGAGGCGGCGGTGGCGGCGCAGCGCCGGGCGCGCCAGGGAGTCGAGGTGGACGTTCTGCGCGCATTGTTGCAAGATCGCGGGTCCTTCGCCGAAACGGATGGTCAGGTCGGGCCCGGGGACTTTCGGGACCCGGTGTGCGCGCGTGTGGCGCACTGGTTGTGGGAGGACGGACAGGGCTTTCCGGATGATCCGGACGCCGCGTCGCTCGTGCGCGAGCTGTCGCTGCCCCCCGAAGGCGAATATCGATGGCGCGAGCAGGCGCGCGGCGGCGTGCGCCAGCTGGTGATCCGTCGTCTCAAGGACCAACGCAAACAGGCGCAGGAGCGCCTGCGTCGCGCGGCATCGGCCACCGAGCAGAACACCCTGCTCGAGATGGTGCGCGATCTGTCACGGGACATCGAAGACCACGAACGATCGTTGCGGGATCCCCTGGACTCACCATAGGAGAGCTGGCGTACATGGCGTCTGCCCCCAAGAAGCAGATCAAGCTGAAGGAGAAGTCCGAGCACCGGAAGCGTCTCGACGAGATCCGCGCGCTCGCGCTGCGGCAGGGCTACGTCACCGAGGACCAGGTGGTGTGGCTGCTCGACGACGATCAGGACCCCGAAGTGCAGGTGGATCAGATGGAGGAGATTCACGCCATGCTGAACCAGATGCACATCGAGGTGTTCGCGAGCGAGGAGGAGGCGCAGGAGCGCCTGAAGAAGCTCCGCAAGCTCGAGGAGAAGAAGGCGCCCACCGGCAGCAAGGCGGTGCCGCAGCAGCCGGTGCGCTATGACGATCCGGTGCGCATGTATCTGCGCGAGATGGGCCGCGTGCCGCTGCTGACGCGCGAGGGCGAGGTCGAGATCGCCCGGCGCATCGAGGCCGGCGAGCGCCAGGTGGTGTCGGCGCTGTTCCGGGCCGAGCCCGCGGTGCGCGAGATCCGCATCCTGCTCAAGAAGCTCAAGGACGGCCAGCTCAAGATCGAGGACTTCATCAAGGTGGCCGAGGAGGCCGCCACCGAGCAGGCGCTCAAGAAGGAGCGCCAGCGCGCGGTCAAGATCCTCGAACGCGTGTTCGTGCTGCAGAAGCGCTACAACGACCTGGTCGAGCGCCAGGGCTCGCGCATGGCCGAGAAGCAGCGGAACTCGTTCCAGGCGAACTTCGCCAAGGTCGAAGCCGAGCTCACGCAGGAGCTGCACAAGCTGTCGATGAACCCGCGCATGGTCGAGGGCCTGGCGGGGCCGCTCAAGGAGATGGCCGAGAACGCGCTCGAGTTGGACGAGGTCGTCGCGGTGCTGGAGCGCAAGTTCGGCCATGGCGTCGAGGAGATCCACGAGTTCGCGCGGCGGCTGAAGAAGGGCCCGAAGGAGCTGCGCGCGGTGAAGCGCGATTCGAACCTCGAGCCCGCGCAGATCGTCGAGTTCCTGAACGAGCTCAAGATGATCAAGAAGGGCATCAAGGAGCTCGAGGACGAGGCGAAGATGTCGCGCGACCATCTGCTCGAGCTGTACCGGCAGATCGCCGACGGCGAGCGCGCCACGGACCAGGCGAAGAAGGAGATGATCGAGGCCAACGTGCGGCTCGTGATCTCGATCGCCAAGCGCTACACGAATCGCGGCCTGGAATTCCTGGACCTGATCCAGGAGGGCAACTCGGGCCTGATGCGCGCGGTCGACAAGTTCGACTACACGAAGGGCTACAAGTTCTCGACGTACGCCACGTGGTGGATCCGCCAGGCCATCACGCGCGCGATCGCAGACCAGGCGCGCACGATCCGCGTGCCGGTGCACATGATCGAGCACATCAACCGCGTGGTGCGCGTGTCGCGGCGGCTGGTGCAGGAGCTGGGCCGGGAGCCGACGCCCGAGGAGATCGCGGAGCGGCTCGAGCTGCCGGTCGACAAGGTGAAGAGCATCCTCAAGGCCGCGCAGGAGCCGATCTCGCTCGATCGTCCGATCGGCGAGGACGACGACTCGAATCTCGGCGACTTCATCGAGGACACGAGCGTCGTGAGTCCGGCGCATTCGGCCGCGTCCGCGATGCTGCGCGACGAGGTGAACGAGGTGCTGCGTACGCTGTCACCGCGCGAAGCGAAGGTGATCCGGCTCAGGTTTGGCCTCACCGAGGACGGCGCCCAGCGCACGCTCGAGGAGGTCGGGGCGTTCTTCAACGTGACGCGCGAACGCATCCGCCAGATCGAGGCCAAGGCGCTGCGCAAGCTGCGGCATCCCACGCGCAGCCGGCGGCTCAAGGCGTACACGGAACTGCTGTAGATCGAGGCGTCGAGGCGGTAACGGGTTCATACACGGCGGCGGGGAGCGATCCCCGCCGCCAACGTTTTGGGTCCCGCCGGTGTATGTCGGATGGAAGCACCGCGGAACGGATTCACCACCACGGCCCCAGGGGCCGCAGCCGTCAGAAGGAGGACGCCATGTTCCAGCGCAAGCAGCTGCTGTTGGGGGCCGCACTCCTGTTCGCGACCATTGCGACGATCCCGCACGATGCCCATGCTTGGGCGCTGCCGAGGATCTTCCATTTCCCCATCGAGATCATCGACCCGGTGCAACGGCCACCGTACAAGGCGCCGACCGACGACGCCTGGATGAGGCGGGCAACCGCCGCAACGACCGCCGCGCGGCGCGCGACGCCGCTCGCGATCCGGCGCGCCACGCCCTAGGGAAACACGATATCCGGCACCACCTGGGTATCGGCGGGGGCGCGCACCGTGATCCGCACCGCGGTGTCGCGCGCCCCCGCGTCGTCGCGCACGTAGAGCCACCAGCCGCCGGGCGCCACGCTGCCGAGCAGGAAGTGCCCGCCCGCGGCGGTGAACGCGTAGGCCGTCTGCGTATCGATGTAGACGATGGCTCCCGCGATCGGCGTTCCTCCCGACATCACGCGTCCGCCGACGGCGCCGGCGCTGTCGAGCCGCAACGCGGCCGGCGGGCCCGGCACGTCGGCGGTGTCCGCGGCCGCCCGGTCGCCATCGCCACCGCTCACCACCCAGCGTCCCGGCGCCACCGGGCCGAACTGGAACCGGCCGGACGCGTCGGTCGTGGTGGTTCGCCGTTCCTCCAAACCGCCATGCGCGACGGACAGCAGTTGCGCGGCCACCATGAGCCGTGAGACCGGAGCTCCGGCCGTGTCGCGCGCGGTGCCCGACAGGGTCGCCGTCGCGGGAGCGGTCGTGGTTCGGTGCGAACAACCGCCGGTCACGGTCATCGCGAGCGCGAGCAGCGCGATGCCCGCGGCGATAGCCGTCCCGCGCGAGCCATCGATCTCAATGCGAACCCCGCCGGCGACGCCTGCTCCCGGCACCCTGCGCGTCGTGACCACGAACCTCGGGGATCGCATGATGTCGAGCATGCACGCGCCGAGTCTCGAACGCACGCCGTTTCCTGCCCGAGATTCAGCATCTTCACAGAGATTCCACGGTCTTGGGATCTTCGGTGTAGAACTCTCCGACCCCCGCCCGCAACCGTCCGCGCTCCCGCCAGCGAGAACCCGACATGATTTCGTTGAAACCGTGAGGGCCGGACCGGCCTTCCCGTACGTCCTGTCGCTGCTGGCGTCGATCCTCCTTCAGACCGGCTCGGCCACGGGTTCGCCGAGGGACCGCGCCGCGCCGCATGTGTCGCCATTCGCCGTGGAACTGACGGGTGTGTTCGGTATCGGCCGAGGACGGTCCCAGGACATGCGGCCGTTTGGGTTCGCCGATTTGGAAGCCATCGACGTGCACATGCGGGACCGTTCGAACCGCACGTGGTTGTTGTCGCACGCGAGCGGCGACCTGGTTGCCGTGCCCGTTGAGAGTACGCAACGACTCCATCACGCCGCGCTCATGGTGGGCAGGGCCTGGACGGCTCCGGGGTCCGGGGTGCGCGGATACACGAAACTCATGGCTGGCATCGGCCGGGTGTCGCCGCGGGTGGATCGGCAACGCTTCGACGCGGACGGGTCGCCGACTCCGGCGGTTCCGATATCGGTGCGTTACGGCCCCGCGATCGGCGCCTCGGCGGGCTTGCGGCTGATTCCCGCTCCGGGTCCCGTAGGTCTCGTGCTGCTGCTTCGCACCGGCGGGATGTACACGTCGAGCGCATGGTCGGGATTCTGCGCCGTGTCGTTCGGATTGACCGTGTTTCCCCGCTGAATCCGGTCGGGAAAACACTCGGCAACGTCCCCGTATCTTGACACCTCTTCCGAGCGGGTGTTACACACTGCGAACTCCGGCACGGTCTCACGTGGTGCTGCGACGCTGGGCCCATAGCTCAGTGGTCCAGAGCGGCCGGCTCATAACCGGTAAGACCCTGGTTCGAATCCAGGTGGGCCCATTGAACCGCGGGGCCCGGGCATAAGGCCGGACGAATTGGGGCGGGTAGCTCAGCTGGCAGAGCACCTGGATCACAACCAGGGGGTCACAGGTTCAAGTCCTGTTCCGCCCACCATTTCATCAGGCCTTCGTAACGCGTTCGCACACGAGGATGATGGTCCGTCGCGACCCCGATCGAGCCGCCACCGCCGGTCCCCACAGGGGGGACCCGCGCGAGACCATGTCCCGCACCGCGGGGATGCCGCCGACGGCATCCCCGTTTTCGTGGATCCCGGCGCCGCGACGGAGGTCGTCGTGAGCACGGAACTCGGCCGCCTGTGGACGCTGCACGGCCTCGACGAGGAAGTCGTCGCGATCGACGCCGAGCTCGCGAAGTTCCCCGAGCAGCGGCGCGCGCTCACCGCCAAGGTGACCGAGGCGCGCGGCCGGCTCGACGCGAATACGACGGGCGCCGCGGCGATGGTCAAGCTACGGCGCGACCTCGAACGCCAGATCGAAGGCGTCGACATCGAGGAGAGGAAATTCCTGAGCCAGCAGGCGGCGGTCAAGTCCAACGACGCGTTCCAGGCGCTCACGCACGAGATCGCCGGCGCGCGACAGCGGCGGTCCGATCTCGAGACCCGCGTGCTGTCGCTGATGGACGATGAGGAACGGGCGGCGAAGGCCCGGCCGGCGATCGCCCAGGAGTTGGCCGACGCCGAGCAGGCGTTCGCGGCGCGCGAGCAGTCGATCGCGGCCGACGAGGGTGCGCTGCGCGCGCGGCGCGGAGGACTCGAAGCGCGGCGCGAGGCGAACATCGCGGCGCTCGAGCCGGCCACGCGTCCGCGCTACGAACGCGCGCACCAGTCGCGCGGCGGGCGCGCGGTGGTGGCGATCCTCAAGGGGGCGTGCGGCGGCTGCTTCCGCTCGCTGCCGCCGCAGGTGATGATGGAAGCGAAGAAGCGCGACCGCGTGCTGATCTGCGATGGCTGCGGCCGGCTGCTGATGCTGCCGCCGGACCCCGTCGAATGAGCGCGCGGCGCGCGTGACGGAACCCTCGGCGGCGGTTCCGGCGCCGAACCGGGGGCGCGCGTGACGGAGCCGCGGACGGCAGATCCGCCCGCTGAGCGCCGGCTGCGCTCGGACCTCGGGTTCCGCCGTATCGCGCTCGTCCTGTCGGGCGGCGGCGCTCTCGGCGCCTACGAGGTGGGTGTGCTGCGTGTGCTCGAGCGCATTGCGCTGGTCCCGTCGCTGGTGGTCGGCGTGTCGGTGGGCGCGCTCAACGCGACCACGTGGGTGGCCCACGGCGGCCGCACCGCGGTGCTCGAGTCGACGTGGCGCGAGCTGCGCGCCGCCACGATCGGGATCCGCTGGGTGACGCTGGTGCTGCGCTGGACGGGCGCCGGATTGTTCCTCGTCGCGGTGCTCGAGCTCGTGACCACCGCCGCCGGCTCGCGCGAGATATCGGGCGCCTACTGGCTGTGGCGCAAGAGCAGCGGCCGCCTCGACGTGCTGTCCACGCTCCTCGACCTCGGCGCGTGGCTGTTCGCGGCCGGGCTCGGCGTTGCGACCATGCTGCTGTCGCGACCGATGGAGGACTGGCTGGCGCGCGCCGGGGACCGCGCCGATCCCACGCGCGTGCGGCGCTGGCTGGGGTGGACGGTGGTGGCGCTCGCGGCGCTGTACGCCGCGGTATGGACGTTCGGCTGGCCGTGGCCGCACCGCTTCAGCGCGATGCTGGTGCTGCTGCTGTTCCTGGCGTGGCTGCTCAACCGTCCGGACCCGAGCGGGCACGGCGTGCGCGCCGCGCTGTTCGCGCTGATGCCCGAGACCCGCGGGCGCGGACTATGGGGCAGCCGCGCGCGCCAGCGCGTCATCGAGGCGCTGGTCCAGTCCGGAGATCCGAAGCGGCTGGTGTCGGGGACACCGCGGCTGGTGGTGAGCGCGATGGCGATCGACTCGGGACGCATCTGCCACTTCGTGACGTGGCCGAATCCGGACCCGACGTTCGTGCGCCAGGTCGAGCGCGATCTGGGCGAAGTGGTGGTGCTGCATCGCCCCGAAGACGTGATCGCGGCCACCGTGGCGTCGTCGGCGATCCCGGGCGTGTTCGAGCCGTTGCCCGTCGGCGGCCGCAGCTTCGTGGACCCGGGCGGATTCGCGAACCAGCCGTTGCACGTGGCGCTGGCCGACGGCGCGGACGCGGTGCTGATCGTGGTGATGTCCGCGAGCGAGCGGCCGCCGAGCACGCTCGCGCCCCGGAATCTCGTGGAGCTCGGCGGCCGGCTGCTCGAGCTCGCGAACTGGCGCGACCTGCAGAACGAGCTGCGGCATCTGCCGGCGGGCTGGGGCCGCCAGGGCGACCCCGCGCGGGTGTGCGTGATCGAGCCGGACGGGCTGCTGCCGGGCGGCGTGCTGACGTTCGACCGCGGGGTGGTGGCCGAGCTGATCGCGCGCGGCGAGCGCGACGCGTGGCACGCGCTCGAGCGCGCCGGCTGGCTCGTGCGCGACGAGGCGCCGGCCCCGCACGCCAGGCCCGTCACTTGAGCCCGTCCGTCGCCGCCCGATAGAGTGTGAGGATGACCGAAAGTTCGAAGTCCCTGTGGCGGCTCGCCTGCGACGGCGGCTCGCGCGGCAATCCCGGCCCCGGCGCCTATGGGTTCGTGCTCGCCGATCCGGCAGGCAAGGAGGTCGAGGCGCGCGGCGAGTACCTGGGCTCCGTCACGAACAACGTGGCCGAGTACCGCAGCCTGATCGCCGGCCTCGAGGCGGCGGCCAGGCACGGGGCGCCCGCGGTCGAGGTGCACATGGACTCCGAGTTGGTGGTGCGGCAGATGACCGGCCGCTACCGCGTGAAGAACGCGGGGCTCAAGCCGCTGTACGAGCAGGCGCGCGCGGCCGCGGCCCGGTTGGGTGTGGTACGCTTCACGGCGGTCCGCCGCGAGGCCAACGCTCGCGCGGATGCGATCGTGAATCAGACGCTCGACAAGGCACAGGGTATCGAGTCTCCCAGATGATCGCGGGAGCCGAGCCGACGCTTCTCCTCACGGAGTCGCCGAGGCCGGTCCCCGAGGAAAGTCCGAACTCCACAGGGCAGGGTGCTGGGTAACTCCCAGGAGGCGTGAGCCTACGGAAAGTGCAACAGAGAGCAGACCGCCAGCGGGCGTGCCGCAAGGCACGCAGCGGGCAAGGGTGAAACGGTGCGGTAAGAGCGCACCAGCGGCGCCGGCGACGGCGCCGGCTCGGTAAACCCCACCTGGAGCAAGACCGCATAGAGGGGGAGGAGTGTGGCCCGCTCCGCTACCACCCCAGGGTCGGTCGCACCGAGGCGTCCGGAGACGGGCGCCCCAGACAAATGATCATCACGGAGCAATCCGACAGAATTCGGCTTACGGGAGACTCGGTTTGAATCCAACGCACCGCCCGGCGGGGAACTCCCGTCGGGCGGATTCGTCATCGGCCGGCCGCACCCGCCGGCGCGGCGGCGCGGACGCGAACGTCCGGGCCGCGCGAGTCGCGTCCGCCGTGCCCGGCGACGCGCGTGCATGGTGGCGGCACCCGGCACCGTGGGTGGCGCTGTTCGCGGTGGCGCTGTACGCAGCGAGCGTCGGCTACGGCTTCGTGCGCGACGATCACGAGTTGATCCGCGCGAATCCGTTCCTGCGCCGCGATGGCTTCCTCGTCCGGCTGCTCACGTCCGATTTCTGGCGGGCGAGCGGCCGCAATTCCGGCATGTGGCGGCCGCTGGTCGTGCTGTCCTACTGGGTCGACGGCCGCGCATTCCAGTGGCAGCCGTGGGGCTTCCATGCGGTGAACCTGGTCGCGCACGCGGCGGCGAGCGCCCTGGTCGCGTGGCTGGTGCTGGCGGCCGGAGCCGGCGGTGTCGCCGCGTTCCTCGCCGGCGCGTGGTTCGCGGCGATGCCGGCGCACGTGGAATCGGTGGCGTGGATCTCGGGCCGCACCGACGTGCTATGCGGACTGTTCGTCGCCCTGGCGCTGCTACTGGACCGCCGCGCGCGCCGCGCCGGCCGAGCCTGGGCGGGCGTGCCCGCGACGCTCGCGTTCACGCTCGCGCTGCTCAGCAAGGAGGCGGCGCTGCCGTTCGTGGCGATCCTCGCGGTGGCGGAATGGATCGAGACGGAGCGCCGCTTCACGTGGTCGGGCGCGCTGCGCTGGCTCGCCCCCTACGCCGCGATCACGCTCGCGTTCGTCCTGGTGCACGAGACGCTGGCATCGCGCTGGGTGCAGCCGCCGTCCGTGGATCCCGCGACCACGGGGCTGATCCGGCTCGCCGGCTGGATCATGGTGCCGCAGTACGTCGCGATGCTGTGGCCGTGGTACCCGCATTCGCCCGACATCGCGTTGCAGCTCCCGAACGGACCGTGGACGCCCGGGGTGCTCGGCGGCATTGTCGCGACGCTCGGGATGATCGTGCTCGCGACCGGCCTCGCGTGGCGCCGCTCGCGGGGCGCGCTGCCGGTCGCGCTGTTCGCGCTGCCGCTGCTCACGTTCTCGGTGCTGGCCTGGGTGCGGTCCTACCTCACGTTCGCCGAGCGCCTCGTGTACCTGCCGTCGATCGGCGCCGCGTGGCTGCTGGGCCTCGGGGTTGCGGCCGCGGCGCGCCGGCCGGGCCCGCTGCCACGCGTCGTTTACGCGGCGGCGGCGCTGCTCGTCGCCGCGAGCGCGTGGCAGACGCTGCGGCTGGTGCCGCAATGGAGCGACGACCTCGTCATGTTCCGCGCCATGACCGAGGTGCAGCCGGAGAACGCCAAGGCGCGGATCGGCTACGCGAACCAGCTCGCGGCCGCGGGCCGCGAGCGCGAGGCGCTGGAGCAGCTGGCGAAGGCGGAGGTGCTCGATCCCCGGCTGTCGGAGACGAGCGCGTCGCGCGCGGTGGTGTACTTCCGTCACGGCGACTGGCCGGACGTGCTCGCGAGCGCCGACCACTCGCTCGCGCTCGATCCCACGAATCCCCAGGCGCGGCTGCTGCGCGCCACCGCGCTGATGCGGCTGCGGCGGCTGGACGAAGCGGCCGTGGTGCTGCAGCAGATGATGGCCGACGATCCCGGCGACCCGGCCACCGAGGGGATCTGGGGCCAGGTGCTGATGCTGCGCCACCAGCCGGCGCAGGCGATTCCCTATCTCGAGCACGCGCTCGCATGGCAGGGCGACGATGCCAGTGTCGCGTATGCGCTGGGTGTCGCGCATCAGCTGGTGGGCGAGTGGCCACAGGCGCGCGACGCGTTCGCGATCACGGTGCGGATCGACCCGCGCTACTACGAAGGCTGGCTGCGGCTCGCGACCGCGGCGCAGATGGCCGGCGACGCGGCCACGCGCGATCGCGCGATCGCGGCGGCGCGCACGCTGCCCGAGTCGCGCGACGGCCGGGCCGAGCGGCTGGCGGGTGCGGCGGGTTCCCGATGACGCGCGGCGCAGCGCGGCGGTGTAGCACCGCAGTGATTCTGTCACCCCTACTCCGCAGTGATTCTGTCATCCCCCGCTTCTGCCATTGCGGGCAGGAGGCTGCGGTCATACGGCTTGCGCCAGGGGTGGTCCTTGGCGGGTGGACGGATTTTGGTGAGCT
>JBBRLX010000046.1:0-16637 GCA_038231135.1 Candidatus Eiseniibacteriota bacterium | reverse complement strand
CGAGGGAAGAAGAGGAAGTAGCGCCAGCGAAGCAGCGTGAAGGAGAAGATTCATGAGGTGAGACGAGCCCGGAAAAGCACGATCCCCACGTGGACCACTTCTCCCGAGCGGGGGTGGGTCACTTCTCGCGAGCGCTGAAGCCGCCGAGCTCGTGGCGGGGTCGTCGGCTCTCGACCCACAGGCTATGAGCAGGATCCCAAGCGAGAGGAACGTGATCTTGGGGTTTGTCTTTTGCTTCATCTCGACCTCCTCATGATGAATCAGCCTTCCGTCGTTGCGCACTGCAGAATCTTTCGAGCTCACGTGATGCTCTATCCGGGCCGCCGCCCGCGCCGCCAACCCACCTACCAGAGCCCGCCGAGGGACACCCCGGCGGTGCCTGGTCCCGCGCTCACGGTGAGGGCGGGCGGTCGAGCTGCCATGGCGTCATCCGCAGATCGTGTGAAGACCGCGACGAGGATTCCGCTGACGACCGCGGCCACGCCAACCGCGCCCGCGACGATGGTCACGCGTTGAAGCTGGTCTCCGTCGTCGTTCGCCCTGTTTATGTCGGCGCTTCTCGCGCTCCGACACGCTTCCGTGGCTGCGCCGTTGCATTCCAGCTTGGCAGTCGCGAACCCTCCGGCGTCGCTGTACTTTCCTCTCGACTGCACGCCGGCGTACACCGCAACACCGCCCGCGAGAATCCCGGTGCCGACGAGGACGTAGCTCAATACCGGAATGCCCCCCCCTCCACCTGATCCGGGTCGCCGCGCGGGCTGGGGAGTGGCCGGAGGCTCCCTGGGCTCTTTCCTTTCGCTCGGTCCCGTTGCGGGCGGCGAGCCATCCGCCTTGCGGCGCAGTGAGACGGTTCGCTCCTCCCCCGCTTTCACGGTGATCTGGGTTGTCATCGGGTTGCCCGAACCGTCATCCGCGATGACCACGTGCGCGCCTGGATCCACGCGCACTGATCCCTTCACCTCGCGGGCGTCGACCGTGACGTTGGCGTTCGTTTCCGCGTCGATCTTCAGCGTTGCTACGCTCTTGAGTGATTCGAGAAGCGCCTTCTGAGTCTCGGCTTTCTTCGCCGGATTGGCGCCGGGATCCGCGAGGTAGGCTTCGTAGGCGTCCGCGGCTTCAGCGAAGCGCCCGAGCGCTTTCAGCGTCGTCCCGATGCTCAGCATCGCCGCCGGGCTCCTGGTGCGGGCGTAGGCCTGCCGGAAGTTCTCGAGCGCGGCGACGTATTCGCCAGCTTCGTACTTCGCCTTTCCCTCCTTGAAGAGCGCTTCGCTCGCGGGGTCAGCAGCCGCGGAACTCGCGGCGATCAGGAAGGCGCAGAGGAAAGGGCGCAGGGTCATAGGTTGTCGTCCATGGGGCCGCCTTTTCGATTCGGCGCGACGACAGGGGGAGGGGGCTTCCCCGTGTCGGGGGCAGTCTTGGCTGCCGCGCCAGCCGCGCCCGTTTTCGCGCGGAGGTCCTTTTTGACGGGGGGGGTAGTCGGAGCGGACTCCGGCGTGGACTCTGAC
Source organism: Candidatus Eiseniibacteriota bacterium (assembly GCA_038231135.1). Lineage (GTDB taxonomy): Bacteria > Eisenbacteria > RBG-16-71-46 > RBG-16-71-46 > RBG-16-71-46 > JANLWX01. The sequence goes on along the minus strand of JBBRLX010000046.1, from coordinate 15,132 downwards.
GGAGCCGTTGTGGGCATGACCGCCGGCGTTGCCGACGCCGACTGACCGGGGACGTCCGGGGTGTTCGGCGCCGCCGTGCCCGGCGCGGTGGTCGTCGCGGCCTCGCGACCGCCAGGGAGCGCGAACGATGCTGCAACAATCAGCGCGATGCAGAGAGCGACGGCCACGACGCCCATCGCGACGCGTTGACCGATCGCCGCTCGAGGGCGGCCCGGACCCGTGCCGCTGACGATCGCGCGCGCGGTCGCGCCCTCCGTCCGGGGGTCTGCGAGGCCGCCCGAGCCGGGGAACGAGGGCAGCGTTTTCTGGATCGCGACGTCCGGCACAAGGAGCCTCGGCGCCGTCGAAATGGGCGCGCCGCTTTGCAGAGCCTCATACGCTCCCCGGAGGGCCGCCTGCATGTCGCCAGCGGTGGGGAACCGCCCTTCACGATCGAACGCCAGAGCCTGATCGATGACCTCGGCAACCGGACGCGGCGTTGCCGGGGCGAGCGTGCGGACCGGCGGCGCGGGCTTGGTCATCGCCGACAGGAGCTGTTCGTTCATCGTGCGTCCTTCATGAACGACGCGGCCCGTCAGGCACGCGAACATGGTGGCTCCGACCGCCCAGAGATCCGTACGACCGTCGACCTCATCCCAGAGCGCGCGAGCCTGCTCCTGGGCCATGTACGAGGGAGTCCCCATCGAGATGCCGGTGTGAGTGCCCTTGGAAGCGCCGCTCTCACGGAGTCGTGCGATACCGAAATCGAGGACCTTTACCGCCCCGTCGCGCGTCACGAAGAGGTTGTCGGGCTTCAGATCGCGATGAACGATGCCCTTCGCGTGCGCCGCGATGAGCACGTTGAGCACCTGATCCGTGATGGAGAGCACGTCCATCACGTCGAGCTTCCCGCCCATTCGCTCCCGCCGGCCCTCCAGGCTCTCGCCCTCAAGAAGATCCATCACGAGGAAGATCGATCCGTCCTCGGCGGTGTCGTCGTCGAGGACGGACACCGCTCCGGGGTGGCCGACGTGGTTCGCGGCTCGTCCCTCGCGCAGGAAGCGCTCGCGAATCCCGGGGTCCGCGGAGAGCTCCGGATGCAGCATCTTGATCGCGCCGCGCTTGCCGTTTCGGTGGGTCGCCGCGTAGACCGCCGCCATCCCGCCGACCCCGAGCAGCCGATCGAGCCGCCACTTCTCCCGTAGGAAGAGCCCGACGCGCTTCTGCGCGCGCATCATCGTCGGGTCGTACAGCTGGGTTGCGGAGTCCTGCACCGTGCGAGGCTAACACGTACTTATGGGTCGTGGTTGGCCGCGTCTTTCCGAGCGACCGCACACGGGCAGTGCCGCCGCCCACGCCAACGCTCCCCCGCTCGCACTCTCCGCTCCTCGACCGGGTGGGGCTGCGCGTGTCCGAGCTGCGCCGGACCCGCGGCTTCACCCAGGAGCGCCTCGCGGAACTGGCCGGGGTGTCGGCGCGGTACATTCAGCGTGTGGAGCGCGGGGGCGAGAACCTGGGCCTACGCACCATCGAGAAACTCGCGCTTGCGCTGGGCTGCGAGCCCGCCGACTTGCTCGCCCCGCCAGCCGAGACGCCTGGGGTCCCACGTCGCCGCGCTCGCAGGGCTACCGCGGCTCGGTGATTTGTTCACCCTCCGAGATCCTACCTTCCGGGGGCCCATTCATGTGCATCCAGAGCACAACATTACCACCCTACGGATGGGACGAGCGAAACGGGGCCCGGCTCGAGCACCCGGTACCTCTCCTTGCTCACCCCGTGATTCGCGGTTCGTCCAGAAACACGCAACTCGGGATTCGCAGGGCCGAGAGGGGAGGGTGCGCCACCACGATCCCTTCGAACACGTCATCGACGAGCTGCAGCGCGTCGGGTCGATCAGCGATCTTCCCTCTGCGCTGGAGGTCGGACGCCTCGTCCTGGGGGTGTACGGCGGCGACGTCGCGCTTTCTTCTCGGCGCGGTCCGAAGCGAAGGTCGGTGGAGGCGATCGCCCTGCGATCGGGGTGCCCCTTCTCGGTGACCACGCTGCGGCGGTGCCTGGCGATCTTCCGGATCACAATGCGTGCGCCGGAGCTCGAGAAGCTGACGCTGCGGCACGCGTACCTGGTGCTCGGCCTGCCCGCGGAGAAGCAGCGAGAGCTCGTGACGAGGGCGGTGGCGGAGAGCTGGTCGACGGCACACCTGGCGATCCAGGTGGCGCTCCGGCGTCAGTAGGCAGCGGAGTTCCGCCACTCGGATCACGCAGATCCTCTCGAGGATCGGGTGCGCAAAGTTTCCGTTCTTGACCCGCGAAGTCGTCGCGTGTCCAGTGAAAGCAAGCAACCTCCCAGCGCTCGAGAGTGACCATGACGATGCACAGCTCGGATCATGTCGTGTTGTTCGAGGTGCAGGCCGCCGAGGCACGGGATGCCGGCCGCCTCGGGCCCGAGGCGGCCGTCGTCCTCCGCTCCGCACTCGCGATGGGCTCGACCACGAAGGTCGGAGCGCCGACCGATTCCACTTCCTTGCGGCACCGATTGCCAGACTCCGCTCCCGAAGGACTGCCCTCATGAAAAAGCCTCCCAGCGTCGGCGCTCGCCATGACTTCCATCACCACCGCGGTGGCGATTCCGGAGTCACCCCAGCCGTACCGGGTGGCCCCTCCTGGAGCAGGTGGGCCCAGCTCTCCGGCCTTGGCCTTGTCGTCCTGGCCGTCCTGGGCTGCGGGAAGCACGGCGAGGAGCCGGCGCCGCCTGCGCCCGTCCTTACCCGAGCTGCACCGCCGTCCGTGTCGGAGCCGACGGCAGCGGCGAAGGAAGCACTCACTCTCGGATCGTTCGTCGTGCTCGCCGAACGGAGCGCGCGGATCCAGCAGAACGCGGTGATCTCGAGCGGCGACATCGGGGCGCGAGCCACGTCGACGACGGGGACGATCCAGAGCGGCTACACGCTCTGGACCCAACAGGCCGTCACGTTGCCGGGGGCGTCGTACGGAGCGTGGCTCGGCATCGACACGAACGTGCACGCGGGGGCGATCTCGTCCGATCACTTCACGCATGGCGCCAACGCGACGTGGGGCACAGTGACGGCCTTCCTGCAGCCTCCCGCGCTGCCAGCGGCGCCCACGGTGACGCCGGGCACCACGAACGTGACCATCGCCGACAGCGTGACGCAGACGGTGGCTCCAGGGCAGTACGCGACGTGGACGATCGGGCAGAACGCGGTGGTGAAGCTGTCGGGAGGCCTGTACCAGATCGCGAACATCACAGCGGGGCAGAACACACAGATCCAGGCCCTCGCGGCGGTGGATGTGCGCGTCGCCAACGCATTCGCCTTCCAGCAGAACCAGACGATCGGACCGGCGTCGGGAACGACGCTGACCGCGAAGAGCATCCAGATCACGGCGCTGAGCTCGGCGACGACGGCGGCGACGTTCGAGAATTCGCACGTGCGGGGTCTGCTCTACGCCCCGAACGGGAAGTTGTTGCTGCAGCAGAACGTGACGCTGACCGGCGCCGTGGGAGGCAAGGACGTCGACGTCGGGCAGAACTGCCACCTGGGCCTCGAGGACGGCTTTCAGTACGTGTGCCCGGCGTCGTGCGACGACGGGAACCCCTGCACGACGGACGCGTGCGTGAGCGGGAGTTGCACCCATGTGGCCGCGCCTTCGGGGACGGCGTGTCGTGCCAGCAGCGGGGTCTGTGACGTTGTCGAGGTGTGCAATGGGAGCTCGACGGCGTGCCCGGCCAACGGCTTCGCGGCGTCGACGACGGTGTGCCGAGCCGCGGTCGCGGGAGGGTGTGACGTCGCCGACAAGTGCACAGGAGCGAGCGCCGCGTGCCCGGCGGATGCGGTCGCCTCGGCCGGCACGGTGTGTCGCGCCGCCGCCGGACCCTGCGACGTGGTGGAGAGCTGCTCCGGGGCGTCGAACGCTTGCCCGACCGACGCGTTCGCGGCGGCGACCATGGTGTGCCGCGCGTCGATCGGCACCTGCGACGCGGTCGAGAAGTGCTCGGGCAACGCGGCGGCGTGTCCCGCCGATCAGAGCGTGGCGAACGGGACGGCGTGCTCGGACGGCAACGCGTGCACGCAGAGCGACACGTGCCAGTCGGGGACCTGCACCGGCGCGAGCCCGGTGATCTGCGCGGCGAGCGATCAGTGCCACACCGCCGGCGTGTGCAACACCGGGACGGGAGTCTGCAGCAACCCCGCGAAGGCGAACGGGAGCGCGTGCAACGACGGGAACGCGTGCACGACCAGCGATACGTGCCAGTCTGGCGCGTGCGCGGGAGCGAGCCCGGTGGGTGTGCACGGCGTCGAACGCGTGCCACGTGGCGGGGACGTGCGACACGACGACGGGCGTCTGCTCGAACCCGATCGCCGCGAACGGCACCTCGTGCACCGACGGGAACGCATGCAATGGGAGCGAGCTCTGCTCTTCGGGGACGTGCGCGGCGGGGACGCCCCCGATCGTCGACGACGGCAACCCGTGCACGACCGACGCCTGCAGTCCATCGACCGGCGTGAGCCACACGCCGAAGGCTTCGGGTACCTCTTGCAGCGACGGGAACGCCTGCAACGGTGCGGAGCTCTGCAACGCGACGGGCGCGTGTCTGGCGGGGACCGCCCCGGTGGTGGACGATGGCAACCCGTGCACGACCGACGCGTGCAGCCCGTCGACCGGAGTGAGCCACACGCCCGTGGCGACGGGGACGTCGTGCGCCGACGGCAACCTGTGCAACGGCGCCGAGACCTGCAGCGCCGCGGGGGCGTGCGTGGCCGGGACGCCTCCCGCGGTGGACGACGGCAACGCGTGCACGACCGACGCTTGCAACCCGGCGACCGGCGTCACGCACACGCCCGTCTCGGCGGGGACCGCGTGCTCGGACGGCGACGTGTGCAACGGCGCCGAGATCTGCACCGCAGGCGGGAGCTGCGCCGCGGGGACGCCCCTCGTGATCGACGACGGCAACCCGTGCACGGCGGACGCGTGCAACCCGGCGAGCGGCGTGAGCCACACCCCGATCGCGGCCGGGACATCGTGTGCGGACGGCAACCTGTGCAACGGCTCCGAGACCTGCAATGGGAGCGGGACGTGCACGGCGGGGACACCACCGGCCGTGAACGACGGGAACCCGTGCACGACCGACGCGTGCAACCCGGCGAGCGGCGTGACGCACACGCCGGTGGCCACTGGCACGTCGTGCTCGGCGTGCGGCGCGACGTGCAACGCGTCGGCGACGTGCGTGGCGGGGAGCGTGAACGTGGACGACGGGAACCCGTGCACCGCGGATGCGTGCGATCCGGTCAGCGGCATCTCGCACACCCCGGTGGCCGCGGGGACGAGCTGCTCCGACGGCAACGCGTGCAACGGCGTGGAGCTGTGCAACGCGACATCGACGTGCCAGGCGGGTACCGCGCCGGTGGTGGACGATGGCAACCCCTGCACGGTCGACACCTGCAGCCCCGCGACCGGGGTGGCCCACACGCCGGCTTCGGCGGGGACGGGGTGCTCGGACGGCAACGCCTGCAACGGGGCCGAGACGTGCAACGGCGCCGGAGCATGCCAGTCGGGCACCGCGCCGGTCGTGGACGACGGGAACCCGTGCACGGCGGACAGCTGCAGCCCGGTGAGCGGCGTGAGCCACACGCCCGTGCCCGCCGGCACCTCGTGCGCCGACGCCAACGCGTGCAACGGGACGGAGCTCTGCGACGCGAGCGGCACCTGCCTCGCGGGGACCGCGCCGGTGGTGGACGACGGGAACCCGTGCACCACCGACACCTGCAGTCCGACGACCGGCGTCTCCCACACGCCGGTCGCGGCGGGGACCTCCTGCGCGGATGGGAATGCCTGCAACGGTGCCGAGACGTGCAGCGCGAGCGGTTCGTGCCAGTCGGGCGCGCCCCCGATCGTCGATGACGGCAATCCCTGCACGACGGACGCGTGTGCGCCTGCGACGGGAGTGACCCACACGCCGGTGTCCGCGGGCGCCTCGTGCTCGGACGGTAACGCGTGCAACGGCGCGGAGATCTGCACCGGCTCGGGCACCTGCGCCGCCGGGACCGCGCCGACGGTCGACGACGGAAATCCCTGCACGACGGACACCTGCGCACCGGCCAGCGGAGTGTCCCATACGCCGGTGTCGGCGGGCGTGTCCTGCTCCGACGGCAACGCGTGCAACGGTGGGGAGACGTGCGACGGCTCTGGCACGTGCACCGCGGGGACCGCGCCTGCGGTGGACGACGGCAACCCGTGCACGACGGACTCGTGTGACGCCGTGACAGGCGTGCATCACGTGGCTGTCTCGGCGGGCACGGCCTGCTCCGATGGCAACGCCTGCAACGGCGCCGAGACGTGCTCGGGAGGGGGAGTCTGCCAGGCTGGGCTGCCGCCGACCGTCGACGACGGGAACCCGTGCACGACCGACGCGTGCGCGCCTGGGACCGGCGTGACCCATGTGCCCGTCTCAGCGGGGACCTCGTGCACGGACGGCAACGCCTGCAACGGAGCGGAGCTCTGCGACGCCACGGGGAGCTGCGTGGCGGGGACGGCGCCGGCGATCGACGATGGCAATCCATGCACCGCCGACGCGTGCAGCCCGGGAGCCGGCGTGACCCACACGCCGCTCGGCGCGGGCACCTCGTGCGCGGATGGCAACCTGTGCAATGGCTCCGAGACTTGCGACGGCAGCGGCACCTGCACCGCGGGCAGCCCGCCCTCGGTCGACGATGGGAACCCGTGCACCTCCGACGCGTGTAGTCCCGCGACGGGGGTGAGCCACGTGCCGGTGGTGCAGGGCACCAGCTGCAGCGACGGGAATGTCTGCAACGGTAACGAGCTGTGCAATGCCAGCGGCGCGTGCCAGGCCGGCACCCCGCTGGCGATCGATGACGGCAACGTCTGCACGACCGACGCGTGCAACCCCGCCACGGGGGCGACCCACACGCCGGTGGCCACCGGCACCTCCTGCTCGGCCTGCGGCGCCACCTGCAACGCGGCGGGGAGCTGCACCGCGGGGAGCATCAACGTGGACGACGGGAACCCGTGCACGACCGACGCCTGCGATCCAGTGACCGGCGTCTCGCATGCCCCGCTGCCCGCGGGAACGGCCTGCAGCGACGGCAACGCCTGCAACGGCACCGAGCTCTGCAACGGAGCGGGCGCCTGCCAGGCCGGCACCGCGCCGACGGTCGACGACGGGAACCCGTGCACGACCGACGCCTGCAACCCGGTGAGCGGCGTGACCCACACCAGCGTGGCTGCGGGCTCGGCCTGCGGGGACGGCAACCTGTGCAACGGCGACGAGCTCTGCAACGGGAGCGGGAGCTGCCAGCCTGGCGTCCCACCCACCGTCGACGACGGGAACGTGTGCACCACCGACGCGTGCTACCCGGGGACCGGTGTCACGCACACGCCGGTGGCGACGGGCACGAATTGCAGCGACGGCAACGCCTGCAACGGCGTCGAGCTGTGCGATCCGCTCGGCGTCTGCGCGAGCGGGACTCCGCCGGTGGTCGACGATGGCAATCCGTGCACGACCGACGCGTGCAGCCCGGCGATCGGCGTGACTCACGTGGCCGTCTCCGCGGGCACGGCGTGCAGCGACGGCAACGCCTGCAACGGCAACGAGCTGTGCAACGCGAGCGGCGGCTGCGTGGCCGGCCCGGCGCCTCTCCTGGACGACGCCAACCCCTGCACCGCCGACACCTGCGATGCGATCGCCGGGGTCCTTCACGCGCCTCTTCCCGGCGGCACGATCTGCTCGGATGGCAACGTCTGCAACGGTGTCGAGCGCTGCGACGCCACCGGAGCATGCCAGTCCGGTACCGACGGTCCAGCCATCGACGACGGCAACCCGTGCACCACCGATGCGTGCACGCCGGCGCTCGGGGTAACGCACACCGCCGTGCCCGAGGGGACGGCGTGCTCGGACGGCAACCCGTGCAACGGCGTCGAGCTGTGCGGCATCGCGGGGACCTGCGCGGCTGGAGTCGCTCCCGGCGTCGACGATGGAAACAGCTGCACCACCGACGCCTGCGATCCGGCGTCGGGCGTGACCCACACTCCGGTGGCGACGGGCACCGCCTGTTCGGCCTGCGGCGCCACCTGCAACCCGGCGGGCACCTGTGTCGCGGGGAGCGTGAGCGTGGACGACGGCAACCCGTGCACGGCCGACTCGTGCGATCCGATCGCGGGGATCGTGCACGTGCCGGTCAGCGCGGGTGTCGCTTGCTCGGACGGAAACGCGTGCAACGGCGTCGAACTCTGCGACGCCGTGGGTGTCTGCACAGGTGGCAGCGCCCCGAGCCTCGACGATGGCAATTCCTGCACCGTGGACGCTTGCACACTGGCGCTCGGCGTCACGCACACACCCGCGCCGATCGGCGTGGCATGTCTGGACGACAACCTGTGCAACGGTGCCGAGAGCTGCAACGGCGCGGGCGCCTGCGTGGCCGGTCCGCCGCCGTCGTTCGACGACGGGAACCCCTGCACGGTGGACTCCTGCAACGCGGTGACGGGCGTGGCCCACACCCCCGCGGCGATCGGCACGAGCTGCTCGGACGGCAACGCGTGCAACGGCATCGAGACCTGCGCGGCGGGCGGCGTGTGTGCCCCGGGCACTGCGCTCGTCGTCGACGACAGCAACCCTTGCACCACGGACGCCTGCGACGCCTCGACGGGAGTGACGCACACGCCGGTGGTCCCGGGCACGTCCTGCTCGGACGGCAACATCTGTGACGGCAGCGAGACCTGCAGCGCGGCCGGCATCTGCGGTGCAGGCCCCGCGCCCGTGCTCGACGATGGCAACCCCTGCACCGTCGACGCGTGCGATCCGGTGATCGGCGTGACGCACACGCCCGTCAGCGCGGGCACCTCGTGCACCGACGGCAACGCGTGCAACGGTGTCGAGCTGTGCGATGCGGCGGGCGCGTGCACTCCGGGCGTCGCGCCCGTCGTGGACGACGCCAACCCGTGCACCACAGACTCCTGCAGCCCGTCGATCGGCGTGACCCACGTGCCGGTGGCGGCCGGGACGTCCTGTGCGGACAGCAACGCCTGCAACGGCCAGGAGACGTGCAACGCGATGGCCGTGTGCACGCCCGGCACGCCCGTCCAGGTGAACGACAACAACCCCTGCACGGCCGACGCGTGCAACCCGGCCAACGGCACCGTGTCGCACACGCCGGTCTCCACCGGGACGGAGTGCTCCACGGGGAGCCTGTGCGTGACTGGCGAGAGCTGCAACGCCGGGGGCAGCTGCGTGGGCACGCCCGTCGCCGAGGGCACGACCTGCTCCGATGGCAACGCATGCAACGGTGACGAGCTGTGCGATGCGATAGGCGCGTGCCAGCCCGGGTTCCCGGTCTTCACCAGCGATGGGGATCCCTGCACGGCGGACACCTGCGATCCAGCGACGGGAACAGTGACGCACCCACAGCTGGCGGTGGGAAGCACCTGCGATCCCGGCGGCGGGTTCCACTTGCCGGGGGGCACCGCGAACGAGTGCTTCTCGGGAGCGACCTGCAACGCAGCTGGCGCGTGCACGGGGGGCGTGGCCGCACCGAGCGGGACGCCGTGCGGCCCGCCGGCGCCCGACGCTTGCTCGGTCCGCGGGGTATGTCTCCCCTCGGACACGACCACGTCGTGCTTCCCGCAAACCCTGGATCCGTCGGACGGCAACCCTTGCACGGTTGACACCTGCGATTCCGTTCTCGGTGTGCAGCACGTGCTCGCGGCCGCAGGAACGATGTGCTCTCTCTCGGAATCGGTCTGCTTCGCACCAGGCACATGCAGCGCCGGTGGCGACTGCACTCCAGGCGTCCCGCGCGCCGCGGGCAGCCCGTGCTCCGACGACAATCCGTGCAACGGGCTCGAGACGTGCGACGGCAGCGGTGCCTGCGTCGCGGGTAGCCCGCTCGTGATCGACGATGGAAACCCGTGTACCTACGACGCTTGTGATCACTCGGGGCCCTATCACTTTGCATTGCCCTTCTCGCCGTGCGGGGACGGCAACCTCTGCAACGGCGCCGCGATCTGCAACTACAGCGCCGAGTGCGTCCCGGGGACTCCCGTGCAGGTGTCGGACAACAACCCCTGCACCGTGGACATGTGCGATCCGACGACCGGCGGGGTGACCTACACGCCCGTGGCGGACGGCTCGTCGTGCTCGGTGGCGGGTCCGTGCTCGGTCGGGGCGTGCGCGGCGGGCGCGTGCGTGCCCGTAGCCATCGATGACGGCAATCCCTGCACGGTCGACTCGTGCGATCCCGTGCTCGGCGTTCGGCACGTCCAGCTCGCGGCCGGAGCCTCCTGTGGCGCTGCGGGCACCTCCTGCAGCGGCCCGGCGGTGTGTGACGCGGCGGGGGCCTGCGTCGCGGGCATCGTCTTTGCGCCAGGCACGGCGTGCTCGGTGGGCGACGCCTGTGTCCTCGGCACCTGCGACGCGTCTGGCGTCTGCAACGGGACCACGCCGGCGTCTCCCGGGACGCCTTGTGGCCCGGCTCCCGCGGACGCGTGCTCCACCCGGGGCACGTGCCTCGCAGCGCCTCCGTACGGCGCGTGCCAGCCGGTCCCCGTCGTGATCGACGACGGCAACCCCTGCACGGTCGACTCGTGCGATCCGATCCTGGGGGTGCAGCACGTGGCGGTGAGCGCCGGAACCAGCTGTGGCCTGGGCGGGGGCGCCTGCGCGAGTGCGGCGACGTGCAACGCTGCCGGTAGCTGCGTGCCGAGCTCCCCCTTCGCCGCGGGGACGCCGTGCTCGGACGCGACGGTCTGCAACGGGATGGAGACCTGCGATGGCGCGGGGATCTGCGTCGCCGGCGCTTCACCGATCGTCGATGACGGCAACCCCTGCACCGTCGACTCGTGCGACGCCGTCCTCGGCGTCCAGCACGTCACGCTCGCAGCAGGCTCGAGCTGTGGGCCCGCGGCCACGCTCTGCAGCACGGGAGCCGTGTGTGACGCCGTCGGCGCGTGCATTCCAGGCGTGCCTCTGGGCGCGGGCGCGTCCTGTTCGGACGGCCACCCCTGCAACGGCGTCGAGCTGTGCGACGGCTCGGGGTTCTGCGCGCCGGGCGTGCCTCTGGCGATCGACGACGGGAACCCCTGCACGATCGACTCGTGCGACTACTACACCGGCGTGGTTCACGTGCCCGCCCCGGGCAACTACTTCTGCAACGACGGAAACGCGTGCACGCAACTCGATCTCTGCGACGGCGCGGGCACCTGCGCGGGGACGTACCCGGTCAACGTGAACGACAGCAACCCGTGCACGGTGGATTCCTGCGATCCCGGCACCGGCGCCGTGTCCCACGTGGCGAGCACGGGCCTCTCCTGCTCCGACGGTGACGTGTGCAACGGCGCCGAGGTGTGCACGGCGACCGGGGCTTGCCTCTCGCCCGGATCCCTGACGCTGGACGACGGCAACCCGTGCACCGCCGACAGCTGCCATCCGATCACCGGGGTGTCCCACACCCAGCTCGCAGCGGGCAGCGCCTGCTCGGCCGGAAGCGCATGCACGGGTGTCTCGCTCTGCGACGCCGCCGGAGCGTGCATCCCGCACGCTGCGCCGACGCTGGATGACGGCAACCCCTGCACCGAAGACAACTGCACCAACGGTGTCGTCAGCCACACCCCCCTGAGCCCTGGGTACAACGTCGGCTGCCAGGACGGCCTCTCCTGCAACGGTCAAGAGCGGTGCGACGGCGCGGGTCACTGCGCGGCGGGCACCCCCTTGACGCTCGACGACGGGAACACCTGCACTGTCGACGCCTGCACCGAAGCCCAGGGCGTCACCCACACCGTCCAGGTGGGCGCATCGTGCTCGGACGGCAACGCCTGCAATGGCGTCGAGGTGTGCTCTGCGGGCGGCGTGTGCTTCGCGCCGTCGGTGCCGGTCCTCGACGACCACAACCCCTGCACCGCGGACACCTGCGATCCTGCGACCGGTGTCGCGCACACGCCGACGCCTGGCGCGTCGTGCAGCGACTCCAACGCCTGCAACGGCGTGGAAGTCTGCAGCGCGGCCGGTCAGTGCACGGCGGGAGTGCCGCCCACCGTCGACGACAACAACCCTTGCACGAGCGACTACTGCGATCCCAGCCTGGGCGTCGTGCACCAGCCGAGGGCCGTCGGGGCCAGTTGCTCGGACGGCGACGCCTGCAACGGCGTCGAGGTGTGCGCGGCCGGCGGCGTGTGCACGCCCGGCACGGCGATCACCGTCGATGACGGAAACCCCTGCACCACCGACGCGTGCGCGCCGTCGACTGGCGCGGTGACTCACGCGGCCAAGGCCAACGGCACCGCGTGCCCGGGGGCCAACCTCTGCTTCCAGACCAACGCCTGCCAGTCCGGCACCTGCACCCCCTCGAACCCCGTGGTGTGCCCGGGGCCGACGGACACCTGCCACGGCGCCGGCAGCTGCAATCCAACCACGGGGGCCTGCTCCAACCCGGCGAAGCACGACGGCGCGCCCTGCGACGACGGCATCGCCTGCACCGGCAACGATCAGTGCCGCGGCGGAGCGTGCGCGGGAGCGATCGTGGACTGCGCCCCCATCGACGGCTGCCACGACGCGGGCACCTGCGATCCTGGAACGGGTCGCTGCTCGACGCCCAGCAACGGCGCGTGCACGGGCACCCTCCCGCCCGATCCCTGCGTGGTCGCCCCACCTCTGGATCCCACCGTGCCCACGACGCTGGCCGATCAGGTGAAGCACCTCTGGAGCGCCAACATCCAGACCGGCGTGGACCCGTCGATCTTCATCGGCAAGCGGATCGCGCCGGTGCACGGCCGTGTCCTCCAGGCCGACGGCACACCGCTCCCGGGCGTCACGGTGCGCGTCGCGGGGCACGGCGAATTCGGACAGACGATCTCGCGGGCTGACGGCCAGTTCGATCTCGTCGTGAACGGCGGCCCCCTCTACGCCTTCGATCTGCAGAAGTCGGGCTACATCACCGCCCAGAGGACGCTGCTCACGCCGTGGGGTGCGTTCTCCGAGCTCGAGGACGTGGTGCTCATCACGCGCGAGCCCGTCGCCACGACGGTCACGTTCGGCGCAGGCTGCCAGATCGCACGCGGCGTGATCGAGACCGACACCGACGGCACGCGGCAAGGCACCCTCATCGTCGAGCCCGGCACGACGGCCCAGCTCGTGGCCGCCAGTGGCACGCTCAGCCCGCTCGCTTCCGCGACGGTCCGGATCACCGAGCACTCTGTGGGGACGCGCGGCCCCCAGCGCGCCGCGGCGACCCTGCCTGTCGAGAGCGCCCATGGCTACGCCATGGATGTCTCGGCCGACGTGGTGCAGAGCGCCGGCGCTCGCACCGTCGAGCTCGGCCAGGCCGCGACCTACTACGTGGAGAACATCCTCCACCTCCCCGTCGGGACCGGCCTCCCCGCCGCCTCGTACGACACGCCGTGCGCCACCTGCGGCGAGCGCGGCTCCTGGCAAGCCACCACCAACGGCCAGGTCGTCCGCATCGTCGCCGTCAACGCGGGAGTCGCCGCGCTCGATCTCGACGGCGACGGCGTGGCCGAGTCCCCGGCCGCCCTCACCACCGCGGGCTACTCGACGTGCGAGCTCCAGGAGCTCGCTGCGCTGTACCCGGTCGGGAAGGCGCTCCTCCGCAACAAGCTCTCGCGGTTTGGATCGTGGAGCATCAGCCCCGGCTTCCACGACTTGCCCGACACCACCGTGGTGAGCCGCAAGTGGCCCGAGACCGATCTGCCAGGCGGCTGCATCGAGAGCCACGGCAACGTGGCCATCGACACCCTGAATCGGCGCGTCCTCTCCCGCGATCCGATCGCCGGTACGCCCTACACCCTGGTGTGCTCCACCGGGCGCGCCGACAAGGCGGACAGCAAGCACACCATCGTCCTCTGGGACGATCAGCCCCTCGGTCTCCTGAAGCGGATTGACATGTACGTGACGAAGGGAGGCCACACCACGAAGGAGTCCTTCGATCCTGTCGTCAACCTCCGCAAGGAGATCGCCTGGGACGGCACCGACGCCTGCGGCCGCCACATTCACGGCGCCCAGCAGGTGTCGGTCAGGCTCGCGTACGTCTACGCGACCGAGTACGGCGATGTGCCGAAGTTCGCGCTGACCGACGCCAAGGCCACGGGCACTCCCAGCCGCCAGGAGCGCACCGTGTGGCGCACGGAGACGTTCGACGCTGATCGCCCCGTGGAGGCGACGGCGCCCGGCTGCGACATCGACGTGCACCACGCCTACGACAAGAAGGGCGTGCTCCAGAAGGGCGATGGCAGCGTCGTCACCGGGCGCGCTGTCGGGCCGATCGTGGAGGCCTTCTCGCGCGACAACGGCGCTGCCGGCACCGACAGCACGACCTGCAACGTGCCCGTCAAGAGCTTCGCCTTCGGCAGCATCAGCGCCGTCGCGGTGGCCCCGAACGGCAACATCTTCGTGTCCGACGCGGGGCGTGGCCGCATCTACCGCATCGGCAGCGACGACGTTGTCCGGTGCGTCGCGGGTACCGGCACGCCCGGCTACAACGGTGACGAGAAGCCGGCGACGGCCGCCCAGATCGATCCCCAGCAAGGCCAGGTGCGCCCCGGGCTCGACTGCGCGAGCTGCTTCTACTTCGCCGACAACCTCAACCGCCGGGTCCGGTACGTGGACGACGCCGGGATGATCCACTCCCTCGTTGGAAACGGCTCGACCAACATCTGTTACGATCTGGCGGCCGCTGGCGAAGGCGGACCCTCGACCGCGGCGGAGACTGGGTTCGTGACCGGCCTCACGCTCGGCCACGACAGCAGCGTGTACTTCGCCTCGGCAGGCTACGTGGGCCGTATTTTGCCCGATGGACGCGTCCACACCGTGATGGGCGGTCCGCAGCGCGGCTGCTTCGGAGGCTGGGAAGACACCCTGTTGCCGCTCCGCGCGCTCGACGTGTGGATGGTCGGCTCCCGACTCGACACCACCCCCACCGGGGAGCCGCTCGTCGTCCACGCCGCCGGAGGCACGATTGGCATCAACACGTCGTGGGGCGGAAAGATGACCGCCGACGGCGTGATGAAATACGTCCTCGGTGGGGGAGACATCCTGTCGGCCCACTTCCCCGACGACGGCACGGGAGGCACCAGCCCGCCTGACGGCTCGCGCGGGATAGATGCGCACCCGAGGTT
>JBBRLX010000045.1:0-21529 GCA_038231135.1 Candidatus Eiseniibacteriota bacterium | reverse complement strand
TCTGTATAGCTGAGCTCACTTGAAAGGCCCTCCTTGGCGATTGAAGCTGGCGTCGAACACCACCTTCTTAACCGCTCTGGACGGGCCTTTCGAGCTTTTTCTTTCGCCTCAGCTATGAAATCGCGCTGGTTCTGGGGCTAGTATGAACCGGCTGCCCGGGGCTCACGTCGCCCTCTTACCCACCCGAACGATCAGGAGCCTGCCATGGCCGGATTGATGGACCTGCTGCAACAGACATTGGGCGGCAACGCCACGAACCAGATCGGCCAGCAAGTCGGAGCCAACCCGATCCAGGCCACCAGCGCCATCGCCACGGCGCTGCCGCTGATCCTGGCCGCGTTGTCGCGCAACGCCAGCACTCCGCAGGGCGCCCAGGCGCTCCACCAGGCGGTCACGAACGACCACGACGGCGCGGCGCTCGATCAGCCGGTGCAGAGCACCGACACCGCGGACGGCGCCGCGATCCTGGGCCACGTTCTGGGCGACAAGCAGCAGGCGGCGGCCGAGGCGGTGGGCCGCACCAGCGGCCTCGACGCCGGTCAGGCTGCGAGCGTGATGGCGATGCTCGCGCCGCTGGTGATGGGCGCGCTGGGGCGCATCCAGAGCCAGCAGGGACTCAACCCCGGCGGACTCGCCTCGATGCTCGGAGCCGAGCACCAGCAGCAGGCGCAGACGTCACCCGGACTGATGGGACTCGCCACGCAGCTCCTCGACGGCAATCACGACGGTTCGATCGTGGACGACATCACGCAGAAGCTCGGCGGGTTGTTCGGCGGTCGCTGATCCCGATCGACGCCGGCGTCGTGACGAGGGCGGGTGCTCGCATCCGCCCTCGTGTCGTTTTCCCGCGGTTGCGTCGAAGCGCGCGGCGCGCGAGTGATCCTGCCTGGTCATGTCGGTTCTCGAACGGTCATCAGGAATCGGTTACGCACCGCGGTTGTAGAATTTGGCACGCGCCGCGCGTCGACCGTCTCCGGAAACGATGCCGGGTGCCCCTGACGCCGGTTCTTCGGCTCGACAGGCTCGCAGCCATAACATCCCGCCGTCCATGCCGTTGCGAGGACATCCGTCGCCGTGGACTCGAATAGGCACTTCTTTTGCTCAACGAGTCGGCAGCTGCGAACGGGTCACGCTGCATACCTCAACGGAGGTTGGTCATGGGAATCGTATGGGCAATCATCATAGGTGCGATCGTCGGCGGCCTCGCGAAGCTCATCATGCCGGGTAAGGATCCCGGCGGATTCTGGATCACGGCGTTGCTCGGCATCGCGGGTGCGGTCGTGGCCAAGCTGGTCGGCCAGTCCGTCGGCTGGTACCGCCCGGAAGACGGCGCGGGGCTCGTGGCATCGATCATCGGCGCGATCATCCTGCTCGCTCTCTACCGGATGATCCGCAGGCCGAGTTCGCTCCGAGCCTGAGAATCGTCCGGACTCTTGACCGCGAGCGGCCGGGTTCCGAATGGGACCCGGCCGATTCGTTACGCCGGCTTCCCCGCCCAGACCCGGCGGGCGCCGTACTCCTCGAACAGGCGCCCCCAGCCGGTGGCCAGGATGTCCCGCACGCGCGGCTTGCCGTTGACGGGATACCAGTAGGCGTCGTGATACAGCCGCGACGCCGCGTAGCTCCACGGCACGATCGGTGATCGCAGCAGCATGTTCTCGAGCGGCTTGAGCGGCCCCCAGTAGATGAGCTTCTGGCCCCACGACGCGAACGTGTTCTCGTTCAGCGAGCCGCGAAAGTTGAAGTTCACGTCTGTGATGTCGTCGCCCACGATCTCGATCTCCTCCGGGCGGCCGACGCCGAGGCCGTTCTCGTGCGCGAGCCGGATGAACTTGAGGTCGGTCATGGGATCGAAGCCCATCATCTTGGCGGCCGTGGCGTCGAGCGCGACGCAGTCGCTGGAGGCGAGAATGTAGTTTTTCACGTGCGGCCGCATCGCCCGCGGGCCCGGGCCCTCGCCCGCGATCGTGCCGTCCATCACCGCGAACACTCCGGGGTGAATCTCCTTCTGGATGCGCAGCAGGTCCACCAGCGTCTCGTGGATCACCGAGTGCGTCCAGTGGCGGTTGAGATTCAGCAGGCCGCCGAACGCGTTCTTCATCGATCCGGTGGTGCCGGTGAACACGTGGGTCTTGACCGTGGGCAGATGGATCACGTTCTTGCCCAGCAGCATCTTCGGAATCTGGATGCCCTGCTTCTCGAACACCCGGTCGAGCACCAGCATCTTGCTCTTGGGCTGGTAGGTGATCCATTCGGTGGGCGGCTCGCTCAGGTACTGGATCGGCACGTGGTAGTGCTCGAGCACCGGCGCCAGGTTGTTGTTGATCGTGCCCTCGCGGCAGCTCACCACCACCGTGTCGTTCTGCGCCGCGATCAGGTCGCGCGACACGTCGTAGCCGTCGGACTTCAGCTTGTCGATCACCCCGTGCATCTGCCACGGCGTGGTGGAACACGCGGGCATGTACACGTGCCACGAGATGTTGATGCGCAGGCAGGTCTGGGAGTCGAACTTCACCGTGTCACGGTAGCCGGCGAGGTCCATGAGCCGCGCGTAGTCCTGGACGACGGTTTCGGGAGAGGTGCGGAGGACGGCGACTTTCGACATGAATTCCTCGGAAGGACGGGACATCGCAGGTGGTGGCGGAGGGGACCGCTCGTGTCACGATGAAAATTATCACATCGGCCCGGGGGGAGTTCCGGCCGGCGACGGATCAGACCCGGACGCCGTCCTTGAGCAGCGAGCGCGAGATCACGAGCCGCTGGATCTCGCTCGCCCCTTCGTAGATCTCCATGACCCGCGCGTCCCGATAGTACCGTTCGACGGCGTACTCCTTGACGTAACCGTAACCACCGTGGATCTGGATCGCCTGGTGCGTGACCCAGGTCGCCGCTTCGCTGGCGTAGAGCTTGGCCATCGACGCCTCGCGGGTGTAGGGCCGGCTCTCGTCGCGCAGCCAGGCCGCACGCTCGATCAACAGCCGCGAGCACTGGATGCGCCGCTCCATCTCGGCGAGCTTGAACTGCACCGCCTGGATCTTCGCGAGCGGCCCGCCGAACGCGTGCCGCTGCTGCGCATACCGCACCGACTCCTCGAACGCCGCCCGCATCACCCCGAGCGCCTGCGCCGCGACCCCGATCCGGCCGGCGTCGAGCATGCTCATGGCGATGCTGAACCCGTCGCCCTCCTCGCCCAGTCGCTGATCGGCAGGAATGCTCAGGTTCTCGAGCGTGAGCCCGATCGTATCCGAGCCGCGCAGGCCCATCTTGTCCTCGGCCTTGCCGAGCGTGAGGCCCGGCGACCCACGCTCGACGATGAACGCCGACAACCCCTTGCGGCCGGCGGCCTTCGAGGTGCTCGCGAAGATCAGGAACACGCCGGCGCGCTGGCCGTTCGTCACCCAGTTCTTGCTGCCGTTGAGCACGTAGCGATCGCCGTGCCGGACGGCCGTCGCCTCGATCGCGCCGGCATCGGAGCCCGCCCCCGGCTCCGACAGCGAGAACGCGGCGAGGTCCCTCGACACCAGCCGGGGCAGGAACTTGCGGCGCTGGGCGTCGGTGCCGAACCGGAACACCGGCAGCGCCCCGACCGAATTGTGCACCGCGATCATGATCGCGAGCGCGGCCGAGACCCGGGCGATCTCCTCGAGCACGATTGCGATCGTGCGCCCGTCGTAGCCGACTCCGCCCCACTCCTCGGGGATCGCCATCCCCAGGAACCCGCTGGCGGCCAGCGTCTCGATCGCGCCGCTCGGCACGTCGGCCAGGCGGTCCCATTCCATGGCGTGCGGGGCGAACTCGCGCTCGCACAACTCGCGCACGGAGTCGCGGATCATGATCTGGTCTTCGGAGAGATCGAGCTGCATGGAGTCCTTGGGGACGAACGCGGAATCAGGCCGCGATGGCGAGCCGGTCCTCGCGGAAGCCGAACAGCACGATCAGCGCGATCAGCGACATGAGCATCTCGCCGCCCGGGTACAGCAGCGAGCCGAGTGCTGCGAGCACCGTGAGGGGATAGGCGAGACCGGGCAGCGTCATCTTGCCGAGCTGGAGCGGCGGGTCGCCGGCCCACAGCCCGGTTACACCGGCCACCCACGCGAGACCGATCCCGGCCTTGAGCAGCAGCACGACGACCGGCGGAATGCCGAACCGGATCGCGAGGTCCATCCATACGCCCAGCCGGCCGACGAGCATGATGTACTCGCCCGCGACGAATGGATAGAGCCCCTGGAACAGCAGGGTGACGCCGGGATAGATCATGCAAGCGGTGAGGATCACCAGCGCAACCGGTCGTATGGGACGTGTCATCGTTCCTCCTGCCGGAGCACACCCGGTGTGCCGGCGCGTTCGAAACCCAGGTCCATGCGAGTCCCGCCTCGGGGACTTGAAGGTCAGCTCGCGGCGAGCGGGTGCTCCTTCAGCACCTGCCCCGCCACGACCATCTTTTGAACTTCGGTCGTGCCTTCGTAGATCTCGGTGATGCGTGCGTCGCGCCAGTAGCGCTCGACGTGGAACTCGGCGAGATAACCGTAGCCGCCGTGAACCTGGATCGCCCAGTTCGCGCAGCGGGTCGCGGCCTCGCTTGCGTGCCACTTGGCGAGCGACGCCTCCTTGGTGTGCGGCCGCCCGCGATCGCGCAGCCACGCCGCCTGATACACCAGCATGCGGGCGGTATCGACCTCGATCGCGCTGTTCGCGAGCATCTCGCGGATCGCGTCGAACTCGCCGATCTTGCGGTCGAACTGCACGCGCTCGTTCGCGTACTTCACCGACGCCTCGAGCGCCGCCTGCGCGATGCCCAGCGCCTGGGCCGCGATGCCGATGCGGCCGCCGCCGAGCGTCGCGAGCGCCACGGAATAGCCCTTGTTGTACTCACCCAATAGATTGGCCTTCGGCACGCGCGCGTTCTCGAACGCCACCTCGCGGGTGTCGGAGGCGTGGATCCCGAGCTTCCGCTCCTGCTTGCCCTTGTTCACACCGGGCGTGGCCGCGTCGACGATGAATGCGGAGATGCCCTTGGAGCCGAGTGCCTTGTCGGTCGCGGTGTACACGACCAGCACGTCGGCCGGCCCGGCGGTGGTGATGAACATCTTGGTGCCATTGAGCACGAAGTCGTCGCCGTCGGCGACCGCCGTCGTCTGCTGGTTCGCCGCGTTGCTGCCCGCGTTCGGCTCGGTCAGGCAGTAGCAGCCCAGCAGCTCGCCCTTCGCGAGCGGCACCAGGTACCGCTGCTTCTGGGCCTCGGTGCCGTAGGCCAGGATCGGGTAGCACACCAGCGAGTTGTTCACCGAGCAGATCACGCCGTGGGTCGCGCACACCCGCGACAACTCCTCGACGGCGATCACGTACGACAGGAAGTCCATCCCGGCGCCGCCGTAGCTCTCGGGCACGAACATTCCGAGCAGACCGAGCGCGGCCATGTGCTTCGTGGTCGCCAGCGGGAACTCGTGCGTCTCGTCGATGTGCGCGGCGATCGGGCGGATCTCGTCCTCGGCAAACGCGCGCACCATCTCCCGCACCGCGAGCTGGTCCTCGGTGAGATCGAATGCCACGCCGGTCGAGGCGGCCACCAGGTCGGGGATCATAACGCATAGAACGTAGCGGGTCTGGCGGCGAACTCAAAGCCCGCCCCCGGAACCGTCCGGAAACGAAATCGGCGGCGCCGGAAGGGAATCCGGCGCCGCCGCTCGCACCTCTCGACGCGGCGAATTACGCCGTCAGCGGCCCACCCTTCGAGTTGCGACCGTACATCCACAGCACCGACGCGCCTGCCACCAGCAGGACCAGCGCGCTCACCATGGCCAGCCAACCCGACAGGGCCGGCACCACGGTCGACAACGGCGAGGACTTGGTCGACTCATTGGTGATGACGAAACTGGTCAGACCGCCGCCACCGAGAAGCTCGACCGCCGACAGGTCGGATACGACCTTGGGGCCATGGGCATCGAA
Source organism: Candidatus Eiseniibacteriota bacterium (assembly GCA_038231135.1). Classification (GTDB taxonomy): domain Bacteria; phylum Eisenbacteria; class RBG-16-71-46; order RBG-16-71-46; family RBG-16-71-46; genus JANLWX01. The sequence goes on along the minus strand of JBBRLX010000045.1, from coordinate 15,583 downwards.
CAGGAACCCGGCGGCCCCCGGACCGGTCGTCGACAGCGTGGTCGAGCCATCGGTCATCGAGGCGTTGCCGGCGGCACCAAATGTGATCACGATGTCGATGTCGGGGTCCCAGGAGTAGGTGAATTCGATCGTGGTTACGCCCGCCACCGATTCGTCACCCGTGAACGTCGAGGTGACGAAAGTCCCCTTCTGGGCCAGCGAATTGTTCTTGAAGGCGAACGCATCCACGCTGGTGGGGGTCAGCGCCGAGTAGTCGAAGTCGTTGTGGACGTTGTTCGCGGCGCTGCGAGTTGCCTTCTGAACGGCAATCACCGAATTGGGGACGCCGTTCACCGTTCCCCTGGCGGTCGAGGCGATGAATCGACCCGTCGCCGCTCCCCGGATGAGCGTCGGAGACACGACACTCAACTCCTGAAGCTGGCTCAACGAACCGGCGGTGGCGACCGAAACTCCATCGGTCCCGCCGACTCCTAGTCCCGACACCACCAGGCTGTCGTTGATGACCGCCAATGTGGCGGCGCCGATCGAGGTATGTGTTCGGCCGTGGTACACGACGCTATTGGCGGACCCCAGCGAGCTCCATGCCGCCAGAACCACCATGGCCGCCAGCAGCGATGTTGTGACTCGTGTTCTGTTTCTCATGCCGTGCCTCCTTCGGTTTGCAACGTTCAGGTTACGAGCGTGAAGGGGGTTCAGCAGATGTCGTGCCTCGAACGTGAGACGGTCGGAAATCGAACGAACCCTGTGAGTTCGACCAGAAATGCCGGTGAACGGACGGCGGAGACTCGGCGAGAGTCCATGACGGCACTGCGGTGGTTTCCCGCAGCCGATCGCGGCAAGCCACCCGCGATGCGGGAGTCCGGCAGAATCCATTGATTCGCGGGGGGACATGGAGAGGCCGGTTCGCCTGCTGCGGAATCCCGCACGACTGCCGCAAGATCCAGCACCCCGACGCGGAACCGGCCGCAACGAACCGTCGAAGGGCGTCAGCCGCCGAGGTCCGATTCCTCGGCAGCCCGACCCGGCAGACCACCGGGCAGGCTCCATGTCTTGAGCTTCTTCGCCAGCGTGCCGCGGTCGACACCCAGCAGGCGGGCGGCGCGGCTTCGATTGCCTCCGGAGCGCTCGAGGACCTCGAGGATGTGCTGATGCTCGAACGTCTTCAGGTCTTCGTTCGATCCGGCTCGCAGGGCCGGGGCGCCGGCGGGCACCCACCCGGACAGATGTCCCGGAAGGATCGGGCCTCCCGCCGCGACCAGTGCCGCGCGGCGCACGGCATGACGGAGTTCGCGACAGTTGCCGGGCCAGCCATGGGCGAGCAGCAGCTCCATGGCGGCCGGCGAGACTTCGGAGGGCCGCTGTGGCCCGGCCAGCTCGGCCATGAACTGCGCCACCAGCGCGGGGATGTCCTCGTGCCGCTCGCGCAGCGACGGCAGCGATATCTGGAGCTGGTTCAGCCGGTAGAACAGGTCCGCGCGGAATGCGCCCCGGGCGACGCGGTCGCACAGATCGGTGGCGCTCGCCGCGATCACGCGGACATCGAGCCGAACCTCGGTGCCCGATCCGATGCGCTGGATGCTGCCGCATTCCAGTACCCGCAGCAGCTTGGCCTGCAGCGCCATCGGGAAGCTGTCGATCTCGTCGAGGAACAGCGTTCCCCCGTCGGCCTGTTCGAACAGCCCGGCGCGATCCGCGGTCGCACCGCTGAACGTGCCGCGCAGATGCCCGAAGAACATGCTCTCGGCCAGCTCGGATGGCGTGGCGGCCATGTTGTGGGCCACGAACGGGCCGGCGCGTCGCGAAGAATGTTCGTGCAGCGCGCAGGCGACCAATTCCTTCCCGGTCCCGGTCTCGCCATGGACGAGCACGTTCTCGGGGGATCGCGCGAGCAGCGCGAGGAGCTGGCGCACCTCACGAATCGCGGGCGATCGCCCCACGAAACCGAAGTCGGGCAGGGCGGCGTCGGAGTCGGCGCCCGGCGTCGCCCCGATGCGCGCCAGGACCGATTGGATCTCCTCCGCGGTCGCGGGCTTCATGATGAAGTCCCGGGCTCCGAGCCGGATCGCCTCGATGACGGCACGCGCCCGGTCGTTGGCGCTGATGACCACCACGGGAACCGGCGGTGACATCCGTTGCGCGTGCCGGAGGACCTCGAACCCGTCGGGCGGGGGCATGTTGAGATCGGCCAGCACGAGATCGTAGCGGCGCTTCGTGAGCTCGGCCATCGCCCGGGCACCGCCGGTGCAAACCGTCACCTGATGTTCGGGGACGAGGATGCCGGTGAGGAAGCGCAATGCGAGCGGCTCGTCGTCCACGGCCAGAATGTGGGCCATCAGGCGCTCCGGGGAACCGGCGTGAAACCCAGGATGTCTTCGCCGCCCCCGGCGCCGGCGCCGCTCGAGTCGGCACGCGGCAAACGGACCCGGCAGCGCGTGCCTCCCCTCGATGGACGCTCGAAGGACAATTCACCGCCGTTGGACTCGAGGAATCTCCGCGTCGCGAACAGGCCGTAGCCGCTGCCCTCGACCGACGGCGCCCGCGACTGCGCCCGCTCGAGCCCCGCCGGAAGGCCGGGCCCCGAGTCCTCGATTTCGACATAGGCATGCGTGGCGTCGGCGCGAACCCTCACCCGCACCGGTTCATCACGCGGGCTCACGCGGGCGGCGTTGTCCAGCAGGTTGAACAGGGCGTGTACCAATTCGCCGCGATTCCCCTGCACCATCGCGTCTTCGCAGTCGTCGCTCAGCTCCGCGTGGGCGGCATTCCTGCGTGCCAGCACCAGGGCGCTCGACAGGACTTCGCGGATCCGCACGGCCCCGGTGCGCGACCTCGGAGCCCCCGACATGTCGAGCATGTCCTCGGCTAGACCGCCCAGACCGCGCAGTGCCGACAGCAGCTCGTTCAGTGAGGCGCGATCCTCGGCCGTGGGGTTGTCGTCGATGACACTCGCCGCGAGTCCCTGCAGCCCGTGTATGGAGTTCTTGATCTGATGGGACACGCACGTCACCGCCTCGCCGAGCCGTCGGACCGGGTCGACGTCGCCGGTCACCCCGGTATGCGGATCCAGGAGCACGTAGGTCCTGCGACCCTCGGCCGAGGAACCCACCCAGAGCTCCGCGCGCACAGCGACGGGTGCACCATTCCCGTCCTCGAGCATGACGACGAGATGGTGCTGGTCAACCCCCTCGGCCAGCGTTCGCGTGACCGCCCGAAGACCGGCCGAGTCCAGCTTCAGGACCGCCTGCCACGCTCCCCGGATCACGTCCTCGTCACCGGTGCCCAGCAGCTCCATCGCTCCGCGGTTGAGGCTTACGATGCGCCCGAGATCATCGATCACGATCAGGGCGCTGCCGAGATAGTCCCCGAGCAGGCGCAGCTCCTCGGCCAGATTGGCGGCGCGGGAGTGCAGCAGGGCATGCGAATCCGCGAGCGCCCGCTGCTGGCGTTCGAGGACTCCAGCGACCACCCATGACAGCAGGGCGCTGACTCCGAGAAACCCGCCCAGCGCAAGATCGGCGGAGTTCCAGGCACGGTCGGGAAGCACGAACACGGCCGCATAGGCGGCGGCCGCGGCCACGGCAGCGAGGACGGCGCCGCGCCGTCCCGTCGACGCAGCCGTCAGCGGCACTTCCAGGATGTAGCCGATGAGCAGCGGCGATCGCGCTCCACCCGAGTTGCTGGCGAGGACCGTCCAGACGGCGATCTGCGCGAGCACGAACAGCGCGCCCGGAACCTTGATGACTCGGCGGGCGCACTCGAACTGAGCCCAACCCAGCAACGCTCCCGCGAGGATGCCGAGGAGCAGCGCCGTGTGGGCGGATGAAACCTCCGGCAGGAATACCGCGGCACTTGCCACCACCGACAGGGCGATGAGTCGCAGTCCAAGGTTCAATCCAGGATAGGCCGACATCCGAGGGGCCTCCTTTGTCATCGTACATTAACAAAGGCGACACATAATGGATACGGAAACATTCACATTGCGCGGTGAAAGTTGTGTCCGTTACCAACCGGAAATGTGCGGCGAACTCGCGAGAATCAGCGAGATTGCCGAAATGTTGCGCAGAGGGAGCGGTCACAGGGAGTGACGGGAAGGCATTACGGGGCTGAATGCGGTTCTGCGCCCGCGACGACGACTATGCGGCGGGATACTCGAAGAAGCCGCGGCCGGTCTTGCGACCGAGGTAACCGGCCTTCACCATCTTCCGCAGCAGCGGGCACGGCCGGTACTTCGAATCACCGAGTCCCGCGTGCAGCACGTCCATGATGCTGAGACAGGTGTCGAGGCCGATCAGGTCGGCGAGCGCGAGCGGCCCCAGCGGGTGATTCATGCCGAGCTTCATCACCGTATCGATGGCCTCGCGCGAGGCCACGCCTTCCATGAGGCAGTAGACGGCCTCGTTGATCATCGGCATCAGGATGCGGTTCGACACGAATCCCGGGTAGTCGTTCACCTCGACCGGCGTCTTGCCCAGCCGGCGCGTGAGATCCTCGGTGATGGCATAGGTGGCATCGGTGGTCGCGAGGCCGCGGATGATCTCGACGAGCTGCATGACCGGCACCGGATTCATGAAATGCATGCCGATCACCTGGCCCGGGCGGCGCGTGGCGGCCGCGATCTCGGTGATCGAGATGCTCGAAGTGTTGCTGGCGAGGATCGCGTCGGCCGGCGCCGCGGCGTCGAGCCGCTCGAACAGCGCGCGTTTGACCGCGGGATCCTCGCTCACCGCCTCGATCACGATCCGGCAGTCCTTCGCGACGCCGAGTTCGGTGCCGCCGCGGATCCGGCCGAGGATCGCCGGCGCCTGGTCCGCGGGCCATGCCTGCTTCTTCGCGACGCGATCGAGATTCCGTCCGATCGTGCCGAGCGCGCGCTCGACGAATTCCGAGCGGACGTCGACCAGCTCGACGCCGAACCCCGCGGTCGCGAACGTCTGCGCGATGCCGTTGCCCATCGTGCCGCCGCCCACCACCGCGACCTTGCGGACCGCGGCCGACGGGCCGTTCGCCACGGGTTCGGTCAGCGTCATCGGCGGCCCTCCGCGGCCACGCCGCGGCGGAACGTCACACCATCTCCACGGCGAGCGCCACGGCGTTGCCGCCGCCGAGGCACAGCGTCGCGAGCCCGGTGTGTTTGCCGCGGGCCGCGAGCGCGTGGACCAGCGTCACCAGCACGCGCGCGCCGGAGGCGCCGATCGGATGGCCGAGCGCGATCGCGCCGCCGTTCACGTTCACGCGGTCGAAGTCCCAGCCCAGCGCCTTGCCGTCGGCCACCGCCTGCGCCGCGAACGCCTCGTTCGCCTCGATCAAATCGAAGTGCCCGATGCCGACTCCCATCTTCTTCATGAGCCTGCCCACGGCGTCGATCGGGGCGAAGAACAGGTCTTTGGGTTCGCCACCGCCGGTCGCGTAGGCGACGACCCGCGCGAGCGGCATGGCGCCCGACTGCTTTACGCGCGCGCCGCTCATCAGCACCAGCGCGGCCCCGCCGTCGTTCAGCCCGGGGGCGTTGCCGGCAGTGATCATGCCGCCCTTGTCACGCGTGACCGCCGCCAGCTTCGCCAGCTCTTCGAGCGTGGTGTCGCCACGCACCGCCTCGTCCTTCGAGATCACGATCGCGTCGCCCTTGCGCTGCGGGATCGTGACCGGCGCGATCTCCTTCGAGAACCGGCACTCCGCGATCGCCTGTGCGGCCTTGTGCTGGCTCGCGACCGAGAACCGGTCGAGCTCGTCGCGCGTGAGCTGCGCCTTCTCGGCGGTGTACTGCGCCAGCTCGATCATGTGGCAGTCGTTGAACGAGCACCACAGGCCGTCGTAGACCGCCCCGTCCTTGAGCACGGTGTCGCCGAGCTTCTGGCCGGTGCGCCCGGTGAACAGATAGTGGGGCGCCGTGCTCATGCTCTCCTGGCCGCCGGCCACGATGCACTCTGCGTCGCCGGCCTTGATCGCCTGGGCGCCCAGCATGACCGCCTTGAGGCCTGAGCCGCACACCTTGTTGATCGCCACGGCGCCCACGTGCGGGTCGATGCCGGCCTTGATCTGAGCCTGGCGCGCCGGCGCCTGGCCCTGGCCGCCCTGGATGACGTGGCCCATGAGGACCTCGTCGACCTGGTCGCCCTGGACGCCGGCCCGCTTCATGGCTTCGCGGATCGCGATCGCGCCGAGGTCCGACGCATGGAGCGGCGCCAGGGCGCCGAGGAATTTTCCGATCGGGGTGCGCGCGGCACCCACGATGAACACGTCGGGCTGTGACATGAGAACTCCGAAATCGCAGGGGGAACCGGGAATGGGATTGAGAAACGGCGAGTCTACACGATCCCGGCAAGCCGGGCAGCCCGGCGGGGCGGCCGCGTAATTCCACGGGCTTCGGCACGCTGCGGAACCTCGTGCGCGAACGGCGGCTCCCGGCGGCGCCAGCGGCGCACGCAGCGGTGCCGGCCCCCGCGCGCCGTCAGTCGATCGGTTTCGCGCGACTCCGGATCTCCGCCTGGACCGCGTTCAGGTTCCGGGCGACTTCCTCGGCCCTGCGACTGCCCCCGATGCGAACCAGCAACTGGCGCTGGCGCTCGAGCGTGATGGCCGCGCCCTGCAGGTTCCCCTGGCCGAGCTGGCACGCGGCGAACTGGTCGAGCGCCCCGGGATCCCCGGGCGCCGCGCTCACGATCGCGCGGCACAGCGGCTCCGCGTCTGCGTATCGGCGATCGGCGACATACAGCGCGGCGAGCCGCCCCTGGGCCACGCCGTCGCGCGGATCCCGGCGCACCTGACCCTCGCTGGCTTCGATCGCGCGCGCAAAGTACAACTTCGAGAACGTCGAATCCGTGAGTGACCGGAAGGCAAGCTTCGGCATCCGCCGCGCCGCGGCCGCCGGTCCCTGCGGCAGCCGGCACAGCAGGAACGTGTCGGGCGCGACCTCGGCCGCCCACGCGTTCTCGCCCTGCCGGCGCGCGAGGATCGCCTCGGTCATCATTCGCCGCGACAGCAGCGAGGCGTGCCCGTACACCTGATCGCAGAACCACAGGTCCACCCCACGCCGGCGGGCGTAGTCCATGGTCGCCAGCTTGCCATGCGCCATCAGATCGCTCAGGAACGGGCCGTGCGCGACCACGGCGTCGGTCAGCCCGAGCCGGTCGAGCGTCCGGGCGTTCGTGACGTAGGGAATCACCCCCACGCTGCTCATGGCGAAGTACGTGTCGCGCGGCAGCACGCCGCGGTCCATCAGCGAGCGCAGGCGGCCGGCTTCGACGGTGGCGTTCGCGAGGAACATCGCGTGCTCCTCCTGGCGCACCGCGACGAAGTGCCGCGTGAGCCAGCGTGTGAGATCGAGGTGCGCGAGGGCCACCTGGCGAAACGGCGGCCACCGGAGCAGCGGGTCGCGATCGGGGTCGAGGAACCTCGCGGAATCCTCGCTGCCGGTCGCATCGCCGGGGAACGCCGCGGTATAGACGTGCGGGAACTCGCGGTGGCTCGCCGCCGGGATCCAGAACACGGCCGCCAGCATCACGCAGGCGTAGGCCGCCGACAGCGCGGTACCGAGCGGCAGCTCGCTCCACGCCTCGAAGCCGTCGGCGAGCAGCAGCGCGAGCAGCGGAAACCACAGGTCGAGGGGCCGGTACTCGAAGTGATCGCCGCCGATCGACATCACGTACAGCGTGTGGGGAATCAGCACCGCCAGCACGATCGCCGGCAGCGCCGGCGCGCGGCGGCGAATCGCGAGCGTCGTGCCCAGTGCCACCACCGGCAGCCACAGCCATAGCCCGTATTCCAGCACGAACGCCGCGACGTACCGCAGGCCGGAACCCCACAGCATGCGGCCGCCGACCTTGGCGAAGTAGGTGTTGGGCACCCACTCGTGATAGTAGGCGTAACGGAACACCAGCTGCGCCGCGACCAGTGCGACGCACGGCCACACGCGCGAGAACCACCGGCCGAACTGGAACTGGTACCGCGACGCGTCGATCGCGGCTGCCGCACCCAGCGCGCACGCGGCGATCAGCACGCCATCGGGACGCGTGAGCGCCGCGAGCCCGAGCAGTGCGGCGCCGAGCGGCAGCGGCGGGCGTACGTGGTGCCCCTCCATCTCGTGCACCAGCCGCAGCACGCCGGCCACGACCAGCAGCTCGAACAGGCGCGTCTCGAGACCGCCGGTCGACCACACGGCAAAACTGCGGCACGCGGCGAGCGCCGCGAGCGGCACCAGCAGCCACCAGTCGCGCGTGCGGCGATGGCGCTGCCACAGGAACGCCGCGAGCAACGCCCACAGCGCGACCGTGAACAGCAGGCTCAGCGGATTCGCCGCCCGCTCGGGCGCCACGCCCATCCGGTCGAGCGCCGCGAGCCCCAGCACCCACAGGAAGTTGCTGTAGCCCTCGACGCGCTCCATGCCGGGGTTGAACACCAGGCCCTGGCCCTGGCTCAGATTCCGCGCGTAGCGGAACGAAATATACGCGTCGTCGGTGAGGAACCGGTACTGCCACGCGTGGGCGAGCAGCACCACCAGCGTCAGCAGCAGCCCGGCCTTGAGCAGCCAGGACCCGGACGCCGTGCGGCGAAAGCCGGAGATTCGAGGTTCGAACGCCACGGGCAACGGGTCTCCACCGGGATGGGGAATTCGGCCGAAAACGGGCGCGATCCAGCCGTCTGAATTCGTACCGTCTGCCCGGTTATCGGCGGTGGCGGCGGCGCTCTGAAGGGGGGGCGGTCCTAGACCCGTGGCCGGACGATCGCGATGCTGGCGGTGTGGCCGTGCACGTAGTTGCGGCCGCCGACCGGGCCGATCTCGCCCGCGCAGAACATCCCGGCCACGGGCACGTCGCCGAGCACCGACTGCAGCGTGGCGATGTCGCAGTCCGGCGTGCCGTAGAGGCCGCGGCCGCGGCTGTTGCACGGGAACAGCAGGGCCGCGTGGGCGTGGCTGTCGAAAGTCTGTGGCGACAGCAGCAACTCGAGGTCCTGCCGCGCGCTGCCGGCATCGCGCACGTGCAGACGGATGCGCTCGCGCCGCACGGCGTGATCGCCGATCGCGATGACGCCGCGGTCACGGTCGGCGCCGAGCAGGTTGCGGATCAGATAGTCGCCGGGGCCCTCGGCGCCCGCGCGCACCGGGCGGCCCACGTAGAGCCCGTTCTTGAGCTGTTCGCGCTGAACGTCGGTCAGCTCGAGCAGCACCTGCTCCGCGCGCTCGAGCGCGGGCTGTCCGTCGAGCTCGACCAGCACGTTGCCCTCGGCGCGCGTCACCTCGAGCGGCGGGCCGATGGCATGGCAGCCCTGCGACACCACGACGTCGACGCGCAGCGCGCCATTGAGCGCCAGCGCCACGCCGCCTTCGTTCGCGATCCAGTCGTTCAGGATCAATGCGTTCGACCCGGGCCGCACGCCGGCGCTGGCCATGCCACCGACGATACGCACGCCCGGCGCGTGCCGGTTGAACGCGTGCAGCACATGATCGACCGGCAGCGAGAACGGATCGGCGAGCAGGATCACGAGCTCGGCGTTCGCGGCGCCGGGCGCGGTGCGCGCGAACTCCTCCGGGTCCAGCACCGCCTGGTTCCAGGATTCGCGCAGCGCGACGAACGGCTGCAGCTCGACGCCGGGCAGCCGTGCCGCGATCACATTGAGCGACGGCCCCCCCTCCAGCTCGTGCTCCGACGTGACGACACCATGAGCGCTGGCCCCCATCAGGCAGGCGGGCGCCAGGATCCGTCGCAGCGTATCGGCGATCGCCTGCGCGTGCGGCACGTGCTGAGCGCTGAAGAACACCAGCGCCAGATCGACGGGTCCCGGACCCAGGTCCTCGAGCGCCCGGGTGGCGGCGTCCTCGGCCGCGAATTCGCTGTCGGCCAGCTCGGAGGACGCGGAGGACCACCGCATCGTCGGGGTTTCCGTGGGAGCAGTCATGGCTGCGCAGCCCTCCGCGTGGCGCCGCGCGCGCCGGTCACTCGCCGCGCAGCAATTCGCGGGCGATCACCATTCGCTGGATCTCGCTCGTACCTTCACCGATCTCCATCAGCTTCGCGTCGCGATGCATCCGTTCGACCGGCACGTCGCGGCAGTAGCCCATGCCCCCGTGGATCTGGATCGCCTTGTCCGTGACCCAGTTCGCGGATTCGCTCGCGAACAGCTTCGCCATCGACGCCTGCTTCACGTATTCGTGGCCGCGATCCTTGAGCTGCGCCGCCTGGTACACGAGCAGCCGCGATGCCTCGATGCGCGTGGCCATGTCGGCGAGCATGAACTGGATCGCCTGGAAGCTCGCGATCGGCTGGCCGAACTGCTTCCGCTGCTTCGAGTACCTCACGCTGTGTTCGTAGGCGCCCTGCGCAAGCCCCAGCGCGAGCGCGCCAATCGAGATGCGGCCGCCGGTGAGCGTGCGCATGAACGCCTTGAAGCCGCCCTGGGCGTCGCCCAGCAGGTTCTCGTCGGGGACGAAGCAGTCCTCGAACACGGTCTCCACGGTGTCCGAACCGCGCAGCCCCATCTTCTTTTCCTTCTTCCCCACCTTGAACCCGGGGGTCGCCGTGTCCATCAGGAACGCGGAGATGCCGTTCGTCCCGCGGCTGGCGTCGGTGCGCGCGGTGAACGTGATGTACTTCGCCACGCTGCCATTCGTGATGTAGATCTTGGTGCCCGTCACCCGCCAGCCGCCCGCGACCTTCTCGGCCCGCGTCTCGGTGCCGGCGGCGTCCGAGCCCGCGTTCGGCTCGGTGAGTCCGAACGCGCCGAGCGCCTCGCCGCGCGCCATCGGGACGAGGAAGCGCTGCTTCTGGTCCTCGGTGCCGAACGCGGCGACGGGGCCGCAGCCGAGCGACACGTGGGCAGCGAGCGTGATCGCCGTGGAGCCGCAGGCCCGCGCGATCTCCTCCACCGCGATCACGTACGCGAGCGTGTCGAGACCGGCGCCGCCGTACTTCTCCGGGTAGGGCAGCCCCAGGAACCCCAGTTCCGCCATCTGCTTCACGATGTCGGCCGGGAACGTCTCGGTCTCGTCGGTGTCGCGGGCGCGGGGAGCCACGACCTCGTCGGCGAACCGCCGCGCGGTTTCGCGTACCTGGAGGTGCTCGTCCTGCAAGGTCAGCAGCGAGGTGGATTCCATGTGCTCGTCGGGTTGCGCCGGCGCCCAGGGGCCGGTCGGTACGTGTGGGTTGCCGGGGCGAGCATCGAATGTACCGCAGCCGCCGCGATTCGCGGTAATCCGATCGTCAGGCTTCGAGCGGTGCGCTGGCCACCAGCCGCCGGCCCAAGGCGGCCGCCCGGGCGAGCAGCTCCGGGTCCGACTGCACGCTGCCGACGACGTTGTCCTCGTGCTGCCAGACCAGCGTCTCCTCCCACTTCGCCCCCACCCACTTGAGGAAGCCGCGGACGCTGCGCTCGGCGAGATCGTAGCGATGGGCCGAGCTGCAGGTCGCGACGAAGATGCCGCGGCGCGTGCGGGCCCAGCGCGGCACGCAGTCGTAACCGCCGCCTTCGAGCCTCACCAGCGGCGTGATGCAGTTGCACCGGTCGATCACCCGCTTGAGCTGGGCGCTCACCGTGTCGAAATACACCGGTGACGCGACGATGACGGCGTGGGCGTCGTGGAGGGCTTCGAACACCGTGTCCATGTCGTCGTGGTACACGCAGTACTCGGAGGTGGGCTCGGGTCCGCAGGCCTGGCAGGCCACGACGTTGAGCTCCGCGCACCGCAGGTGCTGGGGGCGGCCGCCGGCCGCGGCGACGCCGGCGCACAACGCTTCGACCAGCCGTTCGACGCTGCTGCCGCGCACCGGGCTGCCGTTCAGCGCGACCACCCGCGGGCCGTCGGGCGTCAGCGGCGTCGTGCCGCCTGCGTCCCGCGGCGCGATGCGGTTCGCCGGGGTGAAGTCCGTACGGTCGCCGCACGCACGGCGGAGGTGCGGCCTGACTTCGCGCGCTTCGGGGCCGCGCGGCGGGCGGCCGCGCGCTTCGGGGCCGCGGCCCGCGCAGCAGGGGGCCGTGCCGCCGCACGCTTCGCGGTCGCGGGCTTCCGCTTCGGAACGGCGCGCTTCACGACCGCAGGCCGCACCGTGGCGCGCTTCGGAACCCGGTGGCGGGCCGCTGCAGCCTTCGCGGCGCGCTTCGCGACCGGCTCCGCCCGTGCGGGCGCGGTGGCGGTGCGCCGGCCTGCCGCGGACGCCGTCCGCGAGTGCTGCGGCGCCGCAGTGCGCCGTGCACCATGCGTCCCGGACGCCGCGTAGGCCGCGCGCACCGGATCGAGCTCGCGCGGCGGCGGCAGTGGCGACAGCGAGTCCTCGCCATGCTGCCCGGCGAACCAGCCGCGTATGAACTGCACGATGTCCTGCGTCGAGGACCCGGGCCCGAACAGCTTCCCCACGCCCCGGCGGGCGAGCGTTTCCATGTCGTCCGGCGGGATGATGCCGCCGCCCGTGAGCAGCCGGTCGCCGAGTCCGCGCGCGCGCATCAACTCGAGCACCTCGGGGAACTGGGTCATGTGGGCGCCGGACAGGATCGACAACGCCACCACGTCGACGTCCTCCTGCAGCGCGGCCTCGACGATCTGCTCCGAGGTCTGGTGCAGACCGGTGTAGATCACTTCCATACCGGCGTCGCGCAGCGCCGCGGCAACGACCTTGGCGCCGCGATCGTGGCCGTCGAGACCGGGTTTCCCGACCAGAACGCGAATCCTGCGTTGCATGTGGCTCCTCGTGAAGGGATCAGTGCTGCCCTCCCGGCGCGTTCCCAGCGGCTACAGCCGGATCGCGGCGACTATAGCGGCGCTCCGGAACAGGCGCCACAACCACCGTCACCGCGGCGGCGCGTCCCGCGACGGCGGGCGCCCGAGGGCACATGAGCCCGCGACGCCGGGCCTCACGGCTCGTCCGGGGCGTCGAGCGCGCGCTCGGTCTCCTCCTCGATGCGGCGGGCATCCTCGAACTCGGCCGCCGTGGGCGGGCGCAGCTCCCCGTCCTCGTCGCGCAGCGGTCGCACGATGCGCCGGTTCAGCAAATCGAACGCGGCCTGCGCCGCCTCTTCGGTCACGAAGAACCACGCCCGGTAGTCGCCGTCGCGTCCCAGCGCCTCGAGGCGCCACGGATCGTGGTTGGGATCACCGCGGCGGACCCGGGCGCCGATCAACTCGCCCACCTCGAAGCGTCCCCCGCCCCCACCGGGGCCGTGCGGATCCGGACCGGCATCGAACCCCGCCGCCGGGTCCTCGCCGCCACCGGCGAGCCGGTGAGGCACCAGCGCCACCTCGTGGCCGTCGGGAACGAACGCCCACCCCTCGTCGGTCACGGCGACCGTTTCACCCGCGGTGTCGGGGTCGGCGCCGGACACCTCGGCCAGCAGCGCATCCACGGGATCCACCTCGCCGGCACGGGCGCGGCTGGAACCATCGCGCGAGAACGATTTCACCAGGACCGCCGCGGCGCCGATGACCACGACCAGGACGACGGTGGTTTCGATGGGTGACATGTGGCGGAGACTAGCCCGGACGAATCGTGTTCCGCCAGCGCACACGCGAAAACGGGCGGATCCCTAAAGGACCCGCCCGTTCCGGATTGCGACTGCTGTGATGCGAAGCTACTGGATCATCATCATCTTGCGGACCTGGCGGAACCCGTTCGAGTTCACCGAGCTCGCGGACATCTTGCAGACGTAGAGGCCCGGGGCGAGCATCCGTCCCGTCGCATCGGTGCCGTTCCATTCCAGCGTGCGCACACCGGCCGCGAACGAACCATCCGCGAGCGTGGCCACCCGCTGGCCCTGGATCGAGAACACGTTGACGCTCACGTGGCTCTGCTCCGGCAGCGCGAACGTGATCGTCGTGCGCGAACCCAGACGGAACGGATTCGGGCGGTTCTGACCGAGCTCGAACTGGAGCGGCGCGGACGCCGCAGCCACCGGAACCATCCGGGCGCCCGACCCAGGCGTCACCAGGCTCGACGCGTTCTGGACCACGACCTGACCGTTCGCCGCCACGCTGACCCGCGTGCAGCCGTGACCGACGTCGCCGCCGGTGGCGATCGACTGATCACCGTCGTGGATCATGAAGTACAGGCGGTAGCTGTGACCCGGCTGCAGCCCGAGCTCGTTCAGATTCCACGAGATCTCGGCGCCATAGCCCTCGTCCACGCCCACGGAATCGGGCAGCGGATCGGAGGATCCCAGGTTCCAGTGATTCTTCGCCGGGCTCGGATCCATCGAGATCGTGACCTTGTTCGGCGTCACGGTCTTGTCGACGCGGCGGATGCCGTACGTCCACACGCCGCACACGCGGTGGGCAGCGATGCCACCCGTGCCGCCCTGCTGCCAGTCACCCGCCCGGTTGGCCGGATCCGTCGTGATGTCGCTGACATACAGCACCGGCCACTCCGGACGTCCGCCGTCGACCGCCGTGTCGTTGCCGACCTGGTCGCCGGTCTGCGCGGTGGCGCCGAACGACGGATGATCGACACAGCCCGGCGTTGCCGGACTCGGGGTCGTAGGATAGTCCGTGATCGTCGAATCGGTCGCCGAGTTCTTGATGACGACACGGCGGATGCCCATGCCGAACGCCTTCTCGTCGTTGTACCAGACCTTGAGCTTGCCGTCGCTCACGCAGCCCGAGCGGCCCGGCAGGATGGCGCGAACGATCTTCGACTCGTTGAACGGCGCCAGTGAACGCGGGCAGTTGCTGCTGTCCGGGTAGAGGATGCTGCAGCGGCACGGGATCGGCGTGGGCTGCGTCTCGTACACCGTCTTCGAGCAGCCCTGGCTGGTGCGACCCGAGACGCGGTCGGTCACCTTGAGCCGGTACGTGCCGGGCTCGGTGATCGTGATGCAGCTCGTGGTGTCGCCCGTGCTCCAGGTGTAGATCCAGTCGTGGTTGTCGTTGCCGCACAGCGTCGCGGTCTGTCCGATCGGCAGCAGGTCCGGACCGGTGATGTCGCAGATCACCGGCGTACGCATCGTCACCGTCTGCGAGCAGGTCGTCGACACGCACGACGTGCCGACATTGCGAACCTGCAGCGTGTAGGTGCCGGCAGCGTTCACGACGATGCAGCGCGAGATCTCGCCGGTGCTCCACAGGTACGTGTAGTTACCGTCGGGGCCGCACAGCTGGCCCGTGCCACCGCAGCAGATCTCCGTCGGACCCGAGATCGCGCACGGCGGCGGCGGGATCACGGTCACGTCGACCGCACAGTTCGTCGAGCCGCACGCCGCGTCCTTGTTCACCGTCAGCGCGTAGTGGCCCGCGACGGTGACATCGATGCACTGCGTCGTCTCGCCGCTGCTCCACTGGTAGGACAGCGCACCCACCGGACCGCACAGGTGTGCGGTCTGGCCCTGGCAGATCGTCGTCGGACCGGAGATCAGGCAGGCCGGCGCGACCGGATTCACCGTCACGTCGACCGCACAGTTCGTCGAGCCGCACGCCGCGTCCTTGTTCACCGTCAGCGCGTAGTGACCCGCGACGGTGACATCGATGCACTGCGTCGTCTCGCCGCTGCTCCACTGGTAGGACAGCGCCCCCGCCGGGCCGCACAGGTGTGCGGTCTGGCCCTGGCAGATCGTCGTCGGACCGGAGATCAGGCAGGCCGGCGCGACCGGATTCACCGTCACGTCGACC
>JBBRLX010000044.1:0-26233 GCA_038231135.1 Candidatus Eiseniibacteriota bacterium | reverse complement strand
GATCGCATGAGAACGACACTCCGGAGTTCAGAATCACCGATATGGCGCCAGCACCCCGCTCAGCGGAACCGCCGCTCGCGAACGAGTGCATCGGCAGGCTCCCCGGTGCGCGTCGTCGGTCCTTTTTCAGCAGCCTGCTAGGAGCGTGTGGTCGTCGCTGCGGTGACTACTCCCAGCCGCGCAATGCCGCGATCGTCGCGCAGATGGCGCCTCAATCGATGGGCTCTCGACCATCACGGTCGGGAGCCCATCAGCTTATGCGCCTACAAAACCCCCACGCTTTCACTCCGCCGTTCGAGCAGCAGGGTGTCGCGCCAGACTCCGTCGAGTTGCCCAATGCGCCGGCGCGCGCCGACGTCGCGGAACCCGCAGGTGCGATGGAGCGCGATGCTCGCCTCGTTCTCGGAAAGGATGCCGGCCTGTAGCGTCCAGCGGCCGTCGGCTTCGGATGCGGCAATCAGCGCCTGGAGCAGCGCGCGACCCACGCCGCGACCGCGCGCGGTTTCCGCGACGTAGACGCTCACCTCGCACACGCCCGCGTACACCCGGCGCGACGAGACCGGGCTCAGCGCCGCCCAGCCCACGACTTCGGCCCGCGTGTCTCGCGCGACCAATCGGCACGTGCCGAGGTGCCCCGCATCCCAGAGCTCCCACGGCGGAGCCTCCGTCTGGAACGTGGCGTTGCGGGTCGCGATGCCCGCTTCATAGATCTCGCGCACCGCGGGCCAGTCGGTGGCGGCCATGGGGGCGATCGCGATTGGGTGCGGGGTCGTATGACCAGTTTCCGATGTCATGTGGCTCGGAGGATAGCGCGTTCAGCTATAGTTCGCGTCAATGAGGCGCCCCGTGGTCGCAGCGCTCGCAATTTTCGCCGTGGCCGCATTCTGGCTCCTGAACCCGCTGCCGCACCACGGCCTCGAATCGCACCCACATCCCGCCCAGACCTACGCCGAAGCGCTACGTCTCGTCGCCGCGATCGGCGCCGACGACTCCCCGGCGATCGCGAGCGAATGCCGCACGCAGCTCCTGACCCACGGCGACCGCACCCGGCGTGTGATCGTGCTGCTGCACGGGCTGACCAACTGTCCCGCCCAGTGGGATTCGCTGGGGCGGATGCTGTTCGAGCGCGGCGCCAACGTGTTCATCCCGCGCCTGCCGCGGCATGGGTTCGCCGAGCGCATGACGGACGAGCTGGCGCGTCTCGAGGCCCGCGAGTTGTGCGGGTTCACGGACCGGGTGCTGGACGCCGCGCACGGCCTCGGGGACAGCGTCACGGTGGCCGGGCTGTCGGTCGGCGGGACTCTGACGGCGTAGGCGGCACAGGAGCGGCCCGACGTGGACCGCGCGGTGATGATCGCGCCGATGCTGGGAGTGGCGCGCGCCCGCGGCGCGTGGTCGCCCGTGGCCGCGCGCCTGCTGGGCGCGATGCCGAACGCCTTCGTGTGGTGGGATGCGAAGCTCAAGCGTGAGCTCCGGGGGCCTCGTCACGTTTACCCGAGGTTTGCCACGCGCGCGGTGGCGGCGGTTCTGACGATCGGGTGGGCGGTCCGGGAGGACGCGCTGCAAAACCGACCCGCGTGTCGGTCGCTGGCGATGATCACGGTGGGCGGGGACTTGGCGGTGGACAATGGATTGAACGCAGAGGTCGTGACCGCCTGGCGGCGGCACCGGGGGCGTTTGGTCGAGGCGTATGAGTTTCCGGTGGCGCTGCATCTCAGCCACGATGTGGTGGATCCGGAGCAGGTGGGGGGGAATCCGGGGGTTACGTATCCGGTGCTGGTGAGGATGATCGGGCGTTGATGTCGCGATGAATTCGGTCTAGCAGCGAGGGCCCGCACCGGCGGAAACTGCCCGTAGATCTCCGGTTTCCGATATCATGCAGACGATCTTCGAGCGCACACCATTGCTCCAAGGACACAACAAATGCCAACCCCCGACCTCACCACCCGCCTCGCTGCCCACAAGACCCTCGCCGCCGCCCCGCCCGAGGAGCTCGCCTGGCTGGCCTCGCACGGCTCCCTCAAAGAGTTGGCCACCGGCGACATCCTCTCCACCAAGGGCACCCAGGTGGCCGGCATGTTCATCCTGCTGTCCGGCCGCGTCGCGATATTCGTCGACCGCGGGGCCGGGCTGCACAAGACCATGGAATGGCGCGAAGGCGACGTCACGGGCCTGCTGCCATACTCGCGCCTGGTCAGCCCGCCCGGTGACACGGTGGCCCAGGAGCCATCGGCGATCCTGGCCATTCCTCGCGACCAGATCCGCGCGATGATGCAGGAGTGCCACGAGATCACGTCGATCCTCGTCCACACCATGATCGATCGTGCCCGTGCCTTCACCTCGAGCGACTTGCACGACGAGAAGATGGTCTCGCTGGGCAAGCTGTCGGCAGGGCTGGCGCACGAGCTGAACAACCCGGCGTCCGCGATCGAACGTAGTGCGGCGCTGCTCGAGGGCCGGCTCGAAGACGCGGAACGCGCCACTCGCGCCCTCGGCGCCGCGAGGCTCACCGATGCCCAACTCGCCGCCGTCGATGCCGTTCGCGAGGCCTGCCTGTCCACCAACGTGCAGGGCGTGCGGTCGCCCATCGAGCAGGCCGATCACGAGGAGGTCATCGCCGACTGGCTCGCCGACCACGGCCTCGACGACACGGTCGCCGAGGCGCTCGCCGACACGGCGGTGACGGTCGAGGCGCTCGACGGCATCGCGAAAGCGGTCGACGGGCCAGCGCTCAACGCCGTGCTCCGCTGGACGGCGGCGGGCTGCTCCGTGCGCGGCCTGGCGGCGGAGATTCAGGAGGCGGCGCAGCGCATCTCGGGCCTGGTCGCGGCGATCAAGGGCTTCACGCACATGGATCAGGCGTTGGTCGCGGGGCCGGTGGATCTGGTCCGGAGCCTCGGCAACACGGTGGCCGTGCTCAAGGCGAAGGCGCGGGCGAAGTCGGTCGCCGTGGTCATCGACGTGGCGCCCGATGTGCCCAACGTGCGGGGCTTTGTCGGCGAGCTCAATCAGGTGTGGGCGAACCTGATCGACAACGCGCTCGACGCCGTGCCCAACGGCGGCCGCGTCGAGGTGAAGGCGACCCGCGAGCAGCAGCGCGTGGTCGTGCGCGTCGTCGACAACGGCGCCGGCATCCCCGACAAGATCCGCGACAAGATCTTCGATGCGTTCTTCACCACGAAAGGGGTGGGGCAGGGCACGGGGCTGGGGCTCGACATCGTCCGCCGCCTCGTCCGCCACAACGACGGCGACATCGAGGTCGAATCGCAGCCGGGCCGGACGGAGTTCCGGGTCGTGCTGCCGGTAGCCGAGAGTGATGGTAGCCTGATCGCATCATGAACAAGCCGGTGCTCCTCATCGTCGACGACGACCCGCAGGTGCTGGCCGCGGTGCGCCGCGACCTGCGGTCGCGCTATCGCGAGCGCTACACGGTCATGAGCGCGTCGTCGGGAGAGGAGGCGCTCTCGACCGCGCGCGAGCTCAAAGCCCGCGGGGATTCGCTGGCGATGCTGATCAGCGATCAGCGCATGCCGGGCATGCTGGGCAGCGAAGTGCTCGCCCGTTCGCGCGAAGTGTACCCGCTGGCGCGGCGCGTGCTGCTCACTGCCTACTCCGACATCGAGGCGGCGATCCAGGCGATCAACGAAGCGCATCTCGATCACTACCTGTCGAAGCCCTGGGATCCGCCCGAGGAGCGGTTGTTCCCGGTGATCGACGATCTGCTGGACGACTGGCAGGCGGAGTACCTGCCCGAGGCCACGGGCCTCCGGCTGGTCGGGCATCAGTGGTCGCCGCGCACGCATGCGATCAAGAACTTCCTCGCCAGCAATCTAATTCCGTATCGCTGGCTCGACGTGCTGCGCGACCCGAACACCCGCGTGCTGCTCGACGCGGCGGGCGTCGTCGACGGCGAGCTGCCGGCGCTGTTGTTCGAAGACGGCACCGTGCTGCGCGACCCGGAGATCCGCGACGTCGCCGAACGCCTCGGCCGCTCGCTATCGGCGGCGCTCGATGTGTACGACCTGGTGATCGTTGGCGCGGGGCCTGCGGGGCTCGCGGCCGCGGTGTACGGAGCGTCGGAAGGGCTGCGGACGCTGCTGCTCGACCAGCACGCGCCAGGCGGGCAGGCAGGCAGCAGCTCGCGCATCGAGAACTATCTCGGGTTCCCCTCCGGCGTCAGCGGCAGCGATCTGACGCGTCGCGCGCTGACCCAGGCGCAACGGCTGGGCGCCGAGTTCCTGGCGCCGCTCGAGGTGACCGGCGTCGCGATCGACGCAGCCTACATTCATCTCACCCTCGCCGACGGCCGCGAGCTGGTCACCCGCACCATGATGGCCGGCACCGGCATGTTCTATCGCACGCATCCCGCGCCGGGCGTGGCGGAGCACACGGGGGCGGGCGTGTACTACGGCGCCGCGACCACCGAGGCGCCGGCGTTCGGCGGCAAGCGCGTGCTCGTCGTCGGCGGCGGGAACTCGGCGGGGCAGGGCGCGATGTACCTGGCGCGCTACGCGAGCGAGGTGCAGATCGTGGTGCGCCGTGGGTCGCTGCGCGACACCATGTCGCAATATCTGATCGAGCAGATCGAGAAGACGCCGAACATCCGGCTGTTGCCTGAGACAGAGATCGCGCTGGTCGAGGGCGACGGGCACGTGGAGCGGGTCACGCTGCGGTCGCTCGTCGATGGATCATGCCGCGTCGAAGACGCGGACGCCGTGTTCATGTTCATCGGTACCCGCCCGCGCACCGACTGGCTGCCTGCGGACGTGCTGCGAGACGACAAGGGCTTCATCCTTACCGGCCGCGACCTGCTGGCGAGTGATGCCTACGCCCGCATCTGGAAGCAAGCCCGCGAGCCACTGTCACTCGAGACCAGCGTGCCCGGAGTGTTCGCCGCGGGCGACGTGCGCGCGGGGGCGATGAACCGCGTTGCGTCGGCAGTAGGGGAGGGATCGACCGTGGTGCGGTGCGTGCATGAGTATTTGGCGCTGACATAACGGGCGAAGCCCAGGCCTTCCCCGCGCATCGTCGCCCCGCGTGCTAGCATCTGAGGCGCGTTCCATCCCCTCATTCCTCAGCATCCCCAAGCAAACGAGGATCACCTTGCGTCCCTACCGAATCCGCCTTCTCGGAGCGTGTCTGCTCCTGTCGCTCGCCTGCGCGCTCCCCGCCGTCGCCGCGACCACCACGATCGGCTCGCTCCACTGCAACGATGCCGACGGCGCGCCGCTCACGAAGGGCCAGACCGTCACCATCACGGGCGTCGTGGTGGGGCAGTTCTCGGTCGACCGCAGCGTGAAGCTCTATGTGGAAGATGCGACGGGCGGCGTGAACGTGTTCGGTTCGCCGAAGAACTGCGTGCCATTGGGTGATTCCGTGCGGGTAACTGGCGTCGTTACCGGTTTCAACGGGCTCACCGAGATCACCGGCAGCGCCGAGACGCCAATCGCGATCGACTCGCTGGGGCACGCGGCCGTGGTGCCGGCGCCGCTTCAGCTCACGCTCGATCAACTGAACGCGACCGAGCAGCCGGGTGGCTGCGAGCCGAATGAATCGCGCCTCGTGCAGCTCGACAACGTGCGGATTCTCTCGGCCAAGGGCGAGGCGCTACCGGACACCGCGAGGTTCGCCGACAACACGAACTACCGGCTGGTGACGTCCGCCGCCGACACCAACTACGTGATGATGCGCGTGAACGATGCCACCGGCTGCGGTCTGTCGGGCTCGCTCGTAGGTCAGCCTGTCCCGGCCGGCGTGCCGCTACGCGTCGATGGAGTCATCTCGCAGTACATGGGCCGTGGGCGGACCCACGGCGGATATCAGCTCCTGCCGCGCGGACGCGACGACATCCGGCGCATGGTGGTGAAGCCCGTTCGCGTGCCGGTGAAACACTAGCGGCGCGCCGAATCGAGGCGGGGATCGCGTGGAGGGCAATCCACCACGGGGACCCCTCGTACTTGCTGACCACGCTCCAGTTCGGTGGCAGTTGACCTCCCATCTGCAATCTCTAGGTCAGGCTTTGGGCAATCGGTGGTGATCCTGGCGCTCTCGGTCCAGAGTGCCTTTGCACCCCGTAACTCCGCACGCCCGCGCCTCGGACTGAATCTGCGATCCGTCTCCGACACGATGGGGTAACGGTAGTAGGCCGGCAGAGGAGTGTGTGTCGTGGCCAAAGCGGAAGCGAACGTCGAAGAATTGGTGGGCATGATCGAGCGGGGTGAGCTGCGCCTGCCGGAGATGCAGCGCCGCTACGTCTGGCGTTCCACCCGCGTGCGCGACCTGCTGGATTCGTTGTACCGTGGCTACCCCTCGGGCGCGATCCTGCTCTGGGAGACCGACGAAGCGGTCCCGATGCAGGACTTCGCGGTCACGCAGAATGGGAATCCCTTCCACAGCACGCGCCTGCTGCTCGATGGCCAGCAGCGGCTGACCTCGCTGTGGGCGGTGATTCGCGGGGAGCCGGTCACGGTCCGTGGGCGGAAGCGCCCGATCGAGCTACTGTTCAATCTCGAGCACCCCGACGAGCTGGCGGTAGTTACCGAGGTGGATGAGGACGGCGACGACCAGGACGAAGACGAAGATCTGATCGAGGATGAGGCCGATTCCAGCGAGGACGAGCTGCAGAAGCGCTTCGACCGGATGACCTTCGTAGTCGCCACCCACAAGCTCGAGCAGTCCCCGCATTGGGTGAAGGTGACCGACGTGTTCAAGAGCGATAGCCCGGTGCCGTTCCTGCAGCGCGCAGGGATCACGACGCTCGACGATCCGCGCGGCGACAAGTACAGCAAGCGCCTCGCACGACTACGGGACATTCGGAAGTACGTCTATCGAATGGACGTTCTGGAGCGAAAGCTGTCCTACGCCGAGGTCACCGAGATCTTCGTTCGAGTGAACTCACTGGGCGCGAAGCTGCGCAGTTCCGACCTTGCATTGGCGCAAATTACCGCAAAGTGGCGTGGCGCGTTGAAAACCTTCCAGGGCTTTCAGGACGAATGCGATGAGGCTGGATTCGAGATTGATCTCGGCTTGCACCTCAAGAACATGATCGCGTTCGCCACGGGCCAGTCACGCTTCCTTACGGTAGGCGGGTTGTCCGCGGCGACTCTTCAGCAGGCCTGGTCCGAGTGTGTTCCCGGCATGCAATTCGCGCTCAATTTCCTCAAGAACAATGCGGGCATCGACGGGCCAGCCCTGATGTCGTCGCCATATCTGCTGGTGACCCTCGGATACTTTGGCCACACGCGGCACTATCAGATCGCCGCCGGGGAAGCCCAACTCTTGCGCCAGTGGGTGCTCGTGGCCAACGCGAAGGGCCGCTATTCTCGCGGATCGAGTGAAACGCTCCTGGACCAGGACCTCGCCACGATTCGTCAGGGCGGCGGTGTAGATGCGTTGATCGATCGTCTGCGGTTGCAGGTCGGGCGTCTGGACGTGGCTCCGGAAGAGCTGGAAGGCCGCAATCAGCGCAGTGCGCTGTTCAAGACCATGTTCCTCGCCTTCCGCGCTGCCGGCGCCAAGGACTGGCGGTCCAACTTGGCCATCGCCATGGATCACAAGGGCACGCAACATCGCCTGCAGTTCCACCACATCTTTCCCAAGGCATTGCTCAAAAACGCGTTCACGGCCCGTGAGGCGGATGACATCTCGAATCTCGCATTCATCAGCGGCAAGACGAACCGGCAGATCAGCGACAAGCCGCCGGTAAAGTACTTCCCAGGAATGATCGAGAAGT
The DNA here is from genome assembly GCA_038231135.1 of Candidatus Eiseniibacteriota bacterium. Lineage (GTDB taxonomy): Bacteria > Eisenbacteria > RBG-16-71-46 > RBG-16-71-46 > RBG-16-71-46 > JANLWX01. The sequence continues at coordinate 18,501 of JBBRLX010000044.1, read as the reverse complement.
CCGGACCGGCGGCTTTTGAAGCTCAGTGTATTCCGACGGATGATGGAATGCTTGGCATCGAGGACTACAAACGCTTCCTCAAGGAGAGGCGGGATCTAGTGGCTCGGCGGTTGAACGAGTTCCTCGGCGTAGCCCCTGTGGCTGCACACGTGGCCTGACGTTCGCGTCGTTCTTCACCCCATCTTCGCCAGCAGCAGATCCAACACCGCATAGCTCTGGTCCACCCCCGACTTCATTCCCGACTTCAGCATTCCGTCGCGCTCTTCCGTGGTGTGGAACAGCGAGGTGGTGACGACCTTCGTTCGCCCGTCGCCCAGGTTTTCGAGCATCACGGTCTCGATCACCACGTGGCCGGGCATACCATCCCACTCGAAGGTGCGGACAATGCGCGTGGACGGCGTCACCTCGCGATAGCGGCCTTCGAATCCGTGGATGCCATGGTCGCTGTGCTCGACGTAGCGCCAGTGGCCGCCGCGCTCGAGTTCCAGCTTCTCGATCACGAGCTTGTTCCCGCGGCCCCACCACTGCGCCACGAGCTTGGGATCGGTGTAGGCCTGCCACACGCGGTTGCGGGACGCATTGAAGATGCGTTCGATGCGGGCTTCGCGATCGCTCGGGGTGGTCACGGTCACGCCGGCGGCGTCTTTCGTGGGTGTGGTGGTCATGTTCATGTTCCTTTCGTGCGTTCGAGGAAGTCCCCGAGGCGGTCGAGGCGGGCTTCAAGCATCCCCTGGTGTTTCATGATCCAGGCGGTTTCGTCTTCGAACCGGCGGGCGCCGAGCCGGCAGCGCCGGCGCCCGGTCTGTGTCCGGACTCGGGCAAACGTGTTCGCGTCTTCTGGCGTCGATGCCGCCCCGTGTTGGATACTCATGCCTCCGGGCCGCGTCTCCCTTCTCTGGAGGTCAAGAAATGCCCATGCGTTCGAGATTCGGCTGGCTGACGTCGCTGGTGGCGGTGGGGCTGTTCGCGGGCCTGTCGACCGCTCATGCGCAGGACTCGCTCAAGGTCGGAGACCAGGCCCCCACGTTCTCCGCCACGGCCGACAACGGCAAGATCTGGAAGAGTGCGGACCACGTCGGCAAGAACGCCGTGGTGGTCTACTTCTACCCGGCCGCGATGTCCGGCGGCTGCACGAAGCAGGCGTGCGCGTTTCGCGACCTCCATACGCGCCTGACCAAGCTGGGCGCGACGGTGGTCGGGGTCAGCGGCGATCGCACTCAAGCCCTCAAGTACTTCAAGCAGGCCGACCATCTCAACTTCCCGCTGCTGTCCGATACTTCGGGAGCGATCGCGCGCGCGTTTGGCGTGCCGTTCAAGGAGGGTGGAACCCTCAAGCGCACGGTCGCCGGCAAAGAGGTGGAACTGGTTCGCGACAAGACGGAGGCGCGCTGGACGTTTTTGATCGGCCGCGATGGGAAGATCGCGATGATCGAGACCGAAGTGGACCCCGAGGCCGACGCCGCGGCGGTGGCGACGGCGATCGAGAAGCTGGGCACGAAGTAGCGGACTCCGGCAACACGCGGCGACTACGGTGAGGGGCTTGGGCAGTTCCGACAGCATTGGCTCAGTTTGTCCGAACCCCCTCTGCCGCCATCCACTTCATCCACGCCGCGATGCGCTCCGCGATCATGGTCGTGGCGAGGTGCGTGTTCGCGCTCGGAATCTCGGGCATGATCGAGGCATCCGTCACGCGAAGGCCTGCGATGCCGCGGACGCCGCCACGCGGGTCCACCACCGCATGGGCGTCAGAAGCCGGGCCCATGCGGCAGGTGCCGACCGGGTGATGGGAGGTCTCGACCCGCGACCGGATCGCTTGCTCGGCGGCTCATTCGGATCCGCCGAGCGCAGCGTGAGGCGTCCGCACGAGCGCGGCCCCACGAGCGCGGTGAACAGCATGACCGTGGCGCCCGTCGGGCTCGCCCAAGTAACCCCAGTCGTGCGAGTAGGTGGGCCGGTGCGGGCTCGCGATGTCGGCGGGGAGCGACTCGGGCGACGGGTAGTCGGGGCCGGCATCGAGCAGCAGCACGCGCCGCAAGCGGTCCTCGCTGAGCCGCGCCGCGAGCACACAGCCCGCGCTGCCGGCGCCGACGACGATCGTGTCCCAGGCTCGAGTGGTGGTCATCAGGCCTCAAGTCTCAACCTTGGAAATTGACTGGAAATGAGATTAGTTCTAGCATCCGAGCGGCGTCACTTTGACCATTGCGCTGCAATGTTTTAGGAGATTGTTTTCGGCAATGAGGTGGAAATGAACGCGACACCGCCACTCGGCGTCATCCCCTACGACCTTCCGCCAACCATGATTGGTTACTCAAGAGATGACGTACTGCCTCAGTTGGTCGAGGCGAAATCCGCGGTCGCCACGCTTAAGAGTCTGCCCTACCAGAAGGCCTGGGTCGAAGAGCTCCAGAGAATGGAACTGAAACGCGAGGTCGCTGGAACTTCGCGCATCGAAGGTGCCGAGTTCACTGATCGTGAACTGGAAGCCGCTATGCGTGAAACACCCAAGGAGCTGCAGACCCGTTCACAGCGACAGGCCCACGCGGCTGTGAAGACGTATCGTTGGATCGCGTCGTTACCCATCGATCGCCCGATAGATGCGACGTTGATTCTCGACATTCACCGAAGGATTGTCACGGACGCGGACGATGACCACTGCGCGCCAGGCCAGATCCGAGGGTTGGATCAGAACGTCACTTTCGGAGCTCCGCGTCACCGTGGTGCGGAGGGCGGAGAAGACTGTCAGCGAGCACTGGAGATGCTCGCGCATTCTATCCAGCACGAGTTTCGTGACCATGACCCCCTCATCCAGGCCTTGGCCGTGCACTACAACCTGGCAGCCATGCACCCGTTTCAGGACGGCAATGGTCGCACTGCGCGCGTCATCGAGGCGCTCATGCTCCAGCGCGCCGGTCTGCGAGAGACCTGCTTCATCGCCATGTCCAACTATTACTACGACGAGAAGGTCGGATATCTTGGCGCCTTGAATAAGGTGCGCGACGGCGGATTCAACCTCACGCCGTTCCTTCAGTTCGGACTGCTCGGAATCGCAATCCAGAGTCGTAGAATGGCACTGGCCATCAAGCACGAGATTGCCAAAGGGCTGTACCGTAATTTGATGTACGACCTGTTCAATCGTCTGAAGAGCCCGAGAAAGCGTGTCATCGCGCAGCGTCAGCTGGAACTCTTGAAGATGCTGCTCCAACAGGAGTCTCTCGGCCTGGAAGATCTCATTCGCCAAACAGACCGTGAATACTCCGGACTCATGAACCCCAGGAAGGCCGTCATTCGTGATTTGAATGATCTTATGGGCCTAAAAGCCATCAGGCTCTCGGGCCAAGGACGAGACATCAAGATTCACATCCGACTCGAATGGCCGACGGAAATTACCGAGTCAACCTTCTTCGAGCACATCAACACCCTTCCCAAGGCGAAGCCGCATCCGTTCCTGCAGTAGTGGACGGCATGGTCGGGTGAGCCACACGGGAAGTGATTCGTACAGGCTGGTTGCGGGGCACATCCTTACAGGAGGGTCTCATCATGGCGGTAGCCACCGCGGCGGGTGAACGCTCGGCGAACCCCTCGTACGCCACCCCCACGCTCCAATGCGATCTGGTGATGAAGGGCGGCATCACGAGCGGGATCGTCTATCCGCCGGCCGTGCTCGAGCTGGCGCAGAAATACCGGTTCCGCTCGATCGGCGGTACGTCGGCGGGCGCGATTGCGGCGGTCGTCACCGCGGCCGCCGAGTTCGGACGGGAGCAGGGCGGCTTCGAGAAGTTGCAGGGCCTGAACGACTGGCTGGCCCAGGACGGCAACCTCCGCGATCTGTTCCAGCCCACGCGCGAGGCGCGGCCGCTGCTCGATCTGCTGCTCCAGGCGCATCACAAGGCCGTGGGACCCGTCGACCCCAAGGCTGGGCCGGATGCGGCCACGAAGCGGAAGACACCATTCCTGCCGGCGTGGATTCGCCTGCCGTTTCTGGTGCTGCCGGCCGCGCTGCGCTCGGCGATGCCGTGGACCTATTGGATCTCGACCGTGCTGGGTTTGCTGGCGGGAAGCTGGGTCGATTGGATCCTGGCGTGCGGCCTGGTCGCCCCCAGCCACCCGACGGCACGGATCATCGTCGCGTTCGTGATGCCGGTGGGCTTCATCGGCGCCTACGTCGCGAGCATCGGCACGTGCGCGTGGCGCCTGTGGAAGGTGCTGTCGGATGTCGCCACGCGGCAGTTCTTCGGGATCTGCACGGGTCTCGTCACACCCGAGAATCCCACGGTGCCGACGCTCACGACCTGGCTGCACGAGCGGATCCAGGACATGGCCGGACTATCGGAGCAGGGCACGCCGCTGACGGTTGGCGCGCTCAAGGCGAAGCACGGCGCAGGCGGGGAAGATCTCGGGATCGACCTGCGCACGATCACCACCTGCCTCAGCCTCGGGCAACCCTACGTGCTGCCGATCGAGGACGACTTGTTCCTGTTCAACGAAGACGACATGGCGCGCATCTTCCCGGCGCCGGTCGCGAAGCATCTCGTGGCGAACGCGCGGAAGACCACCCGCCTCGACCTGTCGAAGCTGCCCGGATATCACGTGCTGCCGAATGCGGACGATATCCCGGCGCTCGTCCTCGCGCGCATGAGCCTCAGCTTTCCCATCCTGTTGAGCGCGGTGCCGCTCTACGTGATGAAGCGGGACGCGCTCGCGACCCACCGGGCGGAGCGGCACGAGCCGGACGGTGCGCCGCATCCGTCGCTGGTGCTCCAGAGCGCCGAAGCCGATCTGCAGCGCATCTGGTTCAGCGATGGCGGCATCACCAGCAACTTCCCCATCCACTTCTTCGACGCCTGGCTACCGTCGCGGCCGACGTTCGGCATGAACCTGGCGAGCCTGCCGCCGGAGCCCGCGACTCCGCTCAACGAAGCAGCGCCCGATGCCGCGCGTCCGGTGTACCTGCCGGTCGCCAACCGCGTGGTCAATCCGCCACAGTCCGACATCGTGTCGCTGCTCGGTTTCATGGGCGCGATCGGAGCCACCGCCCAGAACTTCCGCGACAACACGCTCGCCGCGCTGCCCAGCTATCGCGAGCGCATCGTGCAGATCCGGCTGTCGGATCACGAGGGTGGCCTCAACCTGGCGATGGGGGATGACGCCATCCATAGCATCATCGCCAAGGGCCGCACCGCGGGCGACCTGCTGTCGGCGTTCGACTTCGACCAGCACCGCTGGGTGCGGCTCCTCGTGTTCATGGCGCAGTTCGAACACCAGCTCCTGCACCTGGGGAATACGTTGAAGAAGTCGAACTATGAACTGCTGATTTCGGAGGGCGCGCGCAAGGGACTGGCCTACCCGCGCGACCCCAGGTGGCGCGCGGAGGCGCTCGAGCGGTTGCGGTTGCTGGAGGGATATATCGAGGCTGTCCGGAATCGCCAGGCGGCCTGGACGCCCGGCGCCGGCGCGCCCGACGCAGAGTCGTTCTTCGAACTGGACTCGCCGAAGCCCGAGGGTGTCCTGCGAGTCACCCCGCGAACATGACGACCGGCGACGAGAGATTGCTGGAGACACTGCAACGCGAAGCGTTCGGCTATTTCCAGCACGAGACCAACCTCGCCAATGGGCTGGTGATCGACAAGACGTGCGAGGGCTGGCCGGCGAGCATCGCCGCCATCGGGCTGGCGCTGGCTGCATACCCCGTCGGCGTCGAGCACGGGTTCCTGACGCGCGCGGATGCCATCCAGCGAACACTCACCACGCTGCGTTTCCTCGCGAGCAGCCACCAGGGGCCCGAACCCGATGCGACGGGCTACAACGACTTCTACTATCACTTCCTCGACATGCAGACGGGCGAGCGCGCCTGGCAATCGGAGCTATCCACCGTGGACTCGGCGCTGCTGCTCGCGGGCGTGCTGACGTCGGCCGCATACTTCGATCGCAAGACGGCGGACGAGGGTGAAATCGGTTCGCTCGCCGTGGGGCTCTACGATCGGGTCGACTGGCAGTGGGCGCAGAACGGAGAGGCCACGCTCACGCACGGATGGAAGCCCGAGACGGGCTTTCTCCCGTATCGATGGCAGGGCTATGACGAGGCGCTGATCCTCTACATGCTCGGTCTCGGCTCGTCCACGCACCCGCTGCCTGTCGAGAGCTACAACGTTTGGGCCTCGACCTACGAGTGGAAACGCATCTACGACATCGATCTGGTCTACGCGGGTCCGCTGTTCACGCACCAACTCTCGCACATCTGGATCGACTTCCGCGGCATCCAGGACGAATTCATGCGCGGCCACGGCATCGACTACTTCGAGAACAGCCGGCGCGCCACGTTGCTGCAGCAGCGGTATGCGATCCGCAATCCGCTGAAGTTCGCGCATTACGCCGAACACTGCTGGGGGATCACGGCCAGCGATGGGCCTGGCGAGACGACGCGGCTGATCAAGGGCGTCGAGCGCCGGTTCTACGACTACCTCGCGCGCGGCGTGCCGTACGGCCCGGACGACGGCACGCTCGCCCCGTGGGCGGTGGTCGCTTCGCTGCCGTTCGCGCCCGAGATCGTGCTGCCGACGATCGATCACTTCACCCATCTCAAGTTGCGGGAACAGCATCCCTATGGGTTCAAGGCCACGTTCAACCCGACGTTTCCGGACGGCTCGGGCAACCCGTACGGCTGGGTGTCGCCATGGCACTTCGGGCTCCATGAGGGGCCGATCGTGACGATGATCGAGAACTACCGTACCGGACTGATCTGGGACCTGATGCGGCGGTGCCCGGCGCTCGTCGCCGGATTGCGTCGCGCGGGATTCACCGGCGGCTGGCTGTCGGGAGGAATCACGGGGCAGGAGGCGCGGCCATGAACGTCGACCCGCGCGCGGGGAAGCCCGCCACCGCCGCAATGCTGGCGAACATCCCGCGCCTGATGACTGCGTACTACTCGTTGCACCCGGATCCGTCGGTGCGCGGGCAGCGCGTGACGTTCGGCACCTCGGGCCATCGGGGCTCGGCGTTCGATACCGCGTTCAACGAGGATCACATCCTCGCCATCACGCAGGCGATCTGCCTCTATCGGCGGCAGCACGGGATCGACGGGCCGCTGTTCCTCGGGATCGACACCCACGCGCTCTCGGAGTCGGCCGTGGCGAGCGCGCTCGAGGTTTTGGCGGCCAACGGCGTGGACGTGATGATCGACGACGGCGGCGGCTATGTGCCGACGCCGGTCATCTCGCACGCGATCCTCACGTACAACCGCGGCCGCACGACCGGGCTCGCCGACGGCATCGTCGTCACGCCATCGCACAATCCGCCCGAAGACGGCGGATTCAAGTACAACCCGACGAATGGCGGCCCGGCCGATTCCCAGATCACGCGCTGGGTCGAGGATCAGGCGAACGCGCTGCTGGCCGGTGCGCTCGCCGAGGTGAAGCGCATCCCACTCGCGCGGGCGCTCGTCGCGCCCACGACTCATCGCCACGATTACCGAACGGCCTACATCGCCGATCTCGAGCACGTCGTGGACATGGAGGCGGTACGCAACGCCGGAATCCAGTTCGGCGTCGATCCGCTGGGGGGCGCCGGGGTTCACTACTGGTGGATGATCGCTGAGCGCTACATGCTGCCGTTGACGGTCCTCAGCGAGGAGATCGACCCGACGTTCCGCTTCATGAGTGTCGATTGGGACGGGAAGATCCGAATGGACCCGTCCTCGCCCTATGCCATGCAGCGGTTGATCGCGCTCAAGGATCGCTTCGACGTGGCCTGGGCGTGCGATACCGATCACGACCGGCACGGCGTCGTGGCGCGGAGCGTCGGCCTGCTCAATCCCAATCAATATCTCGCGGTCGCGATCTCGTATCTGTTCACACGCCGGCCTGGCTGGCCGCAGAGCGCCGGTATTGGCAAGACCATCGTGTCGAGCAGCATGATCGACCGCGTCGCGGCGCGGCTCGGGCGCCCCCTCGTCGAAGTGCCGGTCGGGTTCAAGTGGTTCGCGGGTGGCCTGCTCGACGGGTCGCTGGGGTTCGCGGGAGAGGAGAGCGCCGGGGCGTCGTTCGTTCGCCGCGATGGCACCGCGTGGTCCACCGATAAGGACGGCATCATCCTCGGCCTGCTCGCCGCCGAGATGACGGCGGTCACGGGACGCGACCCGGGGCAACTCTACGGGGATCTCACGCGTGAATTCGGCGAGTTCCTCTACGAGCGCATCGACGCGCCAGCGACGCCCGAACAGAAGGCGGTGCTGGCGAAGCTGTCCGGCGAACAGGTGACCGCCACCGAACTCGCGGGCGAGAAGATCACGAATCGGATGACCAAGGCCCCGGGCAATGACGCGCCGATCGGCGGCCTGAAAGTCGTCACCGCCGGCGGATGGTTCGCGGCGCGGCCGTCCGGAACCGAGGACGTGTACAAGCTCTATGCGGAGAGCTTGAGGGGACCTGACCACCTGCGCCGCATCCAGGATGAGGCGCAGGCGATCATCCGGGATGCGCTGTCGAACGTCAGTCGTTCGTAGCGGACCGCGGAACGCCCGCGGGCTCGTCGGCGTTTGCCATCCAGACCCGCACGTTCGACGGCTCGGCGGTCACCGCGTCGCTCCTCACCGATCCCGGCAGTTCGGCGGTGAGGACCAGTTGCCGCCGACAGGCAGAGCAACGCACCGGATGCTGCGCCGCCGCCGACATCGGGCCATGCTCCGTAAACGGCTGAGTCTCGCCGCACATCGGACAAGTGCCGCGAGCACCCTCGAGACGAACCTGTTCCCGCAGTCCCATGAGGAACACGACCGGTCCGGCAATGAAGAACGCCGGCACCAAAAAGAAGTGGCCGAGCGGGATGAAGATCGAGATCACGGCGAGGCCCCAGCACTTGAGCAGGCCCATCACGGCATTGCCGGTGCGCTGCGACGGATTGCGGATGAGTATCCGAGCCGTGACGGAATCGTTCACCCGGTCGCCGTAGGCGAGCCGTGCGGGCACTTCGAGCGTGCCGGGTTTTTCGTCGTTACCCAATGGACTCCTTCGAGCGTGCGTTGGCCGGAGAATCGTCAGCGTTCGTTTCGATGTTGGCGTACAGTATCGCCGACCCGATGTAAATCTTCCATGTCGCAACCGCTGCACCGGAAGTCATGAATCGTCGTATCGAGCGATCGCGGTCGTGTCGAGATGCCCACGGTTTCCGAAGGCGCAGGCCATGATATTCGAGCGCTACGTCGCCATTGGCGACAGCTCCACGGAAGGGATCGACGATCCAGATGGGTGTGGCGGCTACCGCGGCTGGTCGCGGCGCCTGGCGGAGCGGATCGCTGCAGTTCAGGGCTCGCTGCTCTATGCCAACTTCGCGGTGCGTGGTCGTCGTACACGCCAGATCCTGGACGAGCAACTCGCGCCCGCGCTCGCGCTGCGCCCGGATCTGGCGACGGTGTTCGCGGGCTCCAACGACATCCTGAGGCCGGGATTCGACCCCCGCCCCGTGCGCGACGACGTCGCGCATATGCAGGGCGCGCTCGTTTCCGGCGGCGCCACCGTGCTCACGTTCACGCTGCCCGATCTCGGAACCGTGATGCCGTTCGGACGCGTGCTGCGGGGCCGGGTGCAGGCGATGAACGACGCGCTGCGCCAGGCATCGCGGGACAGCGGCACGATCCTCGTGGACTTCGCCGCCGCCGGCATCGGCTCCGACCCGCGGTTCTGGAGCGACGACCGGTTCCACGCGAACAGCGCAGGTCACGGGCGCATCGCCGCCGCACTGGCGCAGGCGCTGGAGTTGCCCGGCAGCGACGAGATGTGGAGGACGCCGCTCGAGCCGGCCGCGCCGACCAATGTGGCGTCGCGAGCGGCGTTCGGGATCCGTTGGACATGCCGGTACGTGATCGGGGGAGCGCTGATGGCCCTGAGTGGGCGTTCGGTGCGACGCGTGGCTGCGCAGGGTACGCTCACGGAGTTGACGGGAATCGTGTCCGGAGACTCTCCCAATTCTGACGGTTGAACCGCGAGGCCTTTGTCTTTCCGGCCAACGGGGCTACCGTCTGCAGCTGGGAAATCTGCGGAGTCGACTCGCAGCCATCGATCGAAGAAGGAGGGCCCCATGTCCGTCGCCCGAGTCACCGAGATCACGTCGTCGTCCACGAAGAGCTTCGAGGAGGCCATTCGCGTTGGAGTCGAACGCGCGCACAAGACGCTCGAAAACGTCACGGGCGCCTGGATCAAGAGCCAGAAGCTCGAGTGCGAGGACGGCAAGATCAAAGAGTATCGCGTGACGATGAAGGTCACGTTCGTGCTGAAGAGCTGACGGCGGGGATCGCCCTGAACCAGAAGATCGCATTCGTCGGCTACGGCGTCATGGCCGAGGCCATGATCGGCGGCCTGCTGCGCGAGAAGCTCGCGGCCCCTGTCGATCTGATGGTGTCGGGGCCACGCGCGGCGCGTGGGGACGAGCTCCAGCGCGAGCACGGCGTCCGGCCGTTCACCGACAACCGCGCCGCCGCGAGCGAGGCCGACATCGTCGTGCTGTCGGTCAAGCCGCAGCGGCTGAGCGAAGTGCTCAAGGGGCTGAAAGACGGCGTGCGTCCCGGGGCGCTCGTGCTGTCGATCGTGGCCGGCGCCTCGATCAGGAAGATCTCGCGCGCGCTCGGGCACGACGCCGTGGTGCGGTCGATGCCCAACACCCCTGCCCAGATCGGCGAGGGCATCACCGTCTGGACGGTTTCGGATGCCGTCACGGAGCCGCAACGGGACGCGGCGCGCACGATTCTGGGCGCGCTCGGTGCCGAGGTGTTCGTCGAGGACGAGAACTACCTCGACATGGCGACCGCGCTGTCCGGCACCGGCCCCGCCTACGTGTTCCTGTTCATGGAGGCGCTGTTCGACGCCGGCGTGCACATGGGATTCCCGCGCCGTATTGCGGAACAGCTCGTGGTGCAGACGATCAAAGGCAGCGTGGCGTTCTACGAGCAGAGCCAGTCCCATCCGGCGGCGCTGCGCAACCAGGTGACCTCGCCCGGCGGCACCTCGGCGGAAGCCATGTACTACTTCGAGAAGGCTGGGTTCCGCACGGCGATATCGCGCGCCGTGTGGGCCGCATACCAGCGGTCGCGGGAGCTGGGCAAAGAGGCGCCGCCGCATGATCCGGAGACGCGGGGGGGAGGCGCGTGAGGCGTTCGTGAACGCTCACGCGCTCCCATCGGCCTGCGCCATGGCGGCTCTTGCGATGGTGATTCCAACTGCCGCCGCCTTCGCGCGCACGCCGCATGAGACCGGCATCCTCTACCGCGCGGTTTCGGTCGACGGCGAGAAGCATCGCTACGCCGTCTACGTGCCGCCCGATTACGATGACGACCACGACTGGCCGTGCGTGCTGTTCCTGCATGGCTCCGGAGAGTGCGGCCGCGATGGCGAGAAACCCACGAAGATCGGCCTGATCCCCGCGATCCTCGCCCATCCGGAGCGCTGGTCGTGCGTGGTTGTGATCCCGCAGAAGCCGCTGGAGGACGAGGAGTGGGAGGAGCGCGAATCGCTGGTGCTGGCGACGCTCAAGGCGGCGCGGCGCGAGTTCAAGATCGCCTCCGACCGCGTGGCATTCACCGGCATGTCGCAGGGCGGCCACGGCGTGTGGATGATCGCGGCGCGCCACCCGAAGCTGTTCTCATGCCTCGTCCCGCTATGTGGCTACGGTCGCGCGCGCACCGTCGCCCCACGCGTTGCCGAGTTGCCGGTGTGGGCGTTCCACGGATTGAAGGACGACCTCGTGAACCCCGAGGACACGCGGCACATCATGCAGGCGATCACGGAAGAGCGAACCCGCCGCGGGCTGGATCCGGCGCTGGCGAAGATGACGCTCTATCCGGACGTGAACCATGGGGTCTGGGAGGTGGCGTATCTGGAGCCGGAGTTGCCGGGGTGGATGCTGGGGCAACGGCGGGCGGAAAAGTAACTCAACCCCCCTGTCGAGTTTCCCCCGCCCCGTTCGACCATGTGCTGTCACCACAGTCGCGCAGCCCCAGTCGTCCGGAGGAAACCATGAAATACCTGTGCCTGATCTACGATGCCGAACACATCACCGTCTCCATGTCGAAGGCCGAGATGGCGGCATTCAATGGCGACTACTTTGCGTTCACCCAGGACATCAAGAAGAGCGGCCACCATGTCGCCGGCGAGGCCCTCGATCTGGTGAAGACGGCGACCACGGTGCGCGTGCGCAACGGCAAGTTGTCGACGACCGACGGGCCATTCGCCGAGACCAAGGAGCAGCTCGGTGGTTTCTACCTGATCGAGGCGCGCGACCTGGACGATGCGCTCCAGGTCGCAGCGCGGATTCCGTCGGCCAAGTTCGGCAGCATCGAAGTTCGGCCGATCATGGACTTCAGCAAGGTCCAGGCGTAACAGAGGGTTGTCGCGCTGGCGCTCTCCCGTGTCGATTTCCCGCCGCCCCGTTCGACCATATGCTGTTCACCGGAGTCACCAGCACCCAGCCGTCTGGAGGAAGTCATGAAATACCTGTGCCTGATCTACAACGCCGAGCAGAACATGAACAGCCTGTCCAAGGCCGACATGGACGCGATGATGGCCGAGTACTTCGCGTTCACAGAGGGCATCCGCAAGAGCGGTCACTACGTCGCGGGTGAGGCGCTGGATCAGATCAAGACCGCGACCACGGTGCGCGTACGCAACGGCAAGGTGTCGACCACCGACGGGCCGTTTGCCGAGACCAAGGAGCAACTCGGTGGCTTCTACCTGATCGAGGCGCGCGACCTGAACGATGCCATCCAGATCGCGGCAAAGATCCCGTCGGCGCGGTTCGGCAGCATCGAGGTGCGGCCGATCATGGACTTCAGCAAGGTCCAGGCGTAACGCAGGCGGCTGCGTGAGCGAGGACGCGACCGATCGGGTGCGCGGACGGCTGGACGCCATCTACCGCACCGAATCGCGCCGTGTCCTCGCCACGCTCATCCGACTGCTCGGCGACTTCGATCTGGCCGAGGAGGCGCTGCACGACGCGTTCGTCGCGGCGCTCGAGCAGTGGCCGCGCGACGGTGTGCCCGGCAGTCCGCGGGCATGGCTCGTCTCGGCGGGGCGCTTCAAGGCGATCGACGCCATGCGCCGGCGGGCGCGGTTCGACGCCTCGAAGACCGAGATCGCCGAACGCCTCGAGTCGACCCCGCCGCCTGCGCCCGATCACGATATGGACGACGTCGAGGACGACCGGCTGCGGCTGATCTTTACCTGCTGCCACCCGGCGCTGCCGCCCGATGCGCAGGTGGCGATGACGCTGCGCGAGGTGTGCGGGCTTCGCACCGAAGAGATCGCGCACGCGTTTCTCACCTCGCCGAGCGCGGTGGCGCAGCGCATCGTGCGCGCAAAGTCGAAGATCCGCGACGCCGGGATTCCGTACCAGGTCCCCGCACGCGCCGAGCTCGCGGACCGGCTGGACTCGGTGCTGCACGTGGTCTACCTGGTGTTCAACGAAGGCTACTCGGCCTCGTCGGGCACGACGCTCACGCGCGCCGACGTTTCGGCGGAGGCGATCCGGCTGGGGCGGCTGCTCGTCGAATTGCTGGCTGAACCCGAGGCGTTGGGATTGCTGGCGTTGATGCTGCTCCACGAGTCGCGACGCGCGGCGCGCACGTCGGCCACGGGCGAGCTGATCCTGCTCGAGGATCAGGATCGCGCGCGGTGGGACTGCGAGTTGATCGCGGAGGGCGTGGCGCTGGTGGAGCGGGCGCTGGCATCGCGGCGCATCGGTCCCTATTCGCTGCAGGCCGCGATCGCCGCCGTCCACGCCGAGGCGGCGACGGCCGCGGCGACGAACTGGGCGCAGATCATCGGACTCTACGGCGTGCTGCTGCGGGCGGACCCGTCGGCGGTGGTCGAGCTGAATCGTGCGGTGGCGGTGGCGATGCACAACGGACCGGCGCCGGGGCTCGAGCTCATCGACGCGATCCTCGCGCGTGGTGAGCTGCTGGGCTACCACCTGGCGCACGCGGCGCGCGCGGACCTGCTGCGGCGGCTGGGGCGCGTGCCCGAGGCCCGGGAGGCCTACGCGAGGGCGATCACGCTCGCCCGGCAGGAGCCTGAGCGGCGCTTCCTGGAACGGCGGTTGCGGGAAATCGAGGGGCAATAGCTCGCCGACCTGCGCTATTCTGCGGCGCTGGCCGTTGAGGACCCGCTTCCCACGCCGTTCGAAGTTCGCGATCCGACGAGGAGAACCCATGATGACCGTGCCGGCCGCCGCGACGAGCCTCCCCGCCAAACCCGATTACGGCATCGACGCGCCCGGCGTCATCCGCAATCTCGCGATCGTCGCGGTGATCGGTATCTCGTTGTTTCTCACGGCGCTGTTCGGCCTGTGGTCCGGCGACATCGCGCATGTCCATCTGGCAGGCTCGGGCCTCGGCGCCGGGCTCGGCTGCGGGTTCATGGCGTGCTGGATGCTCTACGACAGCAAGATCGGCAAGCTACGCGAGCGCGAGCGGCTGCTCGACTTCATTCCCTGGCAGGGGAGCGAGGCGGTGCTCGACGTTGGTTGCGGCCGCGGGCTCCTGCTCGTGGGCGCCGCACGCAGGCTTACGACAGGCAAGGCCACCGGCATCGATCTGTGGCAGGCCGAAGATCTCACCGGCAACCGGCCCGAGGCCACGCTGGAAAACGCGCGACTGGAAGGCGTGGGAGACCGGGTCGAGGTCAAGACGGGGGACATGCGCAAGCTGCCGTTTCCCGATGCCAGTTTCGACGCTGTCGTGTCCAACGTCGCGATCCACAATGTCTACGAGCGGGAGGGCCGGGCGCAGGCGATGAGCGAGATCGCCCGCGTCCTGAAGCCCGGCGGGCGCGTGGTGATCCACGACATCCGGTTCGTGAATCAGTATGGGGCGGCCCTCGCCGGGCACGGCCTGCGCGATGTGCGGTCGCGCGGCTCGAAGATCGGCCAGCTGGCGCTGTTCATCATCACGTTCGGTTCGCTCGGGCCGGACGTCCTCACCGCGCAGAAACCCGCCACCTGAGCCGCCAGAAACGGGCTTTCGGACCTCAACGCCAAAGAATTTGCCGCGTTTGCGCGAATGCTGACGGGGGCGGCGCCGAAGCCGTAGCGGTTGTGAGCGCGGTCGCGTGACTCCCGGAGTCCGGAATCTCGGGGGTTATCGTTCGCCCGCCCGACAGCCGGCCGCGCGAATGGAGTCGAATCGTTCGTGTTTCCGCGGCTTCACAACCCAATTCCTCCGCGGGTCAGATGGAGCTTCCCGTTGTGGGGTTCTGGAGTATCCTCACCTGCATGCACGACACGGACATCCCCACGCGAACTCGCCTGATCCTTCGGCTGCTGCTGCTGTGCGCCGCTCTCTGCGTCGCGGTTCCCGCGTTCGCCCAGGCCTACCACCTCGTGTCGAGCTGGCCCGCCTCAGGCCACGCGATCTCCGCGTCTTCGGACGCGGTGTTCGTCGTGAGTTCCAAGACCACGAAGTTTACACTCCAGGGCTCCGTGATCGGTCATTGGGCCATCACCGGGACCGATGTCTCGGTCGCGCCGTCGGGTAACGTGTACCTGGCGGACGACACCTCGATCCGCTGGTACGACGCCGACGGCACCGCGCTGGGCCAGTTGCCGTCGACCGTCGTGGATCCGCGGCTCGCCGTGACCCGCGACATGATCGCGCTGGCCGCCAAGGATCCGGACGACCCGGCTTCAGGGTTGCTGGTGACGCTCGACACGACAGGCACCGAGTTTTCACGTAGCAGCCACTCCGACACCGATTGGCGCGGCATCGTATGGCGCGGCGGCAGCCCCTGCGCGATCAGCTACTACCGCGGCAGCCACTATCCGATCGTGACCCTGAGCTGCATCGCCGCCTCCGGCGTGCCGCTGCTGCCCACCTGCGGCCGCGACGAGGATCCGCACGAGCCGGCGTATAGCGAGCCCCACGGCATCGCGGTGGGAGCGTCTGGGGAGTTCTTCGTGGCCGACGCCTGCGACAGCTCGGTGCACAAGTACGCCAGCGACGGCACGCCCGGAACGAAATGGTCGATCGGAGCGGTCCCCGTGGATCTAACGCTCGATCCCGCGGGCAATATCTACGTGCTCACGGATTTCGATGTGCGCAAGTTCGTGCCGGGCAGCGACACCCCGACCGTGCAGGCGACGTGGGGGCAGCTGAAGGCGAAGTGGTCGGGTCGGGCGCGGTAGCGCTTCGCCCGCTGACGCGAGCGGGGCGATCTATTCAGAGCTCGACAGATCCACGCGCGACCCGGTCGAACCTGTTTGCTTTCCGAATCCGGCCCGCTCGACGCGCGCGGTGAGTTCCGAGTCGCTGGCGGATACGTAGCGCCTGAACGCCGGTCCGGCGACTGTCGAGGCGAGCCATCGCGTCATACGGCGCGAGCGCAGGTCGTAGACGTCGAGGAACGCGCTCCACGGGGCGTCCGCCTGTGCGCCCGCGCCCGATTCCGTTGCGCCCGACAGGACGAATCTTTCGGCGTCGATCCAGTACGCTCCGTCGAAAGAGCATGGCGTCCCACAGAACGCCACTCGCCACACCGTGTCCGCCTTGAAGTCTGCGAGAATGGGCGCTGAATCCGGCTCGCGCCCGAGGCTGACGCCATCCGGTCCGCCGTCAAATTCCAGGTACATGTCGAAGTCGAGCGATCGAACCGAATCGGGCGAGAGAACATCCACGAGTGCGCGCGATCGCACGCCATCGGAAATGTGCCCGGCACCGCGCCACGCGGCGTCGAACTGGTAGGGGTCTGAATCGCCACGGACCAACGATTCTGGCGAAAAGTCGGGATCGGCATGGCGCCAGTTGGCCACCCATGCGGCGAGCTTCGGCACGAGCGCGCTAGGCAGCCCATTGCGCAGCGTGTCGGCGACGGCAGCGGCTTGAGGCGCTCTCGCCTTGTGCCGTGAGCAGCCCCCAATCAGCAGGCTGACGCAGGCAAGGGCAGCTGCGGCCTGAGTCAGCCTCCGCACCGCCCCTACGCCTTGCAATACTTGTCCGCCACCTCCAGCGCCTTGTCCATCGCCGCCAGGCCTTCGCGAATCTCGTCCGGAGTCGTCGTGCACGGCGGCGTCACGTAGAGGCGGTTGAAGTGCGAGAACGGCCACACGCCGCCGGCCTTGCAGGCATTCACGACTTCCGCCATCGGCCTGGCGTCGGCGCCGCTCGCGTTGAACGGCACCAGCGGCTCGCGCGTCTTGCGGTCGCGCACCAGCTCGAGCGCCCAGAACACGCCCAGCCCGCGCACTTCGCCGACGCTGGGATGCCTGTCGGCAAGCTTCTTCAGCTCTGGGCCGATCACATTGGCGCCCAGGTCACGCGCGTGGTCGATGATCTGCTCTTCCTTGAAGATCCTGATGCTCGCCACGATCGACGAGGTCGCGAGCGGGTGGCCCGAGTAGGTGAGCCCGCCGTGGAACGCGCGCTCCTTGAACGTGTCGGCGATCGGCCGGCTGATGATCACGCCGCCCACCGGGATGTAGCCGGAGTTCGAGCCCTTGGCGAACGTGATGAGATCGGGCGTCACCTTCCAGCGATCGACCGCGAACCACTCGCCGCACCGGCCGAAGCCGGCCATGACCTCGTCGGCGATCATCATGATGCCATGCTGGGTGCACAGGTCGCGCACGCCCTGCAGATAGCCGTCGGGCGGGACGAGAATGCCGTTCGTGCCGACCACGGTCTCGAGGATGACCGCGGCCACCGTATGCGGGCCCTCCACCATCAGCACGTTCGCCAGGTGCTCGAGTGCCCGCTGGCTCTCTTCGGCGGGCGTGGTGGCGTAGAACGGCGAGCGATAGAGATACGGCCCCCAGAACTTGACCGCACCCGGATTGCCCGGCTCGTTGCCCCAGCGGCGCGGATCGCCCGTCAGCGAGATCGAAGTGCCGGTGGCGCCGTGATAGCTGCGATAGGTCGACAGCACCTTGTGGCGGGCCGTATGCGCGCGCGCCAGCCGCACCGCGTTCTCGATCGCCTCGGTGCCGCCGTTCGTGAAGAACACCATGTCGAGGTTGCCGGGCGCGAGCTCGGTGATGAGCCGCGCGGCTTCGCTGCGCATGTCGTTCGCGAAACCCGGCGCGATCGTGCACATCCGGCCCGCCTGCTCCTGAATCGCGGCGACGAGCTTCGGATGCTGATGCCCGATATTCACGTTCACGAGCTGGCTGGAGAAGTCGAGCCACGAGTTGCCCTTGTCGTCCCACATGCGGGAGCCCTTGGCTCCGGCGATCACGACGGGCTGGATCAGTCCCTGGGCGGACCAGGAGTGGAATACGTGCGCGCGGTCGTTGGCGTAGGCAGTGGCCAGATAGGGCGAGGTGTTCAGGTCGGTTTGGGTCATGGGGGTATGGTAGGGGAGAACGGGGGCGGGGGGAAGAGGCGGGAGCAGGCGTGTGCCCCCGCAGTGATTCTGTCACCCCCTAACTCCGCAGTGAGAGTGTCACCCCCATGGACGACACACTCATGGGACTACGGGATGCCCGGCGGCTGGGTCTGGTCGAAGCCGCACGACGAGGAGACACGACGAACCG
>JBBRLX010000043.1:0-28454 GCA_038231135.1 Candidatus Eiseniibacteriota bacterium | reverse complement strand
TGGTGATCGTGGATCGGGGCGGTGGTGCCGCACTCGGGACACACCCACAGCGTGTCGTCCGGCAACGCCACCCGGATGTGAACTTCGCCTGGCGGCTGCTTCACTTCCACGTCCGTGATCTCCCACGGCGGCGTCAGGCCCAGCAGCGCCGTGTACAGGGTCCGGCTGTCGATCGTCATCGCGCGTCCTTGGGTTCAGGGTCCGCGCTCAGCTTATCAGGCCCTCACGCCACCTTCTTCAGCCACACCAAAGTCGGAAGCCCCCCCAAAAAATGGTGGCCCGAATTGTGCTCAAGCGAGTCAGACGAACGAGGGAATCCGGTCGGGCAAGCCGGCAAGCCCATGGACGAACTAGCCCCCTGAATCATCCAACTCGTTGTCGTTGCAGAACGGCGGGAGGTTGAAAATGGTGGAGCTGAACGGGATCGAACCGTCGACCTCCTGACTGCCAGTCAGGCGCTCTCCCAACTGAGCTACAGCCCCACATGATTTTGCGGCCTTCGTTTGTACCGCAGGCGCGCGGGCCGGGTCAAACGCCGCCCCACGAGCCGCAGCACGAAGCGCTGCAATTCGATCGCGATCTCCAGCGCCTCACCCCTACTGCCGCAGTCCCTCCGGCGCGATGTCCCCTCCCGGCAGCGATTGCTGGATGCCCTTGATCCAGATCTGCGCCTCGAGATCCCGTGCGCTGTCCGCGCCAGCCATCTTGAAGTACTGCCGGAACGACTTGAACGCCTCCAGGTACCGGTGGCGGTGCATCTGCACGGTCGCCCAGCGCCGCCACATCAGCGCCGTGCCGGGAGCCAGCGTGCGGGCGGCGTAGGCCTCCACGGGTCCGGCCGGGTCCTCCGCGTTCTTCACCAGTTCCAGGTCCGCGAGCAGCGCGTGTGACACCGGGTCGAGCGCGTACTGCGGCACCGCCTCCCGCATCAGTGCCAGCGCGGAGTCGATCTTGCCCGCCTGGCCGAGCGCCGTGCCCAGGGCCAGCGTCGGGGCGGGGCCGCGCTGCAGCGCGTACTTGGCGGCGGTGAGCGACGCGCGCGCGGCCAGCGTGTCTCCGAGCGCCCACTGGCACCATGCCATCCAGTAGCGGGCGCGCAGGTCGTCGGGATGTTGTTCCAGTTGCAGCGTCAGCGCATCGCGCGCGCCGGGTGGCCACTCGTTCACCAACATGCTGAATGCGATGCGCTCGAACAGGTCGGGGCCCGGCGGCATTTCGCTCAGGGAATCGCCCGAACCCAGGAAGAAGAATGCCGGGCCGCGCTGGGCCTTAGCGAGCGTGAAGTCATTGAGGTAGTACGAACGCACGCTGCTGTCGCGATATGCCCACCGCATCAGCGGGCCGTTCGCCACCTGGAACGCGATGTTGCCCTTCAGTCCGGCGAAGAACAGCGTGCTCGATTTCGGCAGCGTGGGCTTCATGCCCTTCAAGTCCTCGAGGTAGCGCTCGCAATATCGGGTGGCGCGCTCGATGTAGAACTTGTCGATGTGCGACATCGCGGTCCACGGACTGCGCGGGGTCGCGAACTCCTGCAGGTGCCGGGCGCTGTTCGAGCCCCACGCGAGCAGCGCCAGCGACAGCAGGGCCCAGATGCGCGCGCGCCCCGCGAACCACGCGCCGAGCGCGATCGCGGCCCCGCAGACCGCGAACAGGTAGTAGTAGGCGCTCCACAGCACGGCCACCGCGACCACCGGCAGCGTCGCCAGCAGGGCCCAGGCGATTCCGGTCACGATGGCATGGCGCCGCGCCTCGTTCACGTCACGGGTCGTCAGACGCGGCGATAGGCTCTTTGTCTGGGCGGCCGCGTCCTCCCCCGCATCGACGAGGCTCGCGGCGGCGCCACCCGCGGTGTCGGCACCGCCCGCGCGCCCCCGCATCACCAATCCCCGCCAGCGCCACCCCATCCCCGCCATGAACACGGCGATCAGGGCGAGCAGCAGCGGCCCGGGCGGCGGCGCCACGGTCGGCATGCGCCACAATTCGCCCTGCCGCACTTCGGCGCCGGCGATCACCTGCAGCAGGTGCACGTAGGTCGCGATGGGATTCCACGCGTTGATCTCGATCTCGGTGCCCGCGGACTGCCGGGTGTGCGGCGCCAGCATCCAGATCGCGGCCCACACGCCGACTCCGAGCGCGAGCGGCCACGCGCGCCGCGCCGCCACGCGCCACGGCTCGCCGGTCCTGCGATCGGCGACGATCGCGATCAGCGGCGTCAGCAGCACGACTTCCTTGGACAGCGCGGCAAACATCATCGCGATCGCCGCGGGCCAGCGGCGCCCGCTCAGGAACAGCCATAGCGCGGCAAGCGCGCCGCTCACCGACAGCAGCTCCTGGCTGCCGCACGCCCAGCGGATCGGCACGTCGGCGGTGTAGTGCAGCGCCACCATCGCGGTGGCGAACGTCGCGGCATAGGTGCCCGCGAGCCGGCGCGCGAGGCCGAACAACAGCATCAGGAGCACGGCGAACCATGCGAGGCCGACGACGTGGAACACCCACGGCGATTCGTGGCTCGCCCCGGCGACGGACCAGAAATACAGCTGGCGCGACACCGGGCGGTAGAAGTTGCTGAGCGGGTCCGGCGTGCGCAGCGCTTGAAACAGCGTCTTCCCGCGCACCTGGTCGAGGAACAGGTAGTCGTCGGCAAAGAACGACGTGTGGAGCGCGGGCAGGTAGAGCAGCACCGCGGCGAGCACGGTGAGCCCGATGAGCGCGAACGCCGGCACGGAGCGGCCGGAGGCCACCGACGCACCGGCTTCAGCGCCCGCCGCCGGCCGCCTGCTGCCGGCGGCAGCGCCCGATCGCGGCGAGCCGGCGGGACCGGGTCTAGGCTTCACGCTCGCAACGGCACGGCGGGTCGCGTCAGAAGGAACGCCGCGATGGCCGGCGCCGCGCGGGAGTGCCGAGCAGCGCGCCCATCAGACCGCGCGCCACGGTGCCGGCGATTGTGCGCGCCAGCGGTGAATTGAGAATCTTGCCGATGTCGACTCCGGCACTCGCGGCGGACGCCGCGGGCCGGCTACCCGGCGCGGCGGCGGAGCCGGGCGGCACGGGCGCCGTCTCGGCGCGCGCCGCCAGCAATTCGCGCGCGCTCTCCCGATCGATGGCCTGGGAGTAGTGCTTCACCTGTTGCGATGCGCCGAGCCGCTGGGCCAGCTCCGTATCCGTCAGCGGGCCCATCCGCGACGCCGGCGGCACCAGCCGCGTGGCGAACGGCGGCGTCGGGACGCCGTTCGGCGACAGCACGGTGATGAACGCCTCGCCGATGCCGAGCGACATCAGCGTCGCCTGCACGTCGTAGAATGGAGTCCTGGGGTAGGTGCGCGCGGCGGCGCGCAGTGCCGCCTCGTCGTCGGGCGTGAACGCCCGCAGGGCGTGCTGCACGCGATGCCCGAGCTGGCCGAGTACATCGGCGGGCACGTCCTTGGGGCTCTGGGTGACGAAGAAGATGCCGACGCCTTTCGAGCGCACGAGCCGCACGACCTTCTGCACCTCTTCGAGGAATTGTTTGCTCGCGCCGTCGAACAGCAGGTGTGCCTCGTCGAAGAAAAACACCAGCTTGGGCTTGTCGACATCGCCGACTTCCGGCAGCTCGGCGTAGAGCCGCGCCAGCAGCCACATCATGAACGTGGAGGACAACGCCGGCTTGTCCTGCACGTCCGACAGCTCGAGCGCGCTCACGACTCCACGGCCGTCGCGGTCGATCTGGAGCAGGTCCTCGAGCTCGAATTCGGGCTCGCCGAAGAACGCGCCCGCGCCCTGCTGCTCCAGTTCCACCATGTCGCGCAGCAGCACTCCCACCGTGGCCTTCGACATGCCGCCATAGTCCTTGAGCTGAGCGGCGCCGTCGCCGCTCAGGTACTGCAGCACCGCGCGCAGATCGGCCAGGTCGAGCAGCAGCAGCTTCTGGTCGTCGCAGTACTTGAACACCAGCGACAGCACACTGCCCTGGGTCTCGTTCAGGCCCAGCACCTTCGACAGCAGCAGCGGCCCGAACGACGACACGGTCGCGCGCAGCTGTGCGCCCCTGGCGCCCGTCAGGCTTAGGTATTCCACCGGAAAGCCGGCCGGCGTCCAGTCGTAACCGATCTCCTTCGCGCGGGCGGCGACGCGGTCGTTCGGCGCGCCCGGGACCGCGATGCCGGACACGTCGCTCTTCACGTCCGACAGGAACACCGGCACGCCGTGCGCCGAGAGCTGCTCGGCCATGAGCTGCAGCGTGCGGGTCTTGCCGGTACCGGTGGCGCCCGCGATCAGGCCGTGACGGTTCATCATCGCGAGCGAAACCGTGACCAACGGCTCGGGGTGGCAGATTCCGTTCAGAATCGGCGCTCCGAGCGTGAGCGCGGCGCCGTTGCCGGGAAACGCTGCGCGCGCCGCATCGACGAATGGCGGGTCGGCTGGGGACACGGGAACGCCTCGTCAGGGGTGGTGAGTGTTAAGGCTCGATACTCCCATGCTAGCTGCGCGGCACGGGTGCCGCAAAGCTTCCGTTGCCCCGCCCGCCCACGGGCCGTACCTTCCACCCATGCCGGAACGTCGATTCCCCCGGGCCGTGGGGTCGTTGGACGCGATCTTCGCCTTCGTCCACCAGTTCGTCGCGGACCGCGGACTCGACCCCGGGCTCACCTACGACCTCGACGTGATCGTCGAGGAGCTGTTCACCAATCTCGTGAAATACGGGCGTGACGGCCGGCATGAGATCCTCGTGGCACTCGAGGCCGACCCGGTAGCGGTGACGCTGGTCCTCAAGGATTTCGACGTCGAAGGATTCGATCTCACCCAGGCCCGACCGGTCGACACCACGGCGCCGCTGGACGCGCGGCGGCCGGGGGGCCTCGGGATTCACCTCGTGAAACGGATCGCCGACGACGTGCGCTACGAGTACGTGGATCGGGTCAGCACCATCACCGTCACCAAGAGGATCGGCCCCTGATGCTCGACATTCAGATCGGCGAGGCGGGACGCGTGAAACTGGCGGGACGGCTCGACGCGGCGGAGGCCGAGCGGGCGCAGGCGGCGCTCCGCCCGCTGCTGGAGCCGGTCACGGTCGACATGTCCGGGCTGGAATACATCTCGAGCGCCGGAATCGGCGTGCTCATCGAGACCTACAAGCGTCTGCACGCCGCGGGCCACGCGTTCAAGCTGGTCGGGCTCCAGCCCCGGGTCCGCAACGTGTTCGCCTACGCCGGGCTCGACCGCCTGCTGACCATCGAATAACTGCCGCCAACCGTCCGCCAACTTTTCCCCGGGAGCGCGTGTATTGATGTCGGAGAACCCGGAGCTCGCTTTGATCCACCGCGCGCAGCGGGGCGACGAACGCGCATTCGAAGCACTCGTCGACGAATACCAGGGCGTGCTCTACAACCTGGCCTGGCGGATGACCGGCAGCCCGGACGACGCCCGCGATCTGACCCAGACCGTGTTCCTCAAGGTGTGGCGGAATCTCGCGAGCTATGATCCGGCGCACCGGTTCTACAGCTGGATCTACCGCATCACGATCAACGAGTCGCTGAATTTCGTGCAGCGGCGCAGGCGGCACGACGAGCTCGACGACGGCATTCCGGACGGCGTTCCGGGTCCGGCGGACACGCTCGAACGCATCGAACTCGGCGATCACCTACAGGAGGCGCTGATGACATTGAGCGCGGAGTACCGGCAGGTGATCGTGCTGCGACACTTCCAGGAGCTGTCGTACGCGGAGATTGCCGACGTGGCGGGGATTCCCGAGAAGACGGTGAAATCGCGGCTGTTCAGCGCCCGCCAGCTGCTGGGCGAGGCGTTGCGCCGCCGCGGGGTGACGGCATCATGACCCGCCCCTCGTTCGCGGAACTGGCGCACGCGGTGCTCGACGGCGAGGCCAGCCCGGCCGAGCGCGCGGAGCTGGCGGCCCGCGTCGCGACCGACGCCAAGGCGCGCGAGGAATGGGACTCGCTGGAGACCGCGGTGCGGGCGTTGCGCGCCGCGCGGCCGCTCCCGCCGCCCGGCGACCTCAAGCGGAACATCATGCGCAGCATCCAGTCCGAAGGGGCAGTGCGGCTTACCGCGGGGCTCGACCGCCGCCCTGCCGCACGGCTCGACCGCCGCTTCGCGGGCTGGCTCGACCGCAAGCTCGCGATCCGCCTGGCTGCCACGTTCGCGACCGGCTGCGCCGCGGGCATCCTCGTGTGGTCCCTCGCCACCGGCCGCGGCGGCCCCTCGAACCTCACCGTGTCGGGCACGCTGGCGCCGCTCGGCGGCGCACCCGCGGCGGTCGTCGTGCTCGACGCGGCCACCGCACACGCCCGGGTGGAGTTGCGCCGGATCGGCGACACGGTGGAGGCGCGCATCGACGCCCGATCCACCGACGGCGCCACGCTGGTGCTCGATCACGATCCCCAGCGGACGCTGACCGCGATCGGCGGCATCGTCCCCGCCCCCGCGCACGCCGCGCTCGAGCCTGGCTCGATCACGATCACGTTCTCGGGCGACCTGCGCTATTCGCTCAGGATTCATGGCGCCGGCGCCGGGTCTCCGCTGCTGCACTTCACGTTGCGGTCGCTGGGGCAGGACCGCGAACAGGAGGTCCCGATCCCGGGAGACCATCCCTGACGGGGCGGCCGCAAGACTTCCACCAACGAATTTCACGATGTCGTGTATGGCTACCGTGAGCGCCGGAGATCCGGCGCGTGGGCCGAATGAACCAAGGAGATCCCCATGGCGAACAACAAGGGCATCCTCGTTGCAGTCGCCGTCGTCGCGGCGGTGGGCTGCGGATACCTGCTGCTCAAGGGTAAGGCGCCGGCGCCCGTGGGGACCGAGGGCACCATCGGCGCCGCGAATCGCTATCAGGCGAACCAGATCACCGACAACGACGTGGCGATCAAGGACGCCGACACCCAGGCGTTCCTCCAGACCGACGTGTTCCACAAGATGCAGACGAATGCGGAGTTCCGGAAGCTCGTGACGAGCCCCGAATTCAGCAAGCTCGCGAAGAATCCTGAATTCGGCCGCATGGTGACACAGCCGGAATTCCAGAAGCTCTCGACCGTCACGGAGTTTCACAAGCTGATCGCGCAGCCCGAGTTCGCGCACATGGCGTCGAGCAGCGAGTTCTGGAAGATCGCGGCAACACCCGAGTTCGGCAAGCTGAGCACGGCTGATCAGGATGCGCTGTCACGCATCGTGAAGGATCCCGAATTCGCGAAGCTGGTGACGACACCGGAATTCGCGGCGATGATGACGGACGCGTCGCTCAACAAGGTGAAGACGGTCACCGAGTTCAACAGGATCAAGACCGTCACGGAATTCAACAGGATCAAGACGGTCACCGAGTTCAACAAGGTGAAGACCGTCACCGAGTTCAACAAGATCAAGACCGTCACCGAGTTCAACAAGATCAAGACGGTCACGGAATTCAACCAGCTGGTGACCAGCGCCGAGTTCCAGAAGCTGGCGGCGCAGCCCGAGTTCGGCAAGCTCGTGACCACGCCGGAATTCCAGCACTCGATCGACGCCGGCCTGTTCAAGGTCGCGGCGACCACGGAATTCTCGAAGCTGGCGTCGAGCCCGGAATTCGCGAAACTCGCGATCGACCCGGACCTGGCGAAGGTGGTGGCGATTCCCGAGTTCAACAAGCTCATCACCCAGGCGGATTTCCAGAAACTGGTCTCGGCGCCCGAATTCAGCAAGCTCGCAAGCCAGTCGGAACTGGCCGCGCGCACACTCGAAACGCACTGACATCTTCGTACCGTCGTTGGAAACCCCGCGCGGCATCGCGCGGGATTTCCGCGTTCCCCTCCTCGAGGGCCGCCGCTTGAAACCAGCCCGTCGTCGCGTGCGCAGGTCGTTCGCCGTGCTCCCGGCGCTCGTCCTGCTGCTGCTCGGCCCGGCGCCGGTCCGCGCCCAGTTCTCGGTGCTCGAGACCCGGGACATGCGGTTGATCTATCCCGGGCGGTCGATGGAGTTCCTCACCGATTACACCGCGCGGTGCTTCGAGAACTCCCTGCGGTTCCACAAGGCGCTGTGGGGCTACTCGCCGTCCGAGCGCGTGAACGTCATCCTCGACGACTCGGGGGACTACGGGAACGCCGGCGTGTGGGTGGCGCCGCGCAACAGCATGTCGGTGCAGATCGCGCCGTCCAACTTCGTCTACGAAACCGGCCCGTCCAACGAACGCATGAACTTCACGATGAACCACGAGGTGGTGCACGTGGTGGCGCTCGACCAGACGGCCGGCTCCGACCGGTGGTTCCGCACGCTGTTCCACGGCAAGGTGCGCGAGACCGCGGACCAGCCGGTAACGATGCTCTACGACTACCTCACGCTGCCGCGCCGCGCGGCGCCGCGCTGGTACCACGAGGGCATCGCGGTGTTCATGGAGACCTGGATGGCGGGCGGCCTCGGCCGCGCACAGGGGCCGTACGACGAGATGGTGTTCCGTGCGATGGTGCGGGATTCGACGCGCATCTACGATCCCCTGGGACTCGAGTCGCAGGGCACCAAGGTCGACTTCCAGGTGGGAGTGAATTCCTATCTCTACGGCACCCGGTTCATGAGCTACCTGGCCCAGGTCCATTCGCCCGAACACCTGCTCCGGTGGGTCGGGCGCGCCCCCGGCGATCGAGCGTACTTCGCATCCCGGTTCCGACAGGTGTTTGGCACGTCGCTCGACCGGGCATGGAGCGACTGGATCGCGTGGGAGCACGGGTTCCAGCGCGCGAACCTCGACTCGATCCGGCGCTACCCGGTGACGCCGTACCGCGACCTGTCGAAGACGGCGCTGGGCTCGGTGTCGCGCGCCTACCGGAGCCGCGACGGGCACGAGTTGTACGTGGGCGTCGACTACCCGGGCGCCGTGGCGCACATTGCGGCGATCTCGCTCGCCAGCGGCCGCGTGCGCCGGCTCACCGAGGTGAAGGGCCCGGCACTCTACTTCGTGACGTCGCTCGCCCACGACCCCGGGAGCGACACGCTGTTCTTCACCAGCGACAACACCGGCTGGCGGGGACTCAACGTGCTCGACCCCAGGACCGGCCGCTCGCGGCGGCTGATCCGCAACGCCCGCATCGGCGACCTGGCGTTCAATCCCGCCGACCGGTCATTGTGGGGCGTGCGCCATTTCAATGGGTTCTCGACGCTGGTGACCATGCCGCCGCCATGGACCGATTTCCACCAGGTGATGACACTCCCCTACGGGCGTGATCTCTACGATCTCGACATCTCCCCCGACGGCACGACGCTGGTGGGCTCGGTCGCCGAGATCAGCGGCCGGCAGACGCTGCGCTCGATGAAGCTCGCGGCCCTCGCAGCCGGCGACACCAGCTCGACCACGCTCCACGATTTCGGCACCGCGATCCCCACCAGCTTCGTGTTCACGCCCGACGGCCGGCAGCTCTATGGCAGCAGCTACTACACCGGCGTATCGAACATCTTCCGCTACGACTTCGCAGCCGATTCCATGGACGTTGTGAGCAACTGCGAGACCGGATTGTTCCGGCCGCTGCCGGGCTCGGGCGATTCGCTGATCGTGTTCCGCTACTCCGGCCGGGGGTTCGTGCCCGCGGTCATCGAGGCGCATCCGCTCACCGACGTGAGCGCGATCACGTTCCTGGGCCGGGAGCTGGTCGAGTCGCATCCCGTGCTCGAGACCTGGCGGGTGCCGCCGCCGTCGCGCATCCGGCTCGATTCGCTGCAGACGTTCGCCGGGCGCTACCGCCCGCTGCCGCAGGTGCGCATGACCACCGCGTATCCGGTCGTCGAGGGCTACAAGCAGCAGACCGCGGTCGGGGTGCGCATGAACTTCTCGGACCCGGTCTCCATCTATGGCGGCTCCGCCACCGTGTCGTACACGCCGGGCAGCCGCGGCACCGAGCGCATCCATCTCGCGCTCGACGGCCAGCACGCCAGCCTCTCGGCGCGCTATCGTTACAATGGCGCCTCGTTCTACGACCTCGTCGGGCCCACGAAATCGAGCCGCAAGGGCTACGACGCCGGCGTCACGTGGCAGCGCATGCTGCGCGAGGACGCGCCGCGGTCCCTGCATGTTTCCGTGGGCCTCGACGGCTACGGCGGCCTCGACCGGCTGCCCGACGCCCAGAACGTGTCCACCACGCCCGGGTTCGACAAGCTGGCGGTCGCGACGGCCGAGTTCGCCTACAAGAACCTGCGCGCGTCGATCGGGGCCGTCGACTACGAGCTGGGCTGGCAGGGCACGCTCGAGGCCGAGAGCCAGGGCGTGCGGTTCGTGCGCGGCGGAGCCTCGACCTGGCAGGGGTTCCCGCGGGTCGCCGCCACGCTCGACGCCGGCACGCCACTGCCACTGCGCAACAGTTCCCTGTGGCTGCGCACCGCGGCGGGGCACGCGTATGGCGACGCCACGCAGCCATTCGCGTATGAATACTTCGGCGGCTTCGGCAACAACTGGATCGACCACCGCGATCCGCATCGCTATCGCGGGTACGACAGCTTTCCCGGCGTCGCGATCGACGCGATCGCGGGCACCCGCTTCGCGCGGGCGCTCGCCGAACTCGACCTGCCGGCGCTGCGATTCCGCCGCGCGGGCACGCTCGCGTTCTACGCGACAAACGCCCGCCTGTCGCTGTTCGGCGCCGGGCTCCTCACCGATCCGCAGCACGCCGATACCCGCGGGCGCTACCAGGACCTGGGGGCGCAGGCCGATCTGCGCTTCCAGTTGCTCACGCTCCAGCCGCTCACGCTGTCGTTTGGCTACGCGCGCGCATGGCAGCGCGCCCGCCACCTCGGCGACGAGTGGATGGTGTCGCTCAAGCTGCTGTGACGGGCGCCGCGTGAATCCCGTCGCCCTTCTGGCCGGCCTGCTGCCGGTGCTGCTGTTCCTCGCAGGTCTGATGCTGATGGACAGCTACAAGCTCGTGGCGCGGCCCGCCGTGCTGCGTGCGATCGGCGCCGGCGCCATCGCCGCGGGGCTGGCGTTCACGATCAACGTGTCGCTGCTCGGCCCCGGGCACGTGAGCCCGTTCGTGCTCCAACGCTACCTCGCGCCGGTGATCGAGGAGTCGCTGAAGGCGCTCTACGTGATCGTGCTGATCCGGCTCGACCGCGTGGGGTTCATGGTGGATGCCGGCATCCAGGGCTTCACCGTCGGCGCCGGGTTCGCGCTGGTCGAGAATCTCTACTATGCGCACGCGCTCGCCGATCCCGATCCGGTGCTGTGGCTGGTGCGCGGACTCGGGACCGCAGTCATGCACGGCGGCGCGACCGCGATCGTGGGGATCGTCACCAAGAACCTCGCCGACCACAGCGAGACGCACGGCCTCGCCGGCGCCCTGCCCGGCCTGGCGATCGCGATCGCCGTTCACGCCGCGTACAACGCGCTGAGCGCGAGCCCGCTGGTGGGCGTGGCGCTGCTGTTCGTGACGATGCCGCTGCTGCTGTTTCTGGTGTTCGAACGCAGCGAGCGCGCCACGCAGAACTGGCTGGGCGTCGGTCTCGACGCCGATGTCGAGTTGCTCGAGTTGATCCACTCGGGCGCGATCTCGGACACGCGCGTGGGCCACTACCTCGAGTCGCTCAAGAGCCGGTTCCCGGGCCCGGTGGTGGGCGACATGCTGTGCCTGCTGCAGATCCGGCTCGAGCTCGCGCTGCGGGCCAAGGGCATGCTGCTCGCCCGCCAGGCCGGGCTCGACGTGCCGATCGACCGCGACGTCGCCG
Organism: Candidatus Eiseniibacteriota bacterium; assembly: GCA_038231135.1. Classification (GTDB taxonomy): domain Bacteria; phylum Eisenbacteria; class RBG-16-71-46; order RBG-16-71-46; family RBG-16-71-46; genus JANLWX01. Next base: position 16,787 of record JBBRLX010000043.1, on the reverse strand, counting down.
CGAATTTCGCCGAGATGACCTATCTCCAGAAGGCGATCGGCCCCACCGGCTGGATCGCGATCCTGCCATTCATACGCGCCAGCCGGCGCGACCTGTGGCAGATCGAGATGATGATGAAGCGCTGAGCGCTGCGTTTCAGGCAGGAGCGCCACGCTCACCGGCCGATCCGGTGCGTTCGTCCCCCGGTTTTCCGGCGCTCCAGTACCGGTGCTAGCATGCCGCCGCGTTCACCAGGTTCCTGACGGGGAGTTCCCCATTTGAAAGGACGAACATGAATCGAATGCTGATGCCGCTCCTGCTCGCGGTCGCGAGCCTGCCGGTCGGGACGCTCGCCGCGCGCGCGGTCGACCGGTCCGCCGTGCCGGCGAAGCTCAAATGGGATCTCACGGCGCTCTATCCGTCGGAAGCGGCGTGGCAGGACGGCAAGGCCGCCATCGCGAAGCGCATTCCCGAGGTGGCGAAGTATCAGGGCCACCTGGGCGACTCGCCCGAGGCATTGGCGAAGGCGATCGGTGCGTTTCTCGATGTCGACCGGGATCTGAGCCGGCTCTACAACTACGCGAGCATGCTCGCGGACGAGGACACGCGGATCAGCCGGCACCTCGCGATGCGCGAGTCGGCCCAGCAGCTCGGCGTGCAGTTCGGATCGGCGACGGCATGGATCCGGCCCGAGATCCTGGCGATCGGCGCCCCCAGGATCCACGAATTCATCGCGGCGAACGCCCAGCTCAAGACCTACACCATGTACTTCGACGACATCCTGCGCCTCGCGCCGCACACGCTGACGCGCGAGGAGGAGAAGGTCGCGGCCCAGGCAGGCTCGATGGCGGGCGCCGGCGAGACGATCCGCGACCTGTTCACGAACGCGGAGCTGCCCTACCCGACCGTCACGCTGTCGAACGGCGAATCCGTGCGCCTCGACCAGGCCGGGTACACCCAGTACCGCGCGCTGCCGGACCGCGCGGATCGCCGCAAGGTGTTCCAGGCGTTCTGGACCGCCTACAAGGACTATCGCAACACCTGCGGCGCCGCGCTCAACGCCGAGGTGCGCGCGCACATCTTCAACAAGGACGTGCACAAGTACGACAGCTGCGTCCAGGCGGCGTTGTTCCACGACAACATCCCGCCCCGGGTCTACACCCAGTTGATCGCCGACGTGAACGCGAACCTGCCGACGCTCCACCGCTACCTGAGGCTGCGCAAGCGCATGATGGCGGTCGACACACTGCGGTACGAGGACCTCTACGCGCCGATCATCAAGAACGTGGACCTCAAGTTCACGCCGGAACAGGCGATGGAGCACACGCTCGCGGCCGTGAAGCCGCTGGGCAACGACTATGTCGAGACGCTGAAGAAGGGCTTCACCGGCGGCTGGATGGACTGGATGCCGACGCCCAGCAAGAAGAGCGGCGCCTACAGCACCGGCGCCTACGGCGTGCACCCCTACCAGCTCATGAACTTCACCGGCATCTACGAGGAAGTGTCGACGCTGGCGCACGAGTCGGGGCATTCGATGCACACCTACCTCGCCGACACGCACCAGCCCTACGTGACGCATGACTATTCGACGTTCGTCGCCGAGGTGGCCTCGACGCTGAACGAGAACCTGCTGCTGCATCACATGCTCGACCAGACCAGGGATCGGGCCACGCGGCTGTTCCTGCTGGGCAGCTATCTCGACAACCTGCGGGGCACGCTGTTCCGCCAGGTGCTGTTTGCGGACTTCGAGCTGCAGATTCATCAGCTCGCCGAGAAGGGCGAGACGCTGACCGGCGAGAATCTCAGCGAGCTGTACCTGGGCATCGTGCGCAAGTACTACGGACACGCCCAGGGCGTGTGCAAGGTCGACGAGCTGTACGGCAACGAGTGGGCGTACGTCGATCACTTCTTCTACAACTTCTACGTCTACCAGTACGCCACCAGCATCGTCGCCTCGACCGCGATCGCGAACGGCATTCGCGCCGAGGCGGCCGGCACCGCGCATCCGCACCGCGATGCCTATCTGCACATGCTGGCGTCGGGGTCGTCCAAGTATCCGATCGATCTGCTGAAGGGCGCGGGAGTCGACATGACCACTTCGGTGCCATTCAAGGCGGCGATGAAGGAGATGAACTCGGTGATGGACGAGATGGAGAAGCTGCTGAAAGAGAAGTAGCGGCGGCGCGCACACACACCGAACGCCCGTAGCGAGTCGCTCCGGGCGTTCGTGCGTCACGCGAGATTGGCACTCGATGGCACTGTGCGGCAGCGCCTTGCGGGATGTTCCCTACCGGTCATCGGCGGCGTGCTGCCGCCGGACGCTCTGCCGCGGATCGCTCACCCGCCCGGCAAATGATCGGCCGCGAACCACAGCCCGGCGCCGGCGTGCAGGATGCGCCACACCTGGGGTGCGAACGTGAACGGGCGGATCGGATTCATCAGCACCGCGATCGCGGCATAGGCGAGGAACGGCCAGCGGCGGCCCTTGCCGAGTGCGATACCCGCCTCCAGCACGCCGAAGATGCACAGCGCGAGGTGCAGGCCGCGCAGGAAGTCCACGGACATCGGCGCGAATGCCGAGCCCAGCGCCACCAGCGCCAGCGCCCAGCTCGCCCATCGCAGCGGCGCCGCCCACGGCTCGCCGCCGCCCTTGCCACCGCTCCTCCGCCCGCGCGCCATGGTCAGCGCGCGCTCGACAGCGCGCGGCCGCCGTCGATGGGATAGGTGACGCCGGTGATCCAGCCGGCTGCGTCGGACATCAGGAACAGGATCAGCGCCGCGACCTCCTCCGGCTGCCCCACGCGTCCGATGGGATGCGTCGTCCTGCCGCGCTCGAGGAACGCGGCGTAGTCGGGCACCGCGTTCGCCACCGTGTGCAGTTCGGTGACGACGACGCCGGGATTGACCGCGTTCACGCGCACGCCCTGCGGCGCGAGATCGAGCGCGACGCAGCGCGTGAACATGTCGACCGCGGCCTTGCTCACGCAGTAGGCCAGCAGGCCCGGGTATGGCCGCGTCGCGGCAACGGACGACAGGTTCACGACCGAGCCCTTGCGACGAGCGAGCTCGCCCGCCGCGGCGCGCGTCATGAGGTACAGCGAGCGCAGGTTGCTGTCCATCACGCGATCCCACTCGGCGGGCTCGGTCGCGGTGATGCTGCCGTTGCCGATCACGCCCGCGGCGTTGACGAGGCCGTCGAGGCCGCCGAATGCCGTCACCGCGCGCTCCACGCACGCGGCGCACGCCGCCGCCTCGCGCACGTCCCCCGCGATCGCGACCGCCTCGCCGCCCGCGGCCGTGATGTCCGTCACCACCGCGTCGAGCCGGTCCCGCCGGCGGCCTGCCGCCACCACGCGCGCGCCCTCGGCGCCCAGCGCCCGCGCCGTGGCCCGCCCGATGCCGCTGCTCGCCCCCGTCACCAGCACCACGCGTCCTTCGAATCGTGATCGATCCGCCATGGCAGCTCCCGTGTTGGAATCCGTTCCGCGCTCGAGCGGCGCACATTAGCACGACCGGCGGCGGCAGTACGATCCTCAGGGCTGCGCTCCGCGGCGCCGCGTGATGCGCGCCGACCGCACGACGCCTCACGGCTCACCGTGCGGCGCGCCGTCTGGTACCCTCGCCCGATGATCGAGGTGGTGGGGCTGCGCAAGAGCTTCGACGGCACGCTCGCGCTCGACGTGGATCACCTGAACGTCGGCGCGAGCACCACGCTGGTGCTGCTCGGTCCGAGCGGCTGCGGCAAGAGCACGCTGCTGCGGCTGGTGGTGGGACTGCTGGTCCCGGACGCGGGCACGATCTCGGTGGTGGGCACGCCGCTCACCCCCACGACGCGCGGCGCGCTGCGGCTGCGCATGGGCTACGTGATCCAGGAGGGCGGCCTGTTCCCGCACCTCACCGCCGCGGACAACGTGGCGCTGGTGGCGCAGGAGCTGGGCTGGGACCGCGCGCGCATCGCCGCCCGCCTGCGCGAGCTGCTGGAGTTCGTCCGGATCCCGGCCCAGCTCCTCGAGCGCTACCCGTCGCAGCTCAGCGGCGGCCAGCGCCAGCGCGTGGGGCTGATGCGCGCGCTGATGCTCGACCCCGAGGTGCTGCTGATGGACGAGCCACTCGGGGCGCTCGACCCCATGATCCGCGCCGACCTGCAGCGCGACCTGCGCCAGGCGTTCGAGCGGCTGAAGAAGACCGTGCTGTTCGTCACGCACGACGTGTCCGAGGCGGCCATCGTCGGCGACGAGATCGCGCTGCTGCGAGCCGGGCGCATCGTCCAGCGCGGCACGTTCGCCGATCTCGCCACCCGGCCGGCGGATCCGTTCGTGACCGCGTTCCTCAAGGCGCAGCGGCCGGTGGCGTTCCCGGAACCGGCGCGCGCATGAACCGCGGACTCGTGTGGTGCGCACTCACGCTGCTGCTGCTGGCGCCCGCGGCGCCGGCCGCCGCGCGCGTCACCGTGGGCTCGAAGGCGTTCCCGGAGTCCTGGGTGCTGGGCGAGGCGCTGACGATCGAGTTGCGCCTGCACGGGATCCCCGACGTGGTGCATCACAGCAATCTCGGCGGCACCGAGATCGTGTATGCCGGGCTCGAATCCGGCAGCATCGACGTGTATGCCGAATATACCGGGACGATCCAGGAGGTGATCCTCCACAGCCAGCAGCCGCTGACGATCCCCGAGCTGCGCTCGAGGCTGGCGACGCACGGACTCGGCATCAGCGATCCCATCGGCTTCAACGACGGGTATGCGCTCGCGGTGACCGGCCCGGTCGCCGCCAGGGACTCGCTGCGCACGCTGTCGGACCTGGCGAAGCATCGCGGGGTGCGGCTCGGCCTCACCCACGAATTCCTCGGCCGCCCGGACGGCTACCCCGGTCTCGCCCGGCGCTACGGCCTCGCGATGCGCGACGTGCGCGGCCTCCAGCACGAGCTGGCGTGGGGCGCGCTCGCGAGCGGCGCGATCGACGGCACCGACATCTACACCACCGACGCCCAGATCGCGCAGCTCGGACTGCGCCTGCTCGAGGACGATCGGGGATTCTTCCCGCGCTACGACGCGGTCTGGCTCTACCGCCTCGACCTGGCGCGGCGGGAACCGCGGGCGCTGGCGGCGATCGCGGCGCTGACCGGCGTGATCGACGAGCCGCGCATGATCCGCGCGAACGCGCGCGTGGTGCTGGCGAAGCAGGGCTACGTCGCGTCGGCCGAGTCGCTGCTCACCGAGATTCACGCAGGACGGGCGGCGGCCGGCGCCGGCATCGCCGGAACCGGCGCGGGCGGCGGCACGGCACGGGGCGACGACGCCGAACCCAGCGTCGCCGCCAGCATCCTGCGTCACACCGCCGAGCATCTGGAGCTGGTCGCGCTGTCGCTCGCCGCGGCGATCGTGTTCGGCGTCCCGCTCGGCATCCTCGCCGCCGACCTGCCGTGGCTGTCGGGAATCATCCTGACGGGAACCGGCCTGCTCCAGACCATTCCATCGCTCGCGTTGCTCGCGGTGCTGATCCCGGTGCTCGGCATCGGCGCCGCGCCTGCGCTGGTGGCCCTGTTCCTCTATAGCCTGCTGCCGATCGTGCGCAACACCTGCGTGGGCCTGCAATCGATCCCGGCGCCGCTGGCCGAGGCGGCGGCGGCGATCGGGCTCCCGCCCCGCGCCCGCCTGATGCGGGTGCGGCTGCCCATGGCGTCGCCCGCGATCCTCGCCGGCATCAAGACCAGCGCCGTCATTAATGTCGGCACCGCCACGCTGGCCGCGCTGATCGGGGCGGGCGGGCTTGGGGAGCCGATCCTGTCGGGCATCCAGTTGCGGCAGAATTCGCTCATCCTGCAGGGCGCGATCCCGGCCGCCGTGCTGGCGCTGCTCGTCCAGGGCGGGTTTGATGTCATCGAACGCCGGATCGTGCCGCGCGGTCTGCGCTTGCCCGCAGCCCGCGATTAGGCTCAAAATCAGCAACTCGCTCGACAGTCTGCCATCCAAGGCCCGACGGACCCGGAGGATCTCATGACGGACTCGCTGCTGATGACCGACGACCGCAGGATTCTGGCCGGACGCCTGGGAGTGGCTCGCGGCTGGACCGACGAGCTGTTCGGATTGCTGACCCCCGAGGCGCTGTACTCGCGGCCGATCCCCGAGCGCCATCGCCTGGTGTTCTATCTCGGCCACGTCGAGGCGTTCGACTGGAACCTGATCGCACGGCAGTCGCACGGCGTCGAACCGTTCCGCGCCGAGTTCGACAAGCTGTTCGCGTTCGGCATCGATCCCGTCGACGGCGGCCTGCCGAACGAGCCGGCCTCCGACTGGCCGCGACGCGAGGACATCGACGCCTACAACGCGCGCGTGCGCGAGATCGTCGACGAATGCGTGAGCGGCGCGCGTTCGATCGCGCCGGGGTTCGACGCCGCGACGATCTTCAACATGGCGATCGAGCATCGGCTGATGCACGCGGAGACGCTGGCCTATCTGCTGCACCACGTGCCGTTCGACGGCAAGCGCGCGCCGGCCTCCTACGCGCCCGCGCCCCAGACAGGCAGCGCCGGGCGCGACACGGCCGCGATCCCCGCGGGCACGGCGACGCTGGGGCGCGACCGGCGCCGCGGCTTCGGCTGGGACAACGAATTCGACGCGCACACGGTGGCCGTGCCGGGGTTCACGATCGGCGCGAACAAGGTCACGAACGCGCAGTTCCTCGAGTTCGTGGCGGACAGGGGCTACGGGAACCGCGCGCTATGGAGCGAATCCGACTGGAACTGGAAGGAACGCGAGGAGCGCACTCATCCCGGATTCTGGACCCCGCGCGGTTCCGGCTGGGAGTTCCGCGGCATGTTCGGCGCGCTGCCGCTACCCCTCGATGCCCCGGTCTACGTGAGCCAGGCCGAGGCGAGTGCCTACGCGCGCTGGGCCGGCGGCAAGCTGCCGACCGAGGAACAGTTCCACCGTGCCGCGTACGGCACGCTGGCGGACGGCGAGCGCGAGTATCCATGGGGGGACGCGGCGCCTGAGGCGCGGCACGGCAATTTCGACTTCCGTCACTGGGAGCCGTCGGCGGTGGGCGCGTTTCCCGCCGGTGACAGCGCGTTCGGCGTATCCGAGCTGGTCGGAAACGGCTGGGAATGGACGCGCACCGCGTTCGCGCCATTCGACGGCTTCGAGCCTCACCCGCTCTACGCCGGCTACTCCGCCAATTTCTTCGACGGCGATCATTTCGTGCTCAAGGGCGGCTCGCCGCGCACCGCGGCGTGCTTCCTCAGACGCTCGTTCCGTAACTGGTTCCAGCCGCACTATCCATACCTCTACGCCACGTTCCGGCTGGTGACCGCGTGAGCGCGACGTTCGGAACTCCGCGGCCGGCGCGCGCGATGACCAGGCCGGCCGCCGCGTGAGCACCGCCCCTTCACAGCGTCCGACCGCCAGCCCCGCCGCGGAACTGGCGAGCCAGGTGCGGGCGGGCCTCGAGCATCCAACCCAGAAGCGGCTGCCCTCGAGCCTGCTCTACGACGATCTCGGCTCGGCGCTGTTCGAGGCGATCAGCCTGTTGCCCGAATACGGCCTGACGCGCGCCGATGAGCGCATCCTGTGGAGCCACGCGCCGGCGATCGTCGCGGCGATCCCGGGCACGCGCGTGGTGGCGGAGCTCGGCAGCGGCAGCGGCCGCAAGACGCGCGCGGTGCTCGAGGCGCTCCCGCCCGGCGCGCCCCACACCTACGTCCCGATCGACATTTCGCGCGCGGCGCTGCTGCACTGCGCCCGCGACCTGGCGGACGTGCCCCGGGTGCGCGTGCAGGCGATCGCCGGCGACTACCTGCGCGGGCTCGCGATGGCGGCCGCTCACCGCCCCGCGGGCACCCCGTTGCTGGTGTTGTTCCTCGGCAGCACGATCGGCAATTTCGATCGCCCGGAAGCCGAGCAGTTCCTCGCCGCCGTGCGGGCGGAGCTGGCTCCCGGGGACGGGCTGCTGCTCGGCACCGACCTGCTGAAGCCGGTGGCCACGCTGCTCGCGGCTTACGACGACACGCTCGGCATCACGGCGTCGTTCAACCTCAACCTGCTCGCCCACCTGAATCGCGAGCTCGGCGCCACGTTCGACCTCTCCAAATTCCGGCACCGCGTTCGCTGGGACGCCGCCGAGCGACGCGTGGAGATGCATCTGGTATCGCAGCGCGCTCAAACCGTGGCGATCGCGGCGCTCGGCATCGAGGTGCCGCTGCGGGCCATGGAGAGTATCTGGACCGAGAGCTCGCACAAGTATTCGATCGAGGAGCCGCGCGCGATCGCGACGCGGACGGGATTCAGCTGCGCCGGCCAGTGGGTGGACGACGAGTGGCCGTTCGCCGAGAGCCTGCTGATCGCCCGCTGACGCCGGAACTGTGCCGCCCAGGTTCTGGTGACGGCTGGAGGCGACCGGTGGTGACGCGTGCCGGGCGCGAGATCACAGTCCCCAGGCTTCGAGCAGCCGCAGCCACACCTCGCTGATCGTCGGGAACGCCGGCACCGCGTGCCATAGGCGCTCCAGCGGAACCTCCCCCACGATCGCGATCGTAGCCGCGTGGATCAACTCGCCCACCCCGGGACCCACGAGCATCATGCCCACGATCACGTGACGGTCGGCGTCGACGGTGATCCGGGCGGTGCCGGCGTAGTGCTCCGCATGGAGCGCCCCGCCCGACACGTGACCCAGCCCGAACTCGACGGTTCGCACCCGCAGCCCGCGCGCGCGCGCCCGCGCCTCGTCGAGGCCGACGACGGCCACCTCGGGATCGGTGAACACGACCTGCGGCACCGCTGCGGCGTTCGCGGTCGCGGCGTATGCGGACCATGCCGCGGGCCGCTCCGCGGCCGCGTCGCCGCGGACGCGCGCGACGATCGCATCGCCCGCGACCCGCGCCTGGTACTTGCCCATGTGCGTGAGCAGCGCGACGTGATTGACGTCGCCCACGGCGTAGAGCCAGCCGTCCGCCACCGCGGTCGCGCGCATGCTGTCATCGACGTCGATCCACGCGCCCGGCTCGAGACCGGCGTGCTCGATGCCGAGGTCACCGGTGCGCGGTGCGCGGCCGGTCGCCACCAGCAGCTCCGCCGCGTTCACCGTGGCGCCATCCGTGAGCGTCAGCCGCACACCGTGCGCGTCGCGTTCGACGCGGGTCGCGGTGGCGCCGGTGACGACCCGTACGCCACGGCGTTCGAGCGATTCGCGCACCGCCAGCCCCGCGAACTCCTCCAAGGCCGGCAGCAGCCGGCTGCCGCGCTGGATGATGGTGACGTCCCGGGTGCCGAGGCCGCACCACGCCGTCGCCAGTTCGCACGCCACCACGCCCCCGCCCAGGATCGCCAGACTCACGGGAGCGTGGCGGGCGCTCGTCGCCTCGCGGCTCGTCCAGGGTCTGGCCCCGGCGAGCCCGGGAATCGCCGGCATCGCCGTGTCGCTGCCGGTGCAGATCGCGACCACGTGGCGGGCCGCGAGGTCGGTCGTGCGGCCGTCGGCGCCCGTCACCGTGACGCGGCGCGGCCCCGACAACCGGCCGTGCCCGCGATGCAGGTCGATGTGGACGCCGTTCAGCCACTTCACCTGGCTGTCGTCCTTCCAGTCGCCGACGAGCCGGTCACGCCGCGCCAGCACCGCGTTCACGTCGATCGTGCCCGTAACCGCTTCGCGGCTGCCCGGCACCGCGCGCACCTCCGCGAGCGCCGCAACCGGCCGCAGCAATGCCTTGCTCGGAATGCACGCCCAGTACGAACATTCGCCGCCGACCAGCTCGGACTCGACGATCGCAGTACGCAACCCACCCTTCGCCGTGCGACCTGCGAGGTTCTCTCCCGCCGGCCCCGAGCCGATCACGATCACGTCGTACTTCGCCTCCGGCATCGACCCTCCATCCACGGGCTTCACCGCACCACGATCGCCCCGCAGCAGCATCGCCTTCCCCGCATCATCCACGCAAGAGGCACTGATCCATGACGACCACGTGCTGCAATGCCGTTCAGGGTGAGGTTCCGGAGGGGACCGAGCGCAGCGCGGGAGTGCAGGGATGCACGGAGCGCTGCGCGAGTAGCGAGGACCCGCCAGGAGGGCGGGGCCGAAGCGTCCCCGCCGGAGGAATCTCACCCCGTACGGCATCGCAGCTCCGAACCTCACCCCGTGCGGCATCGCAGATCGAAAGCAGGAAACGGTTGAGGCGGCTCAGGCGGCTTCAGGCTGCCCGGGCACCCCGGACGGGAGCGTCCAGTACCTCTCGTACCTTCCGCAGGAGCGCATCCGGCCGGAACGGCTTCTGAATGAACGGCACCCCTTCGTTCAGGACGCCGTTATCAATGATGGCCCCGTCGGTAAAGCCCGACATGAACAGGATCCGGATATCCGGCCATTTCAAGCGGAGCTCTTCCGAGAGCCCCCGGCCTCCGCACGCCGGCATGATCACGTCGCTCACCACCAGGTCGAAGCCCTGGTGCCGTTCCGCCAGCGCCAGCGCATCGATTCCGTTGGACGCTTCCACCAGCGCGTAGCCCCCCTGGGTCAGCACCTCCCGGGCCAGCAAACGAACCGCGTCGTCGTCCTCCACGAGCAGGATGCGTTCGCCGCCGCGCGGTGGCGCGGACTCCGGTGGGTTCGCTGTGTCGGCCGCCGCGGCAGCGCTCGCCAGCGGCAGGTACACCTTGAACACCGTGCCGCTGCCAGGCTCGCTGTACAGTCCGATGTGGCCACCCACCTGTTTCACGATGCCGAACACCGTGGACAGCCCCAGGCCCGTCCCCTTGCCGACCTCTTTCGTCGTGAAGAACGGCTCGAACACCTTGCTCTGCACTTCACGAGTCATGCCGCTCCCGGAATCCGAGACCGCCAGCATCACGTAGTTGCCGGCAACGGCTCCGGGATTGACTGTCACGTAGTGTTCATCCAGCACCACGTTGGCGGTCTCGATCACGAGCCGGCCGCCTCCGGGCATCGCGTCGCGGGCGTTGATCGCCAGGTTGAGCAGAATCTGTTCGATCTTCACGGGATCGACGCTCACGAGGCCGGTGCCAGGGTGGGTCCGCTGGACGAGTTCGATGGTTCCCCCGATCAGTCGCTGCATCATCGGCGCATGGTTGGCGATGATGGTCGAGATGTCGACGGCATTCGCCGCGATCACCTGATGGCGGCTGAAGGCGAGCAGTTGCTGGGTGAGCTCCGATCCGCGGCTCGCCGCCGTCGTCATGTATTGCACTTTGGTGCGGAGCGGATCCTTCGGCGGCATCCCCGCGAGCACCAGTTCGCCGAACCCGATGATCGCCGTCAGCACGTTGTTGAAGTCGTGTGCGACCCCGCCGGCCAGTCGTCCGATGGCCTCCATCTTCTGGGCCTGCCGCAACTGCTCCTCACTCCTGCGGAGCGCGGCCTCCGCCTGCCGGGGCCCGGTGACATCACGGTAGCTCCATACCCGGCCGATGCCGCAGTCGTTCAGGATCTGCGGCTTCGAATAGCGTTCGAATATCCGGCCATCGATGAAGACGATCTCGTCGAAGCTCTCCGCCTTCGGGTCGGCGTAGACTTCACGAATCCTCGCCTGATACATCTCCGGGTCCACGAGCTGGCCGACCACGTAGTCGACGATGGCGTTGTTGTCAGAACTCCGTCTTTCCATGACGTCTTCCGGAATGTGCAACAACTGCACGAGTCGGCGATTGAAGCTGACCAGTTTGCCGTGCGCATCGACGACGAGGATGCCATCCGTCGTCGACTCGAGCGTCGCCTGGAGCGTCGCGACCATGCGAGCCAGCGCTTGCTCGTTCGCCTTCCGCCCGGTCACGTCCCGGACGATCGCCAGGATCCGCCCTTCGAGTAGCGGCAGCAGCCGCGCCTCGAAGTACCGCTCGCAGCCGTCGATGGTCAGCGGGTATTCGACCGTGACCAGCCTGGAACCGGCATTCACAGTGTCCAGCGCCGATTCCAGCTGAGCGTTGGCCGTGGGATCGGGCCCCTGGTGAATTCGCTTGCCGATGAGATCATCCACCGGGAGCACCAAATCCTTGCACGCCTGGCCGCGGCATGCGGTGATCGTCCCGTCCCGTGTCAGCCACAGAAACAGGTCCGGAAACGCCTGTACGACTCCGCGAATGTCCGAGTTTGCCTCGAGCAACTCTCGGGAACTCAATTCCATGGCGCGGTCGAGCAGCGCGTGGTCCGCGTCGAACTGGCGATAGGCAGTCCCGACCGCGGTCGTGAATGCGGTCCACTCCGCCGAGGGGGCCGGGGGTTCGGCGAAACTGGATCGAATCTGCCGCTGCAGCAGTGTATGGCGCTGCGGCACGCCTATGCCGCTTCCGCGAACGTCGTGATCGTCATGGTCTGGTTGTGAAGCTCGCAACGCGCGGTCGGTGTGAACGGGGAGATCTCGCCGTAGGAATAGAAGCCCGTGAGAACGGCGCCCGCGCCCAGGACGTCGCGAACGGCTTCCACCTCCTCCTCGATCCGCTGCTGGAGCACGAGCTTCCGCCCCACGCAACTGATGAGGATCGCCAGCTCCGCCGTCGAGGGCCCCATGGCCGTGGCGCACGTGCGCGCCGCCACCGTCGCGCCGTCGACCAGCCGATCGAAGTTCGCCTTCATCAGACGGGCGTAGGCGCCGACCGGAATGTCTCCGGCGAACGTCATGCTCTGCCGGGACTCGTCGACGGACAGGATCGTGCGCACCACGGGGTCTTCACTCTGGGCGCCGCGAATGCTCAGCGGAAACAGCAGTCCCGTGGCCGGCAGGCCCGCGGCATGCGGCCCCAGGTACTCCTTGTACAGGGCGAGGGCCGATTTCCCATCCAGCTCGTAGAGCACGTTGCCCTGCGACTTCGTGATCAGCCGCTCGGGTCCAAACGGATCCCAGCCACCCAGGGATCCGAAGCCGATGGTCAGACGATCGCCGTAGAATCCGATGATGCCGGCCGACCCGGAGGAGTGAGTCGTCCCGCGAATGATGTACGTCTGCTGGAACCGCGCACCGTCTCCGGACAGTCCGCCGGTGATGGTGACGTTCTCCGGCAGAAACGCCTTGAGCCCCTGCACGAAGTCGCTCCCGTTGATCCCGAGCCCGTCGGACAATGCGAATACGTGCCGGAGGCCCTCGTGCTCGATCGACGTCGCGAGCTGAGTGCCTACGGCATAGCTGTTCGCCGCCCCGCCAATGTCGGCGTGCGCCGCCCGCACCCGCGTGTGCTCGAAGTGGATCGCCGTCACGACGACCGAGTCGTCCATGACGTGCGTGTCGAAGATTTCCCCGGCGGTCGAACAACCGAACAGGATCGCTTTCGGATACGCCGCGACCACGTCCGCAATGCACCCCGATTGCCGCAATGCCTGCGGCCCGCCGAACATCAGGACGAGCTGAGGCTGCGCGCGTAGTTGACCGAGCGGACCCGGGGACCACCCGGTGGCCGCCTGCCAGCGCACCTGTTCGATGTTCATGCCGCCCGGCCCCGTTCGAAGGACGCGTGCACCGCGCCCTCGAGCAGCTCGTGCACGCACGTGACGAGCGCCTCGACCGCAAACGGCTTCGTCAGCGTCCGCGTCGCCCCGAACAGTTCGGCCGACTCGAGGACGTCGGTCCATTCGTAGCGGCCGCCGCCGGAGATCGCCAGGATCGGCAGCTCGGGCTGCTCACGGCGAGTTGCCAGGATCGTCTCGAGCCCATCCTGGTTGGGCATCACGATGTCAGTGATCAGCAGGTCGAACGACTCGACTTGCAACAGCGCACAACCGGCTACGCCATCCTCGGCGGTGGACAGATCGTGGCCGTCGGCCTCCAGGATTTCTCGAATCATCGTCCGCACGAACGGGTCGTCTTCAATGACCAGTATTCTCGCCATTCAGGGGTCCCTCACCTTCACGCACACGGCCGTGTGGCGACCAACGGGCTGAGCGTGTCGATGGGACGTTTGGCGCAGCGAACATCCGCTGCCGTCAGGCGTTCCGGGAGAACGGCATCGAGCACGAGTTGGAAGAGCCCCGTGCTTGAGCATCGGCCCCTCGCCCACGGGTCTTGACGCGGGGGATCCCGGTGACCCGTCATCGTCCGCGGGTATGAGATGTACGAACGTTTCGTGGGGTTCGCGCCCACCGCCCGCCAGGTTCACGCGGCCGGCACGGAATGGTGCCGATCACCCTCACATATCGGCCTCGAAACACGCATCCCACCATTAGGAGCACGGCGAATGTCGCTCGGCACCCTCAGGGATTCGCATCGAGCTGTGTTCGTCGGGATGGCCCTATGGATGTGTCTCGTCGCCATCGGCTTTGGCCTGCTGCTGAGATATTCGCTGACTCCCGGGCGGCCGGGCGAACCCCCCGCGACATGGCCGGCGGCGAGCCGCATGCATCATGACACCATGAGGCAGACGCTCGTGGTCGCCGTGCATCCGCACTGTCCCTGCACCCGCGCGACCATTGCCGAGCTGGAAGACATCATGACTCGTGGCCGGGGCCACATCGCGGCCCGGGTGGTCTTCCTCGAGCCGTCCGGATTCACGGACCGTTGGGTGAAGGACGACCTGTGGCGCACCGCCAGCGCCATCCCGGGGGTCACGGCCGTCGTCGATACCGGGGGTCGGGAGCTCGAGAACTTCGGCGCCTTCACGTCGGGGCAGGTCGCGCTCTACGACGCATCCGGCCACCTCGTCTTCAGCGGCGGCATCACCGGCGCTCGCGGGCATGTCGGCGCCAATCTCGGAGAGCGCGGCGTCGTCGATGCCGCGAACGGCACGCGGCCATCCGGGGGGACAGCCCCCGTGTACGGATGTCCCCTCGCCTCGCCGCAGTGCGCCGCGGGGCCACCTGCGCGGCCACGCCCCTCGCTCGGGAGCTGAATCGAGGTCGGGTCGACGAGGCTCCGAAGGTGAGGGAACGAGATCCTGTGGCTTTCGAGGAACGGGGTAGCTCCCCCCGAGCCGACGCGTGGCGGCCGACGGTGCGCGTGTCCGCGTCGAACCATTTCACGCAACGGACGGGAATCGGGTAGTTTCGTGCCCGCAACCCGTGCCGGAGTGGCGAAACTGGCAGACGCGCGGGACTCAAAATCCCGTTCGACTCAAATCGAGTGTGGGTTCGACCCCCACCTCCGGCACCAATTTCGCAGCGACTTACGCCGACGGTTCATCGTCGCCACCACCTGCCAAACCCGCCGACTGTGCGGGAACTATGCGGGTTCTCTCGCGAAAGCTTGCGCGACGTCCCACCCCTTCGGCGAGATCCGCTTCGGAGACGATCGCGTACCGGCGGTAGATGCTCTCGGTCTTGTGCCCCGAGAGCTTCATCGCCACGGACCGCGGTACCCCAGCACGCTCCATCTCCCGTACAGCGGTGCGCCGAAGATCGTGCACGAGCCGTCCGGGATACCCCGCCTTGCGACACGCATTCCGCCACGCCATGTGGAAATTCCGGATTGGCTTGCCCTGCCGATGAAAGACCCACGGCACAAGACCACCGACCTCGCGCTCGAGCAGTGAGGTGATGCGGCGCTGCTCCAGCAGAAGAGCTTTCAGCTCTGGTGACGAGCTGAAGGGATAGACGCGTCCCTCCCGGTTCTTCGTCTCGCCTGGCTCGAGCCGCACCACGTCGGCCTTGAGGTCGACTTGTCGCCAGGTGAGTTGCCGCACTTCGCCGATGCGCCAGCCGGTAAGGTAGGTAAACTGCACCACTGCGCGCAGCGCCTCCGGCAGGTGATTCAGCACGGCACTGAGCTCTTCCTCCTCAAAGAACCCGGAGCGCGTGTTGTGGACGGCGATTGATGGGAAGGCGGGACGCGACGGCACTTTGCCGGCGCGAAAGCCGAGCGTGAACATGCGCGTGAGCGCGGCCAGTTCGTTGCGAATCGTGGCTGGCCGCGCGGGCGAAGGACCCGTGAGACGTCCGGCGATGTAGGCCGTCACCACATCCGACGTGATGTCGAGTGCACGCACGCCCGCGAAGGATCCGGCCAGATGGTGAAGTGATCGTCGGGCCCGGTCGAGGGACTTCCGACCGTTCACCTGATAATCCTGAACCAGCATGGCCGACAACTCCTCGAACGTGGTGCGCTCAACGTGGGGACTAACGAGCCGACCGGTTGCGGCTTCTCCCTGACGTCGCTTCAAGAGCGCTACGGCATCGCTCTTCTTCGGCGAGCGGGATGCTTCCCGTCGCTGCTGACCCCGAACCCAGTACTCAATGCTCCAATTCAAACTACCCTTCGGTTGGAATACCCTGCCTTGGCCGCGAGCCATGGCTGCCTCCTTCCGTCGAGCAAGCGGACGCGCCTGCCCAAAGCCAGAGCCATTCCCGCAGGGAATTCCCGCACTGGAGGGGATGGTCGCGCGAATGATGCCGGGTGGCAAGCTATTGACGCTGCAGCCAATGCGTGAGGCCGCGTTCGGAGATAAGCAGCGTCTTGCGGGTGGGCCGCTTGGCAAACGGCCATCGCCGCGCTTGCCGGTATACCCAGGCGCGAGTGCGTTTGAGTCGCATCGCCACGTCGTCGGCGGTGAGCCACGTGTCGCCATGATCCTGAGGAAGTCGCGGTTCCAGTTCGGCTGGACGGAGGCTCTGCGTGAGGAGCCGGAACTCGATCGCGCGAAGGATCCCCAGCGTCTCCGGGATGGATTCCACCGGCACCGCCGAGCCATCGACGTGGCTTCGCAAACTGCTCAGCAGGATTCGCAGCTCAGACATACGGACAACCTATCGGCCGGGAGGCGCCAACCCGCGAATGCCGTCTTCGGCATTCCGCGAGCAGCGGCGAAATCTTGGACCACGCGAACCAACTCCTCGCCGTGAGCCGTCGCAGTTCGGAAGCAGCCTTTCCGTCACCCACCGCTACAGCCC
>JBBRLX010000042.1:0-28705 GCA_038231135.1 Candidatus Eiseniibacteriota bacterium | reverse complement strand
CGACGGCCAGGCGATCACGTCGCTGACGGCGAATCTCGTGAACCTGCCCGCGGGCAGCAACGCGGTGTTCACGCCGAACGCGAACAAGACGGCGGGCACCCTGACCTGGACGCCGCAGCCGGCGGTCGGCGCGGGCCCGTACAACGTGACGTTCACGGCGACGAACGCGCTGAGCGGCTCGGCGAGCACCTCGATCACGGTCACGTCGGCGGATGCGCCGCCGGCGGTCGCGGCGCCGGCGACGGCGTCGGTGAGCGAGAACGGTGTGCTGACGGTGAACGTGACGGCGTCGGATCCCAACGGCGACCCGATCACGTCGCTGACGGCCAATCTCACGAACCTGCCGGCGGGCAACAACGCGGTGTTCACGCCGAACGCGAACAAGACGGCGGGCACGCTGACGTGGACGCCGACGTTCGCGGACGGCCGCGCGGCGGTGTACAACGTGACGTTCACGGCGTCGAACGCCCTGTCGGGTTCGGCGACGACGGCGGTCACGGTGAACAACGTCGATCGTGCTCCGGTCGCGGTCGCGCCTTCGACGGCGACGGTGACGGCGGGAGCGATCGTGACGGTGACCGTCACGGCGTCGGATCCCGACGGCGATGCGATCACGTCGCTGACGGCGAACCTGACGGGGCTGCCGGCCGGCAACAACGCGGTGTTCACGCCGAACGCCTCGAAGACCTCGGGCACGCTGACGTGGACCCCGCAGGCGGCGGATGCGCGTGCGGCGGCCTACAACGTGTCGTTCACGGCGTCGAACGCGCTGTCGAGCCCGGCGGCGACCACCGCGATCACGGTGAACTCGACGTCCGCCGCGAATCTGGTGACGAACCCGGGCTTCGAGTCCGGAACCGCCGGGTGGAACGGCTACAGCAGTGCGGTCCTGACGCAGGTGTCGGGCGGGCATTCGGGCGGATTCGCCGCCCAGCTCGCCCTGCCTGCCACGGGCACGGCGGCGGCCGGCATCAACGACACGCCGAACGTGGTGACCTCGACCCCGGCGGTGGGTACGGCCTACACGGTCACCGCCTGGGTGCGCTCGGTCGCTCATCACGGCGCGGCGCAGATCAAGATCCGCGAGTACGCGGCGGGCGGTGGCGCCCAGATCGGCACCACGAAGCTGTCCCCGGTCGTCACGCTGTCGACGACCTGGCAGCAGATGACGGTGAGCTTCACGACGACGGGTTCCGGCAGCTCGCTCGACATGCAGATCATCGATACCCCGGCGGTCGCGGGGGAGGTGTTCCTGCTCGACGACGTCAGCTACATCAAGACGTCGCCGGCTCCGGGCCTGCTGTCCCAGTCGCTGGTCGCGTCCGACCAGCCGATGGTGTTCGGCGCCCGCATGACGCCAAATCCGGTCCGCCTGCAGGGCGAGCTGCTGTTCACCACGACGAAGCCGGGAGCCGTCAAGGTCCAGGTGTTCGACGTGAGTGGGCGACTGGTGAGCCAGCCGGTGGATGAAGCGTTCGTGCCGGCCGGCCATCACGGCGTCGCGCTCGACACGCACAGCGGTGCGACCCGGCTGTCGACGGGCACCTACTTCTACCGTCTGCGTGCGGCGGAAGGCGTGCGGGTGGGACGGTTCGTGGTGATGGAATAACGCGCCGCAGTCTGGCGCGCAGAGTACGCAGCCGCACGGACCCCGGTGCGCGATAGCGGTCCGGGCCGCAAGGCCCGGGCCGGCTGCAAAACATCAGGACGCTGTACGAGAAATGCAGCCCGCACCGACCCCGTGCGTGGAAGGGCTCGGGCCGAAAGGCCCGGGCCCGCTGCAGTTTGCGGCAAACGGCCGATTGCTGCGTTGGCTCGTCGCTCGTCGCTGCGACGTATCTAACGATACGTCTCGCTCCTCGCTCCTCGCCGCCTTGCACTCGGCCGTTTTCCGCAAACTGATCGGTGGAGGGGAAACCAAGACTGCGTCGGAAGACCTCGGCAGGCTTTCACACGGACGGCACACGGCAATGAATTCTGGCGCCACGATGCCTGGTTCAGCGCGGCCGCGGGGCTCGCTCCATCAGACGCGTCAGCGCGGCGCGCAGCGGTGCATGCGCGGACGACAGCCGCACGTAGTCCGACTCCCGTGGCCCGCCCTTGGCGCGAATCACCTGTACCAGCGCGGTGCGGCTGGCGGGGCTCCAGCGCCGGATCCCGGGGAGCACGAGCACGAGCGGGGCCCAGCGTCGCCACCACAGGTGTTCGCCGGCGCTCCAGCCGCGTGTCGAGCGCACGCCGAGCAGTGTCGCGGCCTCACGGGCACACACCATCTCGGCCCGTGCGCGATCCGAGCCGAATCGCTGCGCGATCGAATCGGTCACGGCGAGCCCGGCGTTTGCGAGCGACATCACGCCCAGCACGTCGTCCCGCCTGGGGCCGGCGTCGAGGAACAGTGGACGGCTCGCGAGCCGTCGCAGCGTGGCGATCGTCGAGCGCCGCCCCGGCCGCGCGGCATTGAGCGCGGCCTCGCGGCGCGCAAGCCGGCTCACGCCCGCGTCGCGCGGGCGGAACCCGAGCTTCCAGTAGAACCACCATGCACCGGACTCCAGCGCCTCCGAGTTCTCGTGGCCGAGCTGGTAAGGATCGATCGCGAACGTGTCGCTGCCGAACTGCCGTGCCGTGGTCGCGATCATTGCGGCGTAGATCCGCGCGGCCTCCACGCCGCGGTAGGTGTCGAACACGTTGTAGGCCAGCTCGGACGAGCCGAACAGCGCGCTCGTGAGCACGTAGCCGATCGGCACGCCGTTCTTGAGCGTGAGGCAGCCGTGCACCGACTCGAGCAGCAGCCGCCGCTCGGCGAGCATCCCCATCCACGCGAACTGCACGCCCTGGCCGGCGTCCACGAGCCATACGTTCGCGGGGTCGGCATAGGCGAACGCGTCGAGATCGCGCTGGCGGGTGACCATCGACGTGCGAGCGAGGTCCACGAGCTCGGCTCCGGCCCGCCGGCCGAGCGCGCGCAATGGCAGCGGCGGGCCGGCCAGCGTCGCGATCAGATCGGGCCGCGTGCGATCGAGCGGGGCGGTGACGTGCCGCGTGGGGCCGCACAGCTCGGTGCGCGCGGTCGTGCGCGCCGGCGTGCCGGGCCCGGGTTCGATCCGCACGGGCACGTCGAGCTCGTCGTAGAGCGTTTCGCGCGCACGGTCCGCCATCGGCAGCGCGGCCACGCGGTTCGCCAGGAACGCCGCGTCGGTCTCGCCGGGGCGCTTCATGCGCGCGAGCCAGGCGCGGGCGGACCATTCCAGCTCGTCGATCGCGGGCGCCTCCGCCGGCAGCGCGAGCGACGCCAGCAGGCCGTCGAGGCGCGACGCGTTCTCGAACTCGTCCCACTCGAGCCGCAGCGCCGCCGGCCAGCGCGCGGCGAGCCAGCGCGCCATGGGGTAGTAGAACCGGTAGTCGATCGCGGTCCCGGCGATGCCGGAGCTCGCGAGCGCTGCCGCATGCCGGCACAGGTCGGCGCGGTGCTGGAACCGAGCGAGCGAGCGCCGCACCCATGCCTCCACGGCCGCATCGTCCGGGTAGGCGTGCGCGAAGCACAGCAGCTCGTGGTAGCGCACCAGCCGGGCCGGGGTCGCGAACCGCGAGCGGTCGAGCGTTCGCAGCAGCGCGAGCTTGCGCGGCCCGAGGCCGGTTCCGAACTCGGCCTTCAGGCGCTCGAGTTGGGCGAGCGCGCGCGCCGCCGGCTCCGCGCGGCCCCGCCGGGTCATCTCGCGAGTCCCAGCGCCTTCAGGTCGATCTGATAGATGTCGCCGAGCCCGTTCCGCGTGCGCCGCAGGCTCGACAGCAGCTCGGCGTAGTTCAGCGCATGATCGGGCGGCGTGTCGGTGAAGCTGCGCCGGCTCATCCAGAAGAAGTACTCGCCATCGGGCGAGACGTGCGGAGACGACTCGTCCTGCTTCGAGTTCACGACATCCCCGAGATCGCGCGGCGCGGACCACGAGGTTCCGCGGCGGTAGGTGACGTACAGATCGGTCCCCCCCCGGCTGTCGTGCCGGCCGCTCGACGTGAACAGGATCCAGCTCTGGTCGGGGGCGATGAGCGGCTCGGACTCATTCGCCGTGGTGTTCACCGAATCGCCGAGGTTCTCGGCGGGGGCGTAGGCGCCGTTCACGAGCTGGCTGCGCCACAGGTCGAGGCCGCCCCGGCCGCCCGGCCGGTTCGAGCCGAAGTACAGCGTGCCATCGGACGCGACGGTCGGGAACCATTCGTTGGCGGCCCCGTTCACCTGCGGGCCGAGGTTGCGCGGCTCCGACCAGGTGGTGTCGGTGGCCCGGTCGCACACCCATAGATCCATGTTGTCGCGTGCCTCGGCGCCGATGTAGTCCTGCGGCGGGCGATTCGACGAGTAGTAGAGCTTCGAGCCGTCGGGCGTGATGAACGGATCCGTGTCCTGGTACTTGCCCGAGAACGACGCCATGTGCGGGATCGTCCAACCGCCATCCACGAAACGCGAATACACGATCGCCGTGAAATCGTTGGACGGGCTGCTCTTCACGAAATAGAGCGTGCGCCCGCCCGGCGAGAACACGGGATGCGACTCCCAGTCGCCCGTGCACAGGAACCCATCACTCAACAGCCGCGGCTCCGGCAGCGGAAACGGCGTATGGTAGGGCGGCAGCGGGGCATCGCCGGAAGCGGCCGCCCGCAGCGGTCCCGCCGGCAGTGCCAGCAACATCAGCAGCGGCAGCGCCCAGCGGCGCGCGAGTGAATTCGGCGGCGCAACGCGGGGCCCGGACGTTGCCGGCGCGGGCCGGAGTCGATTCGAGGGCAGTCGCAACAGTTCCTCCTGCAGAGCGTGGGTCGGGGAGACCCGATCATCGCCGCTCGGAGCGGTCGAGTTCAAGCGGGCGGGGCATCCCAAGCCCCCGCCCCTGTCACGCGCCGCCAGAACCGTCAGTGCCGCCCGCGTGCTCCGCCTGCCGGCCGTGCCGCCGCATCCCGCGTGGCCGCGGCCTTCACGACCACGCGATGCGCCGTGAGCTGGCCGCCCTCGTCACGGTAGTACACCGTCACGCGCGCATCCTTCTCGACGTCGCCCTGGGTCTTCATCTCGGAGTGCTTCGTGAACACCACCGTCTTCGGCTGCTTGCCACGCCGTTCCACCGTCAGCGACGTGTTGTCGAACGCCGTCACCCAGCCCGTGAACTGCCGGGTGCCCGCGGGCTTCGCCGCCCGCGGTGCGTCGGCGCTCCGCGCCACCTTCGCACCGCCCGCCGCCCGCGCCACCCCCAGGTTTCCCGCCACACACGCCATCAGCACGCCTGCCGCCACCAGAACTCGCATCGAACGCATTGGTATCCTCCGTTTCGATCGCTCGGGGTCGGCGCGGTGGATGCGAAACTCGTGCACATTCGGCCGTCCTGGTGATTCACGGCGGGCGACAACGCAGCATCGCCGCATGGCATGCGGCCGGGATCGACGCCGCGGCAGACGCGGGCGGGGTTGTTGGCCGCGGCCGGCCGCCGCGGCGAGCGACCACGGCGGCGTCACCACGCCCCGCGCGTTGTCAGGATCGTTCGCCGTCGCGCTGGGAGTGCGCGGCCCCGGTCCGGCGCTCCACCGGGGAGCGGGGCGTGCCACACCCGCGGCGTGCGCCGCAATGCTGGTCTCGAGCGGACGGCCGTACCCGCCGCCGAGCGTCACCGCAACCGGCATGTTGCGCGCCTCGCACCACTCGAACACCCGCCGGTCCCGCTCGGCGAGGCCGGGCAGCGTGAGCGCGAGCCGGCCGAAGCGGTCGTTCACGAGCGCGTCGACGCCGGCCTGGTAGAGCACCAGGTCCGGCACGTGCCGGTCGAGCGCCGCCGGCACCACGTCATCGATCGTGGCCAGGTACTCGCCGTCGTCGCAGGCGTCGGGCAGCTCGACATCGAGCGAGCCGCGCTCCTTGCGCAGCGGAAAGTTGCGGCCGGCGTGGATCGAGCACGTGAACACGTCGGGATCGGTCTCGAACCACGCCGCCGTGCCGTTGCCCTGGTGCACGTCGAGGTCGAGCACGAATGGCCGTCGCACGCAGCCGGCCGCGCGCAGCAGCAGGACCGCGATCGCGAGATCGTTGAACAGGCAGAACGCCTCCGCCCGGTCGCGATACGCGTGATGCGAGCCGCCCGCGAGATTCCCCGCGATGCCGTGGACGAGCGCTGTGCGAGCCGCCATCACGGTGCCGACCACCGCGGCGCGTGCGCGCAGCGCCAGCTACGGCGACCACGTTAGTCCCAGCATGCGGAGTTCGTCCGCGGTCAGCTCTCCTGCGAGTACGCGGTGAAAGGGTGTCCGGGCGGCAGCGGCACCGGGTAGTGATGGCTGGTCCACAGGTGCAGGCCCGGCGCGGGCGGGACGTCAAAGGGATCCGTGAGTCCTCCCCAGACGACTGGCTCGCCGTTTTCCGGAACCGTCTTGTACTCCAGAGGTGAGCCAGGCATTCCGCCGTTTCGAAGCTGCTCGGCGAACTCATCGGGCAACTCGCTCTCGCGGATGGCTTGCATCACACGTTCGATTTCGTAGTCGACACGGATCAACTCCGAGTGCGGTTTGCCGTCGCCAATCGAGAGCAGGACGTAACCCGCACGCCCGTGACCACGCCAGGTAGGAACTTGCCGAGCAGAACGCCCAGTACCATGCAGAGACCTACCCACAGGGTCAGATAGCGTTCGAAGAACGCCAGACGCTTCGGCGTGCCGTTCATGGACTTACCTTCAAACCGGGGCTGCGTCGAAAGAAACCGCTTGAGTTGTTTCGATGATTCTACGATAATCGAAGTATGCGATCAAGGACCGAATCATCCAGGCCGACTCCGGCCCAGACGGCACGCTACGCCGACATGTTCGCGGCCCTCGGCACCGAAGTCCGGCTGCAGATCCTTCGCCTGCTGCTGTCGGCCCATCCCGACGGCATGGTGGTCGGCGACATCCAAACCGAACTCGGCATCCCGGCCTCGACCCTCTCGCACCACCTCGAGAAGCTCAAAGCCGAGGGACTCGCGATGGTCCAGCGCGAGAGCACGTTCCTCCGTTACACGGCGAATACGGTGGCGCTGGAGGAGTTGTTGGGATTCCTGTTCGCGGAGTGTTGTTCACGAAGCCAGGCAATCAACGCAGATGCGGTGGTCAAGCTGTGTGACATCGGGCCGAAGAGGAGAACTTCATGAGCGCCAATCTGAAGGACGTGGTACGCGAGAAGTACGGCGAGGCGGCCAAGCGGGCGGTCCGAGGCGAGAATAGTTCCTGTTGCGGCAGCTCCGCTGGGTCCGCGTGCTGCGGGACGGCCGAGTCGTCGTGCGGCGATCCGATCACTTCGAACCTCTACAATGACTCCGAGAGGGGCTCGCTTCCAGAGAACGCGGTTCGCGCCTCTCTCGGCTGCGGGAATCCGACGGCACTCGCCGAGCTTGGGTCCGGCGAGATCGTGCTCGATCTCGGATCGGGCGGCGGCATCGATGTGCTGCTCTCCGCCCGCCGTGTCGGCCCAACCGGTAAAGCGTATGGCCTCGACATGACGGACCAAATGCTGGAGCTGGCGAGGAAGAACCAGGCCGAAGCCGGCCTCACGAACGTCGAATTTCTCAAGGGTGAGATCGAGAGCATTCCGCTGCCGAACTCGTCCGTCGACGTGATCATTTCGAACTGCGTCATCAACCTTTCCGGCGACAAGGACCGCGTCCTGGCCGAGGCGTTCCGGGTGCTCAAGCCAGGCGGCCGGTTCGCGGTGTCGGATGTCGTGGTTCGTGGCCCCGTCCCGGCCGAGATCCGGAAGAGCGTCGAGCTGTGGGTCGGATGCGTAGCGGGTGCGATGGAAGAGTCGGAGTACGTCGCGAAACTCTTGAGTGCCGGATTCGATCAGGTGAGCGTGGAGCCCACCCGCGTGTACGACATTGGGGACGCGCGCGAGTTCCTCTCGGCCCAGGGCATCGATGCGGATGCGGCGGCGAAGCAGGTCGCAGGGCAATTCATGAGCGCATTCATCCGCGCGAGGAAACCGGCGGCCAACTAGAGACCGAAGTCGCGGTTCGACCGGGGATCCGCTGCCGCCTGGAACACGGCGAGCGCTCGCTCGCGGCGTTCGCGGAGGTTCACGACCGGTGCGGGGTACGTCGTACCGAGCGTCACGCCCGCGTCGGCCAGCGCCGACGGTGGAGCCTCCCATGGCCGGTGGATCCAGCGCGCGGGCAGCTTCGCGAGCGCGGGCAGCCACTGGCGCACGTAGGCGCCCGTGGCGTCGAATTTCTCGCCCTGCAACACCGGATTGAAGATGCGGAAGTAGGGCTGCGGATCGGTTCCGGTCGACGCGGCCCATTGCCAGCCGCCGTTGTTGCTCGCGAGATCGCCGTCCACCAGCCGCCTCATGAAATGGCGCTCGCCGTGCTGCCAGTTGGCGAGCAGTGTCTTCGTGAGGAACGACGCCACGACCATCCGCACCCGGTTGTGCATGAAGCCCGTGAGATCGAGTTGGCGCATACCGGCGTCGACGATGGGGTAGCCGGTGCGGCCGTCGCGCCATGCCGCGATGAGGCGGGGATCGTCCTCCCATTCCAGTGCGGAGAACCGCGGCCGGAACGGCGCGTACTCGCAATGTGGGAAGTGGAACATCACGTGCGCGTAGAAGTCCCGCCAGCGGAGTTCCGACACATACTTGTCCGCGGAGGGCACGAGGCGCGCGTCCGCCGCCGCGGCGTCCCGGATGTTGCGCGCCACCTGCCGTGGCGACAGCGTGCCGAATTTGAGATCGGCGGACAGCCCCGAAGTCGCGTTCGCGGCCGGCTGATCGCGCTGCGCGGCGTAGATCGCGAGTCCGCCCCCGGGCGTGGCGCCGGTGCCGCCGGCGAACCGCCGCAGCCGGCGGTGCGCGGCGCGCGTGCCGCCCGGCCAGTGTTCCTGGTGCGTGACGAACCCGAGCCGTTCCAGCGAGGCGAGCGAGCGCTGCGGCAGTTCGTGCGCACCGAGCCGTGTCACCGCCGGCATCGGCGCGCCAATCGGCAGCCGCTCGCACGCCCGCCGGAACGGCGAGTACATCACGAATGGCTGGCCGTCCATGGTGGTCACGATGCCGGGTGGTACCAGCAGCCGGTCGTGGAACCGCCGGACGCGGATGCCCGATTGCCGCAGCGCCCGCTCCACCTCGGCGTCGCGCGCGAGCAGCGCGGGTTCGTATTCGTCGTTCCAGTAGACCGCGTCCGTCCCCGCCGCTCGCGCCGCCGCCGGCACGGTCGCCACGGGGTCGCCGTGATCGAGCACGAGCCGCGAGCCCGATCGCTCGATCGCGTCCGACAGATCCGCGAGCGAATCGAGCGCGAACCGTACGCGCGTCGCGGCCATGTCCTCGCGCGCGAGCATCGCGGGCTCGCTGGCGTAGAACGGCACCACGTCGCCCGAGGCGTCGCGCACCGCCTCGCTCAGCCCCGTATTGTCGTCGAGCCTCAAGTCCTTCCGGAACCAGAACAGGATGCGCATCCCGCCAGTCTAGACCGTTACGGTCTCGCTCACGATGCCGGGAAGCGTCCGTCGGGCGACCCGCGCGCCTTCGTGCTCGAGCAGCCACGCCTTGCGCTCGAGCCCGCCGCCGTAGCCGTGCAGCGCGCCGCTCGACGCGATCACGCGATGGCATGGCACGACCAGCGACACGGGGTTGCGACCGTTCGCGGCACCCGCGGCGCGCTGGCCGCCCGGGCAGCCGACGCGCTCCGCGAGTTGCGCGTAGGACCACGTCACGCCCGCGGGGATTTCGCACAGCGCGGCCCACACGGCGCGCTGGAACGGCGTGCCGTACAGCGTCACCGGCTGGCCCGCGAGCGCGTCGCGGTCGCCGTCGAAATACGCGCGCAGCCGCGTCGCCGCGCCCGCGGGATCCACGACGTCCCGCATCGCCGGGGTGTCGAGACGCTGCTCGAGCTTTGCCTGCAATGCCTCGATCCGCTCTGCGCGGTCCGCGAATTCCAGTCCCACCAGCCGGTCGTCGTACGCGAACAGCGCAATCGGGCCGATCGGGCTCTCGAAATTGCCTCGTTCCAGCATCATGTCTCCCTGGGTTTGGGTGCAGACCACATTGCGATCACCGCGTACGCGCGCCACGGTCGCCATGCTTCCGCGCGCGCGATCGCCTCGCGCGCCGTGGGCAACCGGCCGTTCACCGCCAGCGCCTTGAGCACGCCGAGATCGCTGGCGGGGAACGCGTCGGGCTGGCCGAGCGCGCGCATCGCGATGTAGTGCGCCGTCCAGGGACCGATTCCCGGCAGCGAGGTAAGTTGCGTCACGATCGTGTCGAGATCGGACAGTCCGTCGAACGCCAGCGTGCCGTCCGCGATCGCCGCCGCGAACGCCCGCAGCGCCGCCACGCGCGCGCCTGGCAGGCCGAGGCTGGACAGCTCCGCGGCCGCGACCGTCGCGGGCGGCGGGAACACGTGCGTGATGCCGCCGGCCGGCTCCGCGAGCGGCGTGCCGCAGCGAACCACGAGCCGGCCGATGATCGTGCGCGCAGCGGCCACCGAGATCTGCTGGCCGATCAGCGCGCGTACGCCGGTCTCGAACGGATCCCAGCTGCCGGGCAACCGCAGCCCGTGAGCCGGGACCACGCGCGCGAGCCGCGGGTCGCGCCTCAGGTGCGCGGCGATCGCGCGCGTGTCGCTGTCGAGATCGAACATGCGCGTGATTCGCGTCGCGATCGCGAGCAGCGCGAGCGATGACGACATGCGCACGCCGAGCGTGAGCGCCGGCTCCCCCGGGATGCCGCGCACGCGGATCGTCCCGGTCGCGTCGCCGATCCGCACCGACCGCGTGTACGCGCCGTTCGCGACCCGCTCGACGCCGGGAATCGCGCGTCCGGCGAGGAACGCCAGGATCGGCGCCGCCGCGAACGGCGCACGCGCCGGCAGGCGCAACTCGAGCGCATCCGGCGCCAGGTCCCCGGCCGGCGCGCCGGGAATCGCGCGCCGCCGGCGCAGCACGCCGGGCGGCCGGTGGAACGTGGCGCGGATCGCATCGTGCAGCCGGCGCGCGCTGCCAAACCCCGCGGCCTGCGCCAAGTCCTCGAGCGGCAGGTCGGTCGCGTCGAGCAGGCGCCGCGCGAAGTGCACCCGGCGCGTGCGCGCGACTTCGAGCGGCGACGCGCCGATCTGCTCGGCGAACAGCCGGCGCAGCCAGCGCGACGTCACGCCGAGCCGGCCGGCGAGCGCCTCGACGCCGGCGCCGTCCATTGCGCCCTCGTCGATCAGCCGCAGCGCGCGCGCGACGGTCGCGGACGTGCCGTCCCACGCCGGCGAGCCGGGGGCGGTCTCGGGGCGACAACGCAGGCACGGCCGGAATCCCGCGGCCTCGGCCGCGGCCGGATGCGGGTAGAATCGCACGTTGCGCCGCGCCGGGGTGCGCGCCGGACAGCCCGGCCGGCAGTACACGCGCGTGGTCACGACGGCGGTCACGAACCGGCCGTCGAACCTCCGGTCGCGGGTCACGAACGCGCGATAGCAGGCACTGTCGTCGAGTGGCATGCGAGCATGATCGCATGATCGGGCACTCGGCGTCGGACGATTTCGGAACTGGAAACAACCGGGTATTCACGTACTCATGACTTCAAGGCGGACAGGAGATGCGGGCGCGGGACCCTCGAAACCGCCATCGCGGAGGCACGGCGCCGCCCAGCCAGCCGGGTTGAGCCTCGATGGAAGATAAGCCGCATGTCCGCCCCCCGTTCATCCGATAACAACGCATCTCGTTGCGTCGACGGCCATCGGCTGTCGGGAGCCTCGTGATTCGATTCGTGTTCCAGTCCGGTGCCCATCGCGGGGCTCAAGGGGGCCGCGAGGAGGCATCGTGCGATGGTCCGTCGAAGGCAGGACACAGGCAGGATTCGGCGTGGCGCTGGTTCTCCTGGTCTTTGTCGGCGTGGTGTCGTTTCGCAGCACGCAGGGCCTGATCGGCGCCATGCAGTGGGTGACCCACACCCACATCGTGATCGAGAAACTGGAGCGCACGCTGGCCGACATCAACGCCATCGAGAGCGACGGCCGCGGGTTCGTCATCACTGGCGACGAGCGACTCATCGCCTCGAGCGGCGCCGCTCTCGCCGAACTCCGCGGCGCTCAAGCGCAACTGCGGAAGCTCACGGCGGACAACCCTCATCAGCAGCGCAGCCTGGATGCCCTGGAACCGCTGCTGGCGGCGAAGCTCGCATTCTCGAGGGGATTGGTCGAGACGAGAAGGCTTACCGGGTCCGCGGCCGCGATCGTCATGATTCAATCGGGCCTCGGCAGGAGCTTGATGGCCAACCTGGAGCGACTGATCGGCAACATGGAGCGCGAAGAGCGGACGCTGCTTCGTGAGCGCGCCGCGCAAACCGCTGCCGGGGCCCGACTGGCTCTCGTGCTCATTCTCCTGGGCAGCGTCCTGGCCTGGGTCGTCGTCGGTCTCGGGTTGATGATGTTCCGGCACGACATGAGCCGGCTGCGTCGAGCCGAGGCCGCCGTGCAGGAAAGCCAGTCGCGACTGCAAGCGATCCTCGACAACACCACCACGCTCATCTACGTGAAAGACATCGAGAGCCGCTATCTGATCGTCAATCACCAGGTCGAATCGATGCTCGGGCGAAACGGCGCCGAGCTGCTGGGCAAGTCACCCTTCGACCTCTTCGAGAAGACCATCGCGGATGATATTCGCGCGCACGATGTCGCGATCCTGGCGTCGCCCGGTCCAATGACCCTCGAGGAGGTGGCCCCGATGCATGGGGAGCCCCGCACGTTTGTCTCGGTCAAGTGCGCACTTCGAGGCGCAGACGGCATCGCCTATGCCATGTGCGGGGTGTCGACGGATATCACGGAGCGCAAGCGGGACGAGGAACGTTCCGCGGCGTTGAACGCCTCGTTGGAGTGCCGGACCGCGGAGCTGGTAACCGCCAATCAGGAACTCGAAGCGTTCAGCTACTCGGTGTCTCATGACCTGCGGGCGCCGCTGCGTCACATCGCGGGGTTCGGCGAGATGCTCCAGCGGCGGGTGGGCCCGGCCCTCGACCCGGTCAGCGGTCGCTATCTCGACACCATGCGCCAGGCCGCAACGCAGATGGGGGTGCTCATCGACAACCTGCTGATGTTCTCGCTGATGGGTCGCTCGCACGTGAATCACACCCGGGTTCATCTGGGCACGATCGTCGCCCAGGTGGTGAACGACATGGAGAACGAACTCCAGGGCCGCGTGATCGAATGGCATATCGCACCGTTACCGGAGGTCGATGGCGACCCTGCCATGCTGAAGCTGGCGCTCGTCAACCTGATCTCGAACGCGGTGAAATACACCCGGACCCGTCCGAATGCCCGGATCGAGATCGGGACCGAGACCCGTGACCACGACAACGTCGTGTTCGTGCGTGACAACGGTGTCGGGTTCGAGCCGGAATACACCCACAAGCTGTTCGGCGTGTTTCAACGCCTTCACAGGTCGGAGGAGTTCGAAGGCACCGGGATCGGCCTCGCAAACGTCCGACGCATCGTCCATCGCCACGGAGGCAGCACCTGGGCCGAAGGACAGGTCGATCGCGGCGCCGCATTCTACTTCTCCATACCCAAGGTCCAGGAGGCAGCATAGTGAGCCACTTCAGCCGGGTGCTGATCGCCGAAGACAACGCCAATGACGCTGAACTCACGATGGCAGCGCTGGCCGAGCATCACCTCGCCAACGAGGTGGTCCTGGTGCGTGACGGGGCCGAGGCCCTGAACTACCTCCAACGTCGCGGAAGCTTCGCCGGCCGCACCGACAGCCAACCAGCCGTCGTGCTGCTCGATATCAAGATGCCGAAAGTGGACGGCATCGAAGTGCTTCGGCAGATGAAGGCGGATCCGAACCTGTGCATGATACCGGTGGTCATGCTCACCTCCTCACGCGAGGAGCGGGATATCATCGAGGGCTATCGGCTCGGAGTGAATGCGTTCGTGGTCAAGCCCGTCGGCTTCCAGGAGTTCATCGAGGCCGTGAAGACGCTCGGCCTGTTCTGGGCGGTGTTGAACGAGCCGCCGCCCGGCAGCCTGCGGCGGGCCGCATAGCGACCGATCTATTCCCGCGCCAGCACCAGGCTCGGCGTGCGCATCAAGATCTCGAGCGGCATGGCGGCGGCGCGCGCGACGTCGCGTTCGCGGCCGGGGCGGAACGCCAGATAGCTATGGCCGTCGGTCGAGCGCCCGGCGGCGAACGCCGCCGCGGTCGGCGGCACCACGACCAGGTTGTATTCGCCATAGAGCCGCAGCGTCGCGGGCGCGGGCTCGACCAGCAGCAGCGGCGCGAGTGGCGGCGCCGTGCGCGCCATCGCGCGCGCGACCAGCCGGGTGCTCAGGTACGATTCGATCCCCGGCAGCAGGCGCAAATTCACAATCGGAGCGCACACCGCGACGGGCAGCGCGATCAGCATCGCGGCGAGCCGCCGCCGGCGCGCGAGGTTCGTGAGCAGCGGCACCCACGACGTCACGAACAGCACCGCCGCGAGCAGCCGCAACTCGGGCGCGGCGTCACGCAGCGCGTTCGCGGCCATCACCAGCAACACCGACGTCGTCGAGCCCACGAGCGCGAGCATCGCGACCGCGCGGCCAATCGGCGCCGCGACGCGCTCATCGTCCTCGTACGCATGGGACAGCAGCCGGCTGCACAGCAGCGCCACGGCGGGTGCGGCCGGCAGCACCGCGGTGAGCGGCGGCGTGGGATAGAACAGCACGGGCGCCAGCGACGCGACCAGACACGCGATGAAGAAATGCGCGGCGTTCTCCTCCCGGCTCTCCTGCGCGCGTTCGAGCGCCGGCGCGGGGCTGCCATGGCGCCACCAGGTCGCCGCGTGCAGGATCGCGCCCGGCAGCAGCGTGCTCCACGGGAACAGGCCGATCACGAGGAAGCTGAGCAGCACGACCGGCCCCGCGAACACCGGGCCGCGCGGCTCGATCGCGTACGGGAAGAACGGCGCATGGACGAGGAACTCGCGGCCGTAACGCTCGATCATCGCGCCGTACCACGGCGCGGCGATGCCGGCCATGATCGCGAGCCCCGCGAGCGGCTGCAGGCGGCGCCACAACGCCTGCCGGCGCGCGAGCGCCAGGTATAGCGCGACCGCGCCGAGCGGCCAGACCGCGGGCAGCAGCCCGCCGGTGATCAGCGCGAACCCCAGCGCGGCATACGCCAGTACGAGCCGCATCGCGCGGCCGCCGTGCGCGACGAACAACGCGTCCGCGAGCCCCGCGCACCCGAGCCACGCGAACAGCGTGGCGAGCAGTTGGGTGCCGTCCACCCGCGCGGCATGCGGCAGCGCGAAGCTCGTCACCAGCACGCCCGTCGCGCACCAGCCGCTGCGGGGGCCGAAGTACAGCGCCGCGACCGAGCCGGTCACCACGATCAGCAGTACCGCGACGATCGCGCGGAACAACCGCGACGCGAATTCCGGCCGCCGTGCCAGCACCCGGATCACGGCGTCGGGCGCGTACGCCACCACGGGCTTCTCGAACAGCGGCTCGGCGCCGAACAGCGGGGTCAGCAACTCGCGCGCGGCCGCCAGCTCGCGGCCCACCTCGGCGTCCCGGGCTTCGCGGGCATCCAGGAATCCGGTGCGGGCGAGCCCGGTGAACAGCACCGCGGCACACAGCACGGCGAGGATCACGAACGGAGCGCGCATGCCGCAATCTAGCACGCCGGACCGGCGAACCCGGGAACCGTGGTGCCGGGAGCGCAACTTGCCGATGACTCCAGGGGCGCCCGCACATCACGGCGGCGCCATGGGGAGGAGGCAGACCATGAAACGAATCCTGATCCGCTGCGCCGTGCTCGCCGCGCTGGTGGCGCTCGGTTGCTCGCCGAAGCCCGCGGCACCTCGTCGGCAGCTCAGCGAGCGCGAGCGCGACAGCCTGATTGGCGCCTCGGACCTGTATGGCTCGAGCGTCGTGCGCAGCGCGCTCCGCATGTCGGACACCGTGGGCGCCCGCGCGCATCGCCAGGACGCGCAGAACCCGGGCGCCGACGCCGTGCCCGCCGATTCCGATCACTGACGGCCGGTAGCGGCCGCGCTGCGCGCCGCGAACGCTATGGCCGCGTCCCTGGCGCCCCGCTCCGCGTCGCGCGCCGCGTTCTGCTAGCTTCGGCCGCATGCGGCTCGAAATCTCGGGAGTGAGCAAGCAGTACGGTCACGACGTCTGGGGATTGCGCGAGTTCAGCCTGGAGCTCGGCCCCGGCGTGCTGGGGCTCCTGGGTCCGAACGGCGCGGGCAAGTCCACGCTGATGCGGATCCTGGCGACGATCACGCGCCCGACGGCCGGGCACGTCACGTGGGACGGCACCGACATCGTCCGGTCACCGGACACGCTGCGGCGCCTGCTCGGCTACCTGCCGCAGGATTTCGGCGTCTACCCCCAGCTCAACGCCGTCGAGTT
Source organism: Candidatus Eiseniibacteriota bacterium (assembly GCA_038231135.1). Taxonomy (GTDB): domain Bacteria; phylum Eisenbacteria; class RBG-16-71-46; order RBG-16-71-46; family RBG-16-71-46; genus JANLWX01. The sequence goes on along the minus strand of JBBRLX010000042.1, from coordinate 12,327 downwards.
CCTCGAATACCTGGCCGCCGCGCGCGGCCTCGAGGCGCGCACCGCGCGCCGGCGCATCGACCAACTGCTCGAGCTCGTGAACCTGGTCGAGGTGCGGAAGCGCCCGCTGGGTGGGTTCTCGGGCGGCATGCGGCAGCGGGTCGGTATCGCCCAGGCACTGCTGAACGACCCCCGGCTGCTGATCGTGGACGAGCCGACAGGCGGGCTCGATCCCGAGGAGCGCGTGCGGTTCCGCAATCTGTTGTCGGACCTGTCGGGCGAGCGCATCGTGATCCTGTCCACGCACATCGTGTCGGACGTCGAGGCCACCGCCACCCGCATCGCGCTGATCGCGAGCGGCCGGCTGGTGCGCGCCGATACGCCCGAGGCGCTGCTGAGCACGAGCGCGGGACGCGTGTGGGAATGCGTCGTGCCGAGCGACGCGCTGCTCGAGTTCCGCCGCCGGCATCGCGTGAGCGGCATGCTGCGCCGCGCGGACGGCGTGCAGGTCCGCGTCGTCGGCGATGCGCCGGCCGGCGCCGGCGCGCGCGGCGTCGCGCCGACGCTCGAGGACGCCTACCTGCTCGCGATGGCGGACGCCGCGCCGGCCGCCACGTGACCACGGCGCTCCGGGCGTGGTGGCAGCTCGCGCGCGCCGACACGCTCGAGCGCGTGCGGCGGCCCGCGTTCCTCGTCACGCTGGGCGTGACGGTGTGGTTCGCCTACATCGCGCTGCCGCCGAATCATTCGCATTACGTCACGATGCAGCTGGCCGGGGCGCGCGGCATCTACAATTCCGCGTGGGTCGGGCTGGTGGCCGCGCTGATGACCGCGCCGTTCCTGTCGATCGCCGGGTTCTACGTGGTGAAGAACGCGGTCGAGCGCGACCGCACGACCGGGGTGGGCGAGATCCTCGCCACCACGCCGGTCTCGCGGCCGCTCTACACGCTGGGCAAGGCGGCGAGCAACTTCGCGGTGCTGGCCATGATCGTGATCGTGGTCGTGATCGCGGCCGGCGGCATGCAACTCGTCCGCGGCGAGGACCGGCACCTCGACCTGCTCGCGCTGTTCGGCCCCGCGATCGTGGGCACGCTGCCCGCGATGGCGGTGGTCGCCGCGCTCGCGGTGCTGTTCGAAACCGTGCCGTGGCTGGCGGGCGGCCTCGGGAACGCGGCGTATTTCTTCCTGTGCACGGTCGTGCTGTGGCTGCCGTCGATGCTGGCGCTGGAGCACGGGCGGCCCGGCAACGATCTGCTCGGCACCGGCACCATGATGCCGGGCGTGTTCGCGGCTCACGCGCGGGCGTTCCCCGCCGACGCGGCGACCGGACAATCGTTCTCGATGGGCTTCAATTTCCGCAAGGATGCGTGGGACCTGAAGACGTTCCGCTGGGACGGCGTGGCGTGGCACCCCGCGGGCGTCGCGGTTCGCGGCGTGTGGCTGCTGCTGGCGACCGGGATCGCCCTCGTGGCCGCGGTGCCGTTCGACCGGTTCGATCCCGCGCGCCGGCGGCGGCGCGAGACGAGACCGCGCGGTGCGCGCCGGCCGGGCCGGGACGTGACCGGCACCCTGGCGCCGCCCGATATCGCGCCGGCGGCCGCGTATTCCGGCGCGGCCGGGATCGTCGCACCGCCGTCCGCCACCGGGTATCCGAGCGCGGCCGGGCTCGTCGTTCCGGCGCGGGCCCCGTCGCTGCTGCGCCTCGCGCGCGCGGAATTCCGGCTGCTGACGGCGGGCGTGCCGAAGCTGTGGTGGCTGGTCGCGCTGGGGCTTGGCGTCGCGCAGGCGTTCGCCCCGCTCGAGGTCGCGCGCGGGGTCCTGCTGTCGGTGGCGTGGGTGTGGCCGCTGCTGCTGTGGTCGCAACTCGGTTCGCGCGACGAACGTCACGGCACGGCGCCGCTCCTGATGAGCTCCCCGCACCCGCTCGCGCGCCAGCTGCCGGCGCAATGGCTCGCGGGCGCGGGGCTCGCGGTCCTGCTCGGAGCCCCGGTGGCGTTGCGGCTGGTGATCGCGGGGGACGGGCCGGGAATCGCCGCGTGGAGCACCGGGGCCGCGTTCGCGCCATCCCTCGCGATTGCGCTCGGGACCTGGAGCGGCGGGGGCACGCTGTTCGAGGTGCTGTACCTGGCACTCTGGTACATGGGGCCCATGAACCGGGTGCCGTTCCTCGATTTTCTGGGCTACTCGCGCGCCAGCGCCCGGGGCGGCGCGTGGATCGGGTTCGCCGCGGCCGCCGCCGTCCTCGTGGCGCTCGCCGCCCTCGGGCGTCGCCGCCGCCTGCACCGCTGAACGCCCGGCCCCATGGCACGCGGGCGGCGGGTCCCCCGCGCAGCTTCGCGCCGCGCAGGGGCATGGGTGCGCACACCCCGACTCCCCGTTTGGAGCGTCCGGTCCGCCAGGGCTTCCGGCGTGAACCCGGCCGGGAATGCTGCCGATAACCCGGCAGTCCGCAGGTTTACCCATGAATCGCGAGGCGCACGGGGACGATGACCGACTCCATCGGTGTGTCCGGCACCCAGCCGGCGAACAACCAGGGCGATGCCGCGTCTCCCGAAACCGCCGCGCATCGCGCCGCGCGGCAGTGGGTGAATCATCTCGCCCGCACCCTCAAGACCTGCCGGCTCTACGAGCAGAGCACGAACACCACCGTCGAGCGGTTCTTCGAGGACCTGACGACCTCGCTCGCCCAGTTCCACGACGAGTTCGGGCCGCTGACGCTGCGGTTCACGTCGGACGACGTGCGCCATGAAGACGCGTCGCTCTACCTGGCGCGGTCGCGCGAGGACAACCTGGCGCTGCCGTTCTATCGTGACGGCATCCGCAGCCTGACGTTCAACGCCGGCATCACCAAGGATCAGGTGGAGGCGGTGATCGCGGCGATCCTGCGCGTGACCTCACCGGTGCCGACCGACGACGACCTCGTCACGCTGCTGTGGGAATCGCATCTCGATCACGTGGATCTCGACTACGTGCCCGCGGAGGGCGACGTCGGTGTGGGGCAGGAGGTCGACGACGACGAGCCGATGCCGTGGCCCGATCCCCAGCCGGAGTCCACCGCCGAGGTGATCACCGTCGAGGAGGACAATTCCACCGATGCCCCGCGTGCTCGTTCCGACGACTGGGTGATGCGCGAGCTGACGACCGAGGTCGAGGCGGGATTCGCGGAGCTCGAGAGCCTGTCGGCGGCCGAGACGCGGCGGTTCCATGCCGAATACCAGGCGGAGCATCTCGTGCCCGCCACCACGGCCGCGATCGCCGTCGTCCAGGCCTATCTCGCGGCGGGCGGTGACGCGCTCGACACCAAGGATCTGGGGCGGTTCCTGCCGCGCGTGCTGCGGGATTCGCTCGGGTCCGGCAACTGGATCGAATGCGCCGAGGCGGTGTCGCTGCTCGCCCGCTTCGGCGGCGAACTGTGGTCGCAGCAGACGTTCGTTCAGGAGTTGCTGCAGCCGATCTCGATCGCGAGCCTGAGCGCCACGGTCGATGGCCAGGACACCGAGGGCGTGCTCGACTTCATCCAGTTCGCCCGGGCGCTCGGCGACACCGAGATCGACCTGCTCCTGGGACTGCTGGCGCAGAGCGAATCGCGCCGCAACCGCCGCATGCTGTCGGAGGTGGTCGTGCAGCGGTGCCGCGAGAATCCGGAGCGCCTCGCGCCGTGGCTCGCGGATCCGCGCTGGTTCGTGGTTCGCAACGTGGTGCACATGCTGGGCGCCATCGGCGGCCCGCCGGTGACCGGGCTGCTCGAGAGCGTCGCCCGGCACGCGGAACCGCGGGTGCGCTACGCCGTGGTCGCGTCGCTCAGCCGCGTGCCGCCGGCGATGGCGCGGCCGCTGCTGCTCACGATGCTCGAGGGCGCCGACACGCGCACGTTCTGCTCGGCTCTGCAGGTGCTGGCCGGCGCGCGGGATTCGGAACTCGCGCGCCGCATGTTCGACATGATGCAGCAACCCGAGTTCGAGCGGCGCCCTGTGCCGGAGCGGCGCGCGATCTACCAGACGATCGCCACCAGCGCGGACGACGACATCGTGCCGGATCTGGAGGCCGACCTGCATCGCGGCGGCTGGTTCTCGAGCACGCGCGACGACCACCGCGTCGCGGTGGCGCGCTGTCTCGCACGCATCGGGACCGTGCACTCCATGCAGGCACTCGAGCGCGGCGCCCAGTCGCGTCGCGCGGGTGTGCGCCGGGTGTGCGAAGAGGCCCTGCTGGGCTGGGCGCCGCATGAGTGACGGCGGGGAGGCGCACATGAACGACGAACCCCGCCCGCGGGGGAACGCCGGGGACGGTCACCCGGCGTCCGCGGGAGATTCCGGTCCCACGGCGGCGCACGCGTCCGCGGGCGGCGGCCCGGCCCGCGCGCCGCGCGATTCCGACGAGGCGTTCCTCGCCGCGACCGGCGTGCCGATGGTCATCCACCTGACCACGCTGATCCGCATCGCGCGCACCCACGACGTCTCGAATCAGGCGTTCCAGCGCCGGCTCGGCGAATTCATGAAGCTGGTGCTCAAGTCGCTCGAGGACGAGCAGGAGCTCACGCTATCCACGATCTCCGACTACTTCTACCTGAACGGCGTGCGGGTGCGCGCGACATCGTCCTACCTGACCGTGTACCACGCGCTGCTGGTGGAATTCGAACGCCGCTCGATCGGCGGCATCCGGTTCACGCAGGGCGTGACCAGTGCCGAGTTCGAGCGATTCTTTCAGTTGTTCATGGCCGCCGAGGACCCGGGGCTCGCGGCGCGATTCATCGAAGCCGCCGAAGAGGCCAGCATCTTCCACGTGATCCCGCTCGGCGAGCAGACGCTCGTCGACGAGCGCGCGGTGCAACTCGACTCTCACGGCCCCGGCTCAGAGCGCGTCCGCGCCAAGCGCGTGTTCTGGCGGGCGGTGCTCGGCACCAAGAAGATCGTGCTGCGCGCGCGCCAGAACGGCCGGCCGGACCTGCGCCACGCGAAGCGCCTCGTGCAGCCGGTGGTCGACAACATCATGAAGAACGAATACTCGGTGGTCGGGCTCACCGCGCTCAAGGATCACGACGAGTACACCTACGCCCATTGCGTGAACGTGAGCATCCTGTCGATCAGCATGGGCAACGTGCTGGGGTTCGAGCGCCAGACGCTGGCCGATCTGGGCGTGGCGGGCCTGCTGCACGACATCGGCAAGCTGATGATCCCGGGCGACGTGCTCCGCAAGCCCGCCAAGCTCAGCGCGACCGAATGGGCGCAGATGAAGCGGCATCCGCTCGAGGGCGTCCGCATGATGGTGCGCATGCCGGGGCTGTCGAGCCTCACGCTCGATTCCATGCGCGCCGCGTTCGAGCACCACATGAATTTCGACCGCACCGGCTACCCCGAGGTCGCGCATGAATGGGGGCAGGCCACACTGTCGCGGATCGTGGCGGTCGCGGACTGCTTCGACGCCATGACGGCCCATCGCGCCTACCAGTCGCGGCCACTGTCCGCGTTCGAGGCCCTGCAGTACTTCCTCGGCCCCAACCGGGTCATGTTCGACCCCGCGGTGCTGTGGGCGCTGGTGCGGGCGGTCGGGCTCTATCCGGCGGGTTCGATGCTCCAGACCGAGTCGGGACACATGGTGCTGTCGCTGTCCCCCAATGTGAACGACCTGCGGCGGCCGCATTGCCGGGTGCTGGTGCGACCCGACGGCAGCCTGGTGCCGGAGAACGAGCCGCTGCTGTGGACGCCGATGCCGCTCGAAGAGCGCGTCGTGCGCGTGTTGCGGCCCGACGAGTACCAGCAGTCCACCGCCGAGATGCTCGCGGCCTGATTTCGCCGCCCGGTCGCCGCCGCCACGGGCTTGGAGGATCGGGTCCGGGCCCGCCCGCGATACGGCCCCGATCCCGAATCACGAACGGGCGGCGTCTTTCGACACCGCCCGTCGTTTCGGTGAACCCGTTGTCGCAACTCCGGACGCTCCCCAATCTCCGAGTGCGCCTGGCGGGCCCACACGCTGGTGAACGCCTCGCTATTCGTTGCCCTCACGGTCGCCACGCCCGTCGTCGCGGCGGTCATCGCCACGGTACCGGCGGTCGTCGCGGTCATCGCGATTCCCGCGGTCGTTACGGTTCCACGTCCGGTCGCTGCCGCTGTCCCACCGGCCGCGAATCGCGTAGCCGCCCGACATGCCGTACCGGCGCCAGCCGCCGTTGCTGTAGCCGAACCGGTCGATGCACTGGCCCGACCGCACCTGGATCACGTACACGACAGCGGGGTGCCGGGACTGGCGGAGCTGCGCGCCGCAGGCGTCCAGCGTCGAATACCGCACGCCCGAATCCGGGTCGTAGTAGCCGTCCGGAGCGCCCGCGAAGTAGTTGCCGTCGTCGTAGCCCGGATCGCCGCCGTATGAATCCTGCGAATCCTGCGAGTACCCGTCGCCGCCGTCGTCGACGTAGCGATCGCGGTACACCACGCGCTCCTGGGCGTGCGCGGAATGCGAGCCGATCACCGCTCCCAGCACCAGGCCGCCCACGAGGCCGGCGAGCGCCGGGCCCACGGACGAGTGTTCCCGGAACTCCACGCGCGTGTGGCCGCTGCTGCGGGACTCGGAGCCCCGCCATTTGTCATGGCCATTGGCGTGACCGGCGTGCGCCGCGGGCGCCAGCGCCGCGAGCGACACTGCGGCCATCGCCAACGCGGTGCTGATGCGGCGGGTGACGAGATTCGTGATCATGGCTCCTCCAGACTGAGTACGCCGGGGGTGACCGGCCGACACCGGGGTCATATGCATGGCCGGTGCCAGTGGGCGCCATCGAGGCCGATTCCGCCGAAACGCCCCGAACAGCGCGGAAACGCCGAGGTTGCCGCCACAGCCCGGCGTCTCGAGGGTCGGGATCGCCACAAAATGTAGCGCCCCTGCCACAGGCTCCGAGGCAGGGGCGCAGCGTCCAGCAGCCGCGAATGTCAGTTGCTGGTGACTGTATGAGTCTGGCTGCTGGAGTTCGTCCACCGCACCGAGCCGCCAACCTTGACCGTGACCGTTTGAGGCTGGAACCCGTTCGCCGTGGGACCGGTGATGTTGACGACCGCGGAATCCGCGCCGCCGGTGGCGACCGTGATCGTGGCTGTCATGATCGGATGGATGCTGCAGTGATAGGGGAACGACCCGGCTGCGGCGAACGGATGGTTGAAGGACCCGCCCGGAGGAAGCGTCGAACCGAGCTCCACGGTGCCGCCGCCACCTCCCGGATTCGTGCTCTTGTTCTTCGAACAGCCGATCAGGGCCACAACCGCGAGCAATCCGAGTGTGCCGGCTGCAATCCACGTACGCCGCATGTTCATCGAAAACCTCCTCGAATGACGAGCCAGACTCCCGGTGCGAAATTGCCAGCAGATTATTGCATTGTGTCAGGTCCGCGCCAGCTCTATTAGACGAAGGAAGTTGCGAATCGATCAACCCAAGAACTCCCTACGTGGAACCACCTACATGCATGGATGGCAAATTATTTCTGCACTCCCCGGGGGATGCGCTCATCTACATGAATGAGTGGGGGAGGTTGATCCAAAGGAATCGGGTGCGGCCCCCGATCCTCGGACAACAGCCCCTTTCTCATTTTCCGGCGGGACCCATCGCAAGGCGGGTCCCGTTCGCATTTCCGCGAAGTGTCCACATTTGTAAACACACATCGCTCCACATGGAATTGCAAAGGATTGCCGCCCGGCAAGAACCTCCGACCCTTCCGGCGAAACCACACATCAATAGAGTTCAGAGTGGGGGAGGTTGCGTCGACGGTATTGGGTGCGGCCCCCGATCCTCGGACAACAGCCCCCTCTCGTATTTGAAACGGGATCCGCTTCTCATCGAGGCGGATCCCGTTTCTGTTTACGTTCCGGCAGCGTCAGGCGCCGCGGAGGTCAGGCCGTGGCGGTTTGCGGCTTCGGCTGGTACTCGGGCGCGTTGTGCTCGAAGTCCCACAGGAACGGGGGCTCCGCGCCGACCGTGCGCAGGTACGCGTAGAGCTGGCCGCGATGATGCAGATACTCGTCATGGCAGAATCCCACGATCACGGCACCCGGCGCCTCGAACTGCCACGGGGTGGACACCATGTTCGTGAGGTGCGTGTCCGTGATCTGCGAGACCGCCTTGTCGGCGGCCTGCCACTGCGCCGTCGCGAACTGCAGCAGCTCCGCCTGCGTCTTGATGCCATCGCACAGCGGCTTCTCGTCGATCTCCTGGACCTTGCCGCGCAGCGTGCCCTCGGCGAGTTCGCGGAACACACTGGCGTACATGTGAACGACGAGCTGCTTGGGCGTGCGCATGTTCGGGATCACCGTGGCGTCGATCTTGTCGGCGGGGAGCGCTGCGATCGCCCGCAGCCCGATGCCGTGCGTCTGGCGCAGCAGGTCCCACGTCTCGGTGAGCTGGTTCCGGTTCATCATGATCCGCCTCCTCCTGGAAATACGCGCAGGCATTGCTGGAACGGCGGATCCATCGAGGAGCGGCCGTCGCCCGCGCGAGTGTGTGAGCGATGACAGACGATGCGCCGCACAGGGGGCGCGGTCAACGCCGAACTGGATGTGCCCGCGAAGCCTTGCCGGGTCCTGACGAGCCGGAGGCCGCATCCTCGCGTTCGGCGGCGCTCAACAGATTGCGGGGCACCCGGACCTCCATCGCCAGCAACGCGTGGGACAGGGTCTTGCCCTGCGCGTCGAGGCGCAACGACACGGTGCCGCCGCCGCCAAGCGATTCGTGCATCAGGAAATTCAACGCCCACAGGTTGGGCACTTCGTGACGCTCGACCCGGCCGAGACAGATTCCCTTGAAGCGCCGCTTCACGAGCGCCGCGGTCACGGTCTTCCGGAGCCACGGATAGATCTCGGGGGCCCGGGCGATGAGGCCGATGTTCGCGGTGTCGCCCTTGTCGCCGCTCCGGGCATGCGCCAGCCGCGACAGCGGCACCGCCACCACGCGCGCGCCGCCCTTCGCGGCCGGCCAGCTCTGCCGCGGCAGCGCCGGCGGCGGGACCTGGGCCACGATCGGGGTCGGCCATTCGAGCCGGCGCTCGCCCGAGCTCGTGACCAGGCTCGGCTTCACGTGGTCGCGCGGCACCAGCGCCGGCCAGTACGCCACGACCTCCTGCGCCTGGGGCCTGCCACCCGTCACCGCCACGCTCGGCGGGCCCGACAGGATCACGGCGGGGACCATCTTGGAGAACGCCTCGATCTTCGCCCGGTCCCGGTCGCGCACCGACAGCCGCAACAGCACTTCGGGAGGATCGACCGGCGGCGCCAGCGGACCCCAGCACGCCGAATGACCGATCCACTCCACGTGCTTCGCCGCGAACTCCACGCCGAGCCGCTTCCAGAACAGCTCCCCGAACGCCCGCGCCTTCGCGACCGCGTCGGGCCCCGAGAGGATCAGCGTGCCGCTGGCCTTGAACCCGTCGAAGTAGGACGCGCTCACCTTGAGCGACGCCGGCGCCGGCCGTCCCCGCACGCCCCACACGCGCACCCGGTTCCGTCCGGCCTGCTCGAGCTGGATGCTGCCGAAGTCCGCGACCACGTCGGGAGTGATGTAGCCGCGCGGATCGCCCATCTCGTAGACGAGCTGCTCCTTGACGGTGCGCACGGTGACGGCGCCGCCGGTCGCCGGGTGCTTCGTGACGATGAACGATCCGTCGGGCGACACCTCGAGCACCGGGTACCCGATGCCGGCGAAGTCGCGCACCGTCCGCCAGTCGGTGAAATTGCCGCCGGTGCTCTGCGCCCCGCACTCGACGATGTGGCCCGCCACGATGCCGGACGCCAGGCGGTCCCAGTCGTCGGGTTGCCAGCCAAACGCGTGGATCATCGGCGCCAGCGTGATGCCGGTGTCGGTGCAGCGGCCCGTGACCACGATCTGCGCCCCGCTCGCGAGCGCCTCCACGAGCGGCCACGCGCCATAGTAGGCGTTCGCCGACGACACCCGGTCGCGCACCGTGGTGAAGCGCGCGCCGTCGTCCATGTTGTCGAGACTGACGCCCGCGGAGTTCAGCTCGCCGAGCCGGTCGAGCAGATCGTCGCCGACCACCGCGGCCACTTCGAGCGGGGTGCCGTGCTGACGCGTGACCTCGATCAGCGCGATCCGGCAGGCGAGCGGGTTCACGCCGCCCGCATTGGTGATCACGCGCGTGCCGTTCGCAGCCAGCAGCGGCAGCGCGGCCTCGACCTGCGCCACGAAATCACGCGCGAACCCCGAGCGTGCATCGCGCGCGCGCTGCTTCTGCATGATCGACATGGTGATTTCGGCGAGGAAATCGAGCGTGATGCAGTCGACCGGTCCCAGCTCGAGCTGCCGCTGGAACTGTCCGAGATCGTCGCCCCAGTAACCGCCGGCGTTCGCGATGCGGAGGATGTCGGGCATGGGTGCCGCAGGTTAGCACACAGGCGCGCCGCACCCGCGCACGCCGCGGCAATGCAGCACCCGCCGCGTCCCCCGCGGCCGCGGCCGTGCGTGCGCTACAGCAGCTCGCGCCAGTCCGCCGGCATCGCGGCGAGGATTTCCGGCGCGCGCGCGTCGTCGCGCAACAGCGTGAACTCCTCGAATTCGAAGCCCGGACCCATGGTGCAGCTCACGAGCGACCAGTCGCCGGTCGCCCGCGCCGCCTGCCAGTGGCCCGCGGGCACGACGGCGAGCGGCTCGCCGCCATCGCCGGCCCGCGCCAGCTCGTAACGCTCCCTCGATCCACGGCCGTCCGCCAGCACGAGCAGTTCGAGCGCATCGCCGTCGAGAAAGTGCCACAGCTCGTCCTGCGCCACGCGGTGCCAGCGGCTCAGCTCGGCGCGCGCCAGCAGGTAGAGGATCGTCGTGATCGCCGACCGCGAAACGTCGTTCACGAGCACCGTGCGCGGCGAGCGAAACGTCTCGCGATACCAGCCGCCCTCGGGATGCGGCGCGAGGCGGAGCTCGTGGATCAGGGCGGCCGCGCGAGATTCCATCGCGCGATTCTAACCGCGTTTCCGCACCAGCGTGTAGGTGGCGAACAGGTCGTGGGCGAGATCCATCGGCTGCGGTCCCTGGTCCCAGCCCAGCGCGTGGGCCATCGCGCGGGCCGCGGGAGAATCGTCGCGATCGAACTGCAGCACCTCGAAGCCGGCGGCGTTCCATTGTTCGCGCGAGAACGGGCACCGGCCATCGGACCATGGGATGTATGGCTTGCCGGGCGGACTCGGCGCCGGGCACAGGTTGTAGATCATCGCCAGGCCGCCCGGAGCGAGCACCCCGGCCATCGACCGCACGAACGTGGTGTCGTCCACCCCCAGGTGCACGAGCATGCGCGGATTCACGGGCTGGGCGGGGTGGAGGTAGCCGTTCTTGAGCGTGTTCTTGGACAGGAACAACTGGTAGCCGCCGCCCACTGTGGCAGCGACCGCGGAATCGCCGGGAAAGCTGCCGGTCGCGAGTGTGATCCGGCCCTGCCGGCCGTTCGCGCCCGTCACCACCCCGCGATCGCCGGGCTCGCCGTAGAGCCGGTCGAGCAGCGGGTCCACGTCGATGCCGGTCACATCGGCGCCGAGTGCCGCGAGCAGCCGGAGGTGGCCGATCGTGCCGTAGCCGAAATCCGCGATGCGTTTGCCGGCGACCCCGGTGAACCCCGCGCGTGCCAGCAGTTCGAGCGGACGGGCGTAGGCGAGCGGCGTGCCGTACCGGGTGTCGTAATAGAACTGCTCGTCCAGCTCGCGCCGGATCAGCCGCGCGCGCGTGGTGTCGGCGAGCGCCAACGCCTCGCCGTCGCGCCAGTAGTGGGTGCGCGTCGAGTCGTACCAGACGAAGCGTGTCGCGATGTGCGGCAGCCCCGCCGTCGCCGCGACGAACTCGCGCGCCAGCGGGGTATCGAGGTGCGGCAGCAGCGCGATCGCCTGGCGCTGCAGCTCGGCGACCGTGGTGGAGTCGCTCACGGGCGGCGCGGCGATCGAAGGGGTCGATCGCGCGGCACTCGCGCAGCCCGGAGCGAGCAGGATGGCCGCCAGCACCAGCCCGCCGAACGCGGCTGGAGCCAGGTGTCGCGCAACGAGACGCGCCGGGCTCGACCGCCCGTCGGGCGGCGACACGGCAAGGGGAGGAACCAGGCGGAGTCCGGGCATGGCGGCGTTCTCCTCGAAGATCTCGTGAGCGCCGCACGCTACTGCGGCGCCCGGATTCGCGCGCCTGTCCCCGCACCAGCGCGGCAAACCGCGGGTTCGGCGCTCGGCGGCCGGTCCCGCTCGCCGTTGTAGCACCGCAGTGATTCTGTCACCCCTACTCCGCAGTGATTCTGTCATCCCCCGCTTCTGCCATTGCGGGCAGGAGGCTGCGGTCATACGGCTTGCGCCAGGGGTGGTCCTTGGCGGGTGGACGGATTTTGGTGAGCTG
>JBBRLX010000041.1:0-29053 GCA_038231135.1 Candidatus Eiseniibacteriota bacterium | reverse complement strand
TCGCATGAGAACGACACTCCGGAGTTCAGAATCACCGATATGGCGCCAGCACCCCGCTCAGCGGAACCGCCGCTCGCGAACGAGTGCATCGGCAGGCTCCCCGGTGCGCGTCGTCGGTCCTTTTTCAGCAGCCTGCTAGGCTGAGGTCTCGAGCTGCAGTGGAGGCCCGCCCGGTTTTCAGCTGCCTGCGATGTACTGGCTCTTGACCCGGTTGTCGGCGCCTTCGAATGGGCCGGTGCCGGCGGCGAACCAGTGGACTTCGATGGCGTCCGCTGTGAACATGCGCGTCACCTCGCGGAAATCCTGGTTGCACGCCGCCAGCCCGGCGTAGAACAGGCGCTCGAGATCGCCCGGCTCGAACGCGGTGGCAAAGGCAACGGGCGTGCGCTCGAGCGAGATCGCGAGACGGCGGTTCACGGCTGAGTCCTCGTAGCTCGAGAACTGGAACGACCGCACGCGGCTCGCGAGCCGTGGCTCGCCGAGGATCACGGATTCGACGTCCGCGGGATAGAGCTTGGCGCCGTAGAACGCCACCGTCAGGTCCGAGCGGCCAAACACGTGGAGCACCGCGAAGTGGCCGTGCGCCTGGGCGAGCGTGCGGGCGTCGATGCCGTGCGCGGCGAGCCGCAGCGCGAGCGCGCGGTACGATTCGGTGCCGCCCACGTCCTTCAGGTTGTAGCGGATCTTGGGAGCCGCGCCGTTCATGCGGCACACGGTGAACGCCAGCTCGCCGTTCGCGAGCGTCTCGATGTGGAAGTCGAGCGGGTTGTACTGGAAGATCATCGGCGGCGCGTCACGCCCGAACAGGTCGCGGCACAGCGCGGGATCGGCGGCGCAGCGCGCCCGCAGCGCGACGGTCCACGGCGTCTCGATCGCCAGATTGATCTCGAGATCCGACGCGCCATACGAAGACAGCACGCTCGTGAACGAGCGCCGCAAATAGGCGCGCAGGCTCTCGCTGATGCCCTCGCCGCCCACGACCAGGTCGAGCGGGTACGCCGTGAGGTCCAGCTCCGTGGCATCGATGAATGCCTTGGCGAACGGCGGATACGCGAACACCAGATACCGGTAGCGGGGGCCGAACACCCGGAGCGTGTTCTCGAGCTTTTTCGCGTCGGGGCCGATCGACTTGAGCACGCCGACGTCGGCGAGCGACATCGACACGTTCATCCCGGTGGCCCAGGGCCCGAGCGCGAAGCAGTTGAGCAGGATGCGGTGATGGTCGCCGTACATGAGGTCGTAGCTGATCTGCAGCAGGCGCTTCACGTCGCCACGTTCGCCGGCGCTGCGCACCCAGTTGTTCGGCAGTCCCGAGGACCCCGAGGACTCGTCGATCACCTGGCCGTGACCCGACAGCGCGCCGCCATAGCAGCGCTCCTCGATCGACCAGCGCTTGACGTAGTTGTCCTTGGTCGTGACGGGAAGCGCAGCCCAGCGCCGCCCGCCCGCGGACGCCTGGCCGTGCTCGGCGAGGAACGCGCGATACGCGGGACACTCGTCGCGAGCCTTGAGGAACACCTCGCGCGCGCGCAACCGGCCGACCGCCTCGAGCAGGGGCTGGAGCGGCGCGATCGTGAGCAGCGAGTAGGACCGCGAGTGCCGGCCGAGGGTCCAGCGCAGCAGGCCGAGCGAGTAGACGATCACCCGGAGGAACCAGCGCTCAAGCAACCAGCACCTCCTCGATCGAACGGCGGCGGCTCGGCGGCGGCGGCGACGTTCCGATCTTGAATGCGAGCCAGATGTCGGCGATGCCGGTCTCCGCCTCCACGCGGGCGGCGATCGGGCGATGAGTCACGAGATTGCCGTAGGGATGGAGCACGCATCCGCACGCCGTCACCTCGAGCCAGAACTGCGTGAGGAAGCGACCCGCCGGATACGCGTCAGCCGGATCCCAGAACTTGCCGGAGATGATTCCGAGCGTCGTCACCGGTCCGATCTGCGCGCGGTAGCGACGGCGGAACCACGGCCGCAGCGACGGCACCCGCAGCAGGGCGGGGGCGTGAAACATGAGCCACAGCTCGAGCGGCGGGACGTTCATGCAGCGCGCGTCGAGGCCGTCGCGGTGACGCTCCGACTCGGCGCGCGTGTAGCGGATCCAGGACGCCAGCTCCCCGCGGTAGGACCCGGTATTCAGGTCCTCGAACACCGCCTCGGCGTTCCACGCCAGGATGCGCTCGATCCGCGCGGCCCCGGTGACGTCATGGTACGCGTGCCCCCACCCTGCGGCCACGGCCCGGAGGCGCGCGGTGTCCGCGGGCGCCATGCCGGCGGGATCGTAGGCGAGGCGTGACGTGCGCCGCTGCGCCAGCCGCTCGAGCGGGTGGCCCGGCCGCACGAGCGGATCGGGACGCAGCTTGAGCCGCGCGAACGGCACGTGCGCGCCCGTCTGCCGCTCCAGGCGCTCGGCGGAGAAGCACGCGAACGCCTGGAGCGGGTCGTCGTCGAGCGCGAGCCCGCGATGCGCCGCCGCGATGCGCAGCGTCTCGACGAACACGCCCATCGTCAGGATGATGAAGCTCCCGGTCACGTCTTCGCGCGGCAGCGTGCGCGCGCGCTCGATGAGCAGCTCCGCCTCGGTGTCGCTTACGATGCGGACCCGCCACGGCTGAACGTTGTGCGGCGACGGTGCGAGCATCGCCGAGGCCAGCAGCGTCCGCCACTCGCTCACGATCGGAGTCCTTTCCAGGCCACGGTGGGGCGACGCGGATACGAGCTTCGCGAGAGCAACCCAGGGAGCGGCGGGATCGAAGTGCCGGGCTGGAATGCCGTCCGGAACCGCGGTCCAAGCCGGGGGTGCGACCGGGTCGGCGGCAGTCTAGAACGGTTCGGCGGGACCGTCACGGAGCGGCGGACGCTGCCGGGGAGGCGGCGTCCTGACACCTACCGCAAGGTGACGGCGGTCAGGGCAGTACGACGACGCGCAGGCTGCGTCCGGAGAAGCCGCGCGGTCGCGCGTAGAGCACGCCCGGCCCGAGCTTGCGTCCGGCGTCGTCGACGCCGCGGAACAGCCATTCCACGCCGGTCCGCGACAGGTTCGGCGCCAGCGTCGCGACGCGCCGGCCGGCCGCGTCGTAGAGGTCGAGCGGAACCGCTGCGGCATGCGGCAGGCTGAAGCGCACCGCGCCGCGCGCGGGATTCGGCGTCGCGGCGAACGTGCCGTCGGCGGGACCGGCCAGCTCCAACAGGAACGCGTCTAGGCCCGGGACCTGCGCAGGCATCGCGAGCGCGCCGTTCTCGATCGAGCCGGAGTAGTTCGCCAGCGCGTCGCCGAACAGCGCGCGGAAGTCCTCGGCGAAGATCTCGTGCGGGCGATTGGCGTGGACACTCGCCCCGGAGTAGCGGGCGACATCGTCGATCGCGCGCAGGTGGCGGTAGTCGCTCCAGCGCGCGTCGCCGTCGGGCATCCGGGAGTACTGCACGACGTGACCGAGCTCGTGCGCGAGCTCGGCGTGCTGGTGCGCGGTCGACAGCGGCCGCACGCCCGGCGACAACAGGATCAGGCCGGGCCCGGCGGCGGATTCGGTCTGGAGCCGGCGCGGATAGGGCAGCAGGAACACCTCGGCGCCGACGCCACGCAGCGGAAACGTCACGTGGTCGAGAGCATCCCGCACCTCGACCGCGTCGAACGCGTGGAACGCGCCGTCGCCGGGGTTCGCGATGTCGGGGTCACTCGTCGAGGTGATCAGCTCGAACCGGGCACCGTCCGGCAGCGTGAACCAGGTGCGACCGTCATCGCCGCGGCTGCAGAACTCCCGGAGCGTCGACGCCGCATCGTGGATGACGATGCCGTGCGAGCTGCCGGCCGCCGACAACTCGTCGGCGCGACCGGCCACCGTGGCGGTGGCGAGGACGGCGGGAACGGCGATCAGGAGCGCAATTCGGGGCGCGAGCATGTGATACTCGAAACGCCACTATCGTGCCCGACTGTGCCCCGAGCCGCACCTGAATCACATTCTCCAACTGATTACATGGCAATGGTTTGAGAGCTGGGCGCGTGGCCCCGACCCGAACCCGGCACGCCGCCCGGGAAATCCCGGGGCGCCCCCCCCAAATCGGGGACGGCGACTGGCTATTTCACCCGCCGGTGGTACGAAGTCAGGCGGCCGGAGCCGTGGGCAGCGGGGGGGCCATGGCGGGTGGCGGAGGCGGCGCGAACGGCGGCGCCGCGACGCCGCCCGACAGCGATGCATCCGGATCGCGGGGACGCGTGCCGAATCGGGACAGGATGACGGCGCCGGCGCCGACCACCGACAGGCCGAGCACGAGCAGCACCCCCAGCAGCGTGAAGAACAGCGCGATGGTGCGGACCGGTCCCTCGGGTCCCGACAGGATCGCGCCGAGCGCGAAGAACATCGCCACGAACAGCGTACCCGTCGCGAGCGGCGCCACCGTTCCACCGCCGCCGACGGGGCGGCGCAATAGCCGGCAGCCCAGCACGTAGGTCGCCGTGAGCTGTCCCGACCACACGGAGAACACATAGACGAGCGGCAGCAGGAGCGCGAACGGAATGCCGACCACGGTGATCAGCAGCAGGACGATCGCGATGATCACGAGCGGAGCCGAGGCGACGCCGAGCATGAACGATCCGCCGGTGCGTTCGGCGGCGGTGCGCGCCACCCGCTGCGTGCGGCGCGGGAACAACGCCATCAGCAGCAGCCCCAGCACCAGCGCGAGCACCCACGCACAGAACAAGGCCCCGAGTAACTGCTCCAGGTTCGGGATCCCCGGCCGCCACGAGAACAGCCCCAGCGACACGCTCTCGCCGTTGACGGTCGCGCCGGTCTGCTGATCGAGCGCGCCGCCCAGCGCAACCACGTCGCCATCGACGACCGCCCCCGGCGACAGCTCCACCGAGCCGAACACCGCCGCGACGTTGCCCGCCACGTGGCCCTTGACGCGGACCGAGCCGAACACCGCGACGACGTCGCCCTCGATGCGCTCGCCGGCCGGCACCTCGGCGTCGGCGAACACGCGCACCAGCCCGGACTCGCCGTCCACGACGACGACCGGCCCGTGCACGGTCACGCTGTGGCGCCCGTGGATCGTGTCGTGATCGCTCGAAATGTGCACCGTGCCGTTGCCGATGCGGACGATCTCGCCGCCGTGACCGTCGTCCTCGCCGTTCACCCGGCCGTCGATCTGGATCCCGCCCGGCCCGATCGTGATGCGGCGCGCGAAGTGGGCACTGTCGTTGGACGCGGGATGGGTGCCCGCAACCGCGCCGGCATGCGTCGCGGCGAGCGCCGTGCCCGCGGCCGGGACCCACGCGAGCGCGACGGCGACGGCGAGGGTACAGGCGCGCACCAGGTGCTTCGATGCCGCGTGCGTCATGTCACACTCCCATCATTCCGAGCGGGTCGACACGTCGCGGCGAACGGTCGCCGCCGTGCAGCAGTCCCAGCAGGGCGACGCAGATGATCGCCGCGCCCCACAACGCGATCTCGACCGGCGGATGCTGCAGCAGCGACACCAGCGCCCGCGGCAGTGGCGCGATCCGGGTCACCATCGACGCGATCGCGCCCCAGCCGTTCGCGATTCCGAGCGTGGCGTAACCGGCGAGGTTCAGCAGGAACATCATCATCTGGACGGCCTGACGGGACGCGGTCGACGACGCGGCGTCGAGCCACCCGTTCC
This sequence comes from Candidatus Eiseniibacteriota bacterium, assembly GCA_038231135.1. Taxonomy (GTDB): domain Bacteria; phylum Eisenbacteria; class RBG-16-71-46; order RBG-16-71-46; family RBG-16-71-46; genus JANLWX01. The sequence continues at coordinate 23,419 of JBBRLX010000041.1, read as the reverse complement.
AGGCTGGCAGGTTCACGACGACGACCGCGGCGGCGGCGCTCGCCGCGAGCGACGCGGCGTACGTCCAGCCCACGGTGCGCAGCCAGCGCCGGCGGATGCGCGACGGCAGCACGGCCGCCAGCACGCGCTCGGTGAGCCGGGGGCCGGGAGTCGCGAGCGGCAGCGCGCCCAGCGCGCGGAACACGGACGCATAGGCGTCGAGCTCGGTGGTGCACGCGGCGCAGCCCAGAGCGTGGCGGCGGAACGCCTCGAGGTCGCCGGGCGACAGCAGGTCGTCGAGCACAGCCTGGACGCGGTCGGATTCGGGACACCGCAGGGTCATGACGTGCCCGCCTCGCCGATACGGCCCCGCAGCAGCGCACGGGCGCGGTGGATGCGCGCCTTCACCGTGCCCAGCGGCACATCCAGCGCCGCGGCGATCTCGTCATACGACAGGTCCTGCTGGTGACGCAGCATCACGACGATCCTGTAGTGGGGCGGGAGGCTGTCGATCAACGCCTCGGTCCGCCGTTCCTCTTCGTGCCGGGTCGCGATTTCGTCGGGTCCGAGACCCGGATCCCTGACATCCATCTGCCGCTCGTCATCGGATCCCGGATCCGATTGCGACAGCGAAACCAGCTTCAATCTGCGGCGGCGGATATGGTCGATGCACAACCGCGACGCGATCGTGAACAGCCAGGCCGCGAACGGCCGCTCCGGATCATACCGGTCGGCGGCCCGGAACATCCGGACGAACGTGTCCTGGGTCAGATCCTCCGCATCCTCCCGCTGCCGCACCATCCGGAGCGCCAGCGAGAACACCCGGGTCTGATACCGCTCGACCAGCTCCCGGTACGCCCGTTCATCGCCGCTCAGGCACCGCCGGATCAGCCCGGCGTCGTCGTCAGTCACCGGCCGTCACGGAATGCTTACGCGCGGCGCGGGGCGAAAGTTTCATGGACCGGCACGATAGGCGGGTGGTTCCGGAGCGGTCAAGGGGTTCGGGCAGCGTAACTTGCGCCTTTCGACGCCTTGACGGCCGTCCTCGGAGGCGGCTAGTTTCGCCGCATGGCACCCATCCACCAGCTCATGGCCCGGGAGATCCTCGATTCCCGCGGCAATCCGACGATCGAAGTCGAATGCCTGCTCGAAACCGGCGACCGCGGCCGCGCGGCGGTGCCGTCCGGCGCTTCGACCGGCGAACACGAAGCGCTGGAGCTCAGGGATGGGGACAAGCGCCGCTATCGCGGCAAGGGCGTGCTCCAGGCGGTGCGCAACGTGCACGAGGCGATCGCGCCCGGGCTGCTCGGCATGGACGCGTTCGACCAGCTCGCGATCGACCGGCGCCTGATCGAGCTCGACGGCACGCCGAACAAGGGCAAGCTCGGCGCCAACGCGATCCTCGGCGTGTCGCTGGCGGTGGCCAAGGCCGCGGCGGCGGCGCACGCGATGCCGCTCTACCGCTATCTGGGCGGCACCCACGCGCGCACCCTGCCGGTGCCCATGATGAACGTGATCAACGGCGGCGCGCACGCGGACAACACCATCGACATGCAGGAATTCATGATCGTCCCGTGCGGGGCGCCGACGTTCGCCGAGGCGCTGCGCTGGGGAGCCGAGGTGTTCCACGCGCTCGCCGGCATCCTCAAGCAGCGCGGCCTCGCCACGTCCGTGGGCGACGAAGGCGGGTTCGCGCCCAACCTGGCGACAAACGAGGACGCGCTCAAGGTGCTGGTCGAGGCGATCGGGCAGGCCGGCTACACGCCTGGCACGCAGGTCGCGCTCGCGATCGACGCCGCCGCGAGCGAGCTGTACGAGGCAGGCTCGTACGTGTTCGCGGGCGAAGGCGGCCGCAAGCTGTCGAGCGCGGGCCTCGTCGAGGAGTACGCCCGGCTCGTTTCGAAGTATCCGATCGTGAGCATCGAGGACGGCCTCGCGCAGGACGACTGGGACGGCTGGGCGCTGCTGACCCGGCAGCTCGGAGACCGCGTCCAGATCGTGGGCGACGACCTGTTCGTCACCAACGTCGACCGGCTGGCGCGCGGCATTCGCGACGGCGTCGCGAACTCGATCCTCGTCAAGGTGAACCAGATCGGAACGCTGTCCGAGACGTTGAGCGCGATCGAGCTGGCGCACACCGCCGCCTACACCGCGGTGATCTCGCATCGCTCGGGCGAGACCGAGGACGTGACGATCGCCGATCTCGCGGTCGCCACGAACGCCGGCCAGATCAAGACGGGCTCGCTGTCGCGCACCGATCGCGTCGCCAAGTACAATCAGTTGCTGCGCATCGAGGACGAGCTGGGGGCGGGCGCGGTATTCCGCGGACGCCGGGCGTTCGCACACGCGACCGGCCCCGCGAGCACGGCCACCGCCGCCGTCTGAGTTTCGGAGCCGCCATGGAAGGCGGTCCTGCAACACCTGCCATCGCGTCACGGAGGATCGCGTCATGAGCGACATCGAGCGTCGCATCCAGCGTCACCGGCTGTCCCGTTTCGCCCCGCCCGGCGACCCCGTGCACCGCAGACTCCGCTGGTTCTGGCTGCTGGCGCTGCTGTGGCTGGTCTGGACCGGACTGCTCAGCGACCACAGTTTCTACCGGCTGTGGCGGCTCAGCGCGGAGCAGCATCGCACCCAGCGTGAGATCGAGGCCACGCGCGCGACGCTCGCCCGGCTGGATCAGGAACAGCGCGATCCGGCGGCGCAGCGCGAGCGCGCCGAGCGCCTGCTCCGCGACAACGGCATGGCACGTCCGGGCGAGATCGTGTACCGCATCGGATCGAGTCCCACGGACAGCCTGGCGCGCTGAGCGCCGTCGCGAGGACGGCGCGGCTCCGCGTTGCGGCCGCTAGAATCCGATGCCGAGCCCGACCTTGAGGCCTACGCCGCTCAGATCCAGCACGTAGGGTTCGCCGTTGAACGCGCGCAGCTCGGTCCCCGTCGCTTCGTCGATCAGGTGCCGCACCTTGGCGCTGCGATAGGTGAGGCCGATCAGGACCGAGGTGCGCGATGCGAAGAACATGCGCGCGCCGGTCTCGACGTAGTAGCCGGGCGAGTCGGCGGTCGCCGAGGTGTTGACGTTGGGCACACCCGGCAGGCCTACGACCTCCTGCTGGAACCGGGTCTTGTTGTAGACCAGGCTGAGGAAACCGGCGCCCAGGTACGCGCGGGCCTGGAAGTCGCCCTGGTTGTACGCCGCGAGGTAGTACGCGGCCCCTACGTGCACCGGCACCGACAGCATTTCCGCGTGGAGCTGGATCGCGGCGCTCAACTGCGGCAGGTACTCGCGGTCGCTGACCGCCCGCAGCTGCCCGACGCCCACGTGCACCGCCATGTTCGGCCGCACGAAGTACTCGAGATCGGCGTCGTAGATCCACGCGAACGTCACGCGCTTCATGCCTTCGAGGCCAAACGGCGTCAGTCGCGTGGTGTTGATGAAGTCGATCGTGGTGTTGAAATCACCGCCGTCGACCTGGCTGGGACTCAGCGACAGCACCAGGTTGAAATGGTGCACATCGGCCGCGGCGTGCGCCCGGCCGATCCCCACGGCGGCGCTCAACAGCGCGGCGAGCGCCAGCGCCCTTCCAGACCGGCTCGAGATCAAATTCCATCCTCCGTGCCTGCGTGCCACCCGGTGCTTCGACGAGGACGCGCAGAATAGAGGGGCGCGCCACGGTTCGCAACTCCTTCACCGGAGCCGTGGACGGCTCCGGTGCCTTGACATCGGGCCGGAGCTGACCTAGTTTCACTGTACGTTGCGGGGTGGAGCAGCCTGGTAGCTCGTCGGGCTCATAACCCGAAGGTCGCTGGTTCAAATCCAGCCCCCGCTACCAAAATTACACAGCCCGGTCTCGGAATGAGGCCGGGCTGTTGTCGTTTCCAATAGAGCGCCCAACGTCCGCGCGGTCGTCGTGCGCGATCACCACACGCCGAACAGCTTCATCAGCGCCACGATCACGAAGATCGCGAGCAGCATCGGCAGCACGAACAGCCACGAGAACAGCTTGTGGTCGAACTTGAGGTGCATGTAGAACATCGCGACCAGCGCGAACTTGACCGCGGACAGCGACAGCAGCACCGGCACCAGCACCGGCTTCATCGAGGGAATGTAGAACACCGCCACTTCGATCGCCGTGATCACCACCAGCACCAGGCCGATGGCGAGATATTCCTTGGCGCCGGGGTGCGCGTGCGCGGCCGGCTGGCTCGGATCGTGGTCGGTCATGAGTCGCCCCTATTGGAGAAGGTAGACCAGGGTGAAGATCGCGATCCACACCACGTCGACGAAATGCCAGTACAGGCCGGCGATCTCGACGTCGAGCGCGCGCTCGGACCCGAGCTTGCCCTTGGTCGCCATCATGAACAGCGACCACAGCCAGATGACGCCGATGGTCACGTGCGTGCCGTGGAACCCCGTGAGCACGTAGAACGTGGCCCCGAACAGGTTCGTCTGCAGCTTGAGTCCGTGCGAGAAGAACTCCGAGAACTCGTAGCACTGTCCGCCCACGAACGTCATGCCGAGCAGCGCCGTCGCGGCGAGCCACAGCCGGGCGGTCTTCTGGTTGTTGCGCTGCACGGCGGCCAGCGCGAGCACCATGGTGAGCGAGCTCATCAGCAGCACGAACGCGCTGAACGACGTGAACACGATGTTGAAGATCTCGTGCGGGTGCGGACCGACCTTGTCGCGCCCCTTGTACACGAGGTACGTGGCGATCAGCGAGCCGAAGAACATGCATTCCGAGCCGAGGAACGCCCAGAACACCATCTTGCGGTTGTTGAGGCCGGTGCTGGTGGGATGCGCCTCGTGCACCGGAGCGAGCGTTGCGGCGGCAGACGACAATGGAACGTCCTCCCCGGTCAATGGCAGGGCTCGAAGGCCCAGTTGTAGAACCCGAGCAGCATCAGCAGCAGCCCGGGGATGCCGACGAACCACCCAAACACCATGCCCGACATCATCATCGCCATGCCCAGCGCGCCCAGGAACGGCCAGTACGAGTTGGGCGGCATGTGGATGTGCCCGTGCACATGGTTCGATGCCAGCACCAGCTCACGGCTGTCCTTGTGCCACAGCGGATCGAGGCTGTGGACTTCGGGAATCGTGCCGAAGTTGTACGACGGCGGCGGCGACGGAATCGCCCATTCCAGCGTCGCGCCGCCCCACGGATCGTTGCCGGCCGGGGGGCCGCTGCGCCAGCTCGTGATCCAGTTGTAGACGAAGATCAGGATCGCCGGGGCCAGCAGCAGCGCGCCGATCGTGGACCAGAAGTTCATCTCGTTGAAGCCCAGGTTCGCGCCATAGGTGTAGACGCGGCGCGGCATTCCGAGCAGCCCGACGAAGTGCATCGGGAAGAACGTCAGGTTCATGGCCACGAGCTGCAGCCAGAAGTGCACCTTGCCCAGCCGGTCGTTCATCATCCGGCCGGTCATCTTCGGGAACCAGTAGTAGAGGCCCGCGAAGATGCCCATGATCGCGCCGCCGAACAGCACGTAGTGGATGTGCGCAACCACGAAGTAGGTGTCGGTCTGCTGCAGATCGGCCGGCGGCGAGGCGTGCATGAACCCCGACAGCCCGCCCATCGTGAACAGGATGATGAACCCGATCGCGAACAGCATCGGGGTCTTGAGCTCGAGCCTGCCCCCCCACATCGTGGCGAGCCAGTTGAAGATCTTCACGCCGGTCGGGATCGCGATCAGCATCGTGGACAGCGCGAAGAACGAGTCCGCGAGCGGCCCGAGCCCGACCGAGAACATGTGATGGCTCCACACGCCCCAGCCCATGAATCCGATGAAGATGCCGGAGTAGACGATCACCGGGTAGCCGAACAGCGGCTTGCGCGAGAACGTCGGCAGCACCTCGGACACGATGCCCATCGCCGGCAGGATCAGGATGTAGACCTCGGGATGGCCGAACAGCCAGAACAGGTGCTGCCACAGCAGCGGATCGGCGCCGGCGCTGGGGATGAAGAAGTGGGTGCCGATGAACCGGTCGAACAGCAGGAAGATCAGCGCGACCGTGATCACCGGGAACGCCAGGATGATCAGGAACGACGTGACGAGCGTCATCCACACGAACACCGGCATGCGCATCAGCCGCATCCCCGGCGCCCGCAGATTCAAGATCGTGACGATGAAGTTGAACGCCGCCGCCAGCGACGCGACCCCGAGGATCTGCAGGCCCACCGCCCAGAAGTCGACGCCGTGCCCGGGCGAGAACTGCTTGGAGGTGAGGTTCGCGTAACCGAACCAGCCCACGTCCGGGGCGCCGCCGAACACGAAGCTCAGGTTGATGAAGATCGCGCCGAACAGGAACACCCAGTAGCTGAACGCGTTGAGCCGCGGGAACGCCACGTCGCGGGCGCCGATCATCAGCGGGATCAGGAAGTTGAAGAAGCTCGCCGACAACGGCATCACCGCGAGGAAGATCATCGTGGTGGCGTGCATCGTGAACAGCTGGTTGTACACGTCAGGGCTCACGAAGGTGTTGTCCGGCCGGATCAGCTGGATGCGGATCAGCAGCGCCTCGAACCCGCCGATCAGGAAGAAACAGAACGCGGTGATGCCGTACAGCGCACCAATGCGCTTGTGATCGACGGTGGTGATCCAGCTCCACAGCCCCGACGGCTCGGCGTGTGCCGGGGCGTGGAGCGTGGCGGCGGTCGTGGCCATTTGGGTTCCTTTCCGGTTCCGGCCGCTACTTGAGGCTGGTGAGGTAGGCGACCAGTTGGGTCACCTGATCGTGGGTCAGTCCGAGATTCGGCATCAGCGAGCCCGGCTTGCGCCCGGGCGGATTCTCGAGCCACTTCTCGAGCATTTCGGGAGTGTTGTCGTAGATCCCGCCCGCGATGATGCTGCGGCTGCCCACGTGCGTGAGATTGGGACCGATCACGCCGGCCGATACCCCCTGAATCGTGTGGCAGGCGACGCACGCGCTCTGCGTGAACAGCCGGTGGCCGGCGCCCGCGAGCGACGTGCTGTCGGGAATGGCCGGTCCCTGCTTCTGCCCCGCCACCCAGGCCTCGAACTCGTTGGGCTTGGCGACCACCAGCTTCATGCGCATGTTCGCGTGCGAAATACCGCAAAACTCGACGCACTGGCCGGGGAACGTGCCGGTGGTATCGGCGGTGAAGAACATGTGGTTGACGTGGCCCGGGATCGCGTCACGCTTGCCGCCCATCGCCGGGAACCAGAAGCTGTGCAGCACGTCGGCCGTCTCGATGTCGATCGCGATCGGCCGGCCCACCGGCACATGCATCTCGCTGCCGGTCGTGACTCCGAGGTCCGGGTAGTTGAACTCCCACCACCACTGGTGCCCGATCGCGCGCACGTGCAGTGACCCCGCGGGGGGCGCGGCCTGGGTCTTGTAGATCGTGGCCACCGTGGGCACCGCGACGAGCGTGAGGATCACGGCCGGTGCGATCGTCCAGGCGATCTCGAGGCCGGTGTGGCCATGGATCGGCTTCGGCTCGGGCGAACCGGGACGGGCGCGGAACTTGACCAGGATCACGAGCGTCGCGAGCAGCACGAAACTGAAGATGACGGCGACCCAGAACACCTGCTGCTCGAGCAGCACCTGGATCGCGCGGGCGTAGTCCGACTTGGGATCCAGCGTGGTCTGCGGGAAGTCCCGCGCCGTGTTGCACCCGGCCAGCGCCGGCAACACGGCGAGCACCGGCCACACGAATCGACCGCCAGGCATCCTGTCCAGCTTCGTTCCGGCCATAGACTCCCCGGTTCTCAACGATCGGTGACTCGGACTCATCTCAGGCCGGGCAAATTAACACGGTCTCCACAGCGGCGAAAGTCATCCCCGGCCGCTCGCCACCCCCTGGACCACGAATCGCGTCACGGCGTCGACCGTGAGCGCCAGGTACAGCAGGAACAGGTAGGCGATCGAATAGCGGAACACCTGCACCGCGTCGGAAATCGCACCGGTGCGCCGCAACCGGTGGACGAGTCGCAGAAACTGCACGCCCAGCAGCGCCGCAGGCACGGTATAGAACGGCCCGACGAGGCCGAGCGGCGCCAGCGACAGCGTGACCGGCACCAGCACCCAGGTGTAGAGCACGATGCGGCGGCGCGTCTCCTCGGCGCCGTGGGTGACGGGCAGCATCGGGATGCCGGCCCGCGCGTAGTCGTCGCTGCGATACAGCGACAGCGCCCAGAAATGCGGCGGCGTCCACAGGAACACGATCGACGCCAGCAGCACCGCGGGCAGGCTGAGGCCGCCCGTGACCGCGGCCCACGCGATCAGCGGCGCCGACGCGCCGGCGCCACCGCCGATCACGATGTTCTCCGGCGTCCGCCGCTTGAGCCACATCGTGTAGACGACCGCGTAGTAGAAGATCGACGCCGCGCCCAGCGCCGCCGCGAGCGGATTCGCGGCCACCGCCAGCAGCGTCACCGCCGCGAGCCCCAGCACCGTGCCCAGCACCAGCGCATGCGACGGCGGCAGCAGCCCCGACGGCAGCGGCCGTGTGGCCGTGCGGCGCATCAGGCCGTCGACGTCGCGGTCGTACCAGTGGTTGAAGCACGAGGCCGAGCCCGCGGCGAGCGCCGTGCCCACGAGCGTGGCCACCGCGAGGTACGGGTCCGGCAGGCCGCGGCTCGCGAGCAGCAGCGCCGGGACGCCGGTGACCAGCACCAGCGTGACGATCCGTGGCTTCGTCAGCTCGAGGTAGGCGGCCGCGAGGCGCCGGACGCTCGGCCGGACGGCGACGATGTCGACCGAGGTCATCGCGCCGCCGCCGGCACCAGCCGCGGCGCCGCGGCGGTGGCAGCCGCGAGCCGGAACGTGGCGATCACCAGCACGCCGAGCAGCGCGACCGCGGTCGCCAGATGCATGGCCGACACCCACGACGGCGCCTGCAGCAGCACGTTGCAGATGCCGAGCAGCACCTGCGCCCACACCAGCGTCACCGCCAACCGCGCGGCGGCGCGAACTTCCAGCGTCGCGTCGCGCGCCGCGATCGCGACACCCAGCACCAGCACTGCCACCAGGTAGCCCGCCCAGCGGTGCAGCATGTGGATGCCGACGAGCCCGCGCAGCGGCGGCAGCCACTGGCCGAGGCACGTCGGCCAGTCGGGGCACGCGACCACCGCGTGCGTCGTGCTCATCACGCCCCCCAGCACGATCTGGGCATAGGTGATCACCGACGCCGCCGCGAACAGCCCGGCAAGCCGGGGCGCTGCGGGTGACGCCGGCTCGGGTTCGAGCCAGGCCTCGGCGTCGGCAATCGCCTGCGCCTTGAGCGCCAGCGTGAGCAGCGTGGCGAACAGCAGCACCGCGACCGCCAGGTGGCTGCTCACCACCGACGGGCTCAGCAGCTTCCACACCGTGAGCGCGCCCAGCAGCACCTGCGCCACCAGGAGCGCGATCGCCAGCATCACGAGTCCGCCGAGCCGGGACCGGACCGGCCGACGCGCGAGCACCGACAGCGCGGTGGCGAACGTCAGCAGGCTCACGAGCAGCGCGACCGTGCGGTGCGACCACTCGATCAGCACGTGCGGCTCGGCACGGGGGATGAACCGCCCCTCGCACAGCGGCCAGTCGGGGCAGGCGAGTCCCGAACCCGTGGTTCGGACCACCGATCCGATCACGATCAGTCCGAACATGAACATGCACGTCACGCGGGCGAGCGTGGCCGTGAACGCGAATGCGCGCGATGCCGTCACGTGTTGCGAAGCCTCCCTGTACTTAATCGCCAAGAGCGCAGCAGGTTAGCATAATCACGACGCGCGGGAATAACTCGCGCCCGCAATTCCTGTCAGCGTTTGGCCTGCACGCCGCAGTCAGCCTATCTTCCCGCCTCCCGCGCGCCGTCTGGGCTGGCGCGCCACCGGATTCCTGGAGCACCGATGGCCCAACGCGAGACCGACGACGTCCGTTATTGCCGCGAAGTGCTGCCGCGCGTGTCGCGGACGTTCGCGGCGAACATCGGCGTGCTTCGCGGCCCGCTCGCGCGTTCCGTGCCCATCGCGTACCTGTTGTGCCGCGCCGCGGATGCGCTCGAGGACTCGTGGCCCGGCACGCCCGCCGAGATCGCCGCCCGGTTCGGACTGCTGCTCGACGCCGTGGCCGGGGACACGGCCGCCGGGGACACGCTGGCGGCACAGGCGGCCGTGATCGGTGCCCGCGCGGACGATCTCGAGCTGGTCGGGCATCTGCCGGTGGTGTTGCGCGTGTTCGCGGCGCTCGAGCCGGCGGAACAGCTCGTGATCGGCGAAGCCGTGCGCCAGATGGGCCGCGGCATGCGCCACTACGCAGCGCGGGCCGCGGAGCGCGAGGCGGGCGTGGCGCAGGGCGAGCTGCCGCCCTATCTCGACACCGAGGCCGAGTTGCACGACTACTGCTTCGTCGTCGCGGGCTGCGTGGGAGTCATGCTGACGCGGTTGTTCGCGCAGCGCGCGCCCGCCGGCGCCGATCTCGAAGCCGACCGCCTCGTGCTGGCGCCGATCGTCGGAGAGGCGCTGCAGCTCACGAACATCCTGCTCGACTGGCCGCGCGACGTGCGCCGCGGCCGCTGCTACGTGCCCGCCGAATGGCTCACCGAGTACCGCATCACCCCGCGCGAACTGGTGGACAGGAGCCGCGTGGGCGCGCGTGCCGCGGCGCGACGCCTGGAAGCGCTCGCGCGCGCGGCGCTCGGCCAGGTGCCGGAATACCTCGACCTGATCCCGTCGCGCCACTGGCGCTATCGCATGTTCGTGCTGTGGCCCGCGCTGTGGGCCGCGGCGTCGCTGCGTCACGCGCGCTCGGATCCCGAATTCCCGCTGGGGGAGAACCGCCCGCGGCTGCCGCGGCCCGAGGTGAAGCGCATCGCGGCGCGGGCGATGATGCTTGGGCATACGCGTGACGGCGTGCGGGGGTTGTTCGCGTGGCTGTCGGGGCCGGATCTACCTGCGTAGCAGGTACACGTCCGTGTCCAGGTACTTGAGGCCCGAGTCGGCCATCAGCGTGACCACGCTCGCCCCCGGTCCCAGTCGCTCTCCCACCTGAATCGCCGCGAGGACGTTGGCTCCGGATGACGTCCCGGCGAACAGCGCCTCTTCGCGCGCAAGTCGCCGCGTCATGGCCTTCGCGTCGTCGGTCTTGATGGGCAGGATCTCATCCACGAGAGACGGATCCCAGAGTGGCGGGACGTAGCCGATCCCGACGCCCTCGATCTTGTGAGGGCCGGGAGGGCCGCCGAGTAGCACCGATGATTCGGCGGGTTCGACGGCCATGACCTGGATGCCAGGCTTGTATCGTTTGAGAACTGTGGCTACGCCACGGGAGGTAGCCGCCGTGCCCACGCAATGCACGAAGGCGTCGACTTCGCCGTTCGTCTGACTCCAGATCTCTTCGCCCAAAGCATGATAACCGGCGATGCTGTCGTGGTTGTTGAGTTGGTCGGTCCAATGCATGTACGGCTGCTGGCTCAGCTTGCGGGCGACCTCGATCATGTCCTGGATCAGCTTCTTCGTGGTGAGACCGCCCTCGCTCGGGACCAGCGTGAGCTCTGCGCCCAGCGCCGCCATTTGATCCAGCTTCCCCTTGCTGAACGCGTCCGAGCTGACGATGTGGATCGGGTAGCCTTTCGCGGCACAGACCAAAGCCAGCGATGCGCCCGTGCTGCCGCCCGTGTACTCGACGACGGTGTCGCCAGGCTTGAGCCGGCCGTCCGCCTCGGCGCGCGAGATCACGGCGAGCGCCATGCGGTCTTTGACGCTGCCGGTCGGATTCTCCCATTCGAGCTTCACGTAGATCCGCGCGCAATGGGACGGCACGACTTTGCGCAGTCGCACGAGCGACGTGTTGCCGATCGCTTCGAGAATATTCATGGGTTGAAGACTCCGGTCCTCGCCGAGTAGCGGCTCTCGCAGCATCACATCAACTGGTTCCGGAACCAGTTGAACGTCAGCGTACGTCAGCAGAACTGGCCCCGGGGCCAGTCGGGGCGTCGGGCCACAGCCGTTGTACATCCACATCCACCCGCGCGCGCAACTCGCGCCACGCGTCGGCGACTTCGGCGGCATTCGCGCGGCAGTAGCCCAGCGCCATCGCGGGGTCGCTACGCGCCACGCGCGTGCCATCGCGGAACGAGGGGCCCGCGAGACCTGCCTCGGCCGCCCCGGTGCCGACGTCCCGCAGCGCGCACGCCAGCAGATACGGCAAGTGACTCGTGCGAGCAAGCGCGCGGTCGTGCGTGTAGGGGTCAACGATCTCGAGCGTGGCGCCGAGATCGGCGACGAATGCCACGACTTCGGCGGGGATATCCGAGCGAAGCTCAGATTTTTCTGTCGCCGCGGATGTCACGCCCTGTACGGACGGCGCGGCCCCGGTCGCGGAGCCAAGCGGCGCCCCGGAGGCATTGACTGGCGCTCCGCGCCGGGACAGCGGCAGCACAACGAACGTCGCGCCTTCGAATCGATCGGCACGCGCCGCGTCGAAGCCTCGCCCTTCCGAGCCCGCGAGCGGGTGTCCACCGACCGCTCGAACTCCCGAATCCCGCGCGCGTTCCAGCGCCGGGGTGATCCCGCGCCGCGTGCTGCCGGTGTCGATCAATGCGGCGCCGCGCGGCAGCGCGGCCGCGGCGGCGGCGATCGCGGGCACCATCGCGTCGACCGGCACCGCGATCACCGCCAGCGCGGCGCCGGCGCAGGCGTCTGCCAGCGACGTGGCGGCGACATCGATGGCGCCCCGCGCGCGGGCTTCGGCGAGCGTGTTCGCATCGGCATCGAATCCCACGCGCCACCAGCCACCGCGCCGGCCGAGCGCCAAGCCGATCGAGCCGCCGATCTGGCCGAGCCCGACAATCGCGACCGTGCGGCGCTCTTCATCGCGGAGCGGCGGCGTCAAAGCAAGATCGGGTCGCAGCGCCGCGGCGCCATCCAAGTACATCGGCACCAGCCGCGCTCCGGGCGGCAGCCCGTTCAAAGTGATCAGCACGCGGATCACGCGCGCCAGCGACCCCGCGACGTCGATCTCGCGCGCGCACAGCAGCGGCACGTCGGACCAGCCCATCGAGCGCGCGGCGTGGGCGGGGAACTCGGCATCGAGATCGGCGGTGACGGTGAAGATCGCGCTCACGATGCGCCGCGGCTCGAGGCCGTTCGCGGCCACCAGCGCCTCGAGCAATCGACGCGTGGCGTCGAGGATCCCATCGCGGGTGTTCGCGGCGGCGGTGATCGCGCCGCGCACCGCGGCCACGCCCGACGTCGCGGCGTCCGACGCATGCAGAGATTCCGCCGGATCCGGAGCCGATGGCTGCGTCATGCTTGCCTCCATGAACTCGTGACCGCCGCGAATGAGACATCATCGCGCGGAGCGCAATGCAGTGGAGTGTCCCCCCCACCCCCCGCACTCGTGCTTCGCACCTAACTATCCCAGCTTTTCGATATGCGTGGGCGGCGCGACCGCCGCCGCCTCGCGCGCGGCAATGACCCGAAGTCGATGCGTGATCCAGATCGCGCCGAGCAGCAGCGTGAACGCGCTGAGCGACGTCGCCCACGGCGCGCCGTAACGCTGGGCGATTACGCCGCAGATCAGCGCCCCGAACGGCGCGGTGCCGATGAACATCAGCGTGTAGAGGCTCATCACCCGCCCGCGCATGCGGTCTTCGGTGGTGAGTTGCAGCAGCGTGTTCGTGCTCGCGACGTAGAGGATCAGGCCGAAGCCCGCGAGGAACCCGGCCGCGAGCGACAGTGGCATCGAGCGCGACCACGCGAAGCCGCCCATGCCGATCGCGGCGCTGATGAGGCCGATCATCAGGTTGCGTCGCAGGTCCCAGCGCTCCACGCGGCGCGTCATCAACACCGCCGACAGCAGCGAGCCCACGCCGAACGACGACACCAGCCAGCCGAAGCCCATCGCGTCGGAGTGCAGGATGTCGCGTGCGTAAACCGGCAGCAGCACCATGAACTGGAACCCGAGCCCGGAGATGAACCCGAGCAGGCCGAGCAGGTTCCGGATCGGCCCGGTCGCGATCGCGTAGCGCACGCCCTCGATCAGCGACGAACCGGTGCGCGTGACAGCACCGGCCGCGGTGTGCGCGATGCGGATCTGGATCAGGCTCGCGATCACGGCGATGTAGGACACCGCGTTGATCCAGAAGCAGCCGGCTTCGCCGATCGTCGCCACCAGCACGCCGGCGATTGCCGGCCCGATCACGCGCGCGGTGTTGAACGCAGCCGAGTTGAGCGCGATGCCGTTCGTCAGGTCCTCCTTGCCGACCAGCTCAACGAGGAACGCCTGGCGCACCGGCAGGTCGAACGCGTTGAGCGTGCCGTAGACGAACGCCATCACTAGCACCATCCACGGCTGTGCCACGTTCAGCGACACCAGCGTGGCCAGCAGCGCCGCCTGGATGAGAAACCCCGATTGCGTGATCAGCAGCAGGCGCCGTTTGTCGACGCGGTCCGCGATCACGCCGGCCCACAGGCTGAACATCAGCACCGGCACGAATTGCGTGAACGCGAGGAACCCGAGCATGAACGGCGACGACGTCAGCCGGTGCATCAGCCAGCCCTGGGCGACGCTCTGCATCCAGGTGCCGATCAGCGACGTGAGCTGGCCCAGCCAGTAGAGCCGGAAATTGCGGTGGCGCAGCGATCGGAAGCGATCGTGCAACGGGAACGGCGCGGGCGCGGTGTCGGACGGCGACGGACCGGCGGAAGCCGCGGGCGCCGCGGCAGGGGCGCCCGGCGTCAGGGGTGGTGACTCGGGCATCAGCGAACGCTAGCACGCGCCCGCGGCGCGCGCATCCAGCCGGCGATCTGATCCGCGAGCCAGTTCGCGTTCGACAGCAGGTGCAGATGGCTCGCGCCGGGCGACACGGCGAACTCTGCGGCGGGCAGCAACCGGCGCAGCTCGGCGATCGCGTCGCGGTAGAACACGTTCTCGAGCTCGCCGACCACGATGCGCGTGGGCGGCACGAGCGCGCCCAGCGTCGCCCGTGTGTCGTGCGCCATCGCGAGCCGCACCGTGAGCAGCGCGCCGCGCGGCCCGATGTCGCGGATGCAGTGCCGCACCAGATCGAGCACCGCGTCGTCGCAGGACGTGTCGTACACCCACGCGCCACGCGCGGCGAGCCGGCGCGCGATCGGCCGCGCCAGTGCCGCCGGCAGCCACCGCTGGCCGGCGAGCACGAACGGCTGCTCCACGAAGCGCCCCCAGCGATTGCCGGGTGGATTCGTCACGCGCGCGAACGTGCTCGACAGCACGAGCGCGGACACGCGTTCGGGATGCGCGAGCGCCCAGCGCTGCGCGAGTGCGCCGCCGAGCGAATGCCCGGCGACTCCGGCGGCGCCCGGGGCGTGCACGTCCAGGATGCGGCGCATGTCCTCGACCAGCGCGTCCCATGACGGCGGGCCCCGGAATCGATGGCGCAGATCGAACGTGATCACGCGGAACTCCGGCGCGAGCGCCGCGGCGCACGCGATCCACGCCTCCTTGTAGCCGGGTAGCGGCGGCAGCAGTACGAGCGGCGGCCCGTCGCCCATCACCACGACTTCCGTCCAGCCGCCGTCGAGCTCGAAACGTTGCGGCCGCCAGCGCTCGAGCCACGCCGCGGGCACGCGGGACTGCCAGCCGTCGCCGAGCCGCACGCCGGCGGCACCCGAGCCGCGCACCGCATGTCCCGTTACCGGGTCCGTCACGTTTGCCTCATATAAGCGTTATGCTGAAATCGACACTCGATGGATCGCGCCATAAGGGTCGTTTGAGAATACGCGCCACGGAGGGATGCGATGAAACTGCCGGGGTTCTATCAGACGTTCCGCGCCGCGCAGCCCGAGGTCGTCCAGGCCTACGAAGCACTCGGCGACGCCACCCGCGCGGCGGGTCCGCTGGACGCCGCCCAGGCCGAACTGGTGAAGCTCGCGCTCGCCGCGGGCGCCCGCATCGAGGGCGCGGTCCACTCGCACGCCCGGCGTGCGCTCGAGGCCGGCGCCACGCCCGACGAGATCCGGCACGTCGCGCTGCTCGCGATCACGACGCTGGGCTTCCCGTCGGCGATGGCGATCCGCGCGCTGATCGAGGACGTGCTCGCCCCCGCCGGCGACCGCCCGTGAGCGGCGCCACGCTGCGATTCCCACCGGGGTTCCTGTGGGGCGCCGGCACCTCGGCGCACCAGGTCGAAGGCGGCAACCGGTTCAACGACTGGTGGCGGTTCGAGCAGCAGCCGGGCGCGATCGCCGACGGCACCACGAGCGGCGCCGCGTGCCGGCACTGGGAATGGTTCGACGAGGACTTCGGCCGCGCGCAGCACGACGGCCACAACGCCCACCGCCTGTCGATCGAGTGGAGCCGCATCGAGCCCACGCGCGGCCAGATCGACGCCGCCGCGGTGGCCCACTATCACGACGTGTTCGCGTCGTTGAAGCGCCACGGCCTGCTCCCGATCGTCACGCTGCACCACTTCACGAACCCGCTGTGGATCGCCGACGCCGGCGGCTGGGAATCGCGCGCCACGATCGATGCGTTCGGCGAGTTCGTGCGGTTCTGCGCGCGCGAGTACGGCGGCGAGGTGGACTGGTGGTGCACGGTCAACGAACCCGAGGTGTACGCGTTCCGCGCCTACTCCGAAGGCATCTGGCCGCCGGCGCGCCAGGACGACAGCGCGGCACTCGAGGTGATGGCGAACCTGCTCGAGGCTCACGCCCGCGCCTACCGCATCCTCCACGCGGAGGATCGCGCCGATGCCGACGGCGACGGGCGCGCCGCGGTGGTCGGGTTCACCAAGCACCTCGTCCAGCTCGAGGGCGACCGGTGGTGGGCGCCGCTCGACAGCGTTCGCGCCAATTTCGAAGATCGCGTGTTCAACGGGGCGGTGAACCGCGCGGCGGTGCACGGCGACATCGACCTGTTCATCCCCGGCGCGCGCGGCGTGCGGCGCCACGTTCCCGAGCTGGCCGGCGCCATGGACTTCTTCGGCCTCAACTACTACACGCGCTGGCGGGTGCGCGCGACCGGTCCCAGGCCGCACGTGGTGCGGCGGACCGCCACCGTCAACGATCTCGGCTGGGAAGTGTGGCCCGAGGGCCTGGCGCACGCCGTGGCGCGGGCCGCCACGGCGGCGCGCGCGGTGCAGGCCGCGCTGCCCGACGCCGTGGGGGCGAACCGCCGCGAGATCCCGGTGCTCGTCACCGAGCACGGCTTCGCCGACGCCGGCGATGCGTTCCGGCCCAAGGCACTGACGGATTCGCTGGCGGCGCTGGCCGGGGCGATCGAGCAGGGCTCGCACGTCTGCGGCTACCTGCACTGGTCGCTGCTCGACAATTTCGAGTGGGCCGACGGATATCGAGGGCGATTTGGGCTCTATGGCGTGGACTTCCAGGACCCCGAGCGCCCACGGCGCAGAACCGCGAGCGCCAACGTGTTCTCGCGGATCGCCGCGGCGAACGCGATCACCGTGGCGCAGCCCGCCGAACGCGCGGCCACCGGGCCCGCGCCGGACCCGGAACCCTGACGGCATACACGGGGCGCGCCGGTCGCAGGCACGTCGCTCCCAGGTCCCGGGCTCTTGGTCCCAACGATTCCGGCCGCTGACCTGCTTCGCCGTCGGCGCCGTGGCCGGCAACCGCTCGCGCGCGACCCATACGCGGACGACGCACTCGACCGAGATCCGCGACGAGCCGGCGTCGATGCCGGGCTGTTGCTCGAAAACGTGAGCCCGGCCCTCCAGGCCGAGTCCGGCTCGGGGCCGGTGCACCGCCGCGGCCGCTCCCGGTCGTCGTAGCTCCGAGCCCCGCGGCGGGCAGGCCCCGGCGGCGCCCGCGGTTCCTGGCGGTCCCGTCGCGGCGTGCCGGAGCTCGCGACAGCCAGCCGCCCTGTGGGCGGTTTTTGCCCCATTCCGCTGCGTGCGCTACGCTCCCAGACCTAACCCGCCGCCGCATGGGAGCGCCCGCCATGGCTCATGACGATTCGTTCGAGGGTCTGCAGCGCGAGGTCCAGCGCCTGTTCCATGACCTCGTCTATCACCGGCACCCAGCGTCGCATTTCGGGGAGGCCACCTGGTCGCCACCCGCCGATCTCGTCGTGAACGAGGACTCGGCGCGCGTGATCCTGGAACTGGCCGGGGTGCCCCGCGAGAACGTGCGCGTGCGGCTCCACGGCAAGGTGCTCGAGATCACCGGACGGCGTGAACCGCCGCATGGAGCGAGCGGCGCCAGCTACCATCGCGCCGAAATCTACTTCGGTGAATTCAAGCGGGTCATCGAGTTGCCGTGGTCCGCGGACGAGAATCAGGTCGAGGCGCGATATCACGACGGGATGCTCGAGATCAGCCTGGTGCCGGCGCCCGGCGCCCGGCGCGCCGAGATCCCCATCCAACAGGAGCATTCACGTTGACCGAATGCGCACATCATGACCGGTAAAGCCCGCAAGTCCTCGCGCGCCGGCAAGCGCGGCACCGCCGCGGCCGGCCGCACTCGCACCCGCACGAAGCCCGCGTCACGCACCGCCGCGAAGGCCGTGCGCCGGCCGAGTGCCGCGCGCCGCCGGCCCGCTCCCGCGTCCGCTGGCGCGGCGCGGCACCCGGCCGCAAAGCGGGCCATCGGTGCCCGTCGCCGCCGGCCCGCGACGGCTGCGACAACGACGACTGCGCCGCCGGCAATCACGGTCACGCCGCCCCCCACCGCCATCACCGTGACGACCGGCGCCGCGCGGAAGGACGGAGCCACCACCATCGTGGTCTCGGGGTCCGGAGTGATCGCGGCCAGCTCGGGAGCCGGAGTCCCCGGCGGTTCGCGGAGTGGCTCGGAGCTGCGTCAGATCCCGGTGCTGCCGGTGCGCCAGACCGTGCTGTTCCCGTTCGCGATCCTGCCGCTCAACGTCGGCCGGGCCGGTAGCGTCCAGTTGCTCAACGAGGTGATGGCCAGCGATCGCACGATCGCGGTGGTGGCGCAGCGCGATCCGACGAACGACGCGCCCGGCCTGCCGGACCTGCACTCGATGGGCACACTGGCGACCGTGCTGCGCATGGTGCGCGCGGGCGACAACCGCCTCAACATCCTGGTGCAGGGCATCAGCCGCGTGCGGATGCTGACGACGGTGCTGCAGCAGCCGTACCTGCGCGCCGAGATCGAGATGATCACCGAGCTCGAGGTCGACGACGTCGAGACCGACGCGCTGGTGAAGAACGTGGTCTCGCAGTTCGAGCGCGTGGTGTCGCTGTCGCCGAACGTCCCCGACGAGGCCGTCGCGGCGGCGCGCGAGCAGGCGACGCCCGGCAAGGTTGCGGACTTCATCGCGTCGCTGCTCGACCTGCCGGTCGAGGACAAGCAGGCGCTGCTCGAGTTGCTCGACGTCAAGGCCCGGCTGCAGCGGCTCACCGAGGTGCTCGCGCGCGAGCTGCAGGTGCTCGAGGTGGGCCAGAAGATCCAGGAGTCGGTGCAGGAGCAGCTCGGCGAGCACCAGCGCGAGTTCGTGCTGCGCCAGCAGCTCGAGGCGATCCGCAAGGAGCTCGGCGAGGGCGACGACGCCCAGCGCGAGATCGAGGAGCTGCGCGCCAAGATCGAGAAGGCGCAGATGCCGCCCGACGTGAAGCGCGAGGCGGATCGCGAGCTCGACCGGCTGTCGCGCATTCCGCCGCAGGCCGCCGAGTACACGGTGTCGCGCACCTATCTCGAGTGGCTGTGCGAGATGCCGTGGGCGGTGAGCACCGAGGACCAGCTCGACCTGAAGCACGTGCGCGCGGTGCTCGACGAGGACCAC
This sequence comes from Candidatus Eiseniibacteriota bacterium, assembly GCA_038231135.1. Classification (GTDB taxonomy): domain Bacteria; phylum Eisenbacteria; class RBG-16-71-46; order RBG-16-71-46; family RBG-16-71-46; genus JANLWX01. The sequence goes on along the minus strand of JBBRLX010000041.1, from coordinate 3,747 downwards.
TACGGCCTCGACCGCATCAAGGAGCGCATCCTCGAGTACCTCGCAGTGCGGCGGTTCAAGAAGGACGCGCGCACACCCATCCTGTGCTTCGCCGGCCCGCCCGGCACCGGCAAGACGTCGCTGGGGCGCTCGATCGCGCGGGCGCTGGGGCGCAAGTTCGTGCGGCAGTCGCTGGGCGGCGTGCGCGACGAGGCCGAGATCCGCGGCCACCGGCGCACGTACATCGGTGCGCTGCCCGGCAACATCGTGCGCGGCATCCGGCGCGCCGCCTCGCGCAACCCGTTGTTCATGCTCGACGAGATCGACAAGCTCGGCGCCGATTTCCGCGGCGACCCGTCGAGCGCGCTGCTCGAGGTGCTGGACCCCGAACAGAACACCGCGTTCGTCGACCACTACCTCGACGTGCCGTTCGACCTGTCGCAGGTGATGTTCCTCACCACCGCGAACTATCTCGACCCGGTGCCCCCCGCGCTGCTCGACCGCATGGAGGTGATCGAGCTGTCGGGCTACACCGATCAGGAGAAGCTCGAGATTGCGAAGCGCCACCTGATTCCGAAGGCGATCTCCGAGAACGGGCTGGAAGTGCTGGAGATGGTGATCACCGACCCGGCGATCCTCAAGGTCGTGCACGAGTACACGCGCGAGGCGGGACTAAGGAACCTCGAGCGCGAGCTGACGAATCTCATGCGCAAGACCGCAAAGCAGGTGGCGGAGGGTCTCGAGCCCACGCGCATCGTCACTCCCGAGCGCGTGCGCGAGCTGCTGGGCCCCGAGCGGTTCGAGCGCGAGCGCGCGACCGCACTCGATGCGCCCGGCGCGGCGCTGGGGCTGGCGTGGACGCCCAGCGGCGGCGAAGTGCTGACCGTCGAGGCGACTGCGATGCCGGGCAGCCGCGGCCTCACGCTCACCGGCCAGCTCGGCGACGTGATGAAGGAGTCCGCGCAGGCGAGCCTGTCGTACATCCGCTCGCACGCGGAGCTGCTCGGCATCGATCCCAACTTCTACGACACCACGGACATTCACATTCATCTGCCCGCGGGCGCGATTCCCAAGGACGGCCCGTCGGCGGGCGTGACGCTGACCACCGCGATGGTGAGCCTGCTCACGCACCGGCGCGCACGGTCGGGCATCGCGATGACCGGCGAGATCACGCTGCGCGGCAACGTGCTCAAGGTCGGCGGTGTCAAGGAGAAGGTGCTGGGCGCCCATCGCGCCGGCATCACGACGATCATCCTGCCGCACGACAACCAGGGCGACCTCGAGGAGGTGCCCGTCGACGTGCGCACCCACATGATCTTCTGCCCCGTCGAGCGCATCGAGCAGGTGCTGCAGTTGGCACTCGAGCCCGTGACGGTCGAGGGCGGCGCAGGCAACGGCGGGGCGCATCCGAAGCTCGAGATCGTGCGGCCGCCGGTGCCTGCGGAGCCGGAGACGGCGCCGCAGGGGGCGCCGGACGGGTAGGGCATCACGTCGGCTCGGCTGTTCCTCGCGATCCGACTGCCTTACTGCGTACGGACGATCCGTCGTGTGTCCTGGCCACCGGGGAATCGATAGCGTACGAAGAAGATCCCTGATCGTCCCTTCCCCGCTGCATCAGACCACCGCGCCACATGCCTTCCGGCGGCCAGGACGCCATGCTCGAGGATTGCCAGGCGTCGACCCTGCAAGTCGAACAGTTCAATATCCACGGACGCTCTTTGCGCAAGATCAAACTCGACGCTGAGCGGGCCGCCACCTGGGTTCGGACTCACGGTAATGATGCTCGAAGCGATCACCTCGGTTGGCTCAACTCGAATTGGCGCCCCTACGACCACCGTCGACCCGCCTGCCACTTCAACAAGCCTGTACCAGTACACCACGAGCGGATCTGCTGTTCGATCAAGAGCCACGATTCCATCTCGGAGCCTGGACATCTCCGTCTCCGGCACCAGCCACGGTCCATCAACGCCAGCCGACCTCTCCAACACGACCCCATTCGCGCCCAGTCCCGCAAAGCTCCAATCCAGGCGTACTCCATCCGCCACCCGATCGGCAGTAAACTGCGCAATGCGAGTGGCCGTCGTCACCGAATCGTGACAGCCCTGACCCAAGGCCCCAATCGGTCCGCAGCCCTGAGCCGCCAGTAACGTTGAATCATCTTGGAGATGAAACTCTCCGGATGTTGCACCACAAAACGATGGGTCGAGGGCAAGCTCATCGCTGGACACGTGTGTTGTTGAACACCGACGTCGGATTGTAATTGGGGTCTTCCGACTTTGGTGTGGCTGGAATCATGCGCCTGACCACGCGCAGGCGGGGTAGAGGTTGAGCCCGCCGCAGTGGAAGTAGATCGCGGTGCGGAAGCGGGCGCGGTTGCGGAACCCGCAGGCCTGCCGCTTCGCCGATTGGATCTTGGCGTTCATCGACTCTGCTCCAGCGTTGGTGATGCGATGCGTGAAGTAGGTCCGGATGTTCGCCCAATAACGCCTGATCATCGCGGCCACCTTGCGCATGGGCTCGAGCCGGCTGCGGCGCGCCCAGCGATACCAGACCGTGAAGTTCCGGTCGGCCGCCCCCGGATAAGCCAGTGACCACAGCGCCATCGCCGCTTCCCGCAGCGCCCTCGCGCGGCCGACGCGCGGCGCGAGCGAGCGCAGCAGGCTGAACGCGCGCGCTTCGACCCAGGTTCGGCCCCGCGGGTTCTCGAGCCAACGGTACTTGGTGCCCTTGAGGACCGGATCGCCCGCGGCCAGCCCCGAACGCAGCTCCTGCTTGCGGACCCGGTCGACGGCGTCACCGAGATGTTGAGCGACGTGGAACTTGTCGAACACGATCTTGCCCTCGGCACCCGGCAGGTGCGCGAGCGTCGATTGGATGTACGGCTCCCACATGTCCATCGCCACCGCCTCGACCTGCGCCCGCTGATCCTCGCGCAAGCGCGTCCAGAAGCTATCGAGCGCCTCGCGCCCGCGATCGTCGGCGATATGGACGACGACACTGCGCTCCAGATCGCTCAAGACCGTCACGTACTCGTGCCGCTTCTGGAAGCTCGTCTCGTCGACGCCCGCGTGACGCGGCGCCTCGAGCGTCCGTCGCTCCAGGCCGCGCCGTACCGCGCGCTGCATGATGCCGTCGGCTTCCGCCCAGCTGATCCGCAACTGCTTCGCCACGGCCTTGACGCTCGCGCACTTCAACCAGTCGATCGCCAGCGCCTCGAACATCGCCGTGAACCGCGAGCCAGCCTCGGCCCACGGCACCGGCAACTGTTTGATCCCGTGTGTCGTGCACTTCAGCCGCGGCACCCGCGCATGCACGATCGTCGGGCACTGGCAGGTGTCGAGATGACGCCACGTGCGCTCCTGGTGATCGTGGATCGGGGCTGCAGCGCCACACTGCGGACAGACCCACAGCGTGCCCTCGGGCAGCGCCACCCGGATATGCACCTCGCCCGGCGGCTGCTTCAACTCCACGTCCGTGATCTCCCACGGCGCCTTCAGGCCCAGCAGTGTCGCGTACAGCGTCCGGCTGTCGATCGTCATCGCGCGTCCTTGGGGAAAGGGTCCGCACGCAGCCTATCAGGCCTTCAGACCGCTTTCTCAGCCACACCAAAGTCCGAAGCCCCATAATTGTCGCGCGACGGCCTAGCCTACTCGTAAGGCGACACCCAGATTGCCGCACCCTCCTCCCGATTCGGACATGAATGAGCGAAGCGGGCATTCTCCGGGGAGACCACGGAGGGCGCCGCGCGATGAAGCTCGAACGGGAGAC
>JBBRLX010000040.1:0-29578 GCA_038231135.1 Candidatus Eiseniibacteriota bacterium | reverse complement strand
GCGCCACACCGTTCGCGGCGCATCGGGTCGGCGGGGTGACGGAAGCGCCGGTGCTGTTCCCGAACCCGATCCGCGATCACGCGACGCTGTCGTTCGCGCTGGCGCGGCGTGGCTCGCTGCGCGTGGCGCTCTACGACGTCATCGGACGCAAGGTGCGCACGGTGTTCGACGGTGGCGAGGCGGCCGCGGGGCTGCATCAGTTCGACCTCGATGGCCGGAACGACCGCGGCGAGCGGCTGGGGCCGGGGATGTTGTTCTATCGCATCGACACCGCCGACGGCACGCGGTTCGGACGGTTCGTGGTGCTCGAGAAGTAAACCTTCCAGCCGCGGCCGGACGCACGGGCCGGGCCGTGGACTCGAAAGCGCAACGCGACGCCCGTTCCCAGACAGGGGAGCGGGCGATCGCGGTTGCGGGGGCGCCGGCTCCTGCGCACCAAGCGCGGCGAAACCGGCCGGTAGGTGGTGACGGGCGGGCGACGCTGCTACTTTACCGGTACATGCACGAATCCCGCGTCGCACACAATTCGAGCCGAGGCCCGCAACCGCTCAACGCCGTCGCCGCCCGCGTGCCGGTAGTCGCGGGGTATCGATGACGCCATCCCGCGTTCCCGAGGGCGCCACGCGCGGCTTCATCGTCCCGATCGGCGGCGCCGAGAACAAGGTGGGCGACGACACGATCCTGCGCCGGTTCGTGCGGCTGTGCGGCGGCCGTGAGGCGCGCATCGCCGTGATTCCGACGGCGTCCGAGTCGAGCGACACCGGCCGGCGCTACGACGAGACGTTCCGGCGCCTGGGCGTTGGCAAGGTCTGGGTGCTGCCGTTCGACACCCGCACGGCGTGCGAGGATGACGAGGAGCTGAACGTCCTGCAAAAGGCGAACGGCGTGTTTCTCACCGGCGGCAACCAGCTGCGCCTCAGCACCACGCTCGGTGGCACGCCGGTCGCGAAGCACCTGCGCATCATGAACGCGCAGGGCGTCCACGTGGCGGGCACGTCCGCGGGCGCCGCGTTCCTGTCCGAGCACATGATCGCATTCGGCGAGGAGGGCGCCACGCCGCACGCGGGCATGGTGCAGCTCGCGCCCGGGCTCGGGCTCACGAACCGGATCCTGGTGGACCAGCACTTCCGCCAGCGCGACCGGCTCGGCCGGCTGCTCACGGCACTCGCGTTCAATCCGTTCGCAGTCGGCGTGGGCCTCGACGAGGACACCGCGGCGTTCCTCGGCCCCGACGAGTCGATCGAAGTGGTCGGCAGCGGCGGCATCACGATCGCCGACCCCGCGCACATCGAGTTCTCGTCCATGGACGCGGCGAAGCAGGGCCAGCCGGTGAGCCTGATCGGACTGCGGCTGCACGTGCTGGTGCGGGGCGGCACGTTCAACCTGCACACGCGCGCGGCGGCGGCGAACATCGCAGTCGAAGACAGGTGAATGCCGGCGCGGCCGAGCGGCTCGCGCGGACATCGGCACCGCCCGGGGGTCACGGGCAATCCCGTCGCCGCCGCACGGCCGCTGCCGCCGCACCGCCTCCGCCAGCCGGAGAAGAATCGCATGGCGCCGCCGTCATAGCGCCACCTGGAGCACCAGATCGACCTGCGTCGCCTTGCGGAACGTCCACAGCAGGCTCGAGGTCTCGAGCAGCTCCGCCCATACCTCGCGCAGCACGGCCTCGGCCTCGGGTGAGCTGACGTAGAGCTTGATCGAGATGCGCTCGATGCCCGGGTGGCCGGTGGCGCCGATCACCCCGAGCGGCACCAGCGGGTCGTTGAGCTCGCCCTGGACGGCCGCCTCCACATGCTCCACCTGCAGGCGGCGGCGCCGGGCGCGCTCGGCGAAGCCGCCGGCGATCTCCGCGCCGAGCGCACCCAAGGCGTATTCGAGCGCGGTTACGTAGGGGGATTCGGCGTCGAAGTCGAGCGGCGCGCCGGCGTCGAATGCATGCTTGCGCGTGAAGACACGCACGGTGCCGGGACCGGTGACCCGGACGCGCAGGTACCATGGAAAGCGGTCCATCGTCAGCGTGCTCCGCGCACCCGCGCCGCGGCGCTCGAGATGGCCAGCAGCTTCGCCACCGCCACATCACGCGCGTTGACCGGCCGATTCGAAAACGTCGCGAAGCCGCAATCTGGATTGAGGAACAACGCCGTCGTCGGATACAGCTCGAGCGCCGCGTCGATGTGCCGCACGATGTCGTCCGTGGTCTCCACCTGCTCGGTCCGCGGGTTCACGACCCCGAGCCCGAGCTCCTTGCCGTCGAACGCCATGATCGCGCCGGCGCGTTCGGTGGCGAACTCGAGCACGAGCTGCCGCACCCGGATGCGGTCGAAGTATGGCTGCAGCGGATGGTAGCTGCCGCTGAGCAGCGTGGCCTCGTCCTGGCTCCAGTTGCCGCGGCACACGTGCAGGCCGGTGCGGACACCGCCGGCCGCGGCGAGCACGCGATTCAGCAACGCGACCGCGAGCTCCAGCTCGGCCGTGGGATCCTGCGTCGCCGCGAGCGCGGCGCACATGAACGTGCGCGTGCGTCCGCGCGCGAACACCAGCTCGGTGAGCACCGGCTCGTCGAGCTGGATGAAGCTCACGCCCTCGGCCACCAGCTCGCGGATCTCCTGCTCGAGCACGGCCACGACGTCCTCGGCGAGATCCTCCTTGGATGCGTAGACGTCGCGCGTCGCCTCCTTCACGTACATCGCGCGCGTCAGCAGATACGGCCCGGGCAGCGTCACCTTGATCGGTCGCGTCGTGTGCCGCTTGAGGAACCGCACCTCGTCCACCGCCAGCGGCCGGCACCGCCGCACCGGTCCGACGCAGGTGGGGTTGCTGATCGAATAGGCCGGCACGTCGAGGGTCTGGAGGATGCGTTCGAACGCCACCTTGTCGTCGATGATCTCGAGCAGCTCGGCCAGCGTCATGAGCCGGACTCCGGTGAGCTTGTCCGCGACGAACGAATAAAAATTGTCGCGGCGCTGCTCGCCGTCGGTGACGAGATCGACGCCGGCGGATTCCTGCAGTCGCAGCACCTCGACGACGGCCGCATCGGCCGCACGGTCGAACTCGTCGGCACCCAGGCGGCCCGCCTGCTTCGCGCGCTGGAGCCGCAGTAGCTCCGGCGGGCGCGGCCAGCTGCCGACCGTGGTCACGGGCAGCAGCGGGAGCGGAGTCGCCATGGGCGGTGGCGCGATGTCAGCGGGCTGGGGCTTCAAAGAACCTCTGGGTCGCGACGGCGCGGGATAGCACGGCGTAGCCGGACGTGCGGCCCGGCAGCCATTGCTTGAGGCCTTCGAGGTCCATCATCTCGCGGTGTTTGGGGTTGTCGTAGCGCATGGAGAATAGCGCCGCCAGGAACCGGTCCTCGCGGTCGCGCGGGAATTCCTCGCGAACGGAGAAGTTGCAGTGATCGAACCGTTCAGTGCCCGCCACGACGGCATAGCGGCCGGCGTCCAGCGTGCCGTCCGCGACCCACGCGTCGTGGTTCAGATCCAGCATGACGCAGGCGGACGCCGCCCCACTCTCGAGATAACGGAACGCCTCGAGTTCGCCGCCGACGTGGTCGCCATGCAGGCCGACCCCGATGTCGAACGGCGTCGCCACGCAATCGCGTCCGGCCTCCAGCCCGCGTTCGCGCAGGGTCTGGATCGGAATGAGTGTGGCTTGCGGGGAATCCGTGGCGCCGGTCGCGAGCACGCCGCCGCGGAGAATCTCGAGCCCCCGCGCCGCGTCCGAATTCTGCGCCACGAACTGCGAGACCCGGTCGCGGTCGGTGTCCCGCATCGCGATCGCGCGGCAGCGGCCGTGGGTGCGGCGCCCGGTGTCGAGCCACGCCAGCGGGGAATTCCACGCGATGTCGATGCGGTCCGCCACCAGGGCATCGACCTGCAGCGTGTAGTCGGTGAAGAAGCTGACGTCCATGGGCACGCCCTGGGTCTCGAAGAAGTCGCGGATGATGCCCCAGATCACCGTCACCTTCGGATCGTAGATCACCGTACCCATGCGGATCGGATCGTGGTGGCTCAAGTGGCCTCCTGGAGCAGCGGCAGGCCGGTCAGGGCCTTGCCGATGAAGTCCTCGAGATGATCGACGGTCGGCGCCATCACCCAGCCGGCGCGCGCGTCACGGAACAGCCGTTCGATGCGCAGGTGCTTCGAGAACGCGGCACCCCCGCACGCCTTCATCGCGAGGTCGGTCACCGCGAGCGCGGCGTCGAGCGCCGCGAGGCGCGTCTGCAGCACGAACAGCGGCGTCATCGCATCCGGTTGCTCCATCTCGCCCACGGTGTAGCCGAGCAGGCTGCGCACCTGCTGCGTGCGCACCGACATCTGCGCGATGCGCGCGCGGAGGTTCGGGAGGTCGCGCAACGACGAACCGTTGAATTTCAGCCCGGCGACGCTCAGGTGCCCGGCGGTATCGGCGATCGCGGCAAGGCACAGCCCGGCCGCCATGGCCGAGGTGCCGACCACGAACCACGGCAGCACCACCTGCAGCATGCAGCCGATGCCCTCGCCCTCCGGAGTGATCAGGTCCGTCTCGGCGACCGGGTGCTTGTCCAGCGTCACCGGCGCCGAGTCGTTGCCGCGCAATCCGAGCCCGTCGAACCGGTTCGTCACCTTTACCGTCGCGGCAGGCCGGCGCACCAGGTAGATCGTGGACTCGAGCGGCGACGCGGCCCCCGGTTTCTGCGCCGAGCTGACGTAGGACTGCGCATGGTTGGCCGACGTGACCCACGACTTCCGGGCGCTGGTGCGATACCCCGAGGCGCTCGGCTCGAGCCGTGAGGCCGGCAACCAGAAGTTCGACCGGTTCCCCGTCTCCGAGAATGCGAGCGTCGTGAGGTGGGCGCCCGAGGCCATGTCGCGCAGCAGCGCGTCCCGGTTGCCGATCGTGTTCGACGCCACGAGCGTCTGCGTGGCACTCACGTGCATCACGTAGACCATCGCGGTGGACGCGCACGCCTGCGCCAGCTCCTCCACGACCGCCGCGAACACGCGGGGCGGAGCTTCAAGACCGCCCTGCGCCTTCGGGATGCACAAACCCATCAGCCCCGCGGCGCCGAGCGCGGCGAGGCTCTCCTCGGGGAACCGCGCGTTCGCATCGACGTCCGCCGCGTTCACGGCGGCGACCTCCCGGGCGATGCGAGATGCCCGGGTGACCACTTCGTTCCACTGCTCGGTGTAACCATAAACATGCGCCATGGCGCCAACCTCCCGGGAATGAGGAACTTCAGCCGGGATCGACGATCCCGGTACCGGGTGTGGGCCGTGGTGCGGCTACGTGCGCGATGATTGGATGGGCCCGCCACCCTTATGGCGGGCCCCTCAGCCGTACTCGAATCGTGGATGTGCGCACGTGATCATAAGGGGAGTGTGCCGAAGCGAGCCTAATGACGCAAACACAGTCACTTCGGACCGTGACGCCATGGCCGTGCTACTCTGGCACGGGCGGTGGAGTCCCTGCCGTCCGCCTTCGTCCACGCCGGAGCCGCCCGATGAAGATCCTCGATTCCTCGGTCTACCTGGGTCCCAGTCTCCACGCGCATTTCCCGGTGATCCGCCTCACCGTGGACCTGGGCGAGCTCGAGGCCTGGCCCACCGTGCGGCTGGGGCGCCATTTCATCGACGCGCTGCTCGAGGCGCTGCCGGGGCTCGCCGAGCACGGCTGTTCCTATGGCGCGCCGGGCGGGTTCGTGCGCCGCATGACCGAGGACGAAGGCACCTGGCTGGGGCACGTGCTCGAGCACGTGGCGATCGAGCTGCAGAACGTCGCCGGCGCCAAGGTCACGTTCGGCAAGACGCGCGAGGCCGGACCGCCGGGCCGTTATCACGTGGTCTACCAGTACGAGCAATCGGAGGTCGGCCTCGAGGCGAGCCGTCTCGCGATGCTGCTGCTGCAGTCGCTGCTGCCCGCGGTGCTGCGGGACGCGGACCTGCCGCTCCCAGGGTTCGAGTTCGAATCCCAGCGTGACGACTTCATCCGGTTCACCCAGCGGCGCACGCTCGGACCGAGCACGGCGGCGCTGGTGCGCGCGGCCGAAGAACGCGACATCCCGTGGATCCGGCTCAACAACCAGAGCCTCGTTCAGTTCGGCCACGGGCGGCATCAGCACCGCATCCAGGCCACGATCACGAGCGAGACCCGGCACATCGCGGTCGAGATCGCGTCCGACAAGGAGGAGACGAACCGCATCCTCGGCGACCTGGGCCTGCCGGTGCCGCAGCAGCGGCTCGTGTATTCCGAGGAGGAGGCCGCGGTCGCCGCGCAGAAGCTCGGGTTCCCGGTCGTGGTCAAGCCCTACAACGGCAACCACGGGCGCGCGGTGGCGCTCGACCTGCGCGATGGCGCCCACGTGCGCGAGGCGTTCCGCCACGCCCGCGAAGTCAGTCGTGCGGTGATCGTGGAGACGTTCGTCGCCGGCCGCGACTACCGGCTGCTGGTGGTCGACGGCCGCCTGATCGCCGCGGCCGAGCGGGTGCCGGGGCACGTCGTCGGCGACGGCGACCACACGATCGCGCAGCTCGTCGATCTCACCAACCACGATCCGCGGCGCGGCATCGGGCACGAGAAGGTGCTGACGCGGCTCGAGCTCGACGCGCAGGCGGACCGCTGCCTCGCGGCGCGCGGCTACACCCGCCACACCGTCGCCGCGGCCGGCGACATCGTGATGCTGCGGCGCACCGGCAACCTGTCGACCGGCGGCACCGCGATCGACGTCACCGACGACGTCCACCCCGACAACGTCGAGATGGCGGTGCGCGCGATCAAGGCGATCGGGCTCGATGTGGGCGGCGTGGACTTCATCGGCCCCGACATCGCGCGGTCCTACAAGGACGGTGGCGGCGCGATCTGCGAAGTGAACGCGGCGCCGGGGTTCCGCATGCACGTGGCGCCGAGCGAGGGCACGCCGCGCGACGTGGCGGGCCCGGTGATCGACATGCTGTTCCCGCCCGGCACGCCGGCGCGGATTCCGATCGCCACCATCACCGGCACGAACGGCAAGACCACGACCGCCCGCATGCTCGCGCACGTGTTCCGCCTCGCCGGCCGCCACGTGGGCCTCACCACCACCGACGGCGTGTACATCAACGGCCAGCTCACGGTGAAGGGCGACATGACGGGCCCGGTCGCGGCGCGGATGGTGCTGCGCGATCCGCACGTCGACATCGCGGTGCTCGAGGCCGCGCGCGGCGGCATCCTGCGGCGCGGACTCGGTTACCGCAAGGGCACCGTGGGCGCGGTGCTCAACGTCAGCTCGGACCACCTGGGCCTCAAGGGCGTCGAGACGCTCGAGCAGCTTGCGGAGGTGAAGCGCGTGGTGATCGAAGTGGCGCGCGACACGGCGGTGCTGAACGCCGACGATCCCGCCTGCCTGCGGATGGCGGATCACACCCAGGCGAAGCACCTGTGCTACGTCACGCTGCGCTCCAACTATCCGCTGGTGAAGGAGCATATCCGCGCCGGCGGCCGTGCGGTGGCGCTCGAGGAGGGTGTGAACGGCCACATGATCACGCTGTTCGACCGCGGCGCGCACCTGCCGCTGCTGTGGACGCACGCGATCCCGGCGACGCTCGACGGCCGCGCGACGCACAACGTGCAGAACGCGATGTTCGCGGCCGCGATCGCGTTCAGCATGGGCGCCACCGTGGAGGAGATCCGCCAGGGCCTGCGCACGTTCGAAATGTCGTTCGACCGCGTGCCCGGCCGCATGAACGTCTACGACGGCCTGCCATTCCGTGTGATCATGGACTACGGCCACAACGCCGCCGCCGTGCACGCGATGTGCGAGTTGACCGACCGGCTCGACGCGAAGGGCCGCCGGTTGTGCGTGCTCGCCGCCCCCGGGGACCGGCGCGACGCCGACATCGCCGACATCGGGCGCGAGGCCGCGGGCCACTTCGACCACTACTGGGTGCGGCGCGACGACGGCCTGCGCGGCCGCAAGCCCGACGAGGTGCCGCGCATGCTGCGCGCGGCACTGCTCGAGGCCGGCGTGCCGCCGCAGCACATCGACATGATCCCCGACGAGCAGCGCGCGGTGGAGGCGGCGCTTACCGCGGCGCGGCCGGGCGACCTGCTGCTGATGTTCTCGGACGCGGTGACGCGCACGTGGCGCCAGGTGACGCAGTTCCGCCCCGCCGACGGGGCCGCCCCGATGAACGGCGGCGCCGACATCGCGGCCGCCGAGGTGCCGACCGACGCGCTCGTCGAGCTCGACGAGCAGTTGCTGGTGCGTGACGAGCGCGGGGTCCGGCTCGCGCGCGAAACCGAAGTCACCGACTGAGCCGCATCCCGCCGTGCGCATCCTCGACTCGCGCCGCCTGACGGGAACGAACCCGTGGCTCGATGCGCCGGGGGCGATCCTCGACGTGTCGCTCGATGGGCTCGATCCCGGCCTCGCGATCACCGCGTGGACCGCTCATGCCCACCGGCTGCTGGACGAGGTTGGGTGGCCGTCCGTTCCGGTCGCACGGCGGCACGCGGGCGGCGCGAGCCTGGCCATCCGGGCGCCGCTCGACGCGCTGTATTCGGCCACCGAGCTGAACGAGGCGGCGTGGTACGCGGCGGTGGCCGAACTGGGCGGCGTTCCGGCGGCGATCGGCTGGACGAACCTGCCGGACGGCGCTCCCTATGCGCCGACAGCCGGTGGCGCCGCGCTGCCCGAAGCGCCGGCGATCGCCGCCTGGCTGCGCGCGCGCATCGCGTTCGAGCGCAAGCCCGGGCTCAACACGCTCGCCGAGCACGCGGAGGTGCGCGGCCTGACGCTGCTGGCCGACGACGAGTTCGTCTCGATCGGCCTCGGCGCCGGTTCCCGGACGTGGCCGATGACGGGCCCGCTGCCGGCCGCGGCCGACGTGCCGTGGAGCGAGCTGTCGGACGTGCCGGTGGCGCTCGTCACCGGCACGAACGGCAAGTCGACCTCGGTGCGGCTGATCGCCGCCATGGCGGGAGCCGCGGGTGCCGTGGCGGGCGCGACGACGACGGATCGCGTGACCGTGGGCGACGAGGTGATCGCGGTGGGCGATTTCTCGGGCCCCAACGGCGCGCGCGCCGTGCTGCGCGATCGCCGGGTCGGGATGGCCGTGCTCGAGCTCGCGCGCGGCGGCATCCTGCGGCGCGGGCTGGCGGTGCGGCGCGCGGCGGCCGCGCTGGTGACGAACGTCGCGAACGACCATCTGGGCGAGTACGGCATCTACGACCTGCCGGCGCTCGCGGACGTGAAGCTGACCGTGGCGAAGGCGGTGGGCCCGGACGGCCGCGTCGTGCTCGACGCCGACGATCCGCTGTTGCGCGAGCGCGGGGTCCGGCTGGCGGCGCCGGTGACCTGGTTCACGTTGATGGGCGGCGATCCAATGGTGCGGGCGCACGTCGCCGGCGGTGGCGACGCGGTGTGGCTCGAACACGACACGCTGATGCTGGCGCAGGCCGGCCGGCGCTCCGCGATCGCGCGCGTGGCCGACGTGCCGATCGCGCTCGGCGGGCTGGCCCGGCACAACGTCGCGAACGCGCTCGGCGCGATCGGCGTGGCGGCGGCGCTCGGGCTGCCCGTCGCGGCGATGACGGCCGGCGTCACCGGGTTCGAAGCGTCACCGGCCATGAACCCGGGCCGCACGAACATCTGGGACTTCGAGGGCCTGCGCGTGATCGTGGACTACGCGCACAATCCGCACGGCCTGCGAGCGATCGCCCGGATGGTCCGCGACATGCCGGCGTTGCGGCGCGGCCTGGTGCTCGGGCAGGCCGGGGACCGCGACGACGACGCGATCCGCGAGCTGGTGCGCGAGGCCTGGCGCATGACGCCCAGCCGCGTGTTCCTCAAGGACATGGAGCCATTCCTGCGCGGCCGTGCACCGGGCGCCGTGCCCGAGCTGATGCAGCGCGCGCTGCTCCAGCTCGGCGCCCGGCTCGACCAGATCGAACGCCACGACTCGGAACTCGGCGCGGTGGGGGCCGCACTGGCCTGGGCGGACCACGGCGATCTGCTGCTGGTCACGACGCACGTCGATCGCGAGCGCGTGATCGGCTGGCTCGAGCATCTGGCGCGCACCGGCTGGAAGCCCGGGCAGGAGCTCACCGCCCCGGAGCCGGCATGACGAACCCCGAGCGGGTGCGCCTCGACGCCGAGGCGCGGCGGGAGCACAACTGGAAGCGCTGGGGTCCCTATCTGTCCGAGCGTCAGTGGGGCACCGTGCGCGAGGACTATTCGGCCGACGGCACGTGCTGGACGTACTTCCCGCACGATCACGCGCGCAGCCGCGCCTACCGCTGGGGCGAGGACGGGTTGCTCGGGATCTGCGATCGCCAGTGCCGGCTGTGCTTCGCGCTCGCGCTGTGGAACGGCCGGGACCCGATCCTCAAGGAGCGGCCGTTCGGGCTCGGCGGTCCGGAGGGCAATCACGGCGAGGACGTGAAGGACTACTGGTACTACCTCGACGGCACGCCCACCTCGTCCTATCTGCGGGCGCTCTACAAGTATCCGCAGGCGGAGTTCCCGTATGCGCGGCTGGTCGAGGAAAACCGCCGCCGCGGCAGGCTCGATCGTGAATTCGAGCTGGCCGACACCGGGGTGTTCGACGGCGGGCGGTACTTCGACGTGACCGTGGAATACGCGAAGGCCGCCGCCGAGGACATCGCGATCCGCATCACCGTGGCGAACCGCGGGCCCGACGCGGCGACGCTCCATCTGCTGCCGACGTTGTGGTTCCGCAACACCTGGAGCTGGGGCCGCACCGGCGAGGATTTCGCCGGCCGGCCGGCGCTGCGCCGCGAGGCCGCGGGCTCGGTGTTCGCCACCCACGCGGCGCTCGGCGATTTCCGCCTCGTCCCCGAGCCCGGTCCGGGCGGAGCGGCGCCGGAGCTGTTGTTCACGGACAACGAGACCAACAGCGCGCGGCTGTTCGGCGTGGCGCCCGCGAGCCCCCACGTGAAGGACGCGTTCCACGAGTTCGTGATCCACGGCCGCAAGGACGCCGTGCATCCGGACCAGGGGACGAAGGCGGCGTTTCATTACGTGCTCGACGTTCCCGCCGGCGGCGAATACTCCGTCCACCTGCGGCTGCTGCCGGCCGCCGTGCCGGCGCCGGTGCTGAACCGCCGCGAGCAGGAGCAGGTGCTGGAATTGCGCCGTCACGAATGCGACGCGTTCCACGAGACGCTGGCGCCGCGCGGCGCCGGCGAGGACGAGCGGCGCGTGATGCGCCAGGGCTACGCCGGCCTCGTGTGGTCGCGGCAGTTCTACGAGTTCGTGGTGCGCGAGTGGCTTGAAGGCGATCCGGCGCAGCCGCCGGCGCCGATGGCGCGCTGGACCGGACGCAATCACGGGTTCCAGTACCTCCACGCGCGCGACGTGCTGTCGATGCCCGACGCCTGGGAGTACCCGTGGTTCGCGGCGTGGGATCTGGCGTTCCACATGATCCCGTTCGCGCGGCTCGACCCCGAGTTCGCGAAATCGCAGCTCATCCTGCTGCTGCGCGAATGGTACATGCACCCGAACGGCCAGCTGCCGGCGTACGAGTTCGAATTCGGCGACGTGAATCCACCGGTGCACGCCTGGGCGTGCTGGCGCACGTACAAGCTGACCGGCGCGCGCGGCCATCGCGACCGGTTGTTCCTCGAGCGCACGTTCCAGAAACTGCTGATCAATTTCACGTGGTGGGTGAACCGCAAGGACCTGGAAGGCCATCATCTGTTCGGCGGCGGCTTCCTCGGGCTCGACAACATCGGGGTGTTCGACCGCTCGAAGCCGCTGCCCACCGGCGGCCGCCTGGAACAGGCCGACGGCACGGCCTGGATGGCGTTCTTCTGCACCACCATGCTGGCGATGGCGCTGGAACTGGCGAGCGAGGACCCGGCATACGAGGACGTGGCGTCGAAGTTCTTCGAGCACTTCGTCGCGATTGCCGACGCGATGAATTCGCTCGGTGGCACCGGGCTGTGGGACGAGACCGACGGCTTCTACTACGACCAGCTGCAATTCGACGGCATCACGCTACCGCTCAAGATCCGCTCGATGGTCGGCATCATCCCGCTGTTCGCGGTCGAGAACCTGGAACAGGATCAGATCGCGAAGCTGCCCGGGTTCTCGAAGCGCATGAACTGGTTTCTCGAGAATCGCAAGGACCTGGGGCGCGACATCGCCTACATGGCACACGAGGGCCATCCGGAAACGGACGAGGACCGGGGGGGGATGGAGGCGCCGGAGGCGGCGGACCCGGCAGAGCGTGGCGTCGCGGCAAACCGCGGAGAGACCGGCCACCGTCATCTGGCGATGCCGTCGCGGCAGCGGCTCGAGCGCGTGCTGCGCTACGTGCTCGACGAGAACGAATTCCTGTCGCCGCACGGGATCCGCTCGCTGTCCAAGGTGCACGAACGCGAGCCGTATCAGCTCGACGTGCGCGGCGCCCACTACCGTGTCGACTATGCGCCCGGCGAGAGCACCAGCGGCCTGTTCGGCGGTAATTCCAACTGGCGCGGGCCGGTGTGGTTCCCGCTCAACTTCCTGCTCATCGAGGCGCTCGAGCGCTACGACCACTTCTATGGCCCCGAGTTCCAGGTGGAGTGTCCGACCGGATCCGGTCACCGGATGACGCTGGCCGAGGTCGCCCGCGAGCTGCAACGCCGGTTGACGACGCTGGTCTTGAAGGACGATCACGGAGAGCGCCCGTGCGACGGCGGCGATCGGCGGCTGGCCGACGATCCACACTGGCGGGACCTGGTGTCGTTCCACGAGTATTTCGACGGCGACACGGGTCGGGGGTGCGGCGCGTCCCATCAGACCGGCTGGACGGCGCTGGTCGTAACGTGCCTCGAGGACGTGATCCGGGAGCGCGGGAGAACGGGGGCCACCGGGGCGGCGGGACCCACCGGGGTGGCCGGACAGGCGACGGCGGGGGCGCCCCGAACTCCGGAACCGCGGCCTGCCGCCGGAGGTTAGCCCGGCGGCCGCGGCAGTGGGTTTTTCGCTTCGCGAATGTGTGTCAGCGCCAAACCTTTCAACCTTTTACCGTGCCGGGGTGTCGAATGCTGGTGAATGGAACACTCGGGCCCCGGAGTGACCACGCCGAGCGGAGGTAAGCCGTTCCACGAGGCCGCTGCCGAAGCGGAGGACGTGGTCCTCGCGGCCGGGGGGGATCGGCGTGCGTTCGAGCGGCTGTACCGGGTCCATATGGCCCGGATCCATGCGCTCGCGCGCAGGATGGTGGGGTACGACGAGGCGAACGAGATGACACAGGACGTCTTCGTCCGTGCCTGGGAGAAACTCGGGACGTTTCGGGCGGAGGCGGCGTTCGGGACCTGGCTGTACCGGCTCGCGGTGAACGTGATGCTGGCGCGGCGCGCGAAGTTCGCGATCCAGCGCGAGCGGCATGGTGGCACGGACGAGGTGCTGGATACGCTGTCCGCGAAGCCGGTGGAGTCGGACCTGGGAATGGATTTCGAGGCGGCGATCGCGAAGCTGCCCGAAGGGGCGAAGCAGATCTTCGTGCTGCACGACGTCGAGGGTTTCAAACACGAGGAGATCGCCCGCATGCTGGGAGTGACCTCGGGAACCACCAAGGCCCAGTTGCATCGGGCGCGGATGATGCTGAGGCGAAGTCTCAGCCGGTGACCGCCACCTGGATCGAATCCGGCGGACGCCGTGCGGCAGGCGACGCCAGGGGAGTGACGGAGCGAACGTGAGCAGCGAAACCGGGCATCGCGAACTCGAACTGCTGTCCGAGTACCTCGACGGCGAACTCGCCGGGCGCAGGCGCGCCGAGCTGGAGCGGCATCTGGCGGGGTGTGCCGCGTGCCGGGTCGTGCTCGAGGACCTGCGTGCCGTGGCGGCCCGGGCGGCGGCGCTCGAGCCGGGCATGCCGGTGGACGACCTGTGGCCGGGAATCCTGGCGCGGCTCGACGCCCGGGCCCCCGCATCGCAATCCGGGGCCACGCGCCTGCCGTCGCGCTGGGCCGGCCGGCGCTTTGCGTTCTCGCTGCCCCAGCTCGCCGCCGCGGCCGCGTTGCTGGTGGTGCTGTCGGGCGGCGCGGTGTGGATGCTGATGAAGTCCGGAGTCCCGCCGGCGGCGCCCGGCAACGGCGCGGTCGCGGGGCGGGGGACGACCACCACGCCGTCCGCGGCGCCGCCGCTCGCGACGGCCCCGGCTCCCACGCGAGCCTTTGACCGCCGCGCGAACGCCTACCGCGGCAACGATGACGCCGCTGTGACGAGTGCGGCCGGCGACGGCGAGCCCGACGCCCGGCTGGCGAGCTACGACCTGAAGCGCTACGACGCGACGATCGCCGAGCTCCAGAACGTGATCCACACCCACAGCGCCGAGCTGGACACTTCGACGGTGCGGGTGATCGAGCAGAACCTGGCGCTCATCGACCACGCGATCGGCGACGCCCGGCGTGCCCTCGAGGCCGATCCTGCGAATCCGTACCTGAACGGCCATCTCGCGCAGCAGTTGCAGCGCAAGGTGCGCCTGCTGCAACAGGCGACCGGCCTGGTCGCGGTGCATCAGAGCTAGGAGATCCCAACGTGACGCTGCTGCCCATCGCCATCGCGCTGCTCACGACGCTGCCCAACGGCGTGCGCACCGACACCACGTTCGACGTCCACTCCGGCGCGCGGCTCAGCATCAGCGACTTCGCCGGGGACATCACCGTCGCATCGTGGCCGAGGAATTCGGTGCGCATCACCGCCGACCACTCCGATCGCGCCCGCATCCTGGTGGCCGGCTCCGGCCCCAACATCGAGGTGCGCGGCGCGTCGCGGCACGGTGTGCCGGTGCGCGTGGACTACAACGTGCTCGTGCCCGTGTGGATGCCGCTGATCCTCCAGGGCATCTACACCGACATCTCGGTCAAGGACATGAAGAGCGAGGTGTCGGCCGAGACCGTGAAGGGCGAGGTGCGGGTCGAAGGCGGCGAGGGCCTGGTGCGGGCGAGCTCGGTGGAGGGCGGCGTGTACGTCGACGGCGCGCGCGGCCGGCTCGAGCTCAACACCGTGAACGAAGGCGTGAACGTGACCGGCAGCCGCGGTGACATCGTGGTGAACGCGATCAACGGCGACATCCAGCTCGACGGCATCGAATCGGGGAGCGTCGACGCGTCGACCGTGAACGGTGACGTGAGCTACTCGGGCGAGCTGCGCGAGAACGGCCACTACACCCTGTCGACGCACGACGGCGACCTGTCGTTCGGGATGCCCGAGAAGGCGAACGCGACGGTCCAGGTATCGACGTTCAGCGGCGACTTCGAGTCGGCGTTCCCGGTGCAGCTCGACCGCACCCATCGCGGCAAGCGGTTCAACTTCACGCTCGGCACCGGCAGCGCTCTCGTGAACCTCGAGTCGTTCGAGGGCACGATCCGGCTGCGCCGGCTGAGCGACATGCAGGAGATGCTCAAGCTCATGCAGGGGAAGCGGGTCAAGCTGCGGGAGCTCAGGATGACCGAGAAGGCCGAGCTGGAGAAAGAGCTGCAGAAGGCGAAGGACAAGGACAAATCGAAGGACCCCGATCAGCGTTAGCACGACCGGCGCATGCGGCGCCGCAAAGGTTCCGGCCCTCACGGCGAGCGCCCGGCGACGCGGCCGGGCGCTGGTTGTTTGGGGGTCGTCAAGCCCGCCTACTTTGAACCACAAAGTACTTGACCGGTATTGGGCGACGATTCTAGACTCCGCCGCATGACGCAGATCACGCCGTTGCCGCCCCGTCCGCCGCGCGCCGCGCAGGCGCACCAGCTCCAGGATCACGCGTTCGACGATCTGCGCTTCATCCGCCAGACCATGGAGCGCGCCGGCGTGTTCACCGCCGTTCCCGGCTGGGGCCAGGTGGTGGTCGGCGCCACGGCGCTGGTGGCGGCGTTCTACGCGTCGCGCGAGACGTCGCCCGCGATGTGGCTGCTCGGCTGGTCGGTCGAGGCGTTCGCCGCGCTGCTGATCGGCCTCGCCGCCATGGCGCACAAGTCGCGCATGGCCGAGGTGACGCTGTTCAGCCAGACCGGCCGGCGCTTCGCGCTCAGCTTCTCGCTGCCGCTCGTCGCCGCGGCGATCCTCACGGTCGCGCTGTTCCGCGCCGGGCTCGAGACCTGGCTGCCGGGCATCTGGCTATTGCTCTACGGCACGGCATTCGTATCCGGCGGCGCGTTCTCGGTTCCGGTGGTGCGCGTGATGGGGTTCTGTTTCATGGCGGCGGGCGTCGTCGCGCTGTTCGCCCCGCCCGGGTGGGGGAATGCGCTGATGGCGGTGTCGTTCGGCGGCTTCCACATCGTGTTCGGGCTCCTGATCGCGAGGCGCTACGGTGGCTAGGTCGGGCGCCATCCACACGCGCCGCCCGGGTCCGGCGGCCGAGCCGGGCCGGCGCGCCGCGCGCGTGCTGGAGCCGGTGCGCGGCGCCCTCGAGCCGGCCACGCGCGAGCTGGACCGCGTGGTTCACGAGCGCACCCGGCTCGGCATCGTGAGCGCACTCGCGGTGAATCCGTCGCTGTCGTTCTCCGAGCTCAAGGAACTGCTCCGAACGACCGATGGAAACCTCAGCGTCCACGCGCGCAAGCTGGAGCTGGCCGAGTACGTGACGTGCACCAAGTCGTTCCAGGGCCGTGTACCGCGCACCGAATACCGGCTCACGGCCGCCGGCCGCCGGGCGCTCGAGCGCTACCTCGATCACATGGAGGCCCTGATTCGCGCGACACGCGCGCGCTGAGGCGATTCGCCTCGCCGCCGCCGCCGGTCACTTCCGCTCATGACGCCCAAACCGCGCAACGACCGCCCGCAGGGACTCCACGTCGCCTGCATCATGGATGGCAACGGCCGCTGGGCCACGCAGCAGGGCAAGGCGCGGCTCGCCGGCCATCGCGCCGGCGTCGAGACCGTCCGCACCGTCGTCGAGACCGCTCCGTCGCTCGGCATCGGCACGTTGACGCTGTACGCGTTCTCGTCCGACAACTGGCAGCGGCCGCGGCGCGAAGTCGTTGCGCTGTTCGAACTGCTCGACCACTACATCCGCCGCGAGACCGAGCGCTGCCTCAAGGACGGCGTGCGGGTCAGCTTCATCGGCCGCCGCGACCGGCTGAGCGCTCCGATCCTGCGCGCGATGGAGCGCATGGAGGACGCCACGCGCGACGGCGCCACGCTCCACCTGCGCATCGCGGTGGACTATTCGTCGCGCGACGCGATCCTGCGCGCGGCCGCGCAGCTCGCGGCGAGTCCCGGCGCCGCCAGCCGGTCCGACAGCCGCCACGATCGCGACTCGTTCCACGAGCTGTTGTGCGCCACCGATGGCTCGGGCGTGCCCGCGCCGGAGGTCGACCTGCTGATCCGCACCGGCGGCGAGCAGCGGCTGAGCGATTTCCTGTTGTGGGAATGCGCCTACGCCGAGCTGTATTTCACGCCCCGGCTGTGGCCCGAGTTCGACGCCCTGGATCTCGAGACCGCGATCGCCGATTTCCACCGGCGCGAGCGCCGGTTCGGCCGCGTGCCCGACGCCGCGGTGGGATGACCCGGCTCCTCGGTCTCGTAGCGTTTCCCGTCACATTCCTGAGCCTGGCGCTGATGCTGTTGCTCGCGCTGCGCGCGGCCGCCGTCGGCGCCATGCCCCGCGCGCGCCGCTGGGTCGCGACCGCGGGCGCGACGCTCGCAGCCTACATGGGGCTGTTGCTCGGCGTGTCGCTCGCCAGCCGCGAGCGCGTCCTGCACCCCGGCGCCGAGAAGTTCGCGTGCGACCTCGATTGCGACCTGGCGTTCTCGGTGACGCGGGTCATGCCGGCGCACGTCGCCGCAGCGGGATGGCGGGCGTTCACCGTCACGCTGCGCGCCCGCAGCGACGCACGGCGCGTCACCATGCGCATCGATCCGCTGGAAGTCGCGCTCGTGAACGTCGACGGCCGCCGGTTCGCGCCCGCCGGCGGGCCGATGCTGCGGGTGCGCGAGACGCTGGCGCCCGGCGAGCACCTGGACATCGCGCTGCGGTTCGACGTGCCGGCCGACGCCCGCGAGCCCCGGCTGTCGGTGCTGACCGGCGACGGCTGGTCGCGGTTCGTGATCGGCGACGAGCGCAGCCTGTTCCATCGCGCCACGCTGTTCGCGCTGCCCGAGGAGCTGGCGGGTTTCTGAGCGCAGTCTGGTACCGTGCGGCGGCGCCGGCGACGCCCTGCATGGCGCGGTGGCTCCCGCACATGCGCCGGAGGACGGATGAACAAGACACTGCTGGTCGGGCTCGGTGGGTTCGTCGGCTCGATCCTGCGCTACGGCCTGGCGCTCGGTGTCCACCGCTGGAAGGGCGGCTCGACGTTCCCGCTCGAAACGCTGGTCATCAACGTCACCGGCTGTCTCGTGTTCGGAGTGCTCGTCGGCTGGAGCGAATCGCGCGGCGCGTTTTCGGACCCGATGCGTGTG
Source organism: Candidatus Eiseniibacteriota bacterium (assembly GCA_038231135.1). Classification (GTDB taxonomy): domain Bacteria; phylum Eisenbacteria; class RBG-16-71-46; order RBG-16-71-46; family RBG-16-71-46; genus JANLWX01. The sequence continues at coordinate 11,217 of JBBRLX010000040.1, read as the reverse complement.
CTGCTGTTCAGCGGTCTGCTCGGCGGCTTCACGACGTTCTCGGCGTTCGGCTTCGAGACGTTCCGGCTGCTGCGCGACGGCCAGTGGTTCGCCGCCATGATTTCGAGCGCGCTCCAGCTCGTGCTCGGCATCGGCGCCGTGTGGGCCGGCCGCGCGCTGGTGTTCCGGGGAGCCTGAGCGCGCTCGTACCTCCGGCGTATCGCCGCACTGCACGTTTGTGCACTCGTGGCCCGCCTGCCTATAATTCCCCCATGCGACCCGAATACCGCGAAGAACCCTGCAAGTCCGCGCTCAATCGCGTCCGCGGCATGATGTTCGACTGGTCGCTCAATCCCTACACCGGGTGCGCCCATCGCTGTGCGTTCTGCTACGTGCGCGCGTTCGAGCGCCGCGCCGACCGGCCGTCGGACGACCGCTACGGGCGGTCGATCCGCATCAAGACCAACGTCGCTGCCGTGCTGCGGGACGAGCTGGCGCGCCCGTCGTGGAAGCGCGACGTGGTTGTGATCGGCGCCGCGACCGATCCCTACCAGCCGGCCGAAGGGAAGTATCGCCTCACGCGCGGTTGCATCGAGGTGCTGGCCTGCGCGCGGAATCCACTCGGCGTGATCACGCGCGGGCCGATGATCGTGCGCGACATCGACGTGCTCCAGCATGCGGCGCGTCGCGCGAAGGTGTCGATCAACTTTTCGGTGCCCACGCTTGACGAGGCGGTGTGGAGCGCGAGCGAGCCCGGCACCGCACCCCCGCGGCAGCGGCTGCGGGCGTTGAAGCTGCTGGTCGACGCGGGGATCGACGCCGGCGTGGGCATGGCGCCGATCCTGCCCGGCATCTCGGATCGACCCGAGCAACTCGAGGCGGTGGTGCGTGCCGCGCGCGACGCGGGCGCCACCCGGGTGTGGGCGAATCTGCTCTACCTCCAGCCCGGTACGCGCGAACACTTCTTGGAGACGCTCGAGCGCCACTGGCCCGAGGAGCGCGGGCGCTACGATCTGCTCTATGCGCGCCGGGCCTACCTGGGCAAGGTCGAGAGCGGGCCGCTCCAGGACGAGATCCGCCGGCTCAGGAGCCGCCACGGCATCCGCGACCGCCGGGTCCAACCGCTCGTACCCCCCGAGGAGTCGGAGCAGCTCGATCTGGCGATCTGAGGCTGCTGAGAACGCCCGATTGCTGCGTTGGCTCGTCGCTCCTCCCTGCGACGTATCTTGCGATACGCCTCGGTCGTCGCTCCTCGCCGCCTTGCACTCGGGCGTTCTCAGCAGCCTCAGCCGAATGATCGCGGGATGCTCGCTTTTGGCCGCGCCACCGGAATACACTGCGGCGGATTCCGGGCACCCCGTGCGGGCGACTCCCCTCCCGCCCGGAGCCATCCCGGAGCTGCAAGGAGGCCGCCATGCATCGATTCCGCCATCGAATCGCGTTCGCGCTGCTCGCGCTGCTCGGGCTGTCGTGCGCGAGCTCCAGCGAGCTCGCCCGGCGCAGCGAGCGCGCGCTCGGATCGCACGATTTCGAGCGCGCCTACAAAGAGGCCGTGGCCTCGCTGGCCAAGGACCCGTCGAACGGCCGAGGTCGCATGGCGCTGTCGGCCGCCGCGGCGCACCTGATCGACGAGCGGCAGCAGCGGATCGTGAATCTCGCGGCAACCGATTCCGTCGATGCGGCGAACGCCTGCCTGGAACTCGACGAACTCAGGGCGGATGCGCTGAGCCATGGCGCGATTCTCTCCGACCCGACGGAGTTCGTGGCGAAGGAGACGCGCATCCGGCACGGCGCCGCAGGCATCCGCTACCGCGCGGCGCTCGCGAGCCTCAAGCTGGACAAGCCCAAGCTGGCCTACCACCAGCTGCTCGACGTACGGCGGTTCCAGCCCGGCTTTCGGGATATCGACACCCGGCTGCCCAAGGTGTGGGAGCGCGCGGTCACGCGCGTGGCGGTGCTGCCGTTCGACGACGAGACCGGCACCGAGGGCCTGTCGCGCGTCATCGCCGACCGCATGACCGCCGAGCTGCGGTCGCGCTCCAAGGCGTTCGAATTCACGCAGATCGTGCCGTCGGATCAGGTCTACGAGGCCATGCATGTGGCGCAGCTCGGCGACATGACGAAGGACGAGGCGGTGGAACTGGGCCGCAAGCTGGGCGCGTCCCGCGTGGTGTTCGGCCGGTTCCACAACCTGCGCACCCGCTCGGACAATGACCGCTATCACGGCACGATCTGGCGCCGCCATACCGATCGCGACACCTCGGGGCACGACGTCGAGCGCTATGCCGACATTCCGTTCGACGCCATCGAGCGCTGGCGTCAGGTGGAGCTGCAGATCCAGTTCCAGGTGATCGACGTCGCGTCCGAGGCGGCGGTTGTGGACAAGAGCCGCGATCTCGACGCGACCGCGCACACGCTGTACTCCGATTTCGTGCCCGAGGGCGACGTGAACGCGTACGTTCTGGTCCCGCCGTCGCTCAAAGAGAAGGACCCCGACCGCTGCGCGCGCGCGGAGCAGGACTGGCACAGCACGTTCAAGGGCTGGACGGTGCCGAAGTTCCTGGAACGCGCGAAACGCGACCATTCGCACCGCCACTATCGCAGCGAATACCGCGACCAGTTCGTCGGGCTCGACGCCGATCATCCGGTGTTCCTCGACGACATCCCGTCCGCGCCCGACCTGCTGCAGATCGCGCTCGACGACAGCTGGAAGGGCGTGCTGGACGCGCTGAGGGAGCTGGATCCCGAGGACTAGTGTTCCGCCCGATCCCAACGCGAACGGCCTCCGAAGCCGGAGGCCGCTGCGTGGATCTGCGATGTCCGTGACGGCTAGGCGCGGCTCATGCTCGGCGACAGGGCGCCGATGAGATTCGCCGTGTCGGCGTACTCGCGGTACTTCGTCACGACGCCGTTCTTGATCGTGAACACGTGCGCGAACTCGGACGAGAACTTGCGCCCGGTGCTCTTCGCGGTGCCGGTGTAGATGCCGAGCGACACCACGTTGTCACCCTGGGCGATGAAGGTCTGCGGCTCGAAGCGCTCGAAGTTCCACGCCGCGCCGACCTGCTGGAAGAACTTCGCGACTTCGGGCTTGCCGTGACGCAGGCCGCCCGTCGGCAGCTCGTCGGGGCCGAACGTCTGCCAGTCGATGTCGTTCGACGTCATGCCCAGGATCGCGTCGATGTCGCCGCGCCCGAACGCGGCGTATGCGGCCTGCACCAACTGCACATTCTTCTGCTCGTCCACGGAAAACCTCCTCGAGGGGGTGTGAATGGATGGGGTCGTGGGGCGGCCCCTGGGACCGCCCTTCACGAGCATCCTACGGCGTCCACGGGCGATTGGATTCGGGAAAAATACTCAGGGCAGATTCGACCGCGGGTCGCTCGGCGGCACGTCCTGCTTGCCGTGTCCCATCGCGTGGGTAACCGCGACGCCGGCTTCGTCCCAGAAGCTGTAGTCCGGGTACTTGCCGCCGTGATCGACGAGCAGATCCTCCTTCTCGTAGATCAGGTTGCGGCCGTCGGTCTCCGCCATCTCGAAGTCGGTGGTCATCTGCAGCGCCAGCGTCGGGCAGGCCTCGGCGCACAGGCCGCAGAAAATGCAGCGGTTGAAGTTGATGCGGAACGCCTCGGGCAGCCGGCGGCCGTCCTCGCGCTCGGAGGCCGAGATCGTGATGCAATCGACGGGGCAGGCGGAGCTGCACAGATAGCACGCGACGCAGCGCTCCTCGCCGCTGGGGTCGCGGGTGAGGATGATCCGTCCGCGGTAGCGCTCAGGGACCTGGGGCTTCTCCTCGGGGTACTGGACCGTCACCGGCTTCTTGAACATCTGCCGGAGCGTCACACCCAGCCCGTTCAGCGTCTCCTTCAGCATTCGGTCCTCACTGGGTGGAGCGACGTCACCGGGCCCCGGCGAGCGCGGCCACGTTCGCGGCGGCGCCCTGCGCGAGACCGTGCGGCAGCTCGGCGTCACGCGGAACGAGCAGTGTACCTTCGGGCACGGCCGGGTGCACGCGCGCGGCCAGCTCCACCGTGCGATTGCCGGCGGTGATGCCAATCGAGCCGGCGCCGTCGATGCCGAGGCGCTTCGCGTCGGCCGGCGACAGCAGCGCCACGGGCGGGCCAGCCATCTTGCGCATCGGCGCGGCGACGCGGGACAGCACCTCGCTGCCGAGCGTGCGATCGATGCGGAACACCGCGAGGCCACTGCCCGCGGCCGGGAACGCCGCGAGCGAGCCCTGCGGCGCCGCCAGTACCGCCAGCTCCAGCATGGCGCCCTGGCTGCCGGGGGCGATGTCGCGCAGCGGCGCCCAGCCGGGACGCGTGCGCGCGATGTGCGCGCGCAGCTCCGCCAGCGTGCGGGCCTCCGCCTTGCCGAGCGCGGCCTGCCGCAGTTGCTCGAGCACGCGCCATGCGACGCGCACATCGCCGAGCGGCGGCTCCACCGCGTAGTCGCGCGGGAACGACGAGCCCTGGAAGTCGGCGCGCACCGGCACGCCGATGCGCCGCGAGCGCGCGAACGCCTGCAGTCGGCCGGCGCGATTCACGTAGGAGCCGTCGGTCTCGTAGGTCGCCTCGGTGGGCAGGAACATGCCCGCGGCCTGGTGCAGCGGGCCCGGCAGGTAATCGAGCACCACGCACAGCGGGAGCTGCTTCAGCGCCTCGACCTGCGCGGGCGTCCAGGCGCTGGTCTCGCACTCGACGAGCACCATCGCCTGCAGCTTGCCCGCTTCGAGGTCGGCGAGGATTCCCGGCAGCGCGGGCTTCGCCGACATCGCCGCGGCCCCGAAGCCGTTGGGTCCGGGGAACACGCAGCCGAACCGGGGCGCGGTGCCGCGGGCCGCCAGCGCCTTGGCGAGCGCGGCGCCCGCCTGGAACGCCGGGCCGTCGACCAGATCCGAGCCGAGCAGGATGCCTGGCGCCTTGGCGGCTGCCAGCGCGCGCGCGAGCGTCAGGCGCGGATCGTCCGCGGCCGCGCCGTTCGAGTCACCGAGCTTGGCGCTCACGGTCCCGAGCTCGGCAGCGAGCCGCGCCGGGTGCGCCGGGATCACGGTCGCAACGTCGTTCAGGTAGGTCTCGCCGGGCGCGAGCACGAACACCTTGCCGCCGCGCCGCGCCACCTGGCGGGCGGCGAGCGCCGCGAGCGGCGCCTCGTTCACGAGCGCGGCGCCGGCGATCAACAGCACGTCGACATGCGCGAGATCGCCCTGGTCGAGCGGCGGGCAGCCGGCGGCGGCCAGTGCCTGCAGCGCGACGAGCGCGCGGGCCTCGCGGTCGGGATCGTCGAAATGCGCGATGCGCGAGCCCGCGAGCGATTCCTCGGCGAGCCCCTCGAGCGCCGCGTGGGTCTCGACCGAGGCGCGGGCCGAGGTGACGAACGCGATGCTCGCGGGCCCGGCGTGGCGCGCGATGCCGAGCAGCTCGGCGCCCGCGGTGCCCAGCGCCTGGTCCCAGCTAGTGCTCTCGCCCTGCAGGCGCACGGTCATCGGGCGCTCGGGGTCCATCACGTAGCCGTGGCCGAACTGGCCGCGATCGCACAGGAACACGCCGTTCACCGCCGGGTTGTCGCGCACCCGCACGCGCTGCAGCTCGCGGAATCGCGACCCCGGGTGCACGTTGCAACCGACGGAGCAGTGCGGGCACACCGAGTGGCCGATCTCGAGATCCCACACCCGCGACTTGTAGCGGAACAGCTTGTCCGTGAACACGCCGGTCGGGCACATCTCGACCAGGTTGCCCGAGAACGGGCTCTCGAGCGGGCCATCCTCGAACCGCCCGAAGTACACGCGATCGCGGCTGCCGGTGGAACCGAAGTCGTCGCCGCCCGCGTAGTCTTTATAGAACCGCTCGCAGCGGTAGCAGGTGATGCAGCGGTTCATCTCGTGCTGGATGAACTCGCCGAGGAACTGGTTCTGGAACGTGCGCTTCATCGTCGGCACGCGGCGCTGGCTGTGGCCGCAGGCGATCGTCACGTCCTGGAGCTGGCACTCGCCGCCCTCGTCGCAAATCGGGCAGTCGTGCGGATGGTTCAGCATCAGCCATTCGACGACGTAGCGGCGCAGGTCGACCGACGCCTTGTCGAGCGTCGTCACCTCCATACCGTCGGCGGCCGCGGTCATGCACGCCATCACGGTGCGCGGCGGCTTGCCGTCGGCGCCCTTGATCGTGCAGGCGCACACGCGGCACGAGCCCACGGCGCCCAGGTCCTTGTGGTAGCAGAACACCGGCACCGGCACACCGGCCGCGAGCCCCGCCTCGACGAGGTTCGTGCCCGCCGGGACCGCGATTTTCCGGCCGTCGAACAGGATCTCAGGCACGCGACGCCTCCGTCGTACGGCGATCAGACATGGGTCACCTCGCGCGCGCCAGGCTTGGGGAACGGGCAGCGATGCTGGTGAATGTGGTCCTCGAGGATGCCGCGAAAGTGCTGGTAGAGGCCGCGCACCGGCTCGGCGGCACCGGCGGCGTGGGCGCAGAACGAGTTCGGGCCGATGTTGCGGAACAAGTCGTCGAGCAGGTCGAGGTCGCCCATCGTGGCGGTGCCGCCCTCGATGCGCTCGAGGATGCCGACGCCGAACGGCAGGCCGTCGCGGCACGGGGTGCAGAAGCCGCACGACTCGCGCGCGAAGAACCGCTGCAGGTTGAGCGTGCCGTGCACCGGGCAGTCGTCCTCCGAGAACACGATGAACGTGCCGGTCCCGAGCCGGCTCCCCACCTTGACGACGGGATCGAAGTCGAGCGGCACGTCGAGGTGCTCGGGAGTGAGGAACGCAGTCGACGCGCCACCCGGGATCACGCCCAGCAACTGCTTGCCGCCCTTCACGCCGCCCATCTCGGCCATCAACTCGCGCAGCGTGGTCCCGATCGGACGTTCCACGCACATCGGGCGCTCGAGCGAACCGCTGCCGCCGTACATCTTGGTGCCGGCGCCCTCGGGGTTCTTCGCCAGCCCCTTGAACCACGCCGCGCCGTTGCGCAGGATGCCCGGCACGTTCGCCAGCGTCTCGACGTTGTGCACGGTGGTCGGGCGGCCCCACAGGCCGCGCACCGCGGGGAACGGCGGCTTCGAGCGCGGCTGGGCCTTCCTGCCCTCGAACGCGTTCAACAGCGCCGTCTCCTCGCCGCAGATATAGCGGCCGCCCGAGCGATGGACGTGGATGTCGAACGACCATTTGCCGCCCAGCACGCTGTGGCCGAGGATGCCCGCCTTGCGCGCCTCGTCGATCGCCCGCTCGAGGATGTCCGCCTGCTTGAAGTACTCGCGGCGGATGAACACGAACCCGTCGGTCATCTCCATGGCGTAGGCGGCGAGCACGATGCCTTCGATCATGACGTGCGGGTTGCTCTCGAGGATGACCCGGTCCTTGAACGTGCCGGGTTCCATCTCGTCGGCGTTGACGACCAGGTACTTGGGACCGCCGTCGGCCTTGTCGCCGGTGGCGACGAACGACCACTTGAGGCCCGACGGGAACCCGGCGCCGCCGCGGCCGCGCAGCCCCGAATCCTTGACGATCGGAATCAGATCGGCCGGCTTCATGTCCTTGAGCACGCGCTCGAGCGTGGCGTAGCCCTGGGCGCTCCTGTACTCGTCGAGTGTGGCGGGCGCGCCGTTCTTGCCCTTAGCCGCGAGCAGCACTTCGGTCATTCTTGATCCTTTGAATGAGAGACTTGATCGCGTCGGGGGCGGAGTCGAGCGGGCCGTGCACGGTCTCGCCCGCGAGGCAGCACGGCGCCATGTCGCAATGGCCGAGGCACACGATCGGCAGCACCGTGTACTCGCCGTCCGCCGTGGTGCCGCCCGGCTCGATCGCGAGCTCGGCGCACAGCCGCTCCATGAGCACCGCACCCCCGGTCAGCTCGCACGAGATGCTGTCGCACACGAACACGACGCGCTTGCCGACGGGCCGGCGGAACAGCAGGTTGTAGAACGTCGCGACCTCGTCGGCCTCCTGCGGGCTCAGCGCGCACTCGGCCGCGGCGGCCTTGAGCGAGTTGTCGTCGATCCACCCCTTGCGCTGCTGGATCGCCCACAGCACGTCCACGATCTTCTCGCGCTTGCGCGCGCGCTCGTCGGGACCGAGTTCGAGCTTGACGGCGTTGCCGTGAACGTCGAGCTGCGGATCGCTCATTTGTCGATGTCTCCGAGCACGAAGTCGATGCCGCCGAGCGTCACCACCAGGTCCGAGATCTTCTGGCCGCGGACCAGCTGCGGCAGCGCCTGCATGTGGGGATACGACGACGTGCGGATGAACACGCGGTAGGGCAGGTTGCTGCCGTCCGAGATCACGTAGTAGCCGTACTCGCCCTTCGGCGCCTCGATCGAGGCGTACGCCTCGCCCGCCGGCGGCACGAACCCACGCGACACGTTGACGAAGTGATGAATGAGACTCTCGATGTGGTGGAGCATGCGGCCCGGCTCCGGCACCGAGTAGCGGTAGTCCGGATTCACGTAGTCGCCGTCCGGCATGTGCTTCACGCACTGCTCGATGATGCGATGGCTCTGCCACATCTCGGCGATGTGGATCAGGTACCGGTCGTAGTTGTCGCCGGTCGATGTCGTCGGGATGTCGAACTCGAACTTGTCGTAGCCGCCGTAGGGCGCGTCCTTGCGCAGGTCCCACTTGAGGCCGGCCGCGCGCAGGTTGGGCCCGGTGAAGCCCAGGTCGATCGCCTCGGGGATCGAGATGCCGCCGGTGTCGCGCGTGCGGGCCACGAAAATCGGGCTGCCCGTGAGCAGGTTCTCGATGTCGCGCATCTGCGACGGGAACCGCTTGAGCCACGCCTCCATGTCCGCGCGCCAGCCCTCGGGCAGGTCCTGCGTCACGCCGCCGACGCGGAACCAGCTCGGGTGCATGCGGCCGCCCGTGACCTTCGCCACGAAGTCGAGGATCTGCTCGCGGTGCTCGAACGTGAAGAACACCGGGGTCAGGGCGCCCGCGTCCTGCGCGAACGTGCCCAGCCACACCTGGTGGCTGATGATGCGGAACAGCTCGGCCATCATGATGCGGATGATCTGCGCCCGCTCCGGCACCTCGCAGCCCAGCAGCCGCTCGACCGCCAGCAGGTATGGCCAGTTGTTCTGGACGCCCGACAGGTAGTCCACGCGGTCGGTGTAAGGGATGAAGCGGTGGTAGGTCTGCCGCTCGGCGATCTTCTCGGGGCTGCGGTGGTGGTAGCCGCAGTCAATGTCGACGTCCTCGATGTCCTCGCCGTCGAGCTTCAGGATCAGCCGGATCACGCCGTGCGTCGCGGGATGATTCGGGCCCATGCTCATGATGAGCGTGCCCTCCTCCTCCTGCTTGTACTTGGGGTACTCGTCGATCGACTTCTCGAACTCGAGCGCGTCCTCGGCCGTGAAGTGCGGCATCTCGGTGCCGCGGTAGGGATGGTCCTTGCGTAGCGGGTGGCCCTTCCAGCACGACGGCATGTACAGCCGCCGGTGATCGGCGAGGCCGTCGAACCGGATGCCGAACATGTCCCACATCTCGCGCTCGTACCACGTCGCGCAGCGGAACACCGAGGTGGCCGAGGTCATCCGCGGATTGTCGGTGCCCATGTCGACCGCCAGCCGCACCATCGGCTTGTCCTTCCTGAGCGCCGCGACCTGGTACACCGCGCGGAAGCCCGCGCCGCGCGGCCGGTTGTCGATGCCCGCCGCGAACTCGAGGCGCTGGAACGGCACCGGCGACTGGGTCTTCAGGTATTCGAGTGCCGGCGTGAGCTGCTCCGGCTTGATCTTCCACGTCAGCGTGTCGGTCGGCCCGTACTCGCCGGTGTCGCGCGCGAGCTGGCCGCCGAGGCGTTCGCGCAGCCCGGACTCCACCGACTCGAGCCCGTCGTCGCGCATCCGCACCGGCGACGGCGGCGTCCAGGTGGGGAAGTAGGCGGCCGGAATGTCCGAATTGGGCCGGAGGATCGTGCCGCGGGGCCGCGTGCCTTCGAGGCCCGGCCCGCGCGGATCGTCGGTGGTGGTCACGCCCACGATGCGGGGTGGCTTGATGGTGCCCGACGTGCCGTCCTTACGCCGCAGCACCTCGCGGAACGGCCGCTCGGTGCGCTTGATTTTCTCCTGCAGCAGCATCAGCGCTTCCATCACCGACTCCGGCCGCGGCGGACAGCCCTGGATGTAGGCGTCGACCGGCAGCAGCGTGTCCACGCCCTGCACGACCGAGTACACGTCGAACATGCCGCCGGAATTGGAGCAACTGCCCATCGAGATCACCCAGCGCGGCTCGAGCATCTGCTCGTAGAGCCGGATCAGCGCGGGCGCCACTTTCTTGAAAACGGTTCCGGCGACCACCATCAGGTCCGACTGGCGCGGCGAGCCGCGCATGACCTCGGCGCCGAACCGCGAGATGTCGTGGCGCGAGGTGATCGCGGTGGCCATCTCCACGAAGCAGCACGACAGCCCGAAGAACATGGGCCACATGGAATTCGCCCGGCCCCAGTTGACGAGGTCGTCCATCCGGGCGAGGAACACCGACTCTTCGAGCGCCTCGGGAATGCTCTCGGGGCTCGCGACGGTGATCCGATTCGGGCGGGTAGCGATCGTCACACACACCTCGGTGCCGGGGTGGCGGCGGAAGACTGCAAGAACAGGCGTAGCCCATTGAACGGGGTGAACCTAACAAAGGGTGGGTCGTGTTCAAAGTAGGGCGGATTCCGGCTCAGGGGCGATACGGAGAGGTGTCCGAGCGAACGAACCCGGCGATGGGCATGGCATCGTTCGTTGGTGGGAAGTTCGACGACTGCCCTACAACCTGATCGTCGGAACCATCGGGCTCATAAGCGGACTGATCGCCTTCATGGCTGCGGGAATCTCCGAGTCTAGGGGAGGGGACCCCGTCGGCGTGCCAGCGCTGGTGGCAGTCGCGAACCTGCTTGGCCTAGCAACGGGGATCGTTCATGGCGCTCTAGATTCCAGCGCCACCCGATCGAATCACTCTCCGCGCGAAATGTTCGACGCCTTGCTCTCCAGGCGGTATCACGCGATCCCCGAGCGTCCAATTCACTCGCGCTACAATTGAGTCAGAGCCCCCGCTCATTCGATCCAGTGAGCGACCCCATGACTCGATTTGCGCTGACCCATCTCACCGATGAAGTGCTGTCCCGGAATCTGCCCGTCGTCGACCTTCGCGAGCAGGATGCGTCGGCCGTCGTGCTTGCACACGTCGCCGAGTTCGATGCGCGCAAGCTCTACCTGCCGCAGGCCTACCCGTCGATGCACTCGTATTGCGTC
>JBBRLX010000039.1:0-30605 GCA_038231135.1 Candidatus Eiseniibacteriota bacterium | reverse complement strand
CGCCCGCGCATCCTGCACGTTCCGTGGTGGTCGGTGGCGCTGACCGCGCTGGTGGCGGTGACGGCGCTCGTCTACGTGGTGCTCGACCTCGTGACGAGCCGCGGTCCGAGCCTGGCGCCCCGGCACCGCGCCGAGGCGCTGTGCTTCGCGCTCGCCCAGCCGCCGCCGTTCACGCCGGCCATGGCCGTGCAGCCGAGCGCGGCGCTGGTGCGCGGCCGGTTCAACGCGAACACCCCGGCGGCGTTCGCGCTGCAGGAGATGATGGGGTTCGGCGACGAGCGCATCCTGCGGCAGTGGTCGCAGCACGTCGGCGACTTCGACGTGTCGGCGTTCTGGCTGCGGCTGCCCGGCCCCGAGAACGAGCACTGGCTGGTGGTGGCGTGGATGGAAGGCGCCGATCTCGCCGTCTGCAACTTCCGGTTCACGGGCACGTCGCGCGTGCTGTCGGCCGAGGAGAAGGCCTGGGGCGTCCGGCTGCTGCGGCGCATCCTCGTGGCCCCGAACTTCCACCGCGACGCGCTGCCCGACGCGCGACTGCACGTCGCCGGCGGCCGCACGATGCCGGTGTTCGGACCCGTCGCGAAGGCGGCCGGCTAGGTCGTTCCGCCGCGCGGCCGGACCCGCCGGCGGCGCCCGCACGCGTCACGGCGTTGCCCACTCCCCGGCAGCCGCATCGATCGGTCTCGCCCTCAGGCGTCGCGGCGTCGCGCTCCCTCCTCCCATGACGTTCACGCCGCTGCGGGCGCGGTCGCACGGCTCGTTGCTGTACGGCTCGGCAGCGCCCGAGGCGCTCGTCGCGCGCGCGCTCGAGCTGGGCTACGCGTCGCTCGCGCTGACCGAGCGCTGCAACCTCTACCTGGCGATCCGATTCTGGCAGCACGCACGCGCCGAGGGGCTGCGTCCGCTGCTCGGCGCCACAATCGGCGATGATGCCGCGGGCGCGCTGCTGCTGGTGGCTGACCGCCCGGGCTTCGCGGAGCTGTGCGCGGTGATCACGGCGCACCACTGCGAGGCGGACTTCGACCTGGTCCGCGCGCTGGCCACGCACCACGCCGGGCTCGAGGTCGTCGTCGAATCGCCCCAGCTCGCGGCGGCGCTGCTCGGCGCCGGACTGCCGCGGGCGCGGCTGTGGATGGGCCTGCGCGGCATCGCGCGCGAGCGGATCGAGCTGCCGGCGCGGGTCGCCGCGGCGCGACGGCTCGGCATCGAGGTCGTCGCGACCGGCGACGTGGTGATGCTCGACGCCGCGGACCACGACGGTCACCGCGCCGCCGTGACGGCTGCGGCGGGCGAGTTGCTGGAACGCATGCCGGCGGAGGCGTTCGCGGCCGGGGACGCCTGGCTCGCGGGCCCGGGTGAATGGATACGCCGGGTCGAGGCGGTGTGCGCGGCGGCGGGACTGCCGGACACGGCGCGCGCGGCGCTCCGCGCGAATCACGCGCTCGCGGACCGGCTGCGGCTCGAACTCGACCTGGGGGTGCCGATCTTCCCGCGCGCGCCGCTGCCCGCAGGCGAGACCGGCCCGGGCTGGCTGCTGCGCCTGGGCGAGGCGGGCGTGGTGCGCCGCTACGGCTCGCGCCGCGCCGACGCCGTCGCGCGGCTGCGGGGCGAGCTCGGCATGATCGAGCGCCTCGGCTTCACCGACTACTTCCTGCTCGTCGCCGAGATCGTCGAGTTCGCGCGCGCGCGCGGCATCCCGTCGGTGGGCCGCGGCTCGGGCGCCAGCTCGCTCGTCGCCTACTGCCTCGGCATCACGAACGTGGACCCGATCCGCTACCACCTCACGTTCGAGCGGTTCCTGAACCCGGGGCGGCAGGATTGCCCGGATCTCGACATCGACCTGTGCTGGCAGCGCCGTGACGAGGTGATCGCGCACGTGTACGACACCTACGGCCACGACCGTGTCGCGATGATCTCGACGCACGCCGCCCTGGGCGCCCGCTCGGCGTTCCGCGAGACCGCGAAGGCGCTGGGCGTGGCGAACGCGCGCGTGAACGGGCTCGCGCGCCGCATCCCGCGGGCGCTCGAGCGCCCCTACGCCGCGCAGCTGGCGCAACTGCCGGACGCGCGCGGCGTGGACTGGAGCGAGCCGGTGCTGGCGCGCGCGCTCGAGCTCGCGGAGCGGCTCGACGGCGCGCCGCGGCATCTGTCGGTGCACAGCGGCGGCGTGGTGATCGCCGACCGGCCGCTCACCTGGTACGCGCCGCTCGAGCCCGCCGCCAAGGGCGTGATCGTGACGCAGTTCGAGATGCGCGCGATCGAGGCGATCGGGCTCGTGAAGATGGACCTGCTCGGCAACCGCGCGCTCACCACGATCGCCGAATGCGTCGAGCGCGTGCGCGAGCGGCGCGGCATCGACATCGACCCCGACCGGATTCCCGACCCCGACCCGGCGACCTCGGCACGCGTCGCCGCGGGCGACACGCTCAACTGCTTCCAGCTCGAGTCACCCGCCATGCGCCACCTGTTGCGGATGCTCGACGCGCGCACGCTCGACGACACCATCGCCGCCGTGGCGGCGGTGCGCCCCGGCCCCGCGGAGATGGGCCTCAAGGAGGCGTTCTGCCGCCGCAAGCGCGGCCTCGAGCCGGTGACGTTCCACGATCCGCGGCTGGCACCGGTGCTGGGCGGCACGCTCGGCGTCATGCTCTACGAGGAGGACGTGATGCACGTCGCCGCCGCGATCGCCGGCCTGCCGCTCGCCGAGGGCGACGACCTGCGCCGCGCGATCGGCCGCGCACACGATGAGGCGGAGTTCCGGTCGCTCGAGCGCGGGTTCGTGGCGCTGGCGCTGCGGCGCGGCGTGGCGGAGGCGAACGCCCGCGCCGTGTGGCGCGACCTCACGCGGTTCGCGGCCTACGCGTTCTGCAAGGCGCACGCCGCCGGCTACGGCACGCTCGGCTGGCAGAGCGTCTATCTCAAGACGCACTTCCCAGCGGAATGGGCGGTGGGGATCCTGAACCATCACGCCGGCATGTACGCGACGTGGGTGCACGTCGAGGATCTGCGCCGCAACGGCGTCACGTTCCTGCCGCCGTGCGCGTGGCATTCGGCGTGGGAGGCGACGCTCGAGGGGGCCGGGGTGCGGGTCGGGCTGTCGCGGGTCTTCGGGCTCGCGCGTGCGACTGCCGACCGGATCGTGGCGGAGCGCGCCGCGCGGCCATGGGCCGGCGTGGCCGACCTGGTGCGCCGGGCGCGTCCCGCGCTGCCGGAGCTGGAATCGCTGATCCTCGCGGGCGCGCTCGACCGCACCGGCCGCACGCGGCCCGCGCTGTTGCTCGAGGCGCGCGTGCTGGCGGCGTCGGGCGGCTCCCCGCCCATGGGCGGGCTGCGCGGCCGGCCGCGCGAGCGCGCCGGACGCCTCGCGACGCGGGTCTCGAGCGCCCGCGACGCGGCCCACGCGGCCACGCTCGAGCTGACCGCGGACGACGGCGCGCCGGTGATGCCCGGCTCGGTGACGCCGTTCGAGATCGCCGAGCTGCCCGAGTTCGACCTGGCCGAACGCGTGCGCGGCGAGTGCCGCGCGAGCGGGCTGTGGTTCAGCGCGCATCCGCTCGACGTGTGGGTGGACCCGGCGTCGTGGCGTGCGCCGGAGCCGCGGCTGCGGCCGGGTCCGGCGCCGGCGCATCGTGGCGGCCGCCACGCTCCCGAGTGGATCCCCGCGGCAGCGCTCGAGCACCACGTCGGCCGCCGCGTCGCGCTGCTCGGCCTGCCGTGCGCCTACCGGTCGATCGAGACGAAATCCGGGGGCACGATGCTGTTCGTGTCGATCGCCGACCGCAGCGGAATCGGCGAGTGCGTGCTGTTCCCCGACGCGTGGCGCCGCTGGGCGGGCGCCGTGCGCGGCGAGGTGCTGCACATGGCGGGACGGGTCGACGCGACGCTCGGTGCGGTCAGCCTCAACGTGGACGCCGTGACGGCGCTGGCGTCGGGCGCGGGCGGATTCGGGTTCGGCGGGCGCGACGGCCGGAAATGATGCTCGCCGGCGCCGTCCGCGGTTATCCGACCGGCTCGTCCGGCCTCAGCCCCGCCTTCACCTTCGACACGCGCACCAGCAGGTCCCACGATGCGAACGCCGCATTCGCGAGCAGCAGCGACATCGCGCTGATCATGAGATACATCGCCTCGTACACGTGCCGGAACAGCGAGACCCCGATGAACATGAGAAAGGCGTATCCCACGATCGGCATCAGCACGCGGCGGCGCACCGTGCGGCGCGGGAAGTCCTGGTGCTCGTGCTCGAGCGCCTTGCGGAGGTCGAACAGCGATATCACGGTGAACACGCCGACGAACGCGATCAACGAGAACCCGCTCGAACGCGGCGAGAGCCCCGGCGGCAGCATCATCATGGATACGATCAGCACGGTCACGAACGACGTGAGCGCAGAACGCGCCACCACGAGCATGCCGGAGAACTTCGGGCGAACCAGCACCTCCATGTGCAGCGACAGCGCGATGAACAGCAGCCCCGCCAGCGTCGCCGCGGCCGTTCCGGTGAGCAAGAAGAAGTCGTGCCAGTGGTCGATGAAGTCCTGGAATTCGGCGAGGCTGTGCCCGACGGCCGCGGCGGTGAGCGAGTCCGACGCAGCGGTGGCTGCCAGCTTCGACAGCAGGCCAGCGATCACAGTCCCAGCTCGGGAGCGATCGCCTGCATGGCCGCGAGCGTGAACGCGATGTGCGCGTCGAGATCCTCACCCAGCTCGGCGGTGCCGGTGAGGATGTCGTCGCGATTCACGTTGCGGGCGAAATCGGCGCGCTTGAGCTTCTTCTTCACCGACGCCACCTCGACATCGGCCAGCGCCCGCGACGGCATGATCAGCGCACACGCCACGAGGAATCCGCACAGCTCGTCGCAGGCGAACAGCGTCCGCGCCATCGGCGTGTCCCGCGGCACGCCGCTGTAGGTCGCGTGGCCCATTACGGCGCGGCAGATGTCCTCGGGCCAGCCGAGCGAGCGCAACTGCTCGACGCCGAGCGCAGGATGCCGCGCGGCGTCAGGGTGGCGCTCCCAGTCGAAGTCGTGGATCAGGCCCGTGAGCCCCCAGCGCTCCTCATCCGCGCCCGCCTTGCGGGCATAGGCGCGCATCGCGGCTTCCACCGCGTAGCAGTGCTTGCGCAGCGCGGGATTCGTGACCCACTCGTGCAGCAGCGCCAACGCCTGCTCGCGCGTGGGGAGGGTGCCCGTGGCGGCGGCCGGCTGCGGATCACTCATGTGTTTTCGAAGTGGACCCGGTTCTTCTCGATGAACGACTTCCACTTCTCGGGCACCCCGTTGTCGGGAAAGATCGCCTGCACCGGGCACGCGGCTTCGCACGCCTGGCAGTCGATGCATTCGTCGGGATGGATATAGAACTGGTCCTCACCCTCATAGATGCAGTTGACCGGGCACACCTCGACGCACGACTTGTCCTTCACGCCGATGCACGGCTCTGCGATCACAAACGGCATGGTTGCCTCCGAAGCCCCTGGCGATCACGACGGGATACGATGAATGCCGTGCGAGTCTAAAGGGCCGCCACAGGCGCTGGCAACCGCCGCCCGCCTGCCCGCCCGATCCCTTGACCGGCTCGGAGCGCCTGCCCGATCATGCCTGCTCGGGTCTGCAGCAGTGCCGCGCCGCGAGCATCGCGGCGGGTCGCGGCCGCCCCATCGACGGGATCCATGACCGCCACCCCTCCCAGCATTTCCGACCTGCGCATCCGCCGCGACGAGCCGCCGCCCCGCGCGCGGTCCGGCGGCCGGGGCTGGCTGTTCGGCGCGATCGCGCTGGCGCTCGCTGCGGGCGCAGTGTTCGCGCTGCGCGCCCCGCGCGCGATTCCGGTGCAGGCCGCAACCGTGAGCATGAGCGGCGGCGCCACGGGCGGCAGCGGGATCTCGGCCAACGGTTACGTGGTCGCGCGCACCAAGGCGTCGGTGTCGGCCAAGATTCCGGGCCGCATGGAGTACCTCGGCGTGCACGAGGGCTCCCACGTCCGCGCGGGCGAGGTGATGGCGCGCATCGAGGGCGGCATCTACCAGGCCGCGCTCCAGGCGGCGAAGGCCCAGGTCGGCGAGGTCGAGGCCCAGCTCGTCCAGGCCCGCCGCGACCTCGAGCGCGCGAACAAGCTGCGCGACCAGCAGGTGCTGTCGGGCGTCGATCTCGAGAACGCCGCCACCAAGGTGGACGTGCTCGTGGCGTCGCTCAACTCCGCGACCGCGCAGCGCCAGCTCGCGGCGGCGAATCTCGAGAACACCCTGGTGCGGGCGCCGTTCGACGGCACGGTGCTGCGCAAGGACGCGGAGGTCGGCGAGATCGTGGCGCCCGCGTCCGCGGGCGGCGGCCTCACCCGCACGTCGATCGTCACGATGGCGGACCTCAGCACGCTCGAGGTCGAAGTCGACGTGAACGAGGCGTACATCGCGCAGATCCACAACGGCCAGGGCGCCCGCATCACGCTCGACGCCTATCCCGACACCTCGTTCACGGGACGCGTGCGGCAGGTGGTGCCGACGGCCGATCGCCAGAAGGCAACGGTGCTGGTCAAGGTATCGATCCTCGATCGCGACCCGCGGATCCTGCCCGAGATGGGCGCCAAGGTGGTGTTCGCCGCGGACATGGCGCGCGCCACCACCGCCACGCCGGTGCGGATCACGATTCCCGCCACGGCACTCGTGCAGGCGGGCGGCGTCCGTGAGGTGTGGGTGGTCACGAATGACCGGGTGCAGGCGCGCACGGTCGAGATCGGCCGCCAGAACGACGACAGCGTGGAGATCCGTGCCGGGCTCGGCGGCGGAGAGACGATCGTGATTCATCCGCCGGCCGGGATCGCGGACGGCGTCCGGGTGCGCATCGCGAAATAGCCCGCCCGCGGGCGCGGAACGTTCCGCGCACCGGCGGTTGCGGGCGATCGATAGGGAGGCCGCATGGCTTCGATTCAGGTTCAGAACGTGCGCAAAGTGTACCGCCGGGACACCCAGGAGGTGCCGGTGCTCGACGGCCTGTCGCTGTCGATCGCGGCCGGCGACTTCGTGGCGCTGATGGGGCCGTCCGGGAGCGGCAAGACCACGCTGCTCAACCTGATCGGCGGCATCGACAGCCCGACCTCGGGCGAGATCGTGATCGACGGCACCAGCATCGGTCGGCTCAAGGGCAGCCAGCTGGCGCACTGGCGGTCGCGCAACATCGGCTACATCTTCCAGCTCTACAACCTGATCCCGGTGCTCACCGCGCTCCAGAACGTCGAGCTGCCGCTGCTGCTGATCAAGATGAGCGGCAAGGAGCGGCGCCGGCGCGCGGAGACAGCGCTCGCGCTCGTCGGGCTCGGCGACCGCATGAAACACTTCCCGCGCCAGCTGTCGGGCGGGCAGGAACAGCGCGTGGCGATCGCCCGCGCGGTCGTGAGCGATCCCGCGATCCTGCTCGCCGACGAGCCGACCGGCGACCTCGACCGCAAGTCCGGCGAGGAGATCCTCAACCTGCTCGACCGTCTGAACTCCGAATTCAAGAAGACGATCGTGATGGTGACGCACGACCCGCACTCCGCGGAACGGGCGCACAGCCAGTACCACCTCGACAAGGGCGTTTTGTCGCACTGACCGGAGGGCGCATGAATTTCCTGAAGCTCGTCCTCGTGAATCTCGGGCGCAACAAGCGCCGCACGATCCTCACCACGCTGAGCGTGACGGTCGCGCTGTTCCTGTTCTGCGCGCTCGGCGGCGTGCTCGACACGCTGGCGGAGTCCATCA
The DNA here is from genome assembly GCA_038231135.1 of Candidatus Eiseniibacteriota bacterium. Lineage (GTDB taxonomy): Bacteria > Eisenbacteria > RBG-16-71-46 > RBG-16-71-46 > RBG-16-71-46 > JANLWX01. The sequence goes on along the minus strand of JBBRLX010000039.1, from coordinate 22,880 downwards.
AGGTCGGCAGCGAGACCCGGCTCGTCACGCGCAACGCGATCTCGCTGATCTTCCCGATGCCGCTCGCCTATCGCGACCGCATCGCGGCCGTGCCGGGCGTGAAGGCGGTGACGTTTCAGAACTGGTTCGGCGGCCAGGACCCGGCGAATCCGCACAACTTCTTCGCCCAGTTCGGCATCGATTCGCGCACCTACCTGCCGGAGTACGCGAGCGACATCGACGTCGTGGCCGCCTCGCCGGCGCAGGCGACCGTGGCGCTGCCGCCCGGCATCGATCCCAGGCTCGCGGCCTACATGGTCGAGCGCACGGCCTGCATCGTCGGCGAGAAGCTGTTTACGCGCATGGGCTGGAAGCTGGGGCAGACAGTGACGCTCGCGGGCACGATCTATCCCGGCTCGTGGCCGATGACGATCCGCGCGGTCTACCGCTCGAAGAATAAGTCGTTCGGCGACGAAACGCTGTTCTTCCACTGGGACTACCTGAACGAGAAGGGCATGGGCGGCAAGGGCCTGGTGGGCGTGTACGTCCTGCAACTCGACACTCCCGACCAGGCGGCGTCGATCGGCAAACAGGTGGACGCGATCTTCGAGAACTCGTCCGCCGCCACGCGCACCGAATCCGAGCGCGCGTTCCAGGCCGGGTTCGTGAGCATGTACGGCAACCTGCCGTTCGTGATCCGGGTGATCGGGCTCGCGGTGGCGTTCGCGATCCTGCTGGTGGCGGCGAACACCATGGTGATGGCGATCCGCGAGCGCACCAGCGAGATCGGCGTGCTGAAGACCCTGGGCTTCGAGGACGGCACCGTGTTCCGCATGGTGCTGATCGAGGCCGCCGCGATCACGCTGATCGGCGGCGCGATCGGCGCGCTCGGCGCCAAGTTCGCGATCGAGGGATCCGGCTTCAATGCCGGCGGGATGCTGCCGCAGATGAGCGTGCACTGGAGCACCGTGGGCACCGGCGTGGCGGTCGCGCTGCTGGTGGGCGCGGTGAGTGGATTGATTCCCGCGTGGCAGGCGTCACGGCTGCGCATCGTCGACGCGCTGCGGCGCGTGAACTGAGGGCGCCATGCCGATCCCGATCTCGTACAACTTCCGCAACGTGCTGCAGCGCCCGGTGTCGACGCTCACGACCGCGATCGGCGTGGGCCTCACGGTCGCGATCTTCATCGGCGCCCTGGCGCTCGCGAACGGCTTCCAGGCCGCGCTGGCCGAGAGCGGCTCGCCCGCGAACGCGCTCGCGCTCCGCAAGGGCGCCGACAGCGAGATCTCGAGCGGCGTCGCGCGCGAGCAGGCCGACATCCTGCGTTCGCTCCCCGACGTGGCGACGGGCCCGGACGGCCGGCCGCTCGTGAGCCCCGATCTCGTGGTCGTGACGACGAAGCCCAGGCTCGGGCAGCCCGGGTCCTCGAACATCACCGTGCGCGGCGTCGAGCCGACGGCGGCGGCGGACGTCCAGGCCGTGGCGCAACCCGTGACGTTCCCGCTGCGGGCGCAGGTTCGCATCACCAGCGGGCGCGCGTTCCGGGCCGGCAGCGACGAGGTGATCGTCGGCGAGCGCATCTCGCGCCGGTTCGCGAACTGCGCGATCGGCGATCACATCCGGTTCCAGCAGCGCGAATTCACGGTGGTGGGGCACTTCACCGCCAACGGCGCGTCGTTCGAGTCCGAGATCTGGGGTGACGTCGCGGTGCTGATGCCGGCGTTGCAGCGCGACAACGTGTTCCAAAGCGTCACGTTCCGGATGCGCGATCCCGCCCGGTTCGAGGCGCTCAAGCACCAGATCGAATCCGATCCGCGGCTCGGGCTCCAACTGCGCCGCGAGAGCGAGTTCTACGCATCCCAGTCGGAACAACTCAGCACCGTGATCCGGTTCATGGGCGTATTCATCACGATCATCATGGCGGTGGGCGCGATCTTCGGCGCCATGAACACCATGTATGCCGCGGTCGGCTCCCGCACCCGCGAGATCGCCACACTGCTGGTGCTCGGCTTCAGCCCCGCCGCGGTGATGATGTCGTTCGTGATCGAGTCCGTGATCCTGGCGCTGCTGGGTGGCCTGATCGGCTGTCTGCTGGCGCTGCCGATCAACGGCATCGTCACCAGCACCACGAACTTCTCGTCGTTCAGCGAGGTGGCGTTCGCGTTCCGCGTGACCGCGCAGTCGCTGCTCGCCGGGCTGATCTTCGCGGCCGGCATGGGTCTGGTGGGCGGCTTTCTGCCCGCGCTGCGCGCCGCGCGGCAACCGCTGGCGCAGAGCCTGCGAGAGAACTGACTGCGGACGGGGCGGCGCAATGCCTCGCGTCGCGGAACCAGATCTGGAAACGAACGAACGCTGCGGGCGCGATCCGCTGAGACCTGCGTTACTTCAGCCGCACCAGCCGGATCGTCTCCGACACGCCGAGGAACTCGATGCGCCCCAGGTAGACTCCAGGCCGCAGCGCCCGGCCCTGGCCGTCGGCGCCGTCCCACGCCACGCGGTTCTCGCCCGCCGTGCCGATGCGGTCCATCACCCGGCGCACGCGGCGGCCCAGCACGTCGTACACGTCGATCGTAACCGGCGTCGACCGTGGCAGCCGGAACGACAGATCGGCGCGCGTCGTGAACGGATTCGGCGAGCTGCTGAATGCGATCGGGCCGCCGATCGCGTCGAGCACCGACAGCGGCTGAGTCGGGCCGAGGTGCCGGATGCGCTGGATCGAGCCATTACCGAACCCGGTGCTGTCGTCCTGGCTGAGGTAGTAGTAGCTGCCGTCGGGACCGGTCTGGAAGTCCAACGCCGTGGACATCCCGGTTGCGAAGAACCCGCCCGCGGGCTGTCCCGGCAGCGAATCGGACGGCATCCACACGCCCTTCACGTTCTTCAGCCGCCAGAAATTGCCGGAGTAGAACTCGCCGTAGAAGTAGTCCCCGTTGAACTCGTCCGGCCAATTGTAAGGCGCCCCGGGCAGCGGCCGATACACACTCGCGCTGGAAATCGCCACCAATATGTTGGGATCGCGCAGCATGTTCACGGTCGCCGACTTGTACACGTTGGCGCCGTTTCCCCCCGGCTCGGGACACTCACTGCGCGGCATGAGTTGCGGCCCCTCGCGGTAAGGCCAGCCCAGGAAGTCGCCGGGCAGGATCTCGTTGATCTCCTCGTAGGTCATGAGCCCGACATCCGCCGAGTAGATCTTGCCCGTGTAGGGGTCGATGCTGAACCGCCAGGGGTTGCGCATCCCGTAGGCCCACACCAGCCGCGCGTTCGTGTCGGGGGTCGAGAACGGATTGTCGTAGGGGGTGATGAGGTCACGCGTGACGGCGCCGTTGATGTTTTCCTCGAGGTTGTTCACACGCAGCCGCAGAATCTCGCCCAGCAGCGTCGTGGAATCCGCGGCCGCGCACGGATCGTCGTCGTCTCCCGTGCTCACGTACAGGTGGCCGTCGGGCCCGAATCGCACGCAGCCGCTGTTGTGCGTGATCAGGTTGTCCGGAATGTCGCCGATGATCGTGACCGGGTTCGAGAACGACAGATCCTCGCCATTCGGATTGTCGAGTTCCCCCGATCCCGTGAGCCGGACGACGCGGCAATGGCCGCCGATCTGGGTGTAGTAGATGTAGATGTAGGGCCGCTGCGGCCACGCCGGATCGACCGCGATGCCGAGCAGCCCGCGCTCGTAGGCGTTGCCGTTCAGGTCGGGAACCTGATAGACCGGGTCGTGGCTCGATACGTTCGCGCCGACGATGAGCCGCACCCTCCCGGTATGTTGCTCGGTAACGAGCACGCGCCAGTCGGGAAGGAACGCCATGCTGTTGGGCTCCGAGAGCCCGTCACAGACCATCTCGTTCGTGAAGCCGTCGGGCAGCCTGACGACGGCCCGCGCGCTCACCGGCACGAGCACGGCGATCGACAGCAGGAAACCCGCGAGAAGTCTTCGCATGGATGTGAGCTCCGCGATATTCAGGAGAATCCGGCGCCGGAGGGGGACGGCCAGGGCGGCGGTTCAGGCCGCGTCAAGCATACCTCAGGCTACGCACGGTATCGAGCCCGTGGATACGTCTCCGATTTCCGTTTCCGCTAGAATGTTGCATGCTGCCCGATTCGGGCCCGTGGGCGGGGCGGACTGCAATGTCCGGACCCCCGTGGGGCGTGGGACCGCTTGAACCTGCCAAATCTTTCCAGGAGTGAACGTTGTCGCGTATCTACGATGTCGTGATCCTCGGTTCGGGGCCCGCCGGTTACACGGCCGCGCTGTACGCCGCCCGGGCCAATCTCGAGCCGCTCGTGCTGTCCGGCATCCAGCCGGGCGGCCAGCTCACGATTACCACCGAGGTCGAGAATTATCCGGGATTTCGGGAGCCGATTCTCGGCCCCGAATTGATGGAGATCATGCGCGACCAGGTGCTGCGGTTCGGCACCCAGATCCTGCCGCTGTCGGTCCAAAAGGTCGACTTCACCGGCCATCCGTTCTCGATCTGGGCCGATGACGGTCAGCAATTCCAGGGCCGGTCCGTGATCGTGGCCACCGGCGCCTCGGCCCGGCTGCTCGGCATTCCAACCGAGCACCTGTTCATGGGCTTCGGCGTGTCGGCATGCGCGACGTGCGACGGGTTCTTCTACCGCAACCGGCGCGTCATGGTGGTCGGCGGCGGCGACACGGCCATGGAGGAGGCCACGTACCTCACGCGGTTCTGTTCCGAGGTGATCGTGATCCATCGCCGCGAGATGCTGCGGGCGTCGAAGATCATGCAGGAGCGCGCGCGCCACAATCCCAAGATCCGGTTCATCTGGAACAGCGAGGTGGTCGAGATCCTCGGCGAGCCGCACAAGCATGTGACCGGCGCCCGGCTCCGCAACGTGCTCACCAACGAGATCATGGACCATCCGATCGACGGCGTGTTCGTCGCGATCGGCCACAAGCCGAACACCCGGTTCCTCGAAGGCGAGCTGCCGATGGACGACCGCGGCTACCTCCAGGTCGAGCCGGGGACGGCGCGGACGGTGGTGCCGGGCGTGTTCGCGGCAGGCGACGTCGCGGACGCCATGTACCGGCAGGCGGTCACCGCGGCCGGTAGCGGCTGCATGGCGGCGATGGACGCGGAGCGCTGGCTCGAGGCGCGCGCGCACGAGGAAGCCACCCGCGCCGCGCTGCACTCCTCCACGCCGCCGGCGTGAACGGGAACGTGATGGAACGCGAGGTCCTCGAGTTCGATGTGCAGTTCGTGGGCGCCGGCCCTGCCGGACTCGCGGGCGCCATCCATCTGACCCGCCTGATCGAAGAGCACAACCAGCGCATCGCGGCGGGCGCGCCCGGCCAGGCACTGCCCGAAGTGACGATCGCCGTGCTCGAGAAGTCCGCCACCGTCGGTGCCCACGGCATCTCCGGCGCCGTCATGGATCCGCGCGCGATCCGCGAGCTGCTGCCCGACTATCGCGAGCGCGGCTGCCCGATCGAGAGCGACGTCACCGCCGACGACGTGATGTTCCTCACCGCGGGCGGCAACTTCCGGCTGCCGTTCACGCCGCCGATGCTCGAGAACCACGGCAATCACATCCTGTCGCTGGGGCGGCTGGTGGCGTGGATGGCCGAGATCGCCGAGGCCCGGGGCGTGCTGGTCGCGACCGAGACGCCGGCCGCGAGTCCGATCGTGGAGAACGGACGCCTGGCCGGCGTGCGCACCGGCGACAAGGGCGTCGACCGCCACGGCGAGCGCAAGCCCAACTTCCAGCCCGGCGCCGACTGCCGCGCGCGCTGCACCGTGCTGTGCGAAGGCCCGCGCGGCACGCTGGCCAAGGTGCTCGAGACCCAGCTCGGCCTCACCGTGGGACGCAATCCGCAGGTGTACGCGACCGGCGTGAAGGAGTTGTGGGAGATGCCGCCGGGCCGGGTGCAGAAGGGCCGCGTGATCCACACCATGGGCTTCCCGCTGCCCGAGGACACGTTCGGCGGCGGCTTCATCTACGGCATGGACGACACCCACTGGTCGGTGGGGTTCGTCACCGGCCTTGATGCGCCGGATCCGACCAGCGATCCCCACGCCAATCTGCAGCGCATGAAGACGCATCCGTACGTGAAGGCGCTGCTGCTGGGCGGCAAGCCGGTGTCTTACGGCGCCAAGGCGATTCCCGAGGGCGGCTGGTGGGCGATGCCCAAACTGTCGGCCGACGGCATGCTGATGTGCGGCGATTCCGGCGGATTCCTGAACGGCGCGCGGCTCAAGGGCGTCCATCTCGCGATCAAGTCCGGCATGCTCGCCGCCGAAACGCTGTTCGAGTGCCTGCTCGCCGGCGATTTCTCGAAGGACCGGCTCCAGGGCTACGAGCGCCGCGTCGAGAGCTCGTGGGCCGGCCAGGAGCTGCGCGGCGTGCGGAATTTCCACCAGGGCTTCGACCACGGACTGTTCGCGGGGATGCTGAACGTCGGCATCGGCATGGTGACCGGCGGCCGCGACTGGCTGCTGCGTGACCGCGCTCCGGGCCACGCCGGATACGAGAACATGCGAAAGCTCGCGGATCGGCACCCCAACGGCAAGCCCCCGCGCGTGGCCGCCGACGGCGTGCTCACATTCGACAAGCTCGCGGACGTGTACCTGTCGGGCACCAAGCACGACGAGGATCAGCCCGTGCACCTGATCGTGCACGACACCAGCGTGTGCGCCACGAAGTGCCGGACCGAATACGGCAATCCCTGCCAGCACTTCTGCCCCGCCAACGTGTACGAGATGGTCCCGGACCCTGCGAATGGGGCTGACGCGATCCGCCTGCAGATCAACGCGTCCAATTGCGTGCACTGCAAGACCTGCGACATCGCCGATCCCTATCAGATCATCACATGGGTCACGCCCGAAGGCGGTGGCGGGCCCGACTACAAGGGTCTCTAGCCGCCCGTGCGCACCGACGACGTTTCCGACCGGGAGACGATCGCAGAGCTGCGCTGGATCATCCGGCGCGACGGCCCGGCGCGCCGCCCGGCATTCGAGAAACTGGCGGCGCTCGGCGACCTCGGACTCGAGGCCCTCGGGCTCTACCTGCGCGATCCGGAGCCCGCGCTGCGGCGGCTGGCGCTCGAGGCGCTCGGCAAGCGTGGTGATGGCGGGGATCTCGTGGATCTCGTGCTCGGACGTCTCGACGATTCCGACCCCGCGGTGATCGCGGCGGCGTGCTCCGCCGTTGCGTCGCTGCGGCTCGCCAGGTCTCGCGATCGGGTGCTGGCGCTCGTGTCGTCACCGCTGCCCGCCGCTCGGCAGGCCGCCATTCACGCGATGCACCGGTTGTGGTGCGATGACGATTTCGAGCCGATGCTCGAGGCGTTCCGGGTGGAGACCGATGACGCGATCCGCAACGAAGCGGCGTGGGTGCTGCACGAGACCGCCACGCCCCGCACGTGGAGCCGGCTGTTCGACGCCTGGCTGCGCGATGCGCATCCCCGCCATCGCGAGTGGGCGTGCGACCTCGCGAAGGAGTTCGGCAGCCCCGACGACGTCGGTGAACTGCGACGCCTGCGCGCCGATCGCGACGCCCACGTGAGCGCGGCGGCCGTGCGGGCGCTGCGGAGATTCGGCGCGGCGTAGGGTGTGCCCGGCTCGTATGGCCGCGTTCAGGCGTTCGTTGCGGAGGCAAGTATGAGAGTCACAAGAAATGAAGTGCTCGCCAACTGGCCCCGGGGCCAGTTGGAACGCCGCTCGATGAACTCGCCCCGGAACGATTCAGGCGCGGCTCACTATCCCGCCCGTTCATGCCGCATCACGACCTCCTCGTTGGCCGGTCACTCCGCGCCGAACGTCACGACCGCCCCCGCCCCAGCCACGTCATGATCTCCCTAGTCTTGGGGTTCCCCGGCGCCAGCCGCTGCAGCGCGCGGGCGGCGCGCTCGGCGGCGGCGCGGTCGCCGCTGTTGATCGCGCTCACGCCCACGCCAAACCAGCCCAGCGTGTAATTGGAGTCCCGCGCCACGGCGCGCGAGTAGATACCGAGCGCGAGATCGAGGTGGCCGCGCATGGTCTCGGCCATCGCCCAGTGCGTGAGATTGCTGGGGCTCGGGGCGGCAGCGCTCGCCTCCTCGAACGCGCGCACCGAGGCGTCATAGTTCTGTTCGCGGAAGTAGCGCCAGCCGAGGAAGTCCCACGTGCGCGCGCGATCGATCGCGGGGCGCTCGGGCGGCCCGGTCATCAGCGCCTCGAGTCGCGCACGGCCGCGCCCGGCATCCGAATAGTGCGCCAGCCATTGCACGGCGGGCACGATCACACCGAGCGCCACGGCGGCCACGAGCCACGTGCGGCGCGACCGCTCGATCACCCGGGCGATCGTCCACGCGGCGGCCACCGAGCACGCGGCCGCCGAGGTGGCGAACGAATCCCAGTCGCGCAGCGTGCCCTGCGGGGGGCGCGCGAACAGCATCAGCAGCGCGAACGGCACGACGAGCGCGGCGAGGAAGCACCCGCGCCACGGATCTCCATGCGCGGCGGCGTGGGTGGCCCCGGTGCGATCGACGGAGCCCGGGGAACGCCTGATACCCGACAACCCGACCCACAGCGCCACGATCGCGAGCGGCGACAGGAACAGCAGCAGGTCGAGCACGTCGAGCAGCCGCGCGGGTCGAAACGCGGCCGCGAACATGCCGCCGGATGCCCGCGCTTCGGCGCTCGCGAAGTTCGCCCCCAGGTCGTAGGTCGCGATCGTGGCCGTGAGCCGGGGCGCCATCACCGCCAGCACCACGCCGGGAATCGCGATCGCGAGCAGCGCCGTCACCGAGCGCAGCACGCGCCGTCCGTCGGCGCGCAGCCACACGATCACGAGCACGAGCCACGCGGGAATCAGGCCGATCGCGAGCCGGTGGAACAGCACGCCCACGGCGACACACAGCCCCGCTCCCATGATGGCGCCCGCGCCACGACCACCTCCCGCGTCACGGCCGTCCCCGACCGGCGCCTCGCGCCGGAGCGCGGCGAGCCCGCACGCGGCGAACGCGACCACGATCACGACCAGTTCCCCGAACGCCTTGCTCTCGCCGGTATAGAGACACAGCAGTCCGCCGAACAACGCGACCGTGCACGCCGCGGCGCGCGCCGCGGGGCCGCCGTCGAGCGTGCGCGCGAGCGCGACCGCGGCGATCGCCAGCAGCGCGGCTCCCCCGGCGCCGATTGCGCGGACCGCGCCATCCGAAGTCATCCAGCCCAGGCGATCGAGCCCCAGCGGCAGCGCGTAGTGCACCAGCAGGTCGAGCGGGAACGCCTGCGGCGACAGGATGTCGGGACTCTCCTCCTTGCGCACGGCGCCGATGCGCATCAGGAAGTCGCCGACGAAGTGCAGCCGGTCGGGGAACGCGGCGACGAGCGCCGCGGCGATGGCGGCGAGTCCCAGCGCGGCGAGCCACGGGGACCGCTCGATGCGCTCGCCGAACCACTCGAATGGCCGCGACAGCACGCGGCCGGCGGCGGGAAGCAGCGCGACCGCCAGCAGCGCCCACGTCCCCCAGGCAAGCCCGGGAGCCAGGAAACGCTGGACGTCCAGACCCCACAGGCCGCGCCACGGCAGCCACGCCGCGACGGCCCGGCCGGCGACGAGGATCCCGAGCCCGACCCACAACGCATTGGCGGCGGCTCCGGAGCCAGGCTCGGAGCCGGCCCCGACGCCCCCGCCATCCGCCCGGGGAACCCCGCCGATGCCGGCGCGGGAGCGGGCATTCGCGGCCTCGCGGACAGCGCCCGCCGCACGTTTCCGGGGTGCCGGTTTCGCATTAGGGTTCCGCAATTCCGAGCGTCCCGCCATGCGGCCGATCATGCCACACCCGCGCTTGACTCGTAACGCAGCGCGGCGGAAGCTCACGGCATTCCAAGCGTCCCGCAGCGAACCCCTCGAACTCCAACCGGCACGGTTCATGAACCTCAAACTACGCTCGTCCGCTCGTCTGCTGATGCTGGCCCTGCTGCCGCTGCTGTTGATCTCGTGCGCCGCCGGCTCGATCGTGCCCGACCGCGAATCGATGCCCGCCGCGCGCGCCTCGCTACTGCCCGAATATCGCATCTTCTACGACTCGATGCAGGACTACGGCGACTGGGTGCTGATCGAGCCGTACGGCTACGTGTTCCGGCCGCACGTGAACTTCGTGGCGTGGAAGCCCTACGAAGACGGGTTCTGGGCGCCGACCGACGTATACGGCTGGACGTGGATCTCCTCCGAGCCGTTCGGCTGGGCGACCTACCACTATGGCAACTGGACGTACGACGACTTCCAGGGCTGGGTTTGGGTGCCGGGCGCGGATTGGGGACCGGCGTGGGTGACGTGGAACGCCAGCAACGACTATGTGGGCTGGGCGCCGCAGCCTCCGAGCGGGCCGGGCTACGGCAACGTTCCCGGCGGCGCGTACAACTACGTCCCCGTGTCGCAACTCGGCTCGATGAACCTGGCGTCGAAGGTCGTCACCCCCGAACAGATGGGCGCCGCCACGGCCGAGCTCAAGCCCCTGGTGAACACCGCGCAGGTCGAAGGCGTGCGCATCAACCGCGGCCCCCCGTTCGAGTGGGTCGAGCGCAAGACCGGACCGCTGACACGCGTGAGCATCCAGGACCTGGTGCGACCGGGAGATCTCGCGTCGCTCAAGGACCGTTCGCCGGGTGGTTCCGGCGGTCCGCGCGATCGGTCAGGGTCGGGTGTGTCACGCCCGGCCGGCGGCAACGGCCGGCCGGTGATCTCGGCCGACTCGACCCGGCATGCGGCCGAGAATGCGGCGCAGGACGCCCGCACGATCCGCGATCGCGGCTTCGTCGGCCCCCGCGTGTCGCTGGTGCGGCCGTTCGGTGTGGGATTGCGGCGCGCGGGTAACTCGGCGCCGAAGGAGCGCTTCGCCCCGCGGCCACGGCCGGGCGGCGCGACGCGCGACACCACGCGCTCGAAGTGACCGCACCGGGCGGCCCCCACGGCGCCGTTGCCGGCGCGGGTCCGGACCCTAAGTCTCCCGCGACGGAGATCAAGGCCCGCGCGCTGGAATTGGGATTCGAATCCGCCGGCATCGCCGCCGTCGGGCCGCTCGAAGCGCAGCGGCATTACGAGGCGTGGCTCGCCGGCGGGCGCCACGGGGAGATGGGCTACCTCGCGAGCGACCGCCATCGCGAACGCCGCGCCGAACCCGGGCGCGTGCTCACCGGGCTCCGCAGCGTGATCTCGGTCGCGCTATGCCACTCGCCCGTCGCAGAACCGGCGCGCGACGCGCGACTCGGCCGCATCGCCCGCTACGCCGCGGGCGAGGACTACCACCGGGTGATGCGCGACCTGCTGCGGAAGCTCGAACGGTTCGTGCGCGACCTGCTGCCCGGCGCCGCGGTGCTGGGCTATTCGGACACCGGCGCGATCCTCGAGCGCGGCTGGGCGGAGCGCGCCGGGCTGGGGTGGTCCGGCCGGCACTCGGGACTGATCGCGCGCGGATTCGGTTCGTACTTCCTGATCGGCGAACTGCTCACGGACCAGGTGCTCGACGCCGATCCCCCGCTCGCGAGCGGGCATTGCGGAACGTGCCACCGCTGCATCGACGCCTGCCCCACCGGGGCGATCGTCGCGCCGCACCAGGTCGACGCCCGGCGCTGCATCTCCTATCTCACGATCGAGCTGCGCGGGCCGATGCCGCGCGAGCTGCGGCCGCTGGTGGGCGACTGGATCTTCGGCTGTGACGTGTGCCAGGCGGTGTGCCCATGGAACCGGTTCGCGCCGCCGGCGCGCGAGGCGCGGCTGCACGCCCGGGATCTCACCGGCTGGACGCTGGAGCGGTTCCTGGACCTCGACGACGCCACGTTTGCGGAGTTGTTCGCCACGAGTCCGATACGGCGCGCGCGGCGGTCGGGATTCCTGCGCAACGTATGCGTCGCGCTCGGCAACCGGCGTGCGACCCACGCCGCTCCGGCGCTGATCCGGTTGCTTGCGACCGATCACGAACCGCTGGTGCGCGGGCACGCCGCGTGGGCGCTGGGCCGGATCGCGGCAGCGATGCCGGCCGTGGCCGCCGTGAACGCATCGCCGCGCACCGCGATTCTCTCGGCGCTGGACCATGCGGCCACCGACGAGGACGCGTTCGTGCGCGACGAAGCGGAGCTCGCGCGCGGCGACGCGCGCGGCGTGGCGGCATGATGCCGCAGCGGAGCTGCCCCGGATATCCGCTGCGCGCGGGGTTACGAACCTGCTGCGGGCTTCTGGCGTTCGCGGGCGCCTGGTGGGGGGCGAGTTGGATTCCGGCGGCGGGCGTGCGCGCCGCGAACGCCGCGGCGCCACCCGCCCGGGCGCCGCAGGCCCGGCCCGGCGCCGCTTCGTTCGAGTCGAACGGGGCGTTCGAATCGGGGCTGACGGACTGGATCCCGGTCGCGGACGACCCGGCGAACAGCGTCACGCTCGACGACACCTCGCGCCCGGCGGGCGGCGCGCGGTTTCCCGTCGCCACGGACGTCGGAACGCCGCCACGCTTCATGGTCCGGTTGTCGGTGCATCGGACCGCCCGCCCGCCGAACCTGACGCAGCGCAACGGGCGCCTCACGGCGATCGCTCCCGCGACGTTCCACACGCTGAGCTTCGTCGCGCGCGCGAGCTCGCCGCGAACCGTGCGCGCGGTGCTGGCGCAGGAATACCGTCCTTATCGGAACCTCGGCCTCGACGCCACGATTCCGCTCGACGATTCGCTGCGCCGCTACACCGTGAGCTTCTTCACGGATTCGGTGATCGCACCGCCCCACGAGCCCGACGCCTCCGGGCCGGGACTCACGTTCTTCGCGGACACGATACCCGGCGATACGTGGGTCGGCGACGTGGCGCTGACGACGACCGCGGCCGTAATGCAGCCACCCCCAGGGGTCACCGCCGCGCGCGGTGCGGCGCCGCTCCGGGTGAGCGGTGAAGCCTGGCAGGGGGGCGGGACCTGGGCGGCGCTGCGCACGGCCACGGGCGACCGCGATTGGTCGCTGCCGCTGGGCCCAAATCAAGCGCGGTTCGTATGGCGCGACGGGCCGTTCGCGCCCGGGAGCGGTGACTGGGACCTGGTCCTGCGCCTGTGGATCGACGCCCCGGAGAATATGGGACGTGTGGGGGTGCTGGCCCGCTCGAGCCCCGCCATCCGCCCCGACTACGTGATGGCGTCGACCAGCGGCTTCCAGCACGGCTGGAACGTCGTGAGATTCCCACGCCGGCGTTTCAAGCAATACTGGTTCAGTCACTTCGACTGGAACGCGACGCGCACGCTGGCGGTGCGAGTCGAGACGAACGCCAACGGCCCGGCGAACCTCGTGCTCGGCGACATCACCGTGGAACCCCGGCCGGCGACTCCGATGCCGCCCCAGATCCGCGCGCTCGATGTGATCGAGGTCGGCCCTCGCTCGGCGACCGTGGTGGTCGAGACCGACTCGTCGTGTGTCGCGTCGCTCGACTACGGTGCGACGCCTGCGTACGGCGCGACGCTCGACGACGCTGCCCGGGCCAGCGTCCACCGCTTCCGCATCGACGGACTGCCGCCATCGTCGCGCGTCCACGCCCGGGTGAGGCTGCAGAGCCGCCCGGGGGTGGGGATCGCGAGCGGCGACGTGGCGTTCACCACGATCGTGACCACGCCGCACGCGCCGGCCGGAGCACCGGTGAACGCGTTCGACGTCGGATTGTACGCGGTCTCGACGACGGCCGATCTCGAACACGCCGGCCGCACCGCGTTCGATCCGTTCATGAGTTACCAGCAGATCAGCGTCGCCCTCAACACCACGGCCGATGTCCGCGCCTACCTCGACACCGCGCAGCGGCTCGGCGTGCATGCGCTGGTGGGCTTCGATCTCGAGCGTGTGAAGGCGCGACAGCTCGATTACTTCACCGCCCGCGTGCGAGCGCTGCGCGATCATCCGGCGCTGCGCGGCTGGTACCTTGCCGACGAACCCGAGCTGAACGGCGTGGATCCAGACGCGATGCGCGCTGCGTATGGCGCGATCCACGCGGCCGACAGTGCGCATCCAGTGATGATCGCCGCGAGCCGGCTCGGCGCGGATTACCCCTACCTCGGCGCGTTCGACATCGCGATCCTCGACAGGTTCCCGATTCCCAGCAAGGGCCCGGGAGCGATCCTGCCGGCGCTCGAGCTTGCTCGTGCCGCCGGCTGCGGTTGGGCGTTCGTGTTCCAGGCGTTCGCGACGGATCTGGACCGTCATTGGCCCACCGTCGGCCCCGGGCCCGGGCGGTATCCGAGCGCCGACGAGATGCGGGTGATGGCATTCCTCGCGCTCAATCATGGCGCGGGCGGGATCTGGGCGTTCGCCTACAGCTTCCTGCACGACACGCCGGGGTCCGAGTGGAAGTGGGTGGAACTCACCGAACTCGCTCGCGAGCTACGCGGCCTCGTTTCGGTGTGGGGCTCCCGTGAACCACCCGCGCTGCGTGTCACGACCTCGGACCCGGCGCTCGACATCGCCACCCGTGGCTACGCGGGGGGCACGTACGTGGTGGCGGTGAATCCCGGAACCCGACCGGTCCGCGCCACGCTCACGTTCGCCGGCGCGACCGCGATCACCGCCGACCGCGTCGACGCCGCCGCCACGTTCGATCCCACCCCCGGCATCACGCGCGCCGAGCTGGCCGACGTGTGGGCGCCGTACTCGGTGCACGTCTACCGTGTGACCGCCGGGGCGACCGGAGCTCCGCGTCGCCCGCGCCGCAGCCTGCGATCACACGGCGTCACCGGCAGGCGCCGCCGGCGTTAGCGGCGTTCCCGCGACCCAGGCGGCATCGCCGTCGGCGAACAACTCGCGCTTCCAGATCGGCACCGTGCGCTTGAGTTCGTCCATCGCCCAGCGACAGGCATCGAACGCCGCACCGCGATGCGCCGCCGCGACCACGACCGCAACGCTGGCCTCGGCGATCGGCACCTCGCCCAGCCGGTGGACGATCGCGCAGGTCGCGATCTCGAATCGCTCGGCGGCGCCGCGTTCGATCGCCGCGAGCGCCGTCACCGCCATCGGCCGGTACGCCTCGTAGGCGAGGCCTGTCACGCGCCGCCCATCGTGGTGATCGCGCGTGGTGCCGAGGAACAGCACGACCGCGCCGCACGCCGGCTGCGCCGCCTCGCGCCGCAGGCGTTCCGTGTCGATCGGAGCATCGACCAGCTCAGCCACGCGCGGGCCGCAGCACGCGGCGCATGAGCGGCCGGGTGGGTGACGGCCGCGCAACCTCGTCGAAGCCCGCGGCGAGGAACGACGACACGTGCCCGGTCCACGTGAATGCATCGGCGGTACGGCCGCGGGGCTCGCTCGGATAGCCTTCGAGCACACGCGCACCGCGGCGACGCGCGTAGGCCGCCGCGGCCTCGAGCAGCCGGGCGCTCAAACCCTGTCCACGGTTCGCGCGCGCAATGAAGAAGCACACCACCGACCACGTCCCGGGCGGCGCCGCCTCGCCGAACAGGCGCGAGTGCCCGATGCGCGGGTAGTGCTCGCGCGGCGCGAGCGCCAGCCAGCCGACCGGCTCTGCGCCCGCGTAGGCGAGGATGCCGGGCTCGGCGCCGCTCGTGACGAGCGCGCGCAGCGCACGTCGATGCGGCTCGCCCTTGCCGGCGCTGAACGCGCCGCCGCGCTGCCGCGGGAACATGCACCAGCATCCGCCGCACGCGCCGCGCGGGCCGAACAGCGCCTCGACGTCGGCCCAGCGTTCGGGAGTCGCGGGACGGAATGTGATCCTGGAGCCGGCAGGGCTCGGCTTCGCGGTTGCGGCCGGCCGCGCTGCGCCACGGCCGGATCTCGAACCGGGCGTCGCCGCCGCCTTGCGCTGCGCGCCACGGGGGTGGGGCGCGACTTTCGTACGGCGCTTCGCGGCCACGTCAGCCGCCGCTCACGGGCGGCAGCAACGCGATCTCCCCGCCGTGGGCCAGCGGCGCATCGTCCGCGGTGAGCTCGCCGTTCACGGCCACCGCGAGGTGCGGCCATAGCGGCTCGAGCGCGGGATGCCGTGCGCGCACGGCGCCGATCGCGTCGGTCACGCGGCTCCCGGGCGGCAGCTCGAGCAGGATGGTGCCCAGCCCCGCGCGTTCGCGCGCCTGTGCGAACAACAGCACGGTGACGGTCATCATTGGACGCTCCATACACGGAGATCCTATGCTCCGCCGATGCACGACGACAACTCCGCTCCCCCCTGCGCCGACCGCGTGGAACCCGCGTTCCCCGGTTCCGGAATGCAGGCTGCCGGCGTCCCCGCCACGGCGCTCGAGACCGGATTCGACGGACCGCAATGGAAGCGCACCACGACCGGTCTCACCATGTGGTTCGTGGTGCTCGCGCTGTTCGGCGTGGGCGGACTACTGTTCGGCCAGGAGGAGCTGGCGCTGCTCGCGGCGGTCGCCGGGTTGTTCGTCGCGGCCCAGGCGGCGGACTTCGACCCGCAGTGGCGGATGCTGCACCTCGTGCTCGCGTGGGTCGTGCCGTTCGCGGGCACCGCGGGATTCGTCGCGCTGGGGTTCATGTTCCGCACCTCGCCCGAGCCCGGCGTGCTCGGCGGCGCGCTCGTGGGATTGTGTTTCGGGGGTGCGCTCGCGAGCGCGCTCACGCTGTTCCGCCCGTTCTCCCACGCCCTCGCCACGTACCTGTTCCGGCGCCCGGACAGTTCGCACACGACGCGGCTCGCCGCGCGCATGGTGTTCCTGTGCCTGCTGTTCGCGATTCCCGGCTGGTTCGCGGTACGGCGGATGTTCGCATCGCTCGGCGACTCACTCGACTCGCTGGTCGATCCCTCGTCGCTCGGCACCGGGCTCGTGGGCTACGTGCTGCTCGCGGTGGCGTCGGTCGGCTTCATGCTGCAGCGCGACACGAAAGCCACGCTGCAGCGCCTCGGCATCGGCAGGATCGATCTCCGGCAGGTCGCGGTGATCGTGATCGGCGTGGCCGCGTTGTTCCTGCTCAACAGCGCGGCCGACGCCGTGCAACGCCGCTGGTTCCACGCGCTGTGGATCGACGATCAGCGGATGAGCGAGGCGATCGGCGGCAGCCTGGGCCTCGGCGGCACGATCGTGCTCGGACTGAGCGCCGGCATCGGGGAGGAGATCACGATGCGGGGCGCACTGCAGCCCTGGCTCGGCGTGGTCGGAACCTCGCTGGTGTTCGCGTCGCTCCACGTGCAGTACTCGTGGTACGGCATGGTGGTGATCTTCCTGCTGGGCATGCTGCTCGGCACGATCCGCAACCGCTCGAACACGACGGTCGCGATGGCCGTGCACGCGCTCTACGACATGGCCGCCGTGCTATCGGCGGGGAAACCCTAGGACAGCGTCTCGCCCGGCCGCAGCGCGATCACCTCGGTCGTGACCGACAGCTTCTTCAGCTCGTCCTTGAGCGCCTCGGGCGTGCCGGTGAGCGCCGGGAACGTGCCGTGGTGCATGGGCACGACGAACTTGGGCCTGAGCATCCGCACCGCGACCGCGGCTTCGCGTGGCGACATCGTGTAGAGATCGCCGATCGGCAGCAGCGCGATATCGGGCGCGTACAGCTCGGCGATCAGCGCCATGTCGGAGAACACGCAGGTGTCGCCGGCGTGGTAGAGGCGCGTGCCGTCCTCGAGCGTGATCACGAATCCGCACGGTTCGCCGCCGTAGATCATCTGGCCGCCGTCCTCGATGCCGCTCGAATGGAACGCGTTCACCATCGTGAACCTGAGCCCGGCCGCCTCCTGCGTGCCGCCCTTGTTCATGGGCGAGGTGCCGGTCACGCCCTTCTTCTGCAGCCAGGCATGGATCTCGTAATTGCACACCACGATCGGCTTGTGCTTGCGCCCCAGTGTCACCGCGTCGCCCATGTGATCGCCGTGGCCGTGCGAGATCGTCATCACGTCGATCTTGTCCTGCGTCTTCTGCTCGCGCGGGCACGCCGGGTTGCCCTCCACCCACGGGTCGAGCAGCACTGTCTTGCGGCCGCGGGTGACCAGCTTGAACGTGCTGTGCCCGAGCCACGTGAGCGCGAACCCGCGATTGATCAGCGACGACGTCATGTTCCATCCTCGGACTTTCGGCGCCGCGTTCGGCGCCGGAAGTAATTGGGGCCCGCGGCCGCCGGCAGCTCCGGCGTGGCACGGGTCGAAAGTTCAGGTCTGCGGCGCCACGGCCACAGGCTCGTCGCTCAGCGATTCCAGGCGTGCGGTGAAATGTCTCAATACCGGTGCTTCGTACGTGAGCCGCAGGCCCTTGAGATGCTCGCGGCGCCGGAACAGTTCGATCACGGATTCCGCGACGAACCGCATGTGCTCGGTGGTGTAAACCCGCCGTGGCACCGCGAGGCGCACGAGTTCGAGTTGCGGGTAGACCGGCTCGCCGGTGCCGGGATCCTTGTGGCCGAACATCAACGTTCCGACCTCGACCGCCCGGATTCCAAATTCGCGATACAGCGCGACCACCAGCGCCTGGCCGGGGAACTGCGACTGCGGCACGTGGGGCAGGAACCGGCGTGCGTCGATGTACACGGCGTGCCCGCCGACCGGCTTCACGATCGGCACGCCCGCCTCGTCCAGCATTTCTCCCAGATGCGCCACCTGGCCGATGCGGAATGCCAGGTAGTCCTCGTCGAGCACCTCCTCGAGCCCGATCGAGATCGCCTCGAGGTCCCGGCCCGCCAGCCCGCCGTAGGTCGGAAACCCTTCGACCAGGATCAGCAGATTCGTGATGCGCTCGGCCCAGCCGGCGTCGTTCATGGCGAGGAAGCCGCCGATGTTCACGAGCCCGTCCTTCTTGGCGCTCATCGTGCACCCGTCGGCGTACGAGAACAGCTCGCGCGCAATCTCCCGCACGGTGCGTTCCGACTGCCCCGGCTCGCGCTGCTTGATGAACCACGCGTTCTCGGCGAACCGGCAGGCATCGATGAACAGCGGCACCTGGTGGCGCCGGCACACCTCGCGCACCGCCCGGACGTTCGCGAGCGACACCGGCTGGCCGCCGCCCGAATTGTTCGTGATCGTGATCATCACGAGCGGAATGCGTTCGCGGCCGCGCTCCTGGAACACGCGCTCGAGCTTCGCGGGATCGAGGTTGCCCTTGAACGGGTGCCACGCTATGGGATCGAGGCCTTCGTCGATCACGAGGTCGAGCGCTTCCGCGCGCTGGTTCTCGACATTGGCGCGCGTGGTGTCGAAATGGATGTTGTTCGGCACGATGTCGCCGGGCTTGAGAATCGTTGTGAACAGCAGATTCTCCGCCATCCGCCCCTGATGCGTGGGGATCACGTACTCGAAACCGAAGATGTCGCGGATCGCCTTCTGGAAGTGGAAGAAGTTCTTGCTGCCGGCGTACGACTCGTCGCCCATCATCAGGCCCGCCCACTGGCGGTCGCTCATCGCGGACGTGCCGCTGTCGGTGAGCAGGTCGACGTAGATGCTGTCCGCCGGCACGGCGAAGATGTTGAGCCCGGCGTCCAGGATCAGGCGCTCGCGCTCCTCACGCGACACGCGACGCAGCGGCTCGACCACCTTGATGCGAAACGGCTCCGCGGGAAGTCTCATGGGGTGGCGAGTCTAGCGATGGCGGGGTGAGCCAACAAGCGTGCGGCGGACGCGGAGACCACGCGGCACTCCACCAGCCTGTCTTGCAAGGCTCAGCTCTGGTACGCCGCGAACAACTCGGCCGTATCTTCGAACTGGAGCAGCCGGGTCACCCGGCCGTCGCTGTTGAAGGTCCACCAGTGGATCTGTTCGAGCGCAACCCGCCGGCTCGTCTTCTTGATCGTATAGTCGATGTGCACGTGAACCATCACGTGTTCGTCCGAGTGAACGAACTCCCTGGGATCGAATGCGTGGAACTCCAATTGCGCGGCCATGGTGCCGAAGAATTTCGGCAGCGTCGACTGGCTCGTCACCGGTTCGTACCAGGGCAGTGGCGTCTTGCTCGCATTGAAACTCCAGTGCGTATTCGCATCGACGAGCTCGAGAATCGCCGGAACGTCGCCCTTCCCAAACGCGGCGTAGATGGTCTTCACGGTCTGAACGTTGCGTTCGCTCATCATGGACCTCCGGAACGGGACGGGCGGCCCGACGCGTGATCGGGCCCACATTCGTGGATCGTAGGTTGCTGCACCATGATCAGGCAAGGCGCCCGGGAGCGGGGCGACGGCGAGCCGGGCGTGCCCCCATCACCAGCAGGCCCATCGCCAGCGCGCACCAGGCCGCCAGCGCCCAGCGGGTGACCCACATCGCGGCGAGCCAGCCTTCGGGCACGTAGTTCATGCGCAGGTGGTGGACTCCGGCGGGGATCGCGACGCCGCGCAGCAACAGGTTCACGCGATGGATCGGAACGGATTCCCCGTCGAGGCGCGCCTCCCACCCCGGAAAGAACGTGTCGGCGACCACGAGGAACGCGGGCTCGCGAGCAGTCGTGTCGATCGCGATCCGGTCCGGCTCGTCCTCGACCCAGCGGATGCGGCATGCGGTGGATCCCGGGTAATTGCCGGCCGCCGCGCGATCCATCGTGAGGGCCGCCCGCTCGGGCGGGAAGCTCGCCTGCGCCATGATCTCCGCGACCTTCTGGTCGGTCTCGAACGCGAGCACCCGCGGCACGGCGTACACGCGGCCCAGTGCCGTCGCGAGCCGGTAGACCCGGTCTCCGCCGGCGGTCGCGACGCGATCGAACCAGCGCGGATCCGCGATGCGTTCGTTCGGGTCCACGCCCAGGTACACGACTCCGAACGACCGCAGCACCTGATAGAACCTCATGAGCTGATTCCCCAGCACCGCGCGCCAGAGGTCGGGACTCGCGCTCAGGATTCCCGAGATCGACCGCGCCCGCCAGTGGATCCACGCGTTGGTGGACGCCTCGGAATAGGCGTTGACGTTCGGGCTCTTGATGATCGTCTGCCGGGTCGAGTAGGCGCGCGCGTGGGGATCGCCGGCCGCGATCCGCGCGAGCGCGGTCGCGGGCGGCGCGGAGATCAGGCTCGCCGGGCCCGTCGCGCGCACGAGGAACGGCACGCTCACCGAACCCAGGTCCACGGCCAGGATCACGAGCAACCCCCAGTGCGCGGCGCGCGCGACACGAGTGCTGTGGCGGGCGAACACCAGCCCGGCCACCGCGAGGCCCGCCAGCGCGACGCGCAGCATCAGGTCGTAGCCCGCGCTCGTCGCGGCATGACGGGCAACATCGGTGGGCATTCCGGGTCGCGCCGCGTGCACCCATCCGGCATAGGCTCCCGACAGCGCGCCACCCGCGAGCCCAGCGCCCAACAGCAGTGCGACTCCCACCGCGGCCACGACCGCATTGCGCTGCGCGTGCGTCCACGGCGGCGGGCGGGAAGCCGGCGGCGCCGCTCCCACGACCCGGGCCGACAACAGGGCCAGTCCGAGCTGGGCTGCGTTCAGCGCATAGAATGGAACGCGAAACCGCGACCACATGGGAACGTGGGCGTGCAGGAACGCATAGGCCGGGCCGAGATGGGTGCCGAGCGAGACCAGTACGGCCGCGATCGAGACCGCCGCGAGCAGCCATGCCGCGCTGGAGCGTCGATCCCGTGCGGCGCGCCAGCCCCAGAACGCCAGCGCCACGACCGTCACGCCCAGATAGGGCGAGTAATCGGTCCCCAGCATGCCGCCCCAGTATGTGTCGCCGCCGAATCCGGCGGCTCGCGGCCACACGAGCGACAGCAGGTCGCGCGGCGCCAGGCTGAACCGGCTCACGGTGGCGAGCGACACCCCGGTCCCGCCGGCGCTTCGCAGGGAGTGCCGGCTATAGAGCAGCGCGGGCCACCACATCGCGGCGGCGATCGCCGTGCCCAGCCCCGCAGCGCCCGCGAACAGCGCGAGGCGGCCCGGGGCGCGCAGTCGAATGGCTTCCGCGATGGCCCACGCGCACGCGAACACTCCGGAGTAGACGATGAACTGCGGATGCCCGGTGAGACACTGGATTCCCATCACCAGCGCCAGTGCGAGCGCCGCCGCCAGCGGCGTGCGCCCCTGCGAGGTCATCGTCAGGTGCACGCACAGCAGCACCACCGGCATCAGCGAGGCCGACACGAACTGCGCGTCGTGCCCAAACGCGAACGGAATCAGGAGACCGGGCATCAGCCCCCACGCCAGCGCCGCCCACGCCGCTCCCACCGCATCCGACTTCCACAGGCTCCGCGCCAGGGCCGCCGCCGCCAGCATGCCCGCCAGGTGGGCGAACAGGAGCGCCGCCAGCGGGCAGGCCCGCGGCATCCTCACGCGCTCGTAGACATCGATGAGCGCGTCCGGCAGATACTGGGGCCGCGGGTCCGCGAGGGTCGGAACCGCCGGGACTCCGAGCAGCACGTAGGGATTCCACAACGTGCGATCGCGATGTTCGAGCCAGCGCGCGCGAGAGAACTCGGGGAACGGGCGATAGACCGATGCGTCGCCCAGCGAGTACACGCGGCCCGCGAACAGTTGCGGGGCGAACAGCAGCGCCCATGCGACGAAGATCAGTGCGATCGCCGCGGGGGGAATGGGCCAGCGGCTCCGGACGGCCTCCCGAACTGCTGCCGCATCGGGCGCCGCCGCGGCGCGCCGCGCTGCTCGTGGCCCGGCGGCGCGGGCGTCCGGCCGCGAAACCCTGGCCGACTCCGGCGGTCCCCCTCGCGCCCTGGGCGGTCTCGTCATCGGTCGGTTTCCATGGGCCGGCCGGGATGATAGCGCAATCGCACGCGACGACGAGTTGATGGCCCGTTCGGGGACTACTCACGAAGGCGATGCGCCGGAGCGCGCGGCAGACAGGATCGCGCGCCCCGGCTTAAATCGACATCGGTCGACTTGCTCGAACGGCCAGACCACCCGTAGTTCGCTAGTGTCGTGAGTCTGAAATTGTGATAATATGGCTATGGCATCCTCCGGGAGGGAACCCATGGCCAATCATCTGCGATCCATCCGAGTCTCCGCCGCCGATCGGCGAGAGCTTGAACGCCTTCAACGCGCCGCCTCGG
>JBBRLX010000038.1:0-34618 GCA_038231135.1 Candidatus Eiseniibacteriota bacterium | reverse complement strand
TCCGGAACCAGTTGAACCGCCGGCGCCCAGGCCGAGAATGCAGCCGCTGTCGGCGGAGAAATACTCGCTGCAGCTCACGATCCGCCGGAGCACTCATGACAAGCTGATGCATGCGAAGGCATTGCTCAGTCACGCAATGCCTTCGGGCGACGTCGCCGAAGTGCTCGATCGCGCGCTGGACGTACTCATCCAGCAGCTCGAGCGGCGCAAGTTCGCGGCAACCAGCAAGCCCCGGGCGACGGTTCTTACGTCCGGCGCGCCGAATTCATGTCCCGACGAGGCGCGGCCGGTGCGCAGATACGTACCCGCACAGGTCCGGCGCGCGGTCTGGCAGCGGGACGGGGGCCGCTGCACGTTCGTGAGCGATGCTGGCCATCGGTGTACTGCTCGCGAATTGCTCGAGTACGATCACGTGGATCCCATATCGCAAGGCGGCGCATCGACGGCTCCACGCATGCGGTTACGCTGTCGCGCCCACAATCAGTACACGGCAGAATGCGAGTTCGGCGCCGAGTTCATGAGCCGCAAGCGGCAGGAGGCTCGGGAGGCTGCAGCGCAGATGCGAGAGCAGCGGGCGGACACGCCTTGTGCAAAGCACTGCGTTTCCCGGAGCATGCCCTGACTTACCTTGTTGTCGCCCGACGAACCCGACATCCAAACATGAGGCCTGCCATGAGCATCTCAGAGTCCTTCGTTCCCGAGTTCGACCAGGAAATGCCGATCACGCGCCGGTTGCTCGAGCGCGTGCCCGACGACAAGGGCACCTGGCAGCCGCACGTGAAGTCGTTCTCGCTGGGGCACCTCGCGCAGCTCGTTTCGCGGATGCCGGGCTGGATCACGGGCGCGATGCACAACACCGAGCTGAACTTGACCAGCTTCAGCGGCTACAGCTACGAGCCCACGACCACGCTGCTGCAGGAATTCGACAACAACGTCGCCGAGGCGCGGGCGGCGCTGGCGGGGGCCAGGGACGCGGACTTCATGGTGCCGTGGTCGCTCAAGTCGGGCGACCATGTGATCTTCACGATGCCGCGCGTCGCGGTGGTGCGGCAGAACATCAGCCACCTGATCCATCATCGCGGGCAGCTGAGCGTCTACCTGCGGCTGGTCGACGTGCCGCTGCCCTCGATCTACGGACCGACGGCCGACGAGAAGTGGTGAGCCGGCGCTACTAAACGGAGCGCCGCCGGCCCTTGAAGAGCGACATGAGCAGGCACGGGATCGCGATGCCGAGCATGAGACCCGTCAGGCCATCGACGATGTCTTGCTGCATCCTGTCGGCGGGATGTAGAAACAGGCGC
This sequence comes from Candidatus Eiseniibacteriota bacterium, assembly GCA_038231135.1. Classification (GTDB taxonomy): domain Bacteria; phylum Eisenbacteria; class RBG-16-71-46; order RBG-16-71-46; family RBG-16-71-46; genus JANLWX01. Next base: position 33,317 of record JBBRLX010000038.1, on the reverse strand, counting down.
GCCAGGCCGCCGATCGCGAGGGCTGCGAGGCCGATACGTTGCAGCGAAGCAGGATTCTTGAGCTGGAAGTTCATGTTCGTTCTCCTGTCGTGTTCAGTCGGTGAAATGAAACCACAGCATCAGCAGCACCTTGACCCCGACGATCGTGAGACTCACGGCAAACAGATCCCAGCTCCACACCTTGTCGACGTAATAGCGATAGGCGAACAGCAGGATCGCCACGGCGCCGCCGATGATGCCGGCGAGGCTCGTGGAACGCAGGCGGTGGGTGAGGAATCGCTCGTCGACCGCGCGGGGCAGGGTCATCGTTTCGTCTCCAGCGTGAAGATTTCGTCGGTGGCACAGCCGAACACCCGTGCGAACATGAGCGCCAGCGGCAGACTCGGGACGTAGCGGTCACGCTCGATCGAGTTGATGCTCTGGCGCGATACACCCACCGCGTCGGCGAGTTGCTGTTGGGTCCAGCCGCGGTGCATGCGGAGCTCCTTCACACGGGATCGAATGCCGGTAGCCATGTATAGCTTACTTTACATTCGATGGCGCGCCATGTCAAGCACGCTTGTCGTTGGATGTTTAAGCGCTTCGCGCTGTTCGCGGTTCAGGGCTCTCGCGCCAACGTCCGGCGCCGTCCGAACCACTCGTCGAGGCTGAACGGCCCCGGTCCGTTGGCCCAGAAGTACAGCCATAGAAAGCAGAACAACACGGCAGGCTCCCCGTGATTCTGGACCGGCCAGAAGCCATGGGGGAAGTGGCCCTTGAAATACGCGACCGCCATCTCGCCGGAGGCGATGAACGCGACGGGGCGCGTGAACAGGCCGAGCAGGATCAGCGTACCCCCCACGACCTCGATCACGCCGGCCGTCCACAGCAGCGGTGTCATCGCGACGCCGTGGGGCAGGCCGCCGAACCAGCCGAACAGTTTCAAGCCGCCGGGGCAGATGAACAGCAGCCCGGCAACGATTCTCAGCAGCGATTGTGTCGCGCCTGTGAGTCGATTCATGTGAGTTGCCTCCTGTGTATACGCGCTGTTGCGATCAACTCGCGCTCCGGCAATCCAGTACGCCGCGGCGCGACGGGCGTCCATTCGCGAGTCGACGCGTTAGAATGCCTGATATTCGAGCTCAGCCCCAAACGTCCGACCGAGAGGCAGCCAACATGACAGACGAGCCCCAGCCCTTCGACGTCCGTACGCTGAATCCCACCGGCCGCTTCAGCAACCGCGCGCAGGACTATCGCCGTTACCGGCCGGACTATCCGGCGGCGGCGATCGATGTCGTGCTCAACGGTCTGGGGGATTCCAGCAAGCTGCTCGCCGCCGATATCGGCGCCGGCACCGGCATCTCCGCACGCGCACTCGCCGACCGCGGCGTGCGGGTGATCGCGATCGAGCCGAACGCCGCGATGCGTGCGGCCGCTGAACCGCACCCGGGCGTGACCTGGCGCGACGCCAGCGCCGAGGCGACGGCTCTCGCCGAAGGCAGTCTTGGCCTGGTCCTGTGCGCCCAGGCGTTCCACTGGTTCGAGCCGGCGGCCGCGCTGGTCGAGTTCCACCGCGTGCTGCGGCCGCAGGGCCGGCTGGTGCTGATGTGGAACCATCGCGACGGCCGCGACCCGCTGACGCGCGGCTACATCGAGGCGATCCACGCGGTGAACGGCGAGCATCCCGCCGAGCGCATCGATCCCGATCTCGCGGCGGTGGTCGGCGCTCATGGGTTCACGGTGCCGCGGCTGGAAACCATTCCGCACGCGCAGGCGCTCGATCTCGGGGGCCTGCTGGGCCGTGCCGGGAGCGCATCGTACGTCTCGAAGGACGCGGGCGCGCTCGTGACTCTCGAGCGCCTGCTGACGGCGCTCCACGGGCGGCACGCCGACTCGGATGGGCGTGTCCGGTTGCGGTACGAGACGCTCGTGTACGTGTGTGAAGCCGCGCCGCGGCAGGCCTTTCCGTCGCAGCGCTGAACCTGTCGCGAGAGCGGGACCGCTCTTAACGCCATTTCATGCCCTTTTCTACACGACCAGGTACGCGTTGCGAACTAGGCGTCGCTTCAACGGCCGTCCTGCGCGCGGGTGGATCGACGGCACGCACCGTGCAACGTACTCGCCGTGACCCCCAACTCAGGAGAATGCCATGAGAACGCAAACGCTTGCAGCAGCCGTGATGATCGTCGCGCTCGGGTCGATGGGTCCGTGGGCCCACACGGCATCGGCGGACTACCATCATCACCATCACAACTCGCGGAATCGGTCGAACTCTTCGGTTCCGGCGGGCACATCGATCACCGTCCAGCTCGACTCGGAGATCTCCACGGAGAACATTCACCAGGGCGACTCGTGGAGCGGGACCATCACGCAGGCCGTGATGGCAGGGAATCAGGTCGTCATTCCGGCGGGCAGCCCGGTTGCCGGCGTCGTCACCACCGCGGCGGAGGGCACGCATGACGCCCGTCCGCAGCTCGGCCTTGCCGTCCGCAGCGTCACCGTGAACGGCCAGTCGCGCGACATGTCTGCCGATACCGCACCCATCATCGCCGGCAGTGACCGCGCGAAGAAGCTCGGCGCCATCGCCGGCGGCGCGGCGGTCGGTGCATTGGTCGGTCACACCGTCGCGCGAGGCGATCACGGCACGCTGATCGGTGGCATCGTGGGCGGCGCGGCCGGATACGGCCTCACGCGTCACGCCATGCGCACGTTGAAGCTCAAGGCCGGAACGGTCATGGCCTTCACGATGCGCGAGCAGATGCTCGCCCGGCGCTAACGGGAATCCGGCCGCGCCGTAGCGTCTCCTGAACATCCGAAGCCCTCGCGAACGAGAGTCCGCGAGGGCTTCTTTGTATGGGCGCATGGCCTACTTGAATAGCATATGCGCGAAGCGCGATTCGAGATTCGCATAAATAATAGCCAGCGCCGTCAGATCGAATACGGCGTGCGCGATCATCGGCAGCCAGATCTCGCCGGTGACGGCGAACATCGTTCCGAACACGAGCCCGGTGATGGCGCCCTGCTCCACGCCCGCCAGCCCCTGGTTGGAATAGTGACCCAGTCCGAAGACGGCGGACGTGATCAGCACGGTCCACACCCGTGCCCGCGTGCCGGATCCGAGCAATCTGCGGGCGCGCTCGAACAGGTAGCCCCGGAACACCGTTTCTTCGGCGAACCCGGCGGTGAGCATCCCGAGCACGGCCGCGGGCAGCAGCGCCTGGTTGCCGGCGAGGAAGTGGTACGCAGGATTGATCGGCGGGGCGCCGAGTAATGGCATCACGAGCGTCTTCATCAGCAGCTTGAGCGCGACGCCGACCCCGATGCCGAGCGTCACCGTGAGCAGCCAGCTCCGCGGCCGCACGTAGCCGACCTCACGCCACAGAGTCCGCGACCGCACCACCCAGGCCAGCGCCAGAACGGCGCCGACCGGCAGGATCGCCACGGCACCCACGGGCACGCCGCCGGCGAGGACGATGACGACCATCGCGACGATGCCGGGCAGGCCGAACCCCCGCAGCTCATCGGCGAATGGGTCGGAGGGTGGCCGCGCGGCCGGGGTTTCTACGGCAGGCTTGGGAAATGCCTCCGGCATGGGTTCGCCTCCGTTTTCAGGACGCCCAATCACACGACAGGTACCGATCCCACGAGTCCGGCAACACGAATAGCACGGGTGCCGGGGTGCGAGCCCGCCGCACGGGGCGCCGTACCCAGATTCTGAAGAAGAGTACGGCCGACGCCAGTGATTGTTCCACCGGTCGTCCCGGAATCGCCCGATGTTCGGGCACGGGCGTCCGGCGATTCCCGCCGCTTTCCGGCCATGCTACGGTGTGGGACGTGGCCCGCAGCCAGGATTTTGCCGGCCCGGTGTATCACGTTCGACAGGCCGCCACACGCTTTCCGCTTCATCAACCCGGGGAGAATCGCGTCATGCCGGACAAGCAGATCATCGCAGTCATGGGAGCCACCGGGGCACAGGGTGGCGGGCTCGCGCGCGCCATCGCCGCCGATCTCGGCGGGGCGTTCGCCGCCCGGGCGATCACCCGCAAGCCGGACTCCGACAAGGCCCGGGCGCTCGCCGCACTCGGCATCGAGGTCGTCGCCGGCGACGCCGACGATCCGCCGAGCCTGGAACACGCGCTCGCAGGAGCCTACGGCGCGTTCTGCGTGACCAACTTCTGGGAGCATCTGGACGCGGAGCGGGAGGGCAGGCAGGCGGCGGCAATGGCGCGGGCGACCCGCAAGGCCGGGCTCCAGCACGTCGTGTGGTCGACGCTCGAAGACACGCGCAAGTGGGTGCCGCTCGAAGACGGCCGCCTGCCCACGCTGTACGGCAAGTACAAGGTGCCGCACTTCGATTCGAAGGGTTCGATGGATGCGCTGTTCGCGAACGAGGCGGCGCCGACCTCGTACCTGCTTGCCGCGTTCTACTGGGACAACTTCATCGGGTTCGGCATGGGCCCGCGGGCGGGGCAGGACGGGGAGCTGGTGCTCGCACTGCCGCTGGGTGGCGTGAAACTGCCGGGCATCGCGGCGGCGGACATCGGCAAGTGCGCGTACGGCGTATTCCGTCGCGGCACCGCCGCCGTGGGCCAGAGGTTCGGCATCGCGGGCGAGCGGCTGTCGGGTGAGGAGATGGCGGCGAAGCTGGGCGCGGCGCTGGGGCGCAAGGTCAACTTCTACGGCATGCCGTTCGACGACTACCGCGCGATGGGCTTCCCCGGCGCCGAGGACCTCGGCAACATGTTCCAGTTCCAGGCCATCCTCGGCGACGAGTTCCAGCGCGATCGTGATCCCGAACTGTCACGGGCGCTGAACCCCGAACTGCTGACGTTCGACGCCTGGCTGGCCGCCAACGGGAAGCGTATGCAGATCGCATGAACTGGAAATTGATCGGTCAGCTCTCGCTGTTCGGATTGGTGATGGCGTTCGCGACGGTATATTTCATACCGTCGGATACCGAACCGTTCTTCTGGTTGCCGATCTTCGTGATCTGCGCCTACCTCATCGCAAAGCGCGCTCCGGGAAAGTACTTCCTGCATGGCCTCGTGCTCGGCATCGCGAACAGCGTGTGGATCACGGCGGCGCACGTGCTGCTGTTCGACGCGTACATCGCCCGTCATGCTCGTGAAGCGCAGATGATGCAGACCGCGGCGATGCCCGGGTCACCGCGGATGATGATGTCCATCATCGGCCCGTGCATCGGGGTGATTTCTGGAATCGTGATCGGGCTGTTCGCGCTCGTCGCGGTGTGGGCCGTGCGTCGCGGGGAGAAGGGGCGAGGGGCCCGGGCCTGATTGCGTCGAGTTCATTGCCTTCGGCGTCCAGTGTTTGTCAGGCCACAGCGTCAGGACCCCGTGAGTTCGATGTTGCCCGCGCTAAGGGACACGCAACGATTGCCGATACCACGCTTGACTCGCTATCGCGGCCGACGCCATTCTGATCGTTGGCGGTTGCTCTCGGAGGTTTCGGGCCAATGTTCCAGAGCGTAATCAGGATCCTGTTGTCATTGCTGTTCGCGGTGCTGCTGCCGCTGGGGCAGGCGCGCTGCTCGTCGCGGATGGCGCGCGCCGCGCAGGTGACGGAACACGCCGGGCATCACGGACATCACGAGTGCTGCGCCAAATCGGTCCCGAGTCCCGCCCGCCCCACAGACTCCTGTTGCTGCGATCGGTTCGAGATCCCCGCCGCGACCGCCGCCGCGTCGATCACCATTGAACCGGCCACCTCGGTTCCCATGGCGTTCGCGGTCGCTCCGGTCGTTGCCATTGCGCTCGTCGATCGGAACGTGTGTGCCCGGTTCGCCCCGGACGCCCGATCGGGCTCCCCGCCCGATCCCTCGCTCAGCCCCGAGTCTCCCCGGAGTCCGCCTCCGTCCGCCTAGCTTCCCCGTTCTGATCCTTGCACAGGACACAGGCGCGCCACTGCTGTGGCGTGCGGGATGCGGGTCAGGTGCCGTCGTGCGCCTGACGGAAAGGCGGATCTGGAATGGTTTCATGGATGACGCGTTGGCTGGCGGCGACCGCATGCGTGGCGCTGCTGACGACGCTGGTCGCACAACACTCCACGGCCGAACCCGGACCGGCGGACCCCGTGCGGTCCCTGGGCCCGGTCACGGTGGGGGCGGAGATCCCGCAGCCGCTCACGTTGAGCGACGCGCTCGCCATCGCGCGCGGGGTTCATCCCGAGCTGCGCGTGGCCGCGGCAAATCTGACGGCGCTCCGCGCCGACTCCGCGTTCGCGCGGGTTCCCGGGTTCAACCCGGTGGCGGAGTTCCAGTCGGCACGGGGCGGCCCGTCGATCGGATCCGGCTCCGAGGTGACGCTGGATCTCGGCGTCAGCCAGCAACTGGAGCTGTGGGGCAAGCGCGGCGCTCGTCAGGCGCTCGCGACCGCGCGCTCGCGGACGGGTGCGGCGGAGTGGCGCCTGAAGCTGCAGGACATCGAATCGGACGTCCGTGCGCGATTCGCGCGCGCGCTGTTCATGCAGGAGCGACTCGCCACCCTGAACGAGCTGGCCGGCCTCGATCGCCGCGTCGTGGCGGCAACCCGCGCGCGGGTACGCGACGGATCCATGACGCCTTTGACCGGCCGGCTGACGGAACTGGATCTCCTGCGTGTGGAGGCCCAGGAACATCGTGCACGCGCCGACCTGCGCCAGGCGCAGGTCGCTCTCGGACTGTCCGTCGGGGAGCCGCTTCCCGATTCGACGCGGCTCAACGGCACTCTGGCGGCGGATTCCCTCGGACAGCCTGAGGAATCGGTCGTGGCGCTCGCGATCGGCGGTCGTGGAACCGGCGAAGTCCTGCGCCGCCGGATCGCGGAACGCCAGGCGGAGCTCCAGCTCGCGGAACGCGAGGCCCGGCCCGATCTCACGCTGGGGCTCGGTCTGACGCGGGAGCACCGGTCGTTCTCGAACGGCGACTTCACCGGCGACCCCGCGATCGTCGGCGGCATCGCGGGCGCACGAACGACCGACGATCTGTGGACGACCCGGATCAGTGCTCCGCTGCCGCTGTGGCAGCACAACCAGGCCGGCCGCGCCCGGGCGGCGGCGGAGATCGTGCGTAGTGAGGCGGACCTCGACCGCGATCGGCTCCACACGCAACTCGAAGTCCTTGGCGCCGTGCGGCGGTTCCAGGACGCCACCGTCCTCTACCGCATGTACCTCGACCGCTCGACGCGAGTCCGGCAGGACCTCGTGCTGATTCGCGACGCCTATGCGGACGGGCGTATCTCGCTCGACTCCTACCTCACGCAGAAAGGGCGCCTCGTGGACACGCTCCTCGGGCAACTCGAAGCGGCGGGCGCGTATTGGGATGCCCGCGGCGAGCTGGAATCCGCCGTCGGCCTCGACCTCGGCCGCATCAACGCGGGGGGCACGCGATGAGACGCCCGATGCGGCTGCTGACGCTTGCGCTCCTGTCCGCGGCGACGGCCACCCGCGCGCATGCTCACGCTGGCCACGACGACGCTCCCGGGACCGGCAGCGCGGTGGTCGCCAGCCGGCACGTGCTCACGGCGCTCTCGGATCGCTATGAAGTCGTTCTCAAGAACGATCCGCTGCGTCCCGGACTCGTGACGCATTTCGATCTCTACCTCAGCGACTTTCAGACCGACGCCCCGGTGGCGGGTGCGGCGGTTTCGCTGAGCCTGCGTTCCGGGAGTCGCGAACTGTGGCACGGAGCCGCGGTGCCGGCCGGGCGCTCCGGGTTCTACACGGCGCCATTTCAAGCGCCTGCCGATACGGGCACGTTCACGGTCCTCGTGACCGTCGCCGGCGCGGGTGAGGACGCCCGCTTTGCCCTTTCGGGACTCGAAGTCACGCGCGAGGCGTCCGCGGGCGGCAGCCCGGCCGGCGGAGGATCCGGCTGGCTGTGGCTCGTCGGCGCCGGGCTCGTGCTGGTCGTCGGGCTGTTCGTCATGGCCCGCCGTCGCTCGCAGGCGCCGCTCGCCGGGCTGCTTCTGTGCCTCGTCCTCGCGCCTGGCGCTCGCGCGCACGAGGGGCATGACAACGCTCCGAGCACGTCCGGAGCGCCGGTCGGTCCCGGCGCACAGGTCTATGTGGCCAAGGAGTCCCAGTTCCTGCTGGGGATCCGCACGGAGCCGCTGCAGCGGCAGCCTGTGCAACAGCGGCTGAGCGTTCTCGGGCGCGTGGCTCCGCGTGGCGGCGGCGAGATCGAGATGCTGGCGCCGCAGTCGGGCCGCATCTTCTTCCCCCATGGCCGGGCGCCGGTGATCGGTCAGGCCGTCCGTAAGGACGAGCCGATCGCCCGCCTGACCGTGGTCGACGATCTCAGCCTGCGCGCGCCGCTCACCGGCGTCCTCACGGGAGTGTTCGTGGTGAACGGCCAGCTCGTCGATGCCGGACAGAAGCTCATGACCCTGCTGGATCCCTCGGTCGTCTGGGTGCATGCCGACGTGTACGAGGCGGACGTGGCGAGCGTGCAGGGCTCGACGCGCGCGGTCATCACCTCGCAGAGCATGCCCGATCTGGTGCTCGCCGGCCGGCGCGTCGCGCTGGGCGTGACGCAGGGCGAGGTGCCCGGCGCGATCGAGGCGTGGTTCGAGGTCCCCAACGTGGGCGGACGGCTTCGCGTCGGAACGCTGGTCGATGTGGGCATCGAACAGGGCGGCGCCGCGCCGGCGCTCGTGGTGTCCAGGAGCGCCGTGTTCGAGAAGGACGGGCGCAAGCTCGTGTTCGTCCACACCGCACCCGAACGCTTCACGGCCCGCGAAGTCGTCCTGGGCACCAGCCTGGGTTCGCGTGTCGTGGTGACCGGCGATCTCGTCCCCGGCGACCGCGTGGTGGTCGCGGGCGGCTATCCATTGCTGACGGCGCCCGTCGTCGGCCTCGGTCACTGACGGCGCCATCATGCTCGATCGAATCATCCTGTTCGCGCTCAAGAACCGGCTGTTCGTCGTCGCGGCGGCCGCGCTCCTCCTGATCTACGGGGTCATGGTCATCCTCAAGCTGCCGGTGGACGTGTTCCCGGACCTCAATCGTCCGACCGTCACCGTCATGAGCGAGGCCCCGGGGCTCGCCCCCGAGGAGGTCGAGACGCTGGTCAGTCTGCCCATCGAGACGACACTCAACGGGGCCCCGGGCGTCGAGCGCGTCCGCTCGACCTCCGGCATCGGCCTGTCGGTCGTGACCGTCGAATTCGCCTGGGGCACGGACATCTATCGTGACCGGCAGCTGGTCGGCGAGAAGCTCCAGCTCGCGGCCGAGCGGTTGCCGAAGGGCGTGGCGCCGGCGATGGGTCCGGTGTCCTCCATCATGGGAGAGATCATGCTGCTGGGGCTCGAGAGCTCCACCGGCCACACCTCGCCCATGGAGATGCGCACACTCGCGGATTGGGTCGTCCGGCAGCGGCTGCTGACCATCCCGGGCGTCTCCCAGGTGATCCCGATCGGTGGCGGGGTCAAGCAATACCAGGTGCAGGTCCATCCTCAGCGTCTCGCGGCACTCGGCGTGACGCTCGAGGACGTCGAGCGCGCCGTCGCGGCGAGCAACGAGAACACCACCGGGGGATATCTCGAGGCGCAGTCGCAGGAGTACCTCATCCGGAACGTGGGCCGGCTGCGCGATCCCGACCAGTTGCTCAACACGGTGGTGGCGACCCGGAACGGCATCCCGGTGCTGCTCAAGGAGGTCGCCAGCGTGGGCATCGGTACGCTGGTGAAACGCGGGGACGGCAGCATCGGCGGCCGGCCGGCGGTGATCCTGTCGATCCAGAAGCAGCCGGGCGCGAGCACCATCGACCTGACCCGGCGCATCGAAGCCGCGCTGGCCGAGCTGCAGCCGTCGCTGCCCTCAGACGTGCAGATGCACCCGCTGTTCAAGCAGGCCAACTTCATCGCGGCCGCGATCCGCAACGTCGAGGACGCGCTGCGCGATGGCGCCATCCTGGTGCTCATCGTGCTGATCCTGTTCCTGCTCAACTTCCGCACGACCGCGATCACGCTGACCGCCATTCCGCTGTCGTTCGTGACGGCGGCCGTCGTGTTCCACCTGTTCGGCATCTCGATCAACACGATGACGCTGGGCGGCCTGGCGATCGCGATCGGGGAGCTGGTCGACGACGCCATCGTCAACGTGGAAAACGTGTTCCGCCGGCTGCGCGAGAACCGGCACGCCGCGGTTCCGCGGGCGGCGCTCGAAGTGGTGTACCTGGCGTCCGCCGAGGTCCGGAACTCGATCGTCTACGCCACGATTCTCGTCGTGCTCGTATTCCTGCCGCTGTTCGCGCTCAGCGGCATCGAGGGCCGGCTGTTCGCGCCGCTCGGGGAGGCGTACATCGTGTCGATCCTCGCCTCGTTCGTGGTCTCGCTCACGGTGTCACCGGCGCTGTGTCTCTACCTGCTGCCGAACGCGAAGATCATGGCCGCGGAGCAGGACTCGTTCGTCGTGCGGCACCTGAAGCAGTGGGACCGGCGACTGCTCCACTTCACGCTGCCCCATCCCGGGGTCGTGATCGGCGGGGCGGCCGTGCTGGTGCTGGCCGCCGCAGCGCTGGTCCCGCGGATGGGCCGGGAGTTCCTCCCGACCTTCAACGAAGGCACGGCGACGATCAACGTCATCGCCGCGCCCGGCACGTCGCTGAGCGAGTCGAACCGCATCGGCACCATCGCCGAACAACAGTTGTTGACGGTCCCGGAGGTGATGTCGACCGGGCGCCGTACCGGCCGCGCCGAACTCGACGAGCACGCGGAGGGTGTCCACTACACCGAGATCGACGTCGACTTCCGGCGCTCGAAGCGGAGCCGCGAGGTGGTGCTCAGCGATATCCGTGCGCGCCTGGCCGAGATCCCGGGAGTGTTCGTCAACATCGGCCAGCCGATCTCGCACCGGCTCGATCACCTGCTGTCCGGAGTCCAGGCGCAGATCGCGGTCAAGCTGTTCGGCAACGACCTCGACGTGCTGCGCTCCAAGGCGGCGGAGATCCAGGGCGCGATGGCGACGGTTCCCGGCGTGGTGGACCTGCAGGTCGAGAAGCAGGTGCTGGTGCCGCAGATCCGGATCGAGGGGGATCGCGCGGCGCTCGCCCGTTATGGACTCAACGTCGGCAATCTGAACGAGGCGCTCGAAACGGCGCTCGACGGCCGCGTCGTGTCCCAGGTCCTCGAGGGCCAGCGAACGTTCGACCTGCTGGTAAGGTTCGATGACGCCTCGCGGGGCAGCCTCGAAGCCATCCGCGGCGCTCTCATCGACACCCCGTCCGGAGCCAAGGTCCCGCTCTCGGCCATCGCGGCGGTCGAGGAGTCGCGCGGACCCAATGTCATCCAGCACGAGAACGTTCAGCGCCGCATCGTGATCTCGGCGAACGTCAGTGGCAGGGACCTGGGGCGGGTCGTCGAGCAGGTCCAGAGGTCGGTCCGCGCACAGGTCACTCTGCCCACCGGCTACTTCATCACCTATGGCGGCCAGTTCGAGAGCCAGCAGTCGGCGACCCGGTTGATCGGCATCCTGAGCCTGTTCTCGCTGGCCGCGATGTTCCTCGTGCTGTTCAGCCACTTCCGTTCCGTCCCGATCGTGCTCCAGATCCTGCTCAACATCCCGCTCGCCCTGATCGGGAGCGTGGTGGCCATCTTCCTGACGGGCGGCACGTTCTCGGTGGCGTCGCTCGTCGGATTCATCACCCTGACCGGCATCGCCTCACGGAACACGATCATGATGGTCTCTCATTACCTGCACCTGATGAAGGAGGAGGGCGAGGCGTTCGACATGCACATGGTCGTCCGCGGCTCGCTCGAGCGGCTGGTGCCCGTGCTGATGACGGCATTGACCGCCGGGCTGGCGCTCGTTCCGCTCGTGCTCTCGAAGGGTGAGCCGGGCAAGGAGATCCTGTATCCGGTGGCGACGGTCATTCTCGGCGGGCTCGTCAGCTCGACGCTGCTGGACACGATCGTTACGCCGGCGGTGTTCTTTCGCTTCGGGAGGAAGTCAGCGGAGAAGTATCTGGCCGGAGACGCGGACCCGTCGTGAACGCCGCGCTCGAATCGCGAGCCGACCGTCCCGCGACAATCGATGGGGAGGAAGTGCGAACATGAACCCGTACACGTTGCGCTCGACCGTGGTTGCGGCAGGCGTCGGGGCCATCCTGCTCGGCGGCTGCTCGCCCAGGGCCCAGACCGAGACGCCCGCGGCATCGTCCCGGGGAACCCCCGCGGCGGCTGCGCCGAACGCGGACAGCGAACACAGCGAGCCCGCCGTGACGGTGACCCCGGCGGGGACGGTTGCCGGGATCTGGGCGCAGGTCGGCGCCGAGCAAGCCAGGCTTTCGACGGCGATCGAGAACGGGCAGCTCAAGGACGTCCATCCTCTCGCGTTCGGAATCCGTGATCTGGTCGTGGCCCTCGCGGACAAGGCCGGCGCGGCCTCGCCGGCCACCGCGGACCGGCTCAAGGGCCTGGTCGAGCAGGTCCGAGTGTCGGCGACGAAGCTCGACGAGTTCGGCGACGCGGGCAACCTGAGCGGCACCCAGGCGGAATCCGTGAAGCTTCAAACAGTCCTGGACACGATCCAGACGGTCACGGCGGCGAAATGACTCGAGGAGCCCGGCCATGACGGACGTGATCGAAATCAACTCGATGCGTGACCCGGTGTGCGGCATGCAGGTTGGGATGGATTCGCCTCACCACCTCGAGCACGCGCGACGCGAGGTTCGGTTCTGCAGCAAGGGCTGCCTCGAGAAATTTCGTGCCGATCCCGGTCGCTATCCGGGCAAGAGCGAGCCGGCCCCCGCTCGGCCGACGCCTACCGTGACCGCGCCGGACGGGAAGGCCGCGACCTACACGTGTCCGATGCACCCGGAGATCGTGCGGGACGGTCCCGGCGCGTGCCCGATCTGCGGGATGGCCCTCGAGCCGCGCAGCGTCACCCTCGAGGACGCGGAGAATCCCGAGCTGGTGGACATGCGGCGACGGTTCAAGGTCTCGACCGCGCTGACCGTCCCGCTGTTGTTGCTGATGATCGGCATGGCGCTGCCCGGCCATCCCGTCGACCGCCTCATTCCGTCTTCGGTGATGGCCTGGTTGGAACTGGCGTTGGCCGCTCCGGTCGTGCTGTGGGGCGCGTGGCCGTTCTTCGTCCGCGGCTGGCAATCCATCGTGAACCGAAGCCCCAACATGTTCACGCTGATCTCGCTGGGTGTGGGAATCGCATTCCTGCACGGCGTCGCCGCCGTCGCAGTGCCCAGCTGGTTTCCCGCAACGTTCCGGGATGCGTCCGGACACGTGGGAACCTACCTGGAAGCGGCGGCGGCGATCGTGACGCTGGTACTGCTGGGCCAGGTGCTCGAGCTCAAGGCCCGCAGCCGCACCAGCTCGGCGATTCGAGCGCTGCTCGGACTCGCCCCCAAGACCGCGCGCCGCATGGCCGCGGATGGCTCGGAACACGACGTTCCGCTCGACCAGGTGCAGATCGGTGACCGGCTCAGGGTGCGGCCGGGCGAGAAGGTCCCCGTCGACGGCGTGGTGATCGAAGGCCGGAGCGCCGTGGACGAGGCGCTCGTCACCGGCGAGCCGATCCCGGCCGAGAAGGAGCCGGGGAGCCGCCTCGTGGGCGCCACATTGAACGGCACCGGATCGCTGGTGATGGAGGCCCGGAAGGTCGGGTCCGACACGCTGCTCGCCCGTATCGTTCAGATGGTGGCCGAGGCGCAGCGCAGCCGCGCGCCCATCCAGCGCATCGCCGACCGGGTCTCGGCCGTATTCGTGCCGACGGTCGTAGTACTGGCCATCGTCACGTTCATCGTGTGGGCGCTGGTGGGACCGGCGCCGCGCATGGCGTATGCCGTCATCAACGCGGTGACGGTGCTCATCATCGCCTGTCCCTGCGCGCTCGGGCTCGCCACGCCGATGTCGATCATGGTGGCGGCGGGCAGGGGCGCGACCATGGGTGTCCTGTTCCGGAACGCGGAGGCGATCGAGACGCTCCGCTCAGTGGACACGCTCGTGTTCGACAAGACGGGCACGCTGACCGAGGGCAAGCCTAAACTCGTCCGCGTGGTGACCGCGCCGGAGTGGACGGAACCGGATGCCCTGCGACTCGCCGCCAGCCTCGAACGCGGCAGCGAGCATCCATTGGCGGCCGCGATCGTGGCGGGCGCCGCCGAGCGCAAGCTGGCGCTGGCGCCGGCCACGGACTTCGTATCGCTCACCGGCAAGGGCGTCAGGGGCACGGTTGATGGCAAGGCGGTGGCCCTCGGCAACACGGCGCTGCTTGCGGAACTTCGAGCAGACGCCGGGGCCCTGGCAGCACCGGCCGAGACCATGCGGGCAGAGGGCCAGACCGCCATGTTCCTGCTCGTCGACGGGCGCGTGATCGGGCTCCTCGGGGTCGCCGATCCGATCAAGGCGACCACGCCGGAGGCCATCCGACAGCTGCACGCTGCCGGCCTGCGGCTGGTGATGCTCACCGGCGACAGCAGGACGACGGCGATGGCCGTGGCCCGGACGCTGGGCATCGACGACGTCCAGGCGGAAGTGCTGCCCGACCAGAAGGTCAACGTGATCAAGCAGCTCCAGGCCCAAGGCCGATCGGTCGCCATGGCCGGCGACGGGGTCAACGACGCGCCGGCCCTGGCGCAGGCGCAGGTGGGAATCGCCATGGGCACCGGCACCGACGTCGCCATGGAGAGCGCGGGAGTGACGCTCGTGAAGGGCGACCTGCGCGGGATTGTGCGGGCCCGCGCCCTGAGCGGCGCCACGATGAGCAACATCCGCCAGAACCTGTTTTTCGCCTTCGTCTACAACGTGCTGGGAGTGCCCATTGCCGCCGGCGTGCTGTATCCGGTCTTCGGGCTGCTGCTCAGCCCGATCGTCGCCGCGGCGGCCATGAGCTTCAGTTCCGTCTCGGTGATCGGGAACGCGTTGCGGCTGCGCAGCGCGAAGTTGGAATGATGGCCGAGAATCCGCAGGGCGGTGCCCGGTGACGCTGGAACTCGAGGTCGCGCAGTCGTGCAGGCAATCGGGAGGTTCACCCATGAGGTCCGTGGTTTGGCCCAGCATTCTCGTGTTCGCCGTGCTGGTCGTCGCCGCACCCACGATCGCGAGAGCGCTGGACCTCCAGGGCGCGCTGCGCGAGGTCGCGACCGCGAATCCGACGCTCGCGAGCCGCCGCGAGATGGTCGAGGCCGCCCGGCGGCGGGTTGCGCCCGCCGGCGCGTGGCAATCCCCGATGGCCGAATTCGGGCTGATCAACGTGCCGACCAGCGGCCGCTTCGACATGCAGCCGATGACCATGAAGATGATCGGGGTCGAGCAGCGCGTCCCGGTGTCCGGAGCCCTGGGTCTCAGCCGGAGATCCGCCTTCGCGGCCGCGAAGGCCGCAGGCGCCGGCTTGGAGTTGACGAACTACGAACTGTTCGCGATGGCGTGGGAGGCCTACACCGACGCCTACTACGCCGGGACGCTTGCGGCCTCGAGCTTTGCCCATCGCGGCGAGATGGACCGGCTGGTCCGCTCCGCGCGGGTCCGCTACGAGTCGGGCAACGGCAGACTGGACGACATGCTCCGCGCACAGGCCGAGCAGGCCCGAACGCTGTCCGATATCGCGGCCTACGAAGCCGAGGAGCAGGGCGCCCGCGCCCGCCTCGCCGCACTGATGGGCCGCGAGGCCGCCGCCCTGCCGGACTCCCTGGAGCCCCCGCCGGCGGCCACCCCGCCCGAAGACGCGGCGGCGGTCATCGCGCTCGTGAACGACAGCCATCCGCGATTGCGCGAGCTGCGGGCGCGGGTCGAGCGCTATCGGTTCGCCGCACGCGCCGCGCGGCGGATGCTGTGGCCGGATTTGCAGGTCGGGATGTCCTATGGCATCCGCCAGCCGATCATGGGAATCCCGCAGGACAACATGTGGTCCGCAACCCTGGGGGTCATGCTGCCGGTGTTCGCGAACCAGCGCGAGCTCTCGGAGGGTCTCGAAATGGACGCCATGGCACGGGCGTCCGAGGACGATTTGCGCGCCGCGACTCTCGATCTCGATCAGCAGGCCCGCAGCCTGTATGCCAGCACCCGTGCCGATCGGCGCACGGTTGCCCTGCTGGCGGACACCGTGGTCGTCACGCAACGGCGCGCGGTCGCGGCGTCGTACAGCGCGTACGACGCCGGCGCCACGGACCTGTGGCGGGTGTTCGAAGCCAGTCATGCTCTGTATGACGAGGAGGTCGCCCTCACGCGCGCGCGTCAGGATCTCGCACGCACCGAGGCCAGGCTCCTCGCCATCACGGCGCGCGGCGACCTGCTCGGAATCACTCTGCCGGTTCACGAGGGGAACGAACGATGAACCCGATCGATGACACCACGCCGCGCGTGGACGAGGCGCCGGGAGGGATCGTCCCTATCGCACCCTCGCCGGCCCACGCGCCGCCGCCCGGCGCGCACTTCATGAACATCCTGCGCTGGGTGCTGTTCGCGTTCCTGCTCGTGCTGGCCATTGTGAGCATCGGCAGCTACGCGATGTCCCGGCGCCCCGCCCCGGTCACCACGGGAGCCGCGGGGAAGGTGATCTATCACTGCCCGATGCACCCGAGTTACACGTCCGACAAACCGGGCGAGTGTCCGATCTGCGGCATGACGCTCGAACCCGTGTCGGTCGCCGATCACAACGGCAGCAACGTCGCGGGCCAGATGGGCAACGTCGCCGGACTAACCTCGGTGCAGATCACCCCCGAACGCATCCAGATGATCGGTGTCCGCACCGCACGGGTCGAGCGGTCGGCGCTGGGCGGCCAGCTCGACCTCGTCGGCTTCGTCACGCCGAACGAGTCCCGGCTAAGGCGGGTGCAGATCCGGGTGTCGGGCTGGATCCGGGAGCTCTACGTGAACGAGACCGGCGTCCAGGTGAAGGCCGGGCAGCCGCTGCTATCCATCTACAGCCCCGAACTGTTCCAGAGCGAACAGGAGTACCTGATCAACCATGGCGGCATGGATTCCATGGCGGACCCGGCTCACGACATGATGGACATCCCCGGCGCCGAACGCCTGCGCCTGCTGGGGGTCCCGAACGAGGAGATTCAGCGGCTCGACCGCGAGCACAAGGCATCGACGCAACTGGTGCTGCGCTCTCCGGTCGGCGGCACCGTGCTGGAACGCGGCGTCACGGAGGGCCAGTACGTGGGGGCGGACACGCCGCTGCTCACGCTCGCGGACCTGTCACGCGTATGGGTGATGGCGGACGTCTACGAGATGGACATGTCGCGCGTGCACGTGGGAGACGTGGCGAGGTTCACCTCCGATGCCATGCCGGGGCGGAACTACGATGGGCGCGTCGAGTTCGTCTATCCCACCGTGTCGAACGAGACTCGCACGTTGAAAGCCCGCCTGGCGCTCGCGAACGGGGATGGTGCGCTCCGGCCCGGCATGTACGGCCGGGTACACGTGTCCGCTCGCGGCGCCCACGCGCTGTCGGTGCCATCCGAGGCCGTGGTCAACGCCGGCCAGCACTCGTATGTGTTTCTCGCCCATGCCGGCGGGCGCTTCGAACCGCGAATGGTGTGGACCGGGATGCCCGAGGGCGATCGCGTTCAGATTCTGAAAGGCGTGGCCGAGGGTGACACGGTCGTCTCGAGCGCCTCGTTCCTGATCGACTCGGAGAGCCGGCTCAAGGCGGCGATCGCGGGCATGGGATCGCAGCCCGGCATGGCCGGCATGGATCATGGAGCGGGAGGCACCCCGTGATCGGCCGTGTGATCGAGTACTGCGCGACCCACCGGGCGCTGGTGTTCATCTTCACCGCCTTCGTCGTGGCCGGGTCCATCGTCGCCGTACGCAGCGTTCCGCTCGACGCCATCCCGGATCTCTCGGACCCGCAGGTCATCGTGTTCACCGAGTGGATGGGCCGGAGCCCGGACCTGGTGGAGGATCAGGTCACCTATCCCATCGTGTCCGCGTTGCTCGGCGCACCGCAGGTCGAGGCGGTGCGGGGACAATCCATGTTCGGCATGAGCTTCATCTACGTGATCTTCAAGGAGGGCACCGACCTCTACTGGGCGCGCAGTCGCGTTCTCGAGTACATGAGCAGCATCCGCACGCGCCTGCCGCAGGGGGTGAACCCGGTGCTCGGCCCCGACGCCACGTCGGTGGGCTGGGTGTTCCAGTACGCGCTGGTGGACACGTCCGGACAACACGATCTGTCCGAGCTCCGCACGTTCCAGGACTTCAATCTGCGCTACGCGCTGGCGAGCGTGCCCGGAGTGGCCGAGGTCGCCTCGGTGGGCGGTTACCAGAAGCAGTACCAGGTCGAGGTCGACCCCGAGCGGCTGCATGCCTACGGACTCTCGCTGGCGGACGTCACCGGGGCGATCCGGCGCAGCAACTCGGACGTGGGCGGCCGCATCATCGAGATGTCGGGGCGCGAGTACTTCGTGCGCGGCCGCGGTTACGTAAAAGACCTCGACGACCTGCGCCAGGTGGCGCTCGGCTCCGACAAGCGCACCGGCACGCCCATTCGAGTCGGCGACGTGGGCACCGTGATGTTCGGGCCCGACATCCGGCGCGGCGTGACCGAGCTGGACGGCGAAGGCGAGGCCGTCGGCGGGACGATCGTCATGCGCTACGGCGAGAATGCCCCGCAGGTGATCGAACGGGTGAAGCGCAAGCTCGCCGAGCTCCGATCGTCGTTCCCGCCCGGCGTCGAGGTGAAGATCGTCTACGACCGCTCGCGACTCATCGAGCGGGCCATCTCGACGCTGCGGCACACGCTGCTCGAGGAAGCGATCGTGGTGAGCGTGATCATTTTCATCTTCCTGCTCCACTTCCGCAGCACGCTGGTACCGGTGCTGTCGCTGCCCGTGGCGGTCGGGCTCGCGTTCGTACCAATGTACTTCCTGCGCATCAACGCGAACATCATGAGCCTCGGCGGCATCGCGATCGCGATCGGCGCCATGGTGGACGCCGCGATCGTCCTGGTGGAGAACGCTCACAAGCACCTCGAGACCGCGCCGCCGGGCGCGAACCGGCAGCAGGTGTTGATCGCGGCCGCGCAGGAGGTGGGACCCCCGATCTTCTTCTCGCTCCTGATCATCACGGTGGCGTTCCTGCCGATTTTCGGGCTGAACGGCCAGGCCGGGCGGCTGTTCAAACCGCTCGCCTTCACGAAGACGTTCTCGATGGCGTTCGCCGCCCTGATCTCGATCACGCTGTCGCCGGCGCTCATGTCGCTGTTGATCCGCGGCAAGATCAAACACGAGAAGGACCACCCGGTCTCGCGCGCGATGATTGCCGTCTACCGGCCGTTCGCGTGGGTCGCGCTCAAGAATCCAAAGACGACGATCGCGATCGGCCTTGCCGCCGTGCTCGCGACCGTGCCCATGGCGCTGCGGCTCGGCAACGAGTTCATGCCGCCCCTGAACGAGGGCGACATGCTGTACATGCCGACTACGTTCCCCAACATCTCGATCGAGGAGGCCAAGCGCTACGTTCAGGTCCAGGACCGTCTCATTCGGACGTTCCCCGAGGTGGTGTCCGTGTTCGGCAAGGCAGGCCGCTCCGAGACCCCGACCGATCCCGCTCCGCTCTCGATGGTCGAGACCATCGTGCAGCTCAGGCCGCGCGAACACTGGCGCATGCTCGCCGACCCGCGCTGGTATTCCGGCTGGGCGCCCGGCTGGCTCAAACCGGTGTTCCGGCCGTTCTGGCCGGACCGCCACCGCATTACCTGGCAGGAACTCACCGATGCCCTGAATCGCACTCTACAGATGCCGGGCTGGACCAACGCGTGGACCATGCCGATCAAGACGCGCATCGACATGCTGTCGACCGGAATCCGGACGCCGATCGGCATCAAGGTGTTCGGCGCCAGCCTCGACACCATCGAGCGGATCGGCATGGATCTCGAGCGCACGGTGTCGAAGGTCCCGAACACGCGCAGCGTGTACTCGGACCGCAACACGGGTGGGTTCTACATCGACATCATCCCCGACCGCGCCGCCCTCGCGCGCTATGGCCTGACGCTGGGCGAGGTGCAGGACGTCATCGAGGCCGCCGTGGGTGGCCAGCCCATCGAGGTCACCGTGGAGGGCCGCAATCGCTTCAGTATCAACGTCCGCTATCCGCGCGACCTGCGCCAGGACATCGAACACCTGAAACACGTGCTGGTGCCACTGCACGCGGCCGCGGGCGGCGCCCCGGCCTCCGGAATGGGCGGGGGCATGAGCTCCGTCGCAGGGGCCGCTCCGGTGCTGCTCGCCTCGGCAGGCGTGTCCGACGCCGGTGACGATTATCTCGCCCAGGCCATGGGTGGATCCGGCACACGGCCCGGCGGCGGAGCGGGTTCCGGCATGGGCGGATCCGGCTCCGGCAGCATGAACGAGGGTGGGCAGGGCAACGTGCTGCCGCCGGAGCCCGGCGGCCCGTCCGGGGGCGGGGTGTGGTCGGAACCGAGCGGCCAGCACGTCCCGCTCGGGCAGGTCGCCGACATCCATGTCGTCACCGGGCCCCCCATGATCCGCGATGAAGCAGGCATGCTCACCGGCTACGTCTACGTGGACATGGATGTCTCGAAGCAGGACATCGGCTCCTACGTCGACGAGGCCAAGCGGGCGGTCGACAAGGAGATCAAGCTGCCGACCGGCTACTCCCTCAAGTGGACCGGGCAGTATGAACTCCTGCAGCAAATGCAGGCGCGCATGCGGTTCCTGGTGCCGCTGACGCTCGTGATCGTGCTGCTGCTGTTGTACATGAACTTCGGCAATCTGTCCGAAGCCCTGATCGTCCTCGCCTCGGTGCCGTTCGCGCTCGTCGGCAGCATCTGGCTCATGGCGATCCTGCACTACAACCTGTCCACCGCCACATGGGTCGGGATCATCGCGCTCGTCGGACTCGCCGCGCAGACCGGGGTCGTGATGGTGGTGTATTGCGACAGCGCGTATCACAAGTACCAGGCCGCAGGCCGGATTCGCGACCTCGACGACATCGTCGAGGCCACGCTCGAGGGCTCCGTTCAACGCGTGCGGCCGAAACTCATGACCGTGGCGACGATGATGATCGGCCTCGTGCCCCTGCTGTGGTCGCAGGGCGCCGGCGCCGACGTCATGAAACGCGTCGCCGCCCCGATGGTGGGAGGGCTGTTCACCTCGGCGTTCCTGACCCTGGAGATCATCCCGGTCGTGTACACGTACTGGCGTTACTCCCAGCTCAAGCAGGAACGGAAGCGCCTGCGGGTGGTGGCATGATGCCGGCGTTCGAGCAGCAACCCGCATGCGGACGATGTCGACACGCCCGGCCGCTCGGGCGCGCCACCGTCCGCTAGTAGTTCACCGGACGCTAGCGCCGCGAGCCGGGCATGGCGACGAAATACGACTGCTCACCCTGGCCGTCGCCGAAGTCCACCACGAGTGTGAGCGAGTGCGGGTTCCGATTCTGCGCCGGCAGCGTCGCGACCAGGCAGGCTGGCTCCGGCCCCGGTGCCAGAGCGATCGACGGCGCGGGGCCGGCGCCCGACCGCGCCAGTTCCACGCGGGCGCGGATCGATTGGGCCGCGATCGGCTTTGTGAACTCGTCGTAGAAATACACCCGCAGCTCGCGAGCGGCGCCGACGACGGCCTCGAGGTGGTGGCGGAAGTCGGGAGTCATCATGAAGGCGCCGCCGTGCCTGGGCGTATGGTCGAGGTGCGCGAGCGTGTCCATGAGCTTCATGCCGCACACCGGGCAGTTGCCGGGCGCGGGATACGTCCTGCCGTCCAGGTCGCCCATCGGGCACGTGTAGCGCCGCGGCGCATACGCCTCGAGCGAATCCACGAGGACGCCGGCCGCTTGGAGCTGCGTTACGGCTCCGGCCATGTCACCGAGGTCGGCGGACTGATGCAGCGGGACCGTCACGGCGATGAGCGCGGCCGCGTGCGAACCCACGGCGGCGCGCGCGACGGCTGGAACCCCGGTATCCGGGGCGCCCGCGAGCCCGGGCACGGACTCCGCCAGCGTGTGGAGCGCCGACGCCTCGTAACTGACGAGGCTGAGCTTGTCGGCCGGAATCGACGCCTCGGCCGCGACCAGGTGTTTCCGCAGTTCCTGCACGGCGTCGAGGTACGTGGACGCGAGCGTCACCGGGACGCCCGCCGGATCGGCCGCGAGGTCGGTGGTGAAGCACAGTGTAAACGGATCGGACGGCGCGGACAGGCCCGCCTTGTCGACGAATCGGAAGGTCGCCGACCAATGTCCCGGCCGCGGCACGCGGGCGATCATCTGAATCGAGAACTGGCCGCCCGGGTCCCGGACGAATTCGTACGTCTGGCCACGGCGCGCCAGCACGACGTTCCAGGTGCTGGGCTCGAGCATCGCGAATCCCGGGTCCGCGCGAACCAGCTCGAGGGCCATGCGATTCCGGGGTTGCAGGCGCAGCCGGCCGCGGACGAGCCCGTCCTGGTTCAGCGACGACAGGCCGGGGGCGTCGCAGAACCAGTAGCCGCGGAGCACGTCGTCGCCCTTGCGCAGCGTGATGCACGTGCGGCCATCGAGGTAGTCGCGCGGGCCATGGAGCCCGAGCCGCGGGTGCGCGGTGGAATCGCGGCTCACCACGAACGCCGCGTTGTGGGCCTGGGCGGCCGGTGCGGATGCGAGCAGGCCCGCAGCGAGGAGCGGGACGAGGCACCTGCGATTCAGGCCGTTCAACGCCCTCCCCGGGCGGCCGATCCGTTGCCGTGCAGGAACACCAGGACCTCGTCGAACTTCACCGGCTTCACCAGGTGGATGTCAAAGCCCGCGCGACGCGATTGCTCGCGGTCCTCGCTCTTGCCCCAGCCGGTGAGGGCGATGAGCAGCACCTTCTCCCCCCAGGGTTCCTTCCGAATCCGTTGCGCAACTTCGTAGCCGTTGAGTTTCGGCAGTCCGATGTCGAGGAAGATGATGTCCGGCTTCGTCCGTTGCGCGATGTCCAGAGCCTGCGCGCCGTCGAACGCCGTCTGGACCTCGTGCCCGCTGTGGGCGAGCAGCAGCCCCAGCGACGCCGCGGCGTCCTGATTGTCATCGACCACCAGTATCCGGCGCGGCGGCATCGTGGCCGGAATGTCGTCCCGAATGGTCGCGCGGCGTTCCGGCGTCGTCTGATCGGCGGACAGCGGCAACCGCACCGTGAACTCGCTGCCCTTGCCGAGTCCGTCGCTTGCGGCGCTCAGCGTCCCGCCGTGCTTCTCGACCAGGTGCTTCACCAGCGCGAGGCCGATGCCGAGTCCGCCCACCGACCGGCCCAGCGAGGTGTCCACCTGCATGAACATGTCGAAGATGTGCGGCAGATGTTCCGGCGGAATGCCGATGCCGCCGTCACGCACGCGAATCACCGCCCAGGAGTCCACGAGTTCGACCGTGAGCTCGATGCGGCCGGTCTTGTCGCTGAACTTGTAGGCGTTGTTGAGAAGGTTGCCCACGATCTGGGTGATGCGCGTGGCGTCGCCCTCGACGTACACCGACCGCGGCGGGAGCGTGACGCTGGCTTCGAGATCCATGGCGACGGTCGAGGCGCCGGCCGCGTCGATCGCATGCTTCACGACCGGCACCAGGTCGAGCCGCTCCATTTGAAGCGTGATCTTGCCCTGGCTGATGCGGCTCACGTCGATCAGGTCTTCGACCAGCCGCACCATGTGACCGATCTGACGCTCCATCATGCCCGTGGCCGACTGGACCATCTCGCCATCGCCGCCCGACAGCTGGATGATCCGCAGTGCGTTGCGCACGGGGGCGAGCGGATTGCGCAATTCGTGGGCGAGCAGCGCCAGGAACACCGTGCGTTCGCGGTCTTCGTTGGACAGCCGTGAAACGTGCTGGCGCAGCTCGTTCGAGAGCCGGATGCTGACCGTGCGATCCTCGATCGCCAGCAGGATCAGCTCGGTCTGCTGGTCGCCGCGCACGATGCGGCGCGCGTTGAGGACCAGCGTCCGCTCGCCGATGCCTTCGATGTCGTGGGTGAGCTCGAAGTCGTCGAACGAGGAATTCTGCGGGAGGACGACCTCCAGTTGCCGGCGCAGCTCCGGAACGTCCCATTGGCGATTGCCGAGCTCGTACAGGTGCTGCCCCTCGATCTGCTGCCGGTTCGTCCTGAACATGCGGTAGTACGCAGGATTCGCGGACCGGACGGATAGATCCGCGTCGAGGATCACGAGCGGCACCAGCACCGTCTCGATGATCGACTGCGAGTACTCCATCGCGTCCCGCAGCGCCTCCTGGGCGCGCTTGGCCTCGTCCACGTCCACGAACACCGCGACCGCGCCGTCGATCTTGTTGTCGGAGGTGCGATAGGGGTGGATGCGCAGCAGGAACCAGCGGCCATGCACGTCGCGGACTTCGCGTTCCTCCACGTGGACCGTGGTCATCACCCGCGTCACCAGCGCTTCGAGGTCGTGGATCGCGAGTGTGGGCTTGATATTGCCCAAGGGCCGGCCGACGTCGCCCGGCAGTAAATTGAGCAGCAGCCCGGCGGTCGGGGTGAAGCGGCGGATCCGCAGATCGATGTCCACGACGATCGTCGGCACGTGGGCGCTGTTGATGAGATTCGTCAGGTCGTCGTTGAGCCGGGTCATGTCCGCATTGCGGTTCTGGAGCTGTTCGTTGACTGTGGTCAGCTCCTCGTTGACCGATTGCAGCTCCTCCTTGGCGGTCTCGAGCTCCTCGTTGGTGCTCTGCAGCTCTTCGTTGCTGGACAGGATCTCTTCGTTCGCGGACCTCAGGTCTTCATTGCCCGCGTCCTGCTGGGCAATGACCGACTGCAGGTATTCGCGGGTCGAAGCCAGCTCGTGCCGGAGCCGGGCGATCTCGTCGGACGGGGTCGCCGCCGGGCCCGAGGCCGCCTTGAGCGGCAGGTGGGACAGGCGCTCCTCGAACGCGATCAGATAGCAGATCTCACCGGCGTTGGGCAGCCGGACCGGCCAGACCTTGAGATCGAACTCGACGTCCTCGCCGTTGCCCCGTATCCGCAGATCCGGATGAATCACCGCCATGGAAGTCTCCTGACACTCGGCGATGGCGGAGCGCAGTTCCAGGAACAGCCCCTCGCGGGCCATCTTGAACAGATTGTGGCTGGGCTCGCCGGGCGACGGCGTGAGGTAGGGCCCGGTGTTGCCGCGGAACTGCAGGATATCCAGGTTCGCGTTGACCAGCACCCCCGGCGGCACGTACTGGCCGAGCGCGATCCGGTCCGCTTCACGCTTCCAGTCGGCGGCCGTGGGCTGCTCGGGCGCCTGCACACCGCCGGCCATGATGCGGGCGTGATAGTCCTCGGCGCGGAAATGTGGATATTGCCGGCTGGCGGTCGACTTCTTTATATAGATCCGGTTCTCCGAATCCACCGCGCTGAACAGGTCCGTGTGTCCGCCAATTGTTTCGGAACCCCCGAGGACGAGGAACCCCGTGGGATTCAGTGCGAAATGGAACGTCGGGATAACGCGTTTCTGCAGGGGAGGCGACAGGTAGATCAGCAGGTTCCGGCAGCTGATCAGGTCGAGGTGGGAGAACGGCGGATCGGTCGCCACGTTCTGCTTGGCGAACACCACCATCTTCCGCAGGTCCTTATGGACCCGGTACACGCCGTCCTCCTTGCTGAAGAACCGTTGCAACCGCTCGGGCGAGACCTCCGCCTCGATGCTCTCGGGGTAGCAGCCTTCGCGCGCCTTGACGAGCGCGAACGTGTCACTCAGATCCGTGGCGAAGATCTGGATCGTCCGGCGGTACGTCTGCTCACCGAGGAACTCCAGCAGGATCATGGCCAGCGAATAGGCCTCCTGGCCGGTGGAGCACCCAGGCACCCAGATGCGAATCGGCGCGTCGAGGGGCTTGTCCTTCAGCATCTGCGGAAATGCCTGCGTCTTGATGGCTTCGAAGGTCTCCGGATCGCGGAAGAAGCTCGTCACATTGATCAGTATGTCCTGATACAGGGCGCCGAGTTCGGCGCGATCCTGCTCCAGCAGCCTCGCATAGGCCGCCAGGCTGTCTCTGGTATGCAGAACCATCCGGCGCAGGATGCGCCGGTTGATCGTCGTGTCCCGGTAGGCGCTGAAATCGACCCCGAATGTGGATCGCAACAGCGCGAGGATCCTGGCGAAATCGTTGGTTTGGCCGCG
The DNA here is from genome assembly GCA_038231135.1 of Candidatus Eiseniibacteriota bacterium. Taxonomy (GTDB): domain Bacteria; phylum Eisenbacteria; class RBG-16-71-46; order RBG-16-71-46; family RBG-16-71-46; genus JANLWX01. The sequence continues at coordinate 7,294 of JBBRLX010000038.1, read as the reverse complement.
GGTGGCCTGCGGATCCGTGGTGGAGAGGGAGGCAACGTACGGATTCTTGCCGATGCGGGCCAGCTCCTCCGAGATCTTCTCGGGCGGCAGGATTCGGTCGATGCAGCCGGACTTCGACGCGCTCTGCGGCATGCCGGCGAATTTCGCGGACTGTTCGTCCTGGGCGAACGTGATGCCGCCCGAAGCCTTGATCTCCTGCAGGCCGAGCGTGCCGTCGGTGCCGGTGCCGGACAACACCACGCCGATCGCGCCTGCCTGGCGGTCCGTCGCCAGCGACTTGAAGAAATAGTCGATCACGTGTGGACCGTGGCCGTCGCGCGGTTCCAGGTGCAGCGTGCCCCTGATGAACGTGAGCGTGAAGTTGGGCGGGATCACATAGACGTGATCGGCCTCGACCGCCAGATCCTGCGTGACCTCCACGACCGGCATCGTCGTGTACTTGGCGAGCAGGTCGCTCAGCTTGCTCGCGTGCTTGGGGTCGAGGTGCTGCACGAGCACGAACGCCATGCCGGTGTCGACGGGGAGGTGGCCGAGCAACTGGCTGAACGCTTCGAGGCCGCCGGCCGATGCGCCGATTCCGACTACGGGGAAGGGCATCGAGTCTGGACGCAATTCTGCCGGGTCGGTTCGGGACGTGTCGGGCCTCGTGCTTCGGGAAGCTGGAGTACTCATGGGATTTATCGATCGACGGGCTCGCGACGCCGCCATCCGGCGGGTTCCTGGAGCCTTACGCGCTTTTGCCAGACTATACGACTCGTGTCTGGATTGATAGGCGCGTTTGAGAATACGCGAGGCGGGAAGTCGTTTCGCACAGCGGGTCAACGACATCTTGTCATCGCGGCGCGCTATCGGAATCCGGCGGCGGCGGGTCGCCGAAACCGGCGAATGGCGCAACTCCGTGCAATGAAATCGGTCATCCATATGCACGCGTTCGATGGTTACGAATGTGTGAACACAGCCGGGCAGGCTTCGGATCGCGGAGGCGGTCTCGAGGCGGCTACGGACGACGGCAACGGACTGCCCTTCGGGCTATCACAATCCCTTCTTGCCCTGCAGGGCGAACTGGGATTTGTCGGACGGTTTGCTGCCCGCATCCTCCAGCTTGATCCGGATGCGGACGTTGTTGGCACTGTCGGCCTGCCGCAACGCCTCGTCGAGCGCGATGTCGCCCGCGCGATAGAGATCGTGGAGCGCCTGGTCGAACGACCGCGACCCGTCCTGCACATTGCTTTCGATGGCTTCCTTGAGAGCGGCGATCTCGCCCTTCGCGATCAGGTCGGCGACCCGCGGCGAGTTGAGCATCACCTCGATGGCGGCGACCCGTCCCTGGGAGTCCGCGCGCGGCACCAGGCGCTGCGACACGATGCCGCGCAGGTTGAGGGCCAGGTGCTGGTACATCTGGGCGTGGACTTCGCCGGGCAGGAAGTTCATGACGCGCTCGACCGCCTGGTTGGCGTTGTTGGCGTGCAGCGTCCCCAGCACCAGGTGGCCGGTCTCGGCGAAGTGGACCGCGGCCTCCACGGTCTCGCGGTCCCGCATCTCGCCGATCAGTATGACGTCCGGCGCCTGGCGCAGCGCGCTCTTGAGGCCGGCGGCAAACGACTCGGTGTCGACGCCGATCTCGCGCTGCGTGACGATGCAGCCCTTGTGGGGATGGACGAACTCGATCGGGTCCTCGATCGTCAGGATGTGACCGCGGGTGTGGGTATTGCGATGGTCGATGAGCGCGGCCAGCGTGGTGGACTTCCCCGACCCGGTGCCGCCGGTGACGAGGATCAGGCCGCGCTTCTGCATGATCAACTCCAGCAGTGACGCCGGCAGTCCCAGCGTCGCAGCGCTGGGGAAGTCGATCGGGATCAGCCGGGCCACGAGGCCCGCCTGTCCGCGCTGGCGGAACACGTTGATCCGGAACCGCCCGACGCCGGCGACGGCGCGGGCCATGTTCAGCTCGTGCGTGCGGTCGAATTCGGCCGCTTCGAGTGGCGTCAGCACCGCCCGGATCACGGACTCGACCTCGGTGGCCGTCCAGTTGCGGATGTCGACCGGGATCGTGGCGCCATCCACGCGATACAATGGGGGGGAGTCTGCGGTGAGGTAAAGATCGGAGCCGTTGCGTTGCTGGAGACCGGTGAGCAGTTCGTCGAGGTGCACGTGCGGCTCCTAGCGGCGCTGGGTGGTCGCGGCGGTCGCGGTGCTGGTGGTCGATCCCGCGGCGTCAAACACGCGCGGGTTCGATGACTTCTTCATCGCCTCCTCGCGCGACAGCTTCCCCTGCATCACGAGATCGCGCAGGCTCTGGTCGAGGCTCTGCATGCCGTGCTGGGCGCCGGTCTGGATCACGGACAGGATCTGCGCGGTCTTGTCTTCACGGATCAGGTTGCGCAGCGCGGGCACCCCCACCAGCACCTCGAGCGCGGCCACGCGGCTCTTGCCATCCTTCGACAGCAGCAGGCTCTGGGCGACGACGCCCTCGATGGACTCGGACAGCATGGTGCGGATCTGCGCCTGCTGTCCCGTGGGGAAGATGTCGATGATGCGATCCACCGTCTTGGACGCGGAGTTGGTGTGCAGCGTCGCGAGCACGAGGTGACCCGTCTCCGCCGCCGAGATGGCGAGCTGGGTGGTTTCGAGGTCACGGAGCTCGCCGACCAGGATCACGTCCGGATCCTCACGCAGCGCGGCGCGCAACGCGTTGGTGAAGGAATGCGTGTGGGGCCCCACTTCGCGCTGTCTCACCAGGCACTTCTTGGACGTATGGACGAATTCGATCGGGTCCTCGATCGTCAGGATGTGGCCGCGGCGGGTCTCGTTGATGAAGTCGACCATCGCCGCGAGCGTGGTCGACTTGCCCGACCCCGTGGGGCCCGTGACCAGCACCAGGCCCTTCTCCAGCAGCGAGAGATCCTTGAGCACCTTGGGCATGCCCATTTCGTCCAGCGTGCGGACCTTGGTGGGCACGACCCGGAACACTCCGCCGGGGCCGCCCTTCTGAAGCATGACGTTGGCGCGGTACCGCGATATGTCCGGCAGCTCGAACGCGAAGTCGAGGTCGTGGCGCTCCTCGAACACGCGCTTCTGCACGTCGCTGAGGATGTCGTAGAGCGCGGCGTGCGTGTCGTCGCCCGTGAGCGGCGCCATTTCGAGCGGCATCATCTCCCCGCGGATCCGCACCAGCGGCGGCATCTCCGGGGCGATGTGGAGATCCGAGGCGCCCTGCTCCTTGGCGAAGTTGAGCAGCTCGGTCAGGTCAAGCGCCATGACCGGCCCTCACCCGAGCATCCGCGCGGACTCGGCAGCGGGAATCACTCCCGAATCCGCGAGAGCCCGCAGGCGGGCCGCCAGCGGCCGGAATCCCTCTGCCACCGCGCGCGCCCGCAACTGCGGAGCCGCCTCGCCGGCAAGAATGCCGTCGCGCAGCGAGTCGCCGGCGATCAGGACTTCCAGGATTGCGCGGCGGTCGTACCGCAGGCCGGACGCATCCGCGGCGGCGGGCGCGCCGTCCACGCGCACGAGACGCTGCTGCACCACGAACATCAGCCGCGCGGCGAGCGCCACGCGGTCCTGCGCGTGAGCCGAGAGCTGTTCGAGCAGGGCGAAGGTATCCGTCCAATCCGTGCGCACCAGCAGCAGCCGGCCCAGTGCCGCCGGCGACAGCGTGGCGTTCACGGCGTTGCCCGCGAGGATGCCGTCGAGCACCACGATGTCGGCGCACTGCGCGACCGCCACCTCCGTCCAGACGGGCGGGGCGTCCAGCCCCGGGACGTACACCTCGGCCGGCACGCGAATCCGGTCGTTGCCGAAGGCGATGCAACGGCGGTCCTCGAATCCCATGTCGGCGAGCAGGCACGCGAGCGTGGTCGAGCCGCCCATGCCCGGCGGACCCGTGACGATGCCGAGACCGGCGGACGCCTGGAGCGCCGCGCGCAGCAGCGCGACATCCACGGGATCGAAGCCCAGCTGATCGAGCGGGGGCAGCGCCGTGGACGAGGGTCGCAGTTCGATCGTCACGGAGAAGCCTTCCTGGTGATGCAGCAGCGATACGTCCAACTCGAGCGTCTCCCCGCCCGACGGGCACAGGACGCTGCGGGCGACGTGGGCGATGCGATCGTTGATGACCGGACCACCGAGCGCCTCGAGGCGCGCCAACAGGTAGTACAGCGCTCCTGGCGGCTCGTTGCGAGCCTTGACGAGCTGCGTCCCGATCCGGTGGTGCACCTCGAGCGCCTCGCGCCGCGCCAGGAAATGGATCTCGCTGGCCCCCGCACGCCGGGCCTCGCTCAGATGGAACAGCAGGAACGTCGCGCCCGAACGGTCCCACTCGATGTCGAAGTGAGCATCGGGTGCGGTCGGCGGCACCGAGGTGTGCAGTTCGGGCCGCGGTCCCAGCAATTTTCGCAACACCGCCCGGATCGCGGTGGGCGTGGCGACCGCCAGCGTGAGCATCTGGTCCGCCGCCCGTTCCAGCTCGTCGACGTGGTCCGTGTCGGTGGGGTCGGCGAGGGCCACCGAGAGCGACGATTCCTCGTTCACCAGCGGCACCGCGTCGAGGCGAAACAGCAGGCCCTCGGGGAACGACCGGACCAGATCGGCGTCCAGCGTCTCCGGGCTCAGGTCCACGAACGGCAGGCCGAGCTGGCGGGCGAGCGCCCAGCCGATGTCCTCCTCGGTGGCGGCGCCCATCTCGACCAGCGTTTCCCCGATCCGCAGGCCCGTCGATCGCTGCAGCACCAGCGCCGCGTCGACCTGATCGGGCGTGATCACCCCGGCGTCTACGAGGATGGAGGCGAGCGTTCGCGCTTTGACGCCGAGGATCACGGAGGCTCCAAGGAGGGGGCGGATGGCCGGTTGCTACCCACGTCATCGGCACTTCGAATCGCCTTGGTAAGTCCGGTTCCGGAAAATACTTACGTCGACGGATGTCAACGCGGTGTGTGGCCCGGCGCGAGGGCGGAGTGTTCATGGAACTTGGGGTCATAGCACAGCTGAATCTCGTGAATTGACCCGTTGGTTCGACGCGACTATCACTATCCGCCATGCGGATCCCATCGACGCCACCCGCGAACGAGCCCAAGTGGCTGCTGCTCATCCATCAGATCCCGGCGAAGCCCGACTACCTGCGGGTGAAAGTCGGCCGGCAGCTGCGACACCTTGGGGCGGTGGCGATCAAAAGCTCCGTCTATGTCGTCCCCGCGCAAGCGGCGATGCGATCCGCGATGGCCGCGATCGTGAAGGACGTCCTGCGCGATGGCGGCGAGGCGGTCGTATGCGAAGCGCAGTGGGTCCTGGGCCTCGCGGATGGCACCGTCGAGGAGCTGTTCCGGGCGGCGCGCGACGCCGAGTACTTGAGCGTAGCCGGCGACGCACGGCGGCTGGCCACCGAGCTGCGGGGCAAGCGTGCCGCCAACGAAGCCCGCCGGCGCCAGGCGGCCCGGCAGCTCGAGCGGTTGCGGCTGCGGTTCGACGACATCGTGCTGCGGGACACGTTCGGCGCCGCTGGCCGTGAAGCGGCGGCGGGGACGCTGTCGCTGGCCGAGGACCGGATCCACGGGGTGGAACTGGGTGCCGGCGCGAGCGACGGCATGCCCGAGCCGCCGCGCGGCGGCACCTGGGTGACGCGCGCCGGGATCATGGTCGATCGCATCGCCAGCGCGTGGCTGATCCGCCGCTTCATCGATCCCGCCGCCCGGTTCAAGTTCGTGTCCGGCCGCGGCTACAAGCCCGCACCCCGCGAGCTCCGTTTCGACATGGCGGCCGCCGAATTCACGCACCACGACGGCCGCTGCACGTTCGAGGTGCTCGTCGACCGCTTCCAGCTCCGCGATTCGTCCCTGCAACCCATCGCGGAAATCGTCTACGACATCGACCTCGAGGATGGCAGGTTCCAGCGCCCGGAAACCCCGGGCATGAGTCGCGTCATCGTCGGGCTCGCCATCGGCAGGAAGACGGATGAGGAGCGCCTCGCTCAGGGTGCCGCGCTGTTCGACAGTTTGTACGAATCGTTTCGCCAGCGCAGTCGCTGAAGTCGCAACCGGCAGCACGAGTCATGTTGGTTCATATCCGGCACGGGAGGGCAGGACGATGAAATGGGTGACGCGGGAAAAGGTGCAGGTCGATCGGGTGGCGTGCCCGTGGTTGATCCGGAAGTTCGTCGACCCCCGGGCGGAATTCCTGTTCGTGCCCGTCGGCGAGGTGATGGCGGTCGCGGAACGCGAGGGCGCCACGCCATTCGACGTCAAGGACGTCGAGCTCGGGCATCACGGCAAGGAGTGTTCGTTTGACGCCATCGTCAGGAAGTACGGGCTCGAGTCCAATCCCGCGCTGGTGCTGCTCGCCAGGATCGTGAACGGCGCCGACACCGACAACACGCTGTGGAACCAGCCCGAATCCGCAGGGTTGCGGGCGATCGCCCGGGGCTTTCGGGGCCTCGGCTTCAAGGACGACCATGCCCTGAATGCCGCGGAGTGGATCGTGTACGACGCGCTGTTCGCCTATTGCGAGTTGATGGTGCAGGAGGGCAAACTCGAAGGCGCGTTCCGGTGACGGCGGCCACGGTGGGAGCGGGGACGTGAGGCGGCTCGGCTTGATCGACCTGCCTGCGCACCTCGGGCCGGGCGGCTTCGATCACGCCGCGATCGATCGTGGTGCGGCGCTGCTGTTCGTGGCGCACACGGCGAACGCTGCCGTGGATGTGATCGATACCCGCCTGGACCGCCACGTACGATCCGTTCCCGGGCTCGCGGGCGTCGCGGGGGTTCTCGTGCACGAGCCCTCGCATCGGGTGTTCACTTCGAATCGCGGCGAGAACACGGTGGCCATGTTCCCGGCGGATTCCGGAGCCGAGGTCGTCAAGATCGCCTCCGGCATCCGGCCGAACGGGCTGGCTCACGATCCGCAGCGGGAACTCCTGCTGTGCGCCAACGTCGGCGACCCGAACGTGCCCGAGTCGCCGAGCGTGACGGTGGTGGACGTGGGCCGGTGGTCGGTGCTCGCGACGGTGCCGATGCCCGGACGAACGCGCTGGGCCATCCATGACCCGGATCGCCAGGCGTTCTTCATCAACATCGCCGATCCCGGCCAGATCGTCGTGATCGACCCCGAGATTCCGGGCCGGATCGCGCGGCACATCGACGTCCCGGCGCGCGGACCGCATGGTCTAGCAGGCTGCTGAAAAAGGACCGACGACGTGCACCGGGGAGCCTGCCGATGCACTCGTTCGCGAGCGGCGGTTCCGCTGAGCGGGGTGCTGGCGCCATATCGGTGATTCTGAACTCCGGAGTGTCGTTCTCATGCGATC
>JBBRLX010000037.1:0-39103 GCA_038231135.1 Candidatus Eiseniibacteriota bacterium | reverse complement strand
CACGGTCGGCCTCGTCCATCAGCACGCCGTCGCGGCTTTGGAATCAGCGGCTCGAGAATGTTCCACTGTTCATCCGTGAGGTCCATGGCTCCTCCTCAGCGCCTTCCATGACGCTGCCAAAGAGCAGTTTACCTCAAGTCATCCATTTATGAGACAGCTTCTAGTGTCGGGGCGGGCACCCCGAACCTGAAAACACGACGGGCGCCCGCCGATTCGCCGGGCGCCCGTTACTGTCTGTGAGTCTACGTCAGGACTTCACGGTTACCGGTGCGCTGACCGTGAACGTGATGACCGTGCCTTCCTTGACCGTCACCTGGTAGCCCTTGGAGGCTGCCACGCCGGCTCCGGCGCCCACGGCGCCGATCAGGCCGCCGATGAGCGTGCCCTTGCCGCCGCCGACCGCGCGCCCGATCAAGGCACCCGCCGCCGCACCGCCCGCCATGGCGCCCAGATTGCGCGCCCGCGTCGAGCCCGCGACGATCGGCTCGGTGGCCGCGGAGATCGCGTGGCTCGTGCCGTTGATGGAGATCGAGGTCACCGCGATATCCAGCGACGCCAGGCTGCCACTCTTCGCTGCCTGCGCTGCGTTGACCACGCCCGAAACCGTGCTGCCGGCGGGAATGACGACCGTGTTGCCGACGATGACGTTTTCCTTCACCTCACCCGACCACGTGTCACCCGTCTGGGCGGTCTTCGTGGTGATGGCCGTGCTCACCGCGACCTGCACCGGCGTTCCGGCCGACAGCGTCACGCCACGCGCCTCGGGCTCCGGCGTCGACGACGGATTGGTGTTGTTGTCCGACGAGTGCCGGGGACGCGACGGCGTCGAGGTGCGCGTATGCCGCGGCGCAGTCGAGCTGGGTGCGGGCGCCGGCGGATTCACCGGGTTCTGATTGCCCTGGTAGGTCTGCGACGGCGTCAGGTTGCCCTGCGGCTGCTCCACGGGATTCGAGGACAGCAGGCTGTCGCTGCTGGTTTCGGTCGTGGCGGTCTCGGTCTTCTTGGCGCATCCGGTCAGTGTGGCCGCAAGTGCGAGCACGATGCCGGTCAGGATCAGATTACGACGCATGGAACCTCCTCGTTTCGCCGGCGGGCGCCGGTCATGATTGCCCCGCAGTGCGCGAGGCTTGCGATTCGGACGGCGTGTCCCTGCCCTGACTGTCCGGACCTCAGCGGGCACGCCGACAGGCGTGTCGCATCGATGGGCCGGAGAGTTGACGTCGTGTCAACCGTCGCAAGAGCCAGACCAGCAGAATGCCCTGCATGGGGCCCATGGGGCAAGGCCGTTTGCCCAATAATACGGACCCTCGGCGTGTGGTAAGTGCAAAACATTCCGCGTCACAACTGCCACAGTGGTCCGCAGGGTGCCCTTCTGACGCTGCGATAGTTCGGTTACGTTGAACGCGAACCACTCGAAACCTGAGCCCGAGGCGCCCAGCCTCTGTGTCGAGTCTGCCAGCGACTCCCCGGGCATCTGCTTGCGAACGTTGAGTTTTGGAGGGATCCATGGACGTGACGCTCAGCAACCCGGGCTCGACTGCGGTCGCCGATACCCGGGCGCTGCTGGTGCTGCAGGACGAACCACCGGTGGCCCGAACGGCGGCGCCGCTCGATGTGGCGGTCCCGCCGCTCGTGCGCGCACTCCTCGCCTCCGGGGATTTCGCCGGACGCGCCCTCGAAACCGCGATCCTCCACCCCGCGGCGGGGCGCGTTCGCCGAGTGCTGCTCGTGGGAATCGGTCCGCGCGATTCGCTCACATCGCAACGCGTTCGGCAGGTCGCGGCCACGCTTGCGCGCCGCGCCACCGACCTCGGGGCCAGGCGTGTCGTCGTCGAGTTACCCGATGCGCGGGTGCTGAATCCCGCGATCGCGGCGCAGGCGTTCGCGGAGGGCGCGGTGATGGGCTCGCATCGATTCGATCGCTATCGCGCGGCCCGGAAGACGGCCGAGCCGCGCATCGAGATCGTGCCGCCGAGCCGCGACCTGGCGCCCGCGGTGCGCGCCGCGATCGCGCTGGGGCTCGTCGTCGGCCGCGCCGTGTGCCTGGCCCGCGATCTCGCGAACACGCCGGGGCAGGACCTGCCGCCGCGCGAACTGGCCGCCACTGCCACGCGTATCGGGCGGGCGAGCGGCGCGCGCGTGCGGGTGCTCGGCGTGCGCGACATGGAACGCCTCGGCATGGGTGCTGTGCTCGGGGTGGGCCGCGGCTCCGTTGAGCCGCCGTGCTTCATCGTGCTCGAGCGCGATCCCACCGCGGGGGGACGCCGGCGCCCGGGCGGCCGCACCGCCAAAGGCGCCGCCAATAGCGCCGGCAAGCGCGGAGCCGTGCCCACCGTGGTGCTGATCGGGAAGGGCGTGACGTTCGACACCGGCGGCATCAGCCTCAAACCGCGCGAGGGCATGGGTCGCATGAAGTACGATATGTCGGGCGCTGCCGCCGTGCTCGGCGTGTTCGCGGCACTGCCCGCGCTCGAGTTGCCATTCCGCGTGGTGGGGCTCGTGCCGTCGGCCGAGAACATGCCGTCCGACCGAGCGTTCAAGCCCGGCGACGTGCTGCGTGCCATGGACGGCACCACGATCGAAGTGACGAACACCGACGCCGAGGGCCGGCTGCTGCTGGCGGACGCGCTGTGCTACGCGCAACGCTACCAGCCCGAGGTGATCGTGGATCTCGCGACGCTCACCGGTTCGATCCGCGTCGCGCTGGGCACCCTGGCCGCGGGCCTGTTCACGACCGACGATCCTCTGGCCGCCGAACTCGCCGCCGCGTCGGCCGCGACCGGCGACCGGCTGTGGCGCATGCCGCTGTGGGACGACTACGCCGACAGCCTCAAGAGCGACGTGGCCGACGTGGTGAACTCCGCGGGCGGTGACGGTGGGGCATCGATCGCCGCCAGCTTCCTCGCCCGGTTCGCCGGCGACACGCGCTGGGCGCATATCGACATGGCGAGCACCGCGTGGGCGTTCACCGACCGGCCGCACGAGCCGCGCGGGCCGACGGGATTCGGGGTGCGATTGCTGCTGGAGTGGCTGGTGCGGCGCTCGGGCCGCTGATTATTTCTTCGCTCGGCGCTTCGCGGGCAGCGTCCCCGGCGGCGTCCGCACCACGCGCAACCCCGACGCGGTCTCTTCTAGTTTCAGCAGGCGGCCGCGGGAATCCGACCACATCTGGATCTGGTTCGTGCCGTCGTCGAGCCGCAGGCGCTCGGCCTGCACCGTGCGCGCGCCCCACTGCATGGGTTGCGATGGCAGGCGCGTGGCGGTGACCTCGAGCGTCGTATCGCGCGGGCCGAGCACCATCAGCGTGATCGGCCGCGAGTCGAAGCGCTGGCCGTGCAGGTTGCGTGAGATCACGTCGAACAGCATGTACACGTCGGGATCGTGCACGTAGATGCGTCCCGGCGGCCGTACCAGGACGTCGCCGTCGCCGTGGCCATTCTCCTCGCGGTACGACGTGAACGCCGTGTCCCGCATGACCAGGTCCCGGACGATCTTGCCGCCCTCGAGTGTCTGATTGGAATGGTAGAGCCGCAGATCGAGATCGAACGCGCTCACGTGCAGCAGCGCCGACTTCTCGAGCGGCGTGTCGCCGGTGGGCGTGATGATCTTCTGGTGGATGTCGGATTCAATGACGATGCTGTCGGAATACTGATCGAAGAAGAAATTCTCCTGCCCGAGCGCACGGCCGCGCAGGTAGATCTTGAACGTCCCCTTGTCGAGCAACTCCGCCCGCGCCGGCAGCGCCAGCGGAATCAGCAGGGCAAGTGCCACGAGCAGCAGCCCGGCCGCGCCACGGCGATGCGTGGCGCGCGCGAGATCCGGAGCGGGCCTGGAGGGCAGGTGGCACAGTGCTCGATTCATGACACCGAGCCTACCATCGGCTGCCGCGCACATGTCAGGTCGATGCCAGCCGCTCGAGCCGCGCCACGCACTCGATATGAGCGGTGTGCGGGAACATGTCGAAGGGCCGGACTTCGGCGAGCCGCCAGCCGTACTGCGCGAAATCGCGCAGATCGCGCGCCAGCGTGGCCGGGTTGCACGACACGTAGACGATGCGCTGCGGCTCGAGTTCGGCGACCCGCGCCACGACGCGCGGATGGAGCCCGGCTCGGGGCGGGTCGACGACGACCACCTCGGGCCGGGGCGCGCCGGCCAGCTCGCCGCGCGCCCAGGCGCGAAGTACGCGGCGCGCGTCGCCCTCGACGAACGTGACGTTCGAGATGTTGTTGCGGGTGGCGTTGCGGCGCGCCCCGGCGATCGAGTCGGCCACGTTCTCCACGCCCGTCACGTGGCGGGCGTGGCGCGCGAGCAGCAGCGTGAGCGTGCCCGTTCCGCAGTAGAGATCGAGCACGGTCTCGCTGCCGTCGAGCCGGGCGGCCTCGATCGCAGCGGCGTACAGCGCCTCCGCCTGGGCGCTGTTCGTCTGCAGGAACACGTTGAGACCGGCCTCGAACTCGAGCCCCGCCAGCCGCTCCACGACGGTGCCGCTGCCGATGAGCACGGTCTCCGCGTCGCCGAACGCGACGTTCGCGCGCGCATCGTTGCGATGGAGCGTGACGGTGCGCACCGCCGGCGACAGCGCCGCGACCGCCTGGGCCCAGCGCTCGACCGCGGGCACGTCGGACGACGTCGCCACGAGGTGCGCGGCGCAAGAATCGGTGTGCGGCAGGTGGCGGACGGTCAGGAACCGGACGACGCCGGTGTGCAGCCGCGGGTGGTACGCCTGCCAGCCGTGCTCGGCGGCGAACCGCTGGGTGACGTCGACCACGGCATTCGTGAGCGGCGAGCACAGGTGGCAATAGTCGAGCTCGAACACGCGGTCGAACGCCTTGCGGTGATGGAGCCCGAGCAGCGGGCGGCCCGCGGCATCGGGGTGGAACGAAAACTCCATCTTGTTGCGGTAGCCGAATACGGCCGGCGACGGGGTGATCGGGGCGACGTTGGGATCGGGGATGGCCCCCAGGTGCACCAGCGTGTCCCGGACCTGCCGGGTCTTGGCCTCGCACTGGGCGTCGTAGGCCAGTTCCTGGAACCGGCAGCCGCCACAGACGGCCACGTGGGAGCAGGGTGGGACGACCCGCAGGGGCGAGGGCGTCTCGAGGCGGGTGGCGATTGCCTCGGCGTACCCCCGTTTGACCCGGGTTACTCGGGCATCCAAATGGTCGCCCGGCAGTCCGCGATCGACGAATACCACCCGCCCGTCATGGCGACCGAGGCCCGCGCCGCCCAGCGCCAGGTCATCTATTTGCAGGTTTAACACGTCATTAACCTTCATTGAGGCCATAGACCTATCACACTGTAGGTACGGAAAACTTCCGGGAACCGGTGGGGGTGCTGCGAGGTTTCAAGTGGACACACAGCCGGTGAATCGATCGGGGAAAAAGTTAGCACGGGGGATTGCTCCAATGCGACAGCGCGCAGCACTCGGATGGGCGGGTCTGGGACTTTCCATGTTGATGCTCCTCGGGGGCACCGTCGTTGCGCAGGCCCGTGGCAGCGACGAAGACGGCGGCAACAGCAACGGCTGGCTCGGCATCTACTCGCAGACGCTCACGACCGAGTTGCGTGACGGCCTCGACTACAAGGGCGCCGGCGTGCTCGTGAACCGCGTGGTGGCGGGCAGCCCGGCCGAGAAGGCGGGACTCGAGAAGGGCGACGTCATCGTGAGCGTGAACGGCCATCAGGTCGACTCGCCCGATCAGCTGGCGGAAGTCATCGGCGGGCGTCATGCCGGCGACGACGTGTCGGTGCGGATCGTGCGAAACGGCGAGCGCCAGACGCTGAGCGCCACGCTGGCGTCGCGGGACGACGCCGACGAGACCTCGCCCGGCACGAAGGTCCTCAAGCACTTCGACAAGGACAACGACGGTCCCGGAGAACCGGGCAACGTGGACGACGACCAGGACGTGCCGGCGCCGCCCGACGCGCCGGAAGCTCCCGAGGCGCCGTCGGTGCCCAATCGTGTCGAGATTCACCGCATGATGCACAACGGTGACGGCATGATGAAGATGAAGATGTTCGGGCTTCCCGGTCGTGGCCGGCTCGGCGTCCAGATCCAGGACCTCGATTCGGGCTCGCGCGGCGACTACGGGGTCGACCAGGGCGCCCTCGTGACCCAGGTGCTCGACGATACCCCCGCCCGCCGTGGCGGCATTCGCGACGGCGACGTCATCACCAGCGTCGACGATCAGAAAGTGTCGAATGCTTCGGACCTGATCGAAGCGCTGCGGGGTAAGTCGGGAAGCGTGAAGATCGATCTGGTTCGCGGTGGCGACCGCCGTACCGTGACCGTGCAGCTCGAGCCCGCGACGAACGGCGGCCCGATGGGCGGACCGCAGATGTTCGATTTCCACGGCGACAACCTGATGCGCCACGATCTGGGCGCGCCGGCAGCACCGGGCGCGCCGGGATCCCTGCAGGAGCGCGATGAGCTCCGCAAGGAAATCGCACAACTGCGCCAGGAACTCCGACAACTGCGTCGCGAGCTGAACGACATGAAGCGCGATAGCAACCGCTAGCAGGACCTCGAGGTCGAGAGGGAGCGCCGATCCAACCCGCCTGCACCGTCAGGTGCCAGCAGGGGCGATGTACGAAAGGGTGGGAAGGTGCAGCGCGGCGCTCCCTCCCGATGAAAGACTCGGGGGGGGATAGAGCAACGAGCGAGGCCCGGCGTCAGGACGACGCCGGGTTTTCGTTTGGGATCCGGAACCGGCACGCGTAGCCTGCTCGATCCATGCCCACGACGCCGATGCCCACCGGTGTGTTCCGCTTCTGCCCCTACTGCGCCACCCGCCTCATCCTGCAGGACGAGCATGGCGTCCCGCGGCCGACCTGCCCGGCGTGCGGGTTCATCGCATACCGCAACCCGGTCCCGGCCGCCGGCGTGCTGCTGGAGGGCCCGGACGGGCTGCTGATGGTGCGCCGGCGATTCGATCCCCGCGCGGGCGCGTGGTGCCTGCCCGCGGGCTTCATGGAGTTCGGGGAGACGCCCGAGGTGTGCGCGGTGCGGGAGTTGTTCGAGGAGACCGGCATCCGCGGCCGGCGGTTGCGGCTGTTCGACGTCTACGCCGGCACCGACGATCCGCGCACGCGCGCGATCCTCATCGTGTACGTGGCGGAGCTCGACGGCGGCACACTCGTCCCCGGCGACGACGCGATCGAGGCGGGGTTCTTTCCGCTCGATGCGCTGCCACAACCCATCGCGTTCGAATCGCACGGCCGCGCGATCACGCGCTACCGTGCCGAGCGCGAGCACGGCGAGCGTGCCGACGTGCGCTGAGGCTTCACCGGCCGCACAGCGCGCGGGGCCCGCGCCCGGCGTCCGTCAGTCGTTGACCGCGCGCTCCACGCGCTCCGCGATGTCGCGGCTCGACGCCATGCGGATGTGCTCCGCGATCTCCTCCACCGATGCGCTGTGCGCTTCCCGCGCGCCGAGCGCCATCGCGATCAGTGCGCCCGCCATGGTGGCGCGCTCGAGATCGGCATCCTCGAACGGCTCGCCGTCGCGCTTGTTGCTCAGGTTGAGCACGCCGTAGAGGCGGTTGTTGAACGTCAGCGGCACCGAGATGAACGAATCCGAGTTGTAGACGTCCCTGCCGGTGTGCGGGGCCTGCTCGTCCTTGACGCGCACGAACAGCGGCCGGCGGTGATACGCGACCCAGCCCGCGACGCCCTGCCCGACGCGCACGCGGATCTGCTCCGCAACGCCGGGATCGATCCCGTGCTGCGCCGCGATCCGCAGCGTGTCGCGGCCGCCGTCGAGCATCATCAGGCTGCAGCGCCCCAACTCGAACCGCTCGCAGAACCACTGCACCATGGTGGTCGCGAACGCCTCGGGGTCGTGCTCCTCCGCCAGCACCTGGAACACCTCGCGCAGGAACGCGTGCGTGCGCTCGAGGTGCTCGACGCGCGCGTTGGTGTCGGTGAGCTGGGTGTACGCCTCGTTCAGGTGCACCGTGGCGGCGCCCGTCTGCTCCTCCAGCGCCGCCAGCGCCACCTTCACGCGCTCGAGCTCCGACCGGTAGTCGGACGAATTGCGATCGAGCTGCGCCAGCTCGCGCCCCAGCGTCTGGAGCTTCTCGGTCTTGCGGGAATTGTCCTGCTCCAGCTCCTCGGTCTGCGCCGTGAGCCGGCGGATGCGATCCTGGAATTCCGCCGCCGCCACGCGCGCGTTGCGATCGTCGGCCGGCGCCGTGCCGTCGCGATGCGCGTGATGCAGGTGCTGCGCGATCGCCAGCGCCGCGATGCTCTTGACCGGGATGATCTCGCCGACCGCGCGGCTGCCGAACGCGCCCTTCTTCTCGCTCGCGAGCACCAGCAGCGCGAGCACGTCCTCCTGGTCCGCGAGTGCCAGGCAGATGCACGAATTCCAGTTCGCGGCGGGGATCAGCGACCGCAGCAGGGGAGCCTCGACCGGATCGGGCTCGTAGGCCGGGGAGGCATGTAGCAACTGTGCCAGGATCGAACGCCGGTCGGCCGAACTGAAAAATGCACTGGGATGAAAGAATTTTCGCACGAGCCGGGCGGGCAGCTGATCCACCGGCAGCCGCAGGTCGCGCTGCAGCAGCCGAGTCCCCTGGCGCTCGTACACGTTCACCAGCGTGTCGCTCGACACCTCGTAGAACGCCAGCGCCGCGTGCCAATCGGAGCGCATTCCCTGCAGATAGCCGAGGAACTCGAACACCACGGCCTCGGTGTCCTTCGAACGGGCCAGCCGCTCGGAAACGTCACGCAGATCGAATTTGGACACGGGGGTACTCCTTCTTCGGAGCTTCGGTGGAACAGCGCCGCATCGGTTAGGCAACCGGCATGCCGCCCGGCTAGACTCGGGAAGCGCGAAATCACCCACCGTGCCATGCCACCGGGCCAGAGTCCGGCGGCGCCACCGTGGCCATGCAACTCTTCCGGAGGTTATTCATGCCGCGTCTCGTTTCGGATCGTCCCGTGCTCGGCATGCCTTCGGAGCTGGGCAAGGTCATGGCCGCGGCCCGGGCGCGCGAAGCGGCGGGCGAGCCGGTGCTGCACCTCGAACGCGGCGAGCCCGACTTCGACACGCCGCCGCACATCGTCGAGGCGCTGGCGGCGGCCGCGCGCGCGGGCGAGACGCACTACCCGGAGGCGCGCGGCACGCTCGCGCTGCGCCAGGCGCTGGTCGGCAAGCTCGGGCGCGAGAACGGCATCGCGTGCGAGGCCGACGACGTGGTGGTGACCTGCGGCGGCACGCATGCGTTGTTCTGCGCGTTCCAGGCGCTGCTCGGCGCCGGCGACGAGATGCTGGTGCTGTCGCCGCACTGGATGGCGATCCCCAAGCTCGCCGGCTACTGCATCGGCGCCACCATGCGCACCATGCCCGCCTACCTCGAGATTCTCGAGGGCCGCTGGTCGCCGGACGATTTCGCGCGCGAGTTGCGCGCGGCGCTGCGGCCCGCCACGCGCGGCATCTACGTGAACTCGCCGAACAATCCGACGGGCGCCGTGCTCGGCCGCGCCCACCTCGAAGCGCTCGCCGCCGTGGCGATCGAGCACGACCTGTGGGTGGTGAGTGACGAGGCGTACGAGCACATCCTGTTCGACGACGTGAAGCACGTGAGCGTGGCGGCGCTGCCGGGGATGGCCGCGCGCACCGTGACCGCCTACACGTATTCCAAGACCTACGCGATGACCGGCTGGCGCGTCGGCTACGTCGTGTCGCCGCCCGCGATGCGTGGCGTGATGGGGCCGATCCTGACGTTCTACACCACGAACGGCGTGTTCCCCGCCGTGCAGACCGCGGCGCGCGCCGCGATCACCGGGCCGCAGGACGCCGTCGAGACGATGCGGCGTTCGTACCAGGACCGGCGCGACCTGCTGCTCGACGGCCTGGCCGCGAGCGGCGTGCGGGTGCCCACGCCGCAGGGCGCGTTCTACGCATTCCCCGACGTGACCGCCGCGCTCAACGGCGGCGACATCTGGACACTCGTCAACGAGTGGCTCGAGATGGGCGTTGCGGTGCTGCCGGGGACGGCGTTCGGCGACGAATACGGCAACCGCGTGCGGCTGTCGCTCGCGTCGCGCCGCGAGGACATCGTGGAAGCCGCGCGCCGCATCCGGGAACGCGTGCCCGCCGCGGCGCTGCGCTGAGCGCATGAAATACTGCCCGGAATGCGCCGCGGCCTATGAAGACGCGATCGCGGCGTGCCCGCGCTGCCGCGTGATTCTCGTGACCGAGCCGCCGAGGCGGTCACCCGGCACCCCCGAAGTGGCCCACCGGGTCCCCGACGCCGCCGCGGGGGCGCTGCTGTGCGGCATGCTGGAGCACCACGGCATCCACGCCGTGCTGCGCAGCGCCACGCTGCCCGGCTACGGCAGCGTGCGGCGCGACTGGTCCACGAGCGCGTGGGGGGAGATCCTCGTGCCCGGCTCGGAGGCGGAGGAGGCGCGGGCGCTCATCGCCGAATACCTCGCCGCACTCGAACGCGGCGGCCAGGTGCGTGACGAGGACGTCGAGGGCATGGAGCCGTAGAGAGTCGCTACGGACGGCTCGGCGCCGGGACGTTGTACTCGATCCCGTCGAGGTCGAAACCCAGGTAGGAGTAATCGCCCGCCGGCGCGTGCCAGATGCCTTCGCCCCGCGACATCAGCCGGTGTGACCCGAACTCGCGATAGTCGCCCAACGGCGTCGACCAGCGCATCCTGATGAACGACTTGCCGTCGGCCGATGCCGCCCCGCGCCCGTCCGCGACGAAGTTCGTCAGTTCCCCGCGGTCATTGAACGACAGGACCGCACCGATGGTATGGCGCGCATTCGTGAACGCCGCGCGGACCGTGTGCGGGTCGATCTCCTGCCACTGGATGCTGCGATCGATCAGCGCCCCCGGCGCGAACACGCACAGGTCGTTGAATAGCGTCACGGTCTCGCCCTCGTCCATCTCCGGACCCTTCGCGTCGACCAGCGTCACGACCGCGGCGGCTCTCACCCGCATCGTCGCCGACGGCCCGATGAATCGGTGGAATGCCTGGATCGGGATGCCGAACATCGAGGCGTCCATGAGGAACAGGCGAGAGGGCGGATCGTAGGTGTTGGTCTGTTCGCCGGTGAACGACATCCATCGTGCATTGGGTCCGCTGCGGATCCGGCCGTGAAACTGCGCCTGGAAGTTCTGCACCCGCGGCTGTCCCACGGCGCCGCTGAGGCGGATGTACCGCTGCACCGCGGGCGGCAGGGACCGGAGATCGTCCTCGGTGAGCGCCTGCGGGGCCGTGACGCGGCCGAGACCGCGCCCGGCCTCACGTTCGTACTCCGCGCGGAAGCTCGCCGGCCCCGGGATCGCGAACGCGAGTCTCATGGCGCGGAGCATCCATCCATTGGCGTGGAACGCCAAGGTGGAGCGGATTCGCCGTCTGCGCGGCCCTGGGGCCCTCCGATGGAACCCAGGGTCGGGTTCCACTTCCCACTAAGACCGGCGGCGGGTCCGGCGCACGAGGGGCGAGGCGAGTTGCGGCCGCGTGTCCGACGGTTCGGATGCCGCCGGTTCCGCGTCGTCGTCGTCCTCGACCTCGATGATGAAGTTGCCGCCGATGCGCGGCGGGACGATCACGCGATGGAGCGCGACGCCGAACACCTGGTCGATGCTCTCGACCGGGATCAACTCGAGGCCGCGGCGCACGTCCTCGGGAATCTCGACCAGGTCCTTCTCGTTCGCGGCCGGGTACATCATGGTCTTGATGCCGGCGCGATAGGCGGCGAGCGCCTTCTCGCGCAGTCCGCCGACGATCAGCACCTTGCCGCGCAGGCTCACCTCACCCGTCATCGCCACGTCGTGGCGGATCGGCCGGTCGCTCAGCACCGACGCGATCACCAGGCCGATGGTGACGCCCGCGGACGGACCGTCCTTGGGCACCCCGCCCGCCGGGAAATGAATGTGGATGTCGTAGTTCGCGAACGCGTCGGCATCGATCTCGAGCGCATCGGCGCGTGAGCGCACGTACGAATGCGCGGCCTGGATCGACTCCTTCATGACCTCGCCGAGCTGGCCGGTGGTCACGACGCGTCCGCTGCCGGGCATCTTGAGCGCCTCGACCACGAGGATCTCGCCGCCCGCGGCGGTCCACGCCAGCCCCAGCGCGACGCCGACTTCGTCGGTCTTGCCGAGCGGCTCGTGGGAGTACTGCTGGTGACCGAGGTAGCGCTCGAGTTCCTCGGGTTCCAGCGTGTGGCGGTGCCGGTCGCCGGTCGCGCGCGCGTGCGCCACCTTGCGGCACACGGTGGCGATCTGGCGCTGCAGGCCGCGCACGCCGGCCTCGAGCGTGTAGTGGCGGATCATCGTCCGCACCGCCTCGTCCGGAACCACGACGTCGCGGGCCGACAGTCCGTGGTCGACGAGCTGGCGCGGCACCAGGAACCGCCGCGAGATCTCGAGCTTTTCCTCTTCGCTGTAGCCGGGCACCTCGATCACGTCGAGCCGCTCGCGCAGCGCGTCCGGCACCATGTCGATGTCGTTGGCGCACAGCATCAGCACGACGTGGGACAGGTCGATCGGCAGGCCGAGATAATGGTCGGTGAACCGCGAGCTCGAGTCGGGGTCGAGCAGCTCGAGCAGCAACTCGAGCACGCCGAGGCCGCCTTCGCCCACCAGCCGGTCGATGCCGTCGATGACGAGCACGGGATTGCTCACGCCGGCGTCGCGCAGCGCGCGCACGATCTTGCCGGGCTGGGCGCCGGGCAGCGCCCGGCTGTCGCCGCGCAGCTCGCTGGCGTCGGTGGTGCCCGACACGGTCAGGCGCACGAACGGACGCCGCAGCGCGCGCGCGACGGCGGCGCCGAGCGAAGACTTGCCGGTGCCGGGAGGGCCGACGAGACACAATGCCGGACCCGGCAGGTCGGGCTTGAGGATCCGGACCGCCAGGTACTCGATGATGCGTTCCTTGGCCTTGTCGAGCCCCATGTGCTCACGGTCGAGCACTCGGCGTACGCTCTTGAGATCGGCGTCCTCGGTGGCGGCGCGCTCCCACGGCAGCGACCACAGCCAGTGGAGATAGGCGCGTACCTGGCCGGCCTCGGGCGAGCCCTGGGGCAGCCGTCGCAGGCGGTCCATCTCGCGCTGCGCCTGCCGCGCCACGTCACCGGGAAGGTGGGGGGTATGCGCAATCGGCCGGGAGTCGAACGTGCGCTCGAGACGGGAGCCGACGTTCACGGACTCGGCTCGCAGCGGGCGTCGCTTCTTCGATGCGGAATCCTGAGGTCGAATCGGTCGGGTCATCGTGATCCCCCGTTGGCCGTCAGCAGAGTGAGGCGCGGAATTCACGGCGTCACGGTATCTTCCAATGCAATCCCCCGGCCGTGACGCAGGCCGGCAGACAGGCCGCGGGCTATCCCCGCAAGTCGTTGATTTACCTACGGTTGAAAAAATGCACGGTCGTACTACGAGGAAAACGGGGTGGGGAACCCCTGAGAGGCTTGGGTGAACGCGCTCCTCGACTGCGTGAAAAGCACGACACCTGTTTAGACGCAATTCGCCCACCGGAGGCGTTGCATAATTCACAAGTCGGCGGGCGAAATCCCCGTGGCCGCCCCGGGCGGGGCCACGGCTCAGGGGCGGGCGGTCTGGGCGCGGTGACGCTGCTCGGCCCGGATCCAGAGATTCACGGCATTGACCAGGATGAACACCGCGAACGCGCGCGTGAGCGCGAGCTGCGGCAGATGCTGGACCCACTGGGCGGCGAGCGGGCTGCCGAGCGCGGCGCCGATCGCGAGCGCGGGGACGATGGGCATCACCACGTTGCCATGCCGATGGTGCTCCATGGCGCCGAACGGGGCGGTGACGAGGATCACCGCCAGCGACGTGCCCTGGGCGAGTTGCTGGGTCATCCCCAGCAGCAGCGTGAACGCCGGCACCGCGATGATGCCGCCACCCACGCCCATGAATCCCGCGAGCAGCCCGACCAGGACGCCGATCGCCAGGTCCAGGCCAATGGCGCCCACGCCGGTGACGCTGGCCGCGAGCCCGGCCGAATGCGGCGTGCTCCACAGCAGCCGGATCGCGACGACCCCGAGGAACGCCGCGAACGCCTGCGCCAGCCGGTAGGACGAAATACGCAGGGCGAGCCGCGCGCCCCAGCGGGCCGCGACCACGCTCGACAGCGCGACCACGGCCGCCGTGGTCCACGCGACGTTGTGGTGCAGCGCGTAGACGATGACGGACACCAGTGCGGTGGCGCCGATCGCCGCCAGCGACGTGCCGTGGGCCTGGTGCTGGGTGAGCCCGAACCGCCGGCTGGTGAGGATCGGCACCAGCACCAGCCCGCCGCCGACGCCGAACAGTCCGCCCGCGACGCCCGCGATCAGCCCAGCGAAAACGCCCGCGAGGTGATGGGGCCTCGCGGGCGTGTCGGTCATGGCGGCGACGGGTGTACTGCGTCCGTTCATTGTTGCGTGTTGGCGAACGCCGGCTTGGTGGTCTTCTGCAGCAGGCGGACCACGTCGGCGAACCGGGTGGCGTTGGTCGGAGCGCCGAGCACGACGGCGATCAGGTCGCGTCCTTCGGAGCGCACCCACGTGGCCAGGCAGTAGCCGGCCTCGTTGATGAAGCCGGTCTTGCCGCCGAGGATCTGGTAGCGGCTGTAGAGCAGCCGGTCGGTGTTTACGATGTGGTGCGCGCGCCGGCCGGTGCGGAAGTCGTAGGACCGCGTCGTGGTGATCGACCGGATCATCTCCTGATCGGCCGCCGCGCGGAGCATGCGGGCCACGTCGGTCGCCGTCGAGACGTTGCGCTCGTCCAAACCGGTGAACTCCACGAACCGCGTGTCGGTGAGGCCCAGCTCGGCCGCATGGCGGTTCATCTGGGCCAGGAATTCGACGCCGCTGAGGCCCGACTCACGCGCCAGCACGCGGGTGGCGACGTTGTCGGAGCACATCAGGCTCATGTGCATCAGGTCGACCAGCGACAGCTCCTCGTGATTACGGAGCTGGGTGCGGCCCCCGCCGTCGAGTTCCGCGCGGGTGACTTCGACCTCCCGGGACAGATCGGGCTTCTGATCGAGGAACACCATGGCGGTCATCAGCTTGGTGAGGCTGGCGATGGGCGCCGAGGCGCCGGCGTTCTTCTCGAACAGCACCTGGTTCGTCACCGGATCGAACACGACGGCGCTGCGGGCGTACACGACGCCACCCGGAGGGCCGCGGCGTCCCCGGCGGCGCCCGACGGCGAGCCGGTGGTGCGCACGGGTGGAGTGTACGTGGGTGCCGGACGAACGGGTCGTTGTCGCGGCGCTGGCCATCGTGGCCGGCAGGACCGACAGGGCGATGAGGGACAGCAGTCCCCACCGCCGGGTGCAAAACTTCATGAAACCTCCCGACGTGGTGTTGAGCAGCCGTACCTTCCCTGGATCGGCCGGATAGCATATGTACTTTAGGATCTTTCGGTTAGCCGTGCAACCATCCAGTTGCGAACGCGGTTTTCGGGGGAGTTTTCGGGCGATGGACGCACCCACGTCACGTAATTGTCAAGCGCTACGCGACCGCCAGCAACCTAGTGATGGGCGTCCTTCAGATCCAGGTCGTGGAGCAGGGCGGCGCGGACGACTGGCAGCGCCGAATTTCCCTGCTTCAGGAATGCGTCGTGGAACCGGCGCAGGTCGAAGCGCTGGCCCATCCGCTGGCGCAACTCCTCGCGCAACTCGAGGATCCGCCACTTTCCGAGCGTGTACACGAGGTAGGTCGGATCGAGCGTGCCGCGGCGCGCCTCGCGCGCGGCGTTGACCGGTGACATCCAGCAGCGATCCTCGAACACCTTGACCGCGTCGTCGTACGTCATGCCCTGGGTGTGGAGCGACAGCCCCACCACGAACCGCCCCAGCCGCTGCAGCGCCAGATCGAGCTGGGCCAGTTCGACCCGCGGATCGCCGCCGCCGAAGCCCTGCTCGACCATCATCTGCTCGCAATAGTGCGCCCAGCCCTCGGTGTTGGCGCCCGATCCCAGGAACTGGCGCAGCCGCGACGTCATCCTGCGCAGCTCGAGGACCTGGTAGTAGTGGCCCGGCAGCGCCTCGTGCACCGATACGATCGGCGCGTTCCAGCGGTTGAAGAACCCCAGGTGGTCGCTCTGCTGCTGCGGCGTCCACGACGGATCGGCGGGCGTGATGTTGTAATAGGCCTCGTTCGCGCGGCGTTCCCACACGCCCGGCGCCTCCATCGAGGCGAACGTCAGGCTGCGGCGGAACACCGGCGTCTCGCGGACCCGCAGGTTTTCGTGAACGGGCATCGTGATCAGCTTGTGGGCGCGCAGGAACGCGCGAATCGTGTCCAGGTCCGCGGCGACGTAGGGCACGAGCCGGCCGGCGTCCGGGTGGTCGGCCGCGAGCGAGTCGAGTTCCGCGGCCACGCTGCGGCCCGGCGCGATCCGCTCCGTCACCTGTTCCATGCGCGCGCGCGTGGCCTCGAGTGACTTCCAGCCCTGGGCGAGCAGCGTGTCGACCGGCGTCGATTCCATCTCGTCGTCGAGCAGCTTGCGCTGGTACGCGTCGCGGCCGATCGCGAACGTGCCGGTCGAGCGCGGCAGCAGATCGTCGCGCAGATAGCCGATGAACTCGGTCACCGCCCGCACGGCGAGCGTGTCCGCCTCGGCCAGATCGGCCTCGACGCGCGGCTCGCGGCACCCGGTCGCGACCGCGGCCACCTCCTCCCGGTACAGCCGCAGCACGCCCGGGAACTGAGCAATCGCCACTTCGGTCGCGATGCGCGGCGGGTTGGACAGGTTGATGCGCGCGGCGCGCAGCACCTCCGGCACCTGGCGCAATCGCGCGGACACCGCCTCGAGCCGCCGGCATGGCGATGCGAAGTTGCGCTGCAGCAGCGACTGGATGCTGCCCGCCACCAGGTCCAGGTACGAGTTGGGATTCGTCTCCCACGGTCGGATCACGTCGAGATCGAGCAACTCGCGGTCGGTCCGCGCCACCAGCAGGTCGCGCTCGAGGCCGTGCTCGAACGTCAGCGACGCCCGCGGCACCGCCGCGAGCCGCTGCTGGAACCCCTGGAACCACGCGCGCTCGGTGTCGAGCGACACCTGGGTGACGGGGATCAGGACACGGTCCCACGTGTGAATCCCGAGGCGCGTGGCGAGCTGCGGGCGCGTGCTCAGCATGTGGTCCAGGAACTCGTTGCCCAGCCTGACGAACGCCGCGTCACCGTGACGCGTCGGCTGCGCGGGCCGGTTGCCCGTAGCGGTCGCCGCGCGCGCAGCCGCGCCGCAGACCGGAGCCCCGACGCAGGCCCAGGCAGTGAGCGCGACGCCAACGGCTGCTGCGCGCAACGTGCGGATCACGGCCGCGGAATCACGTGTTTCACCAGCACCATGGGATCCGGGACGTTGAGCGGCGAAGTCGACAGATAGGCCTGGCCGTACTTCACGCCGATCTGCCAGCCCCAGTACCGCGCGAACGACTCGAACAACTCGCGCACCGGCGGCGAATTCGCGGGCCGCGGCCGTCCCGGGTTGTAGAACTGGCTCTGGTGCGCGTCGAGCGATCCCGCCCAGTCGTCGAAGTGATCGCTGATGTCGACGATGAACGTCGGCACCGTGCCCGGCGGCAGGAAATAGTAGAACAACGCCCGCGCCTGGAATGGCTCGCCCGGCACCGGCGCCTTGCGCAGGTGCGCGAGATTGAACGCGTTCGAGACGATCTGCCCGGTCTTGTAATGGTCGTTGTGCCCCAGCCCGCGCCCGATCGGCAGGTTGTAGTAGGGCGACAGCACGATGTTGGGCTGATGTTTGCGAATCGCGCCCGCCACGATGCAGCGGTTCTCGAACGTGTCCTCGATGCGGCAGTCCCCGAGATCGAGGTTCTCGCGCACGTCGAGCTTGAGGATGCGCGCGGCCTCGGCGTTCTCGGCCAGCCGGATCTCGGGCGACCCCCAGCCCATGTCCCCGGTGGTCATGTCGACGACGCCGGTGGAGTAGCCCAGCGCCTTCATTTTGCGAAGCAGGCCGCCGCAACCGATGTCGGCATCATCGGGATGCGGCCCGAAAGCCAGGAAATCGAGCGGCATGGGAGTCTCCGGAGCGGGTCGCGGGGAGGGCGCGCCGCGGGTCCGCCGCGCACCCCTCCGCGCGCGACGCGGAAGGAATCGAACGAGCGCGGCGATCTTACCGACGCGCCGTGGCTTCGGACAACCAGCCCCATGCTATGCTGCGTGGGCCGCTGCGTTGTCGAGCCCCACGCCCACACGTTTCCATCCGGAGCATCGATGCTGTATTTCGCGTTCGCGTCCAATCTGGACCCGGTGCAGATGGCCGATCGTTGCCCGTCGCATCGCGTCGTCGGTCTCGCCGAGCTCCGCGACCATCGCCTGGTGTTTCCGCTGTTCTCACAGCACTGGGGCGGCGGCGTGGCCAGCGTGCAGCACACTCATGGCCAGTCGGTCTGGGGCATCCTCTACGAAGTGAACGACGCCGACCAGAAGGTGCTCGACGGCTGGGAGGGCTTCCGCGGTCCCGGCGACCAGCACAACGTGTACGACCGCGACACGCTGGTGGTGGAGTTGACGCGCGCCGACGACGGCTCGTTCCCGCGCCGCGTCCGCGCCGCGCTCTACGTGGCCCGCCCCCAAAACCCCTCGCCCCCGACGCGCCGCTATCTGGACGCGATCCTGCGCGGCGCGAAACACCACCACCTCCCCGACGAATACGTAGCCCGCCTCGCCCTGACTTCCGTCCGCCCCGAGGAACCAGCCCCCGCCACGGAGTAGTCGCGAGTCCCGCCGACGCGTACCGGCAACGGCGAGAGACAAGAAAAGCGCTAAGAGAACCAGTCGTACTCAGGGAGCGATTCCGCCGCGAGCCCCGCCGCCCGCGCGCTGCCCGCGAGAGACAAGAACAGCGCAGCGATGGAGAAGCGAGTCCAGTTCCCCGTCATGCCGGCCACGTGCCGCGATGGCGTGCGGGATGAGGTTCCGCAGGCGGGGACCGAGCGCAGCGCGGGAGTGCAGGGATGCACGGAGCGCTGCGCGAGTAGCGAGGACCCGCCAGGATGGCGGGGCCGAAGCGTCCCCGCCGTAGGAATCTCATCCCGCACGCCATCGCAGCTCAGAAGCAGATGAGACGAGACGAGACTAGACGCTCAGCGCATCCGCCGCCTCTTCGCGTCGCGCCTCCCCCTCCGGATACAACCGCGAGAAGTAGTCCCGCACCATGCGATCCGACGAGAACAACCCCGTCCCCATGCGGATGCTCGCCCGCATCATCCGCACCCACTTCGCCCGATCGAGCCACGTCGGAATCACCTCGCCCAGCAGCGTCTTGTACAGCGACTCGAGATCCCGCGCGTCATCGCCCGCCGTGGCGTCGCCGATCGCCCAGCCGTTGACGCCGTGCTCGCAGCCCTCGGGCCACCAGCCGTCGAGGATGCTCAGGTTGAGCACGCCGTTCATCGCGGCCTTCATGCCCGACGTGCCGCTCGCCTCCAGCGGCCGCACCGGGTTGTTGAGCCACACGTCGCAGCCGCGCACCAGGCGCCGCGCCACGCTCATGTCGTAGTTCTCGAGGAACACGATGTTGCCCGGATGCTCGTGCTGCGCCTCCACCAGTCGCGCGACGATCGCCTTGCCCACGCGGTCCTGCGGATGGGCCTTGCCCGAGAACAGGATCGTGACGTGATGCTGCTCGAGCAGTTCCCGGAGCCGCGTCTCGTCGCGCAGGATGAGATCGCTGCGCTTGTACCCCGCCGCGCGCCGCGCGAAGCCGATCACCAGCGAGTTGGGGTCGATCGTCACGTGCGAAGTCTCGCGGATCGTGTCGAGCAGATCGCGCTTGTGCTGGAGGTGCGCGTTCCACAGCGCGAAATCGTCGGTCGCGGCGCGGATGCGATCGGACTGCCAGGTGGGGACGTGGACGCCGTTCGTGACGTATCCGATCGGCGCCGCCCCGCTCACGTGCTCCCACATCGCGCGCGCGGTCTCACCGTGAAGCTTCGACACCGCGTTCGCCGCCCGCGACAGCCGGAGGCCCGCGACCGTCATGCTGAACGGATTGCCGCCGATCGCCTCCATTTCGCTCGTCGACAACTGCAGCATGGCGCCCATGCGCTGCAGATCGGCGAGCGAGTGCTCCTCGTTGCCGGCCGTGACCGGCGTGTGCGTGGTGAACACGATCCGGCGGCGCGTCTCCGCCCACGCCTCGCCGAACGGCATGCCGCCCTCCATCAGGTCGGCGATCGATTCGACGCCCGCGAACACCGCGTGGCCCTCGTTGAAATGATGGGTGTGGATCGGGATTCCGAGCCAGTTGAGCGCGCGCAGCCCGCCGATGCCGAGCAGCATCTCCTGGGCGATCCGCACGTCGGTGCCCGCCTCGTACAGCCGATGCGTGATCCAGCGGTCGCGCGGGTGGTAGGGCTCGATCAGGTAGAGCGGGGCGTTGCCGAAGTGGTCGGTGAACCACACCGTGCACGGGACCTCCTGCCCGCGCACCCGCACTCGCACGCGCACCCGCGTCTCGCGGAGCCACGGCGAGTCGTAGGCCGGGTACTCCTCGAAGGGCTGGCCGTCGGAGCCGATGCGCTGCACGCAGTAGCCGCGCTCCCACTTGAGCCCGACGCCCACGACCGGCAGTTTGAGATCGTGCGCCGACTTCATGTAGTCGCCGGCGAGGATGCCGAGGCCGCCCGAGTAGATCGGGAACGACTCGTGCATCCCGAACTCCATGCAGAAATACGCGACGTGAGGGGTGTGATTCAACGTTGCCTCAGCGCGGAAGAGGGGATCCAGTTACGGGAGAGGAGTCCTGATGATGACAGCCGCGCGGCCTTTCTAAGACGCATTTGGGTCGACAACCGTCACACAACCCATCGCCATCCTATTACGAATCGACTTGGTCTTTGCGCCGACGACATCAGCGTGAGCCGCATTCTCAGGCGAGGGTGAGTGGAGCACTTCTTGGGAGCACTGTTTTCTAGCAAATCCTGCGGCAAATTCGACAAGTCCAAAGCCCGGGTAGGAGCGAACGCTGTGTTCAAGGCTTGGGCACATGCGCGCTACATCCACTGACATTTGGTTCGAATTGCTGGAATTCGAAAATGCCTGCGAAGTTGGCCGTCTACCTCCGCCGTGCTCGGTTATCCACCAAGTTGCGGGAACTCGGCGTCTCAGTTGGTCTGGGTCAAGGACCGGTTCGATAGGGGTGTAGTTCGCCACAGTCATGAAATCCCCTCAAACAACTTCGGCAGTTCACGAAAGACATCGGAAAGGAGGGCTTCACGAGACGACGATCCATCCAGATCGGACACAAAGACTCCGCACCTCCCGTCCGGCGCGATCTCGATCTCCAGCACGCCATTGGCCCCGTGCCACTCCAATTGCACCCCACCATCGCTCGTGGGGACGGGTTGCGCCGAAAGACCGTGAGTCATGGGACCAAGGGCGCTCAACAGGGCTGTCGCCAGGCGAATGGGCAATGGTTGAATTGGGCTAGCTCCGTATGAATCCCAGTCACTTGGCAGAGCCGCAAAACCATACAAACGTCGGTTGACCGGACTAGATGTCCAACGATCCGACTCCGCATGGAAAAACGGTGTCGGCGTTTGCGGCCAACGGGGCTCAGTGGGAGTCAGGAGCGCTCCTGTCGCGACTACAATTCGAAACGACATCGGTATGGAGGATGACGTAGCGCCCGAAGAAGTCAGCGATGTCACGCTGGCCCTCCTTTCCACTTCGACAAGAGATTGGCGTCCGTGACCGCAAAAAAGGCTGACACACCTGCGTCATGGCATTGGTCAAGCACACGAAGAACTGCTTCGACAGTGGTTCCGAGAGTCGTTCGTCGAGCAGTGACCTCGTACAAGATCACCTCACTCTGATCGGCTTGGCGGATGGCGGGCTGAAGATTCACGTAAATGCTACCAGCGCCCCCAGGTTCAAGATGTGGAAAGGGAAAGCGCAATGAGCAAGAAGCCTCAACAGGTTCCGCCAAGCCAAGCTGAGGAAAATCGGCCGACCAGAATCGGAGAAGTTCTCCCAACGCCCCCAAGTTGTGAGGTCGACCGACAGGGTTAACGTGATCGATATAGCTGACCTCACAGAGGTTCGGCCGAAATGCGCCCAATTGTTCTCTCCGTAAGTATTCCTCAAAAGCGTCCAATTCCCTGGCGAACCCGGCTCTCACCACGTTGTAGCGAGGATATTCGGCCTCGGCTGAACTCTTGCGCCAGTTGTGGGCGAATCGATCAGTCTGAAGCTGGAGGAGTTCCGTATCGTCAGGAGCCACGAACCAAAGGCGGGGCAAGGGAGGTACTTGAAACAGCCGCAGCCGCGCTTCGAACGTCGGCAAAGGGGGTTCAACTAGGGGCGCGAGCGGAGGGTGTTCCTCTACTTTTGGAAATCGCTCGCGAAATAGTTCCCATGCCTGAACAAGCTGGGGGAGTCGGAGCTTTTCGATCGAGTCAAATTGAACAGACAGCACCAACTCAACCAATGGGCCGGCACTCAAGAACGGAAATTCTTGAGCCACGCTACTCGATGCCCCAGGAGTATGGATTAGCTCTGAGCTCTATCATGACCTTGCAGATTCTGGTGAAGTCGCGGCTGTGCCGTCCTCGACGATCCAGCGCACCGAGCGCGAGCACGGACAGGTGCCGCCGACGCGCTTGAGCCGCGGCATCTTCATGGTCGCCTCGGAGGCCGTCACCTCGCCGGCGACGACCCGCCGCAGCATGTCGCCGTAGGAGCGGATGTCGCGCGTGGTGAGATACGCCTCGGGCAGCGCCTTCACGAGGTCGCGCAGGTAGTCGTCGACGGTGGAGTAGGTCTCGCCGCGGGTGCCGAACATCTGCCACGCCGGCTCGCCCTTGCGGCGGAAGAACCGCCGGTCGGGGATGTACAGCAGATCGTCGCGCGTCACGCTTTCGACCGTGCCGTCGCCGCGCTCGAATTTAACGAGCGCCGCCTCGACCTTGTCGGGAGTCGCGTCGCCCATCCGCGCGCGCAGGAACCGCGCGTTGATGTCGCGGACCATGCGCTGCACCTCCTCGATGTAGCGATCCTGCGCCTCGCGGTTCTTCATGTCCTTGAAGCCGAACTTGATGTTGGACTCGCCACCGCGCTCGTCGCCGAACATCTCGAGTGCGCGCGGATACCACTTGTTGATCGACTTCTGGATCACCTGCATCGTGACGAGCGGATCGCCCTTCGCCGCGCGCTGCGCCCAGCGCCGCAGCGGGATCACGCCCGCCGCCAGGTGAAACGCCTCCTCGCGCAGCATCGGCGGCATCGAGTCGGCCATCGGCTTGTACGCGCACACCTTCTGCATCGTGAGCTGGTACTTGCCGACGCGGTCGACGAATGCGGCGAAGCAGATGTTGTCGATGAACGAGTCGTACTCCACGTTGAACGCGTCGAGCACGTGGGACCCGGTCTGCATCGACAGGATCTCCTCCACCATCTCCTGGCCCTTGACCCCGCCCGAGACGTGGGTCCAGTCTTCGTCGAGCAGCAGGTGGAACATCTGGTAGCCGTGGCGTAATTCCTCGGCCATCACGCGCAGAACCCACATGCGGTCCTCGTCGTCCGCCGCGCGGTGGAGCGTGCCCGCGTGCTGCTGGATCGAGCCGAATTCGGTCGACGCCTGGGCCCTGATGATCGCGAGCAGGTGGGTCGCCTGTTCCTCGGTGAGCTGATCGGGCTTCAGGCGCTTGCGCTCACCCTTCTGGTCGCCGATCTGGATGACGTCGGGAGTTCCGACCTCCATTTTGGCGCACAGGCAGAACGACTCGTCCTGGGGAAAGTATTTGTCCCACTGGTTCAGCAGCGAGTCGTAGTCCGGGATCCAGTGGCGGCGCCAGTGCTCGACCGCATCGTGGAACTTCCCCGGCAGGGTGATCTCATCGACCTTCATCCAGCTCTCCCAACGTTTGTGACGCGCATTTCGAGCGCCTTGAGGGGCGACGGCTCGAAGCCCAGGGCCTTCAGAAATCCGGCCACGGCCGCATCCTGGTCATCGACCAATGTGCGCACCCGCGTGACCTCGGACGCCTTGAAATGGTCCGTCAGCGCGTCGAACAGCAGCTTGCCCAGGTCCCGCCCGCGATAATCCGGGTCGATGCCAAAGCGCTCGACCCAGCCGCTGGGCTCCTCGAGACCGAATTCCCCGGCTCTCACGTCGCCGAACATGAACCCGACCACCTTGCCGTCGACCTCGACGACCTGGGACGAGTCGGGATCGCGGCGCAGGTAATAGCCGACCCGCTGTTCCCAGAACTCCGGCCGGTACCGCCCCGTGATGCGCTCGTCGATGCGGACCACGCTTCCGATGTCCAATTCATCGAGGGGGCGCACGCGGGTTTTCGGCTGGACCTCGGGCATCAGGGGAGTCTCCGGTTCGGGGCGGGTCGTGCTGGTCAAAAGGCCGGAAAAGGTTACCAGTTTTCACCTGCCGGGGCACACGCGGGGCCGTTTGACCGTCCGGGGAGCGCTCCCTACGATTTGAGGGTGACGCTCCCGCCACATTGCAGACCGTGGAACCACCTTCCGGCCGCCGACAGGAGCTGGACTCGATGACCGAGCCCCTTCTTGCGCCGCTCGTGCGGTCCCGGCCCCGGCGTCGCATGCTGATGCTGCCGGCCGTGCTGCTCGGGCTGCTGGTGCTCGTCCCCTGGGCGCTCGCGTACTTCGAGAGCCGCTGGGTGCCGAACCTGAGGCACTTCGGCCTCGTGATCGACTCGGTCATCACGACGCTGCTCGGCGTGTGGATCATCACCATGATCCGCCGCGAGCAGGAGACCACCCTGCATCACGTGCACGACCTGGAGCAGTTGTCGCTCACCGACTCGCTCACCGGGCTAGGGAATCGCAGGGCGTTCGAGCGCGATCTCGAGGTGGCGCTGAAGCGCGCGGAACGCACGGCCGAGCCGCTGGCGCTGCTGTATCTCGATGTCGATGGCCTCAAGCGGCTGAACGATCGCAGGGGGCACGTGGCCGGCGACGAGACGCTGCGGTCGCTGGGCGCCGTGCTGCGGTCGTCGCTGCGCATCGGCAGCGATGCCGCCTACCGCGTCGGCGGCGACGAATTCGTGATGGTGCTGACCTCCGACGCTTCGCACGCCGAGGCGATCGCCGAACGCCTGGCGGAGCGGTTCCGCGAGCGCTCGCCGCACCAGTCGCGCGTCAGCAGCGGCGTGGTGGTGTGGGACGGCGAGGCGCGCCTGCAGCAGTTGATCGAAGAGGCCGACACGCGCATGTACCGCAGGAAGTATCCGGATCTGGGAGTGGCGCCGGCGTAGCTTCGCGGATTCGAGGAGCCCCGCGTCGCGGGACCTCGGGATCCGGTGTTCCGTCGCGCGAGGTCGCCTAGATCGGCGCGATCCACGGCGTTCGCACGTGCTCGGACGGCCGCGCCTCGTGGACCACTTCGATGCGCCCGGGTGTGATGCGGGCCCACGGCCATTCCCAGCGCACGGGCACGCACGCGTCCTCGGCCTCGTGCCATTCCCGATGCGGCAGCTCGCCGCATAGCGCGTCGGCCAGCTCCGGATCCACGGCGTCCGCGGCGTTCCACGCCGGATCGTGCGGACCCGATTCCCATGCCCGGCGCTGCGGCGCGACGCCGCGATGAGGCTCGAGTTGCCGCGCGAGCCACGACACCAGCCGCGGCCTCAGGTCGGACATGACGTTGAAGCAGTCGTGGCCGCCGCGTTCGTAGTAGACGATCTCGCGTTCGCTGCGTGCAGCCTGGTAGATGCGCCACGCCTCGGTGCCGGGAGTGATGTGGTCCTGGCCGCCGCCGGCCACGAACAGTGGGCACGCGAGCTCCGGTAGATCCCCGGCGAGCGTGATGCGGTCGATCACCTGCTCCATCTCGCGCTCTTCGATGCCGTAGAGCGCCGCGAGTTCGCGCCGCATGCCGGCGAGCGTGACCTTCCAGTACACGTCGACCGAGAACGGCGGGCTGACCGCGGCCACCGCCTTGATGCGCGAGTCGTGCGCCGCCATGCGGATCGCGCAGTGGCCGCCGAGGCTCTGGCCGACGAACGCCACGGCGCCCGGGTCGAGCTCGGGATGGGTCTCGATGTGGTTGAGGATCGCGGCACCCATTGCGCGCGGGTCGCCCACCATCGACAGCCGGTTGAACGTCTGGCCCATGCCGGGTCCGTCGAACATGATGCACGCGAGGCCGCGGGCGAGGTAGGCCTCGGACCACCAGTGCAGCTCCTCTTTGACCGAGTTGGTGCCGTTGAACATCACGACGACCGGCATGGGTCCCGTCGCGCCCCGCGGCACGCGCAGGTGGCCGACCATCATCTTGCGGCGGAACGGCACCTCGAACCGGGTCACCGGAGGGTCGAAGTACGGCATGCCCTCGGCGTACGTGCGCGAGCAGGCTTCGTGCAGCAGGCGCTTGCGGTTCATGTCCATGAAGATCACGTACTGCGAGAAATTGTAGGCGGCCGAGGCGGCCAGCCAGCGCGGCGCGGCGCCGCGATGATCGCCGCGCGCCTCGATCTCGCGCGCGGCGTGCTCGTGCTGCTTCGCCAGCCATTCCCAGGCGTCGGCCCACGACTCGAGGCTGGTGATGCGGCCGAGCACGCGGTCGAGATCGGCGCGATCGACGCCGGCGTTCAGGAACTGGAGCTTGGCCCACGACGGCATCTGCCGGGCGATGCCGAGCTTGAGGCTCATGCGGACGAAGTTGGGGCGCAGCAACTGGCCGCGAATCAGGTGGGGAACGAGCGTGTCGAGCCGGCCGGTGCGGATCTGGCCGCCCGTGCGCGCCCGGGCCGCGCCGTTGCCATGGACGACCGCGCCACCGTTGCGAGGCGCCGCGGAGCCGGCGGTCGTCACGGCGGGAGCGGCGGCGGAGGGCACTCCATTCGGCTGGCCGGCACCGTTCGGGTGCAGCGGTCCGTTGCGATCCAGGCCGATCGATGTGGCGCTCATGCCATGGTCCTTCGCCGAGGTGGAGACGCGGGTTGTCCTTCTATTGTGAATAGGATGCATCGCGTGTGCCACATCTGTCGTGGCAACGTCTTGCGTAATTCCTTGAGGATTTCGTGGCCTCGCACACGCGGGAACTGTCGGAGTGCGGGCAAAGGCGCATCCCATGGGTCGAAATCGCCACGGGCGGGTGGGTTTTACCAATCTCCAGTCGGGTTGGCGCCGAGTCGCTCCCGGTAGGCGTCGCGCAACCGGGCGCCGAGCGAGGTGCCGGGCAGCGGGCGCCCGTCGAGGGTTCCCACCGGCACGATCTGCTGCACCGAGCCCGTCAGGAATACCTCGTCGGCATTCGCGAGTTCACCGCGGGCGATCGGGCGCTCGGCCACCACGATGCCGAGCGCGGTGCACACCTCGAGCACCCGGGCCCGCACGATGCCGGGCAGGATGCCGGACGCGAGCGGAGGCGTGGCGAGGTCGCCGCGCGACACCACGAACACGTTGCTGACGGAGCCCTCGAGCAGGCTGCCGTCCGCGCCTGCGAGCAGCGTCTCGTCGACGCCGGCGGCGCGCGCCTCCTCGCGAGCCAGGTTGTAGGCCAGCCGGCTCGTGGTCTTGAACCGTCCGAGCGAGCCGGGGGAGAACGGCACCTGCGACACGATCGCCGTCGCCTGTCCGGCACGGGTGCCGCGCCACAGCCGGCCCTGGAGCGGCTCCGTCTCGAGCCACGCGCCGGCCCGCGTGGGCCGGCCACCCGGGATGCCGCGCGTTACGGTGATCCGCGCCACCGCGTCCGCGATCTGATTCGCGGCCAGCGTCTCTTCGAGCGCCTGCGCCAGCACCGACGGCGACGGCGGCACCGGAAATCCCAGCTCGGCGGCGCCCAGCACCAGCCGCTCGAGGTGGCGGCGCCAGTGATGCGGGCGGCCGGCCTCGACGCGGATCGTCTCGAACAGCCCTTCGCCATCGCGGCTGCCGCGGTCGAACAGCGACAGCGTCGCGTCGTGGCCACGCACGATGTGACCGTTCACCCACAGCGCGCGGTCGGGAACGGCTGCCGGGCGCGGGCTCACCGGCCAATGCCCGAGCGTTCCGCGCGGCCGATCGCGGGGGGCGGTGTGAGCGCGACCGGTCCGAGCACGACCGAGCACGCGAGCCTGAGGCCTTCCGCCTTGTGCAGCGTTTCGAGGAACTCGGCTTCGGGATCCGATTCCGCGGTGATGCCACCGCCCGCGGCGAAGTACACGGCGTCCGGCGTGACGAGCGCGGTGCGGATCGCGATGTTCCAGTCGGCGTCCCCATCCCAGCCCACGTAGCCGATCGCCCCGGTATAGATGTGGCGGCGCACGGGCTCGAGCGTTTCGAGCAGGATCATCGCGCGGATCTTGGGCGCGCCGGTGATCGAGCCGCCGGGGAACGCCGCGGCGAGCAGCTCGAACGGGCCGAACTCCGGCCGCAGCGTGCCCGTGACGGTGGACGTCAGGTGGAACACCTGCGGGAACGTCTCGAGCGCGCACAACTCGGGCACCGCGATCGAGCCCGTCTCGCATACACGGCCGAGATCGTTGCGCAGCACGTCGACGATCATCACGTTCTCCGCACGGTCCTTGGCGCTCGCCGTCAGTTCGGCGGCGAGCTGTTCGTCCTCGGCCGCGCACATGCCGCGCGGTCGCGTGCCCTTGATCGGCCGCGCCTCGACCCGGCGACCGCGCAGTTCGAGGAATCGCTCGGGGCTCGACGACACGACCGCGTGATCGCCCCCGTCGAACCATGCCGCGAACGGCGCCGGCGACACGCCCGCGAGTGCCGCCCGGAGCGCATGCGCCACGCCGCGATACCGCGGCTCGGCCGGGTCGTGGAGTGCGCTGGGGGTTGGGCGCCCGCCGTCTGCCTCGCCGCGGGCGCGGTCCGCCGTCGCCGCCGGCCCTTCAAGCGGAAGCCGCCAGCGCTGGGATAGATTCGCCTGGAACAGGTCCCCGATCGCGATGTGGTGGCGCACCGTCTGCACGGCCTGCCGGTATGCCTCCGGGGTGAACGTCGAGACCGCCCGGAGCGGCTGTGCCTGCAAAGGGGACGCGGGCGCGACATCACCGGGCAGCGCGGCGGAGTGCGTGCCCGCCGCCGTGGCCCCGGGCGTCCGCGCCTCAAACCGGCGTGCGAACCACTCCAGCCGTTCGCCGGCACGGGCCATGGCCGCCGCTCCCGCTTCGGGCAGCCCGCTCGAGAACAGCCACGCCCGGCCCGTGCCGTGTTCGAACGCGCCCGTGACGTCGTAGAAGCCCACGACGTGATCCGGCAACCGCAGATCGTCCGCCGCGAGGTCCGGGATGCGCTCGAACCGGCGGCCGAAGTCGTAACTCCAGTAGCCGACCGCGCCGCCCCGGAACGGCACGCCGTCCGGAGTGTCGGCGGTCGCCGCGCCGGGCGTAACGCCCAACGCGGTCGCGGCACGCCGCCACGCGTCCGCGGTCGCCATGTCCGGGCTGCCGCGATGGATCTCGAAGGGATCGGCGCCGAAGAACGACCAGCCCGCGCGCCGGCCGGTCGCCGTGGAATCGAGCAGGAATGCGTGCGGGAGGTCGCGCAGCGCCTGCAGCGCGGCCGCCGGGGAGTCGAGCTCGATGCGGCGCGAGAGCGGCAGGTTTGCGGGCGTTGGCATTGCGCGAGCGTAGGATCCGCTCCCGAACAGGGTCAACGCGGGCGATTCGTCTCCCGCCGTTCGCCGGGCAGCGGTGCTGGATCGCACGCGCGGCGGTTGAACTCCCAACGCGCCAAGCGTAGGTTGGACGCCTTGCGGGCCGCATGGATGCGGCCGCGCGCTCGAGATCGCATGGAGGCGCCCCTGAGCACCTGGCTGATCCAGTCCGGAACCGTGGTGTGCATGGACCGCGCGGGCACGATCGTGTCCGGCGACGTGCTGATCGAGCGCGGCGTGATCACGGCGATCGGAGCCGATGCCACCGCGCGCGCGGCGCGATTGCCCGCGGGCGAGCCCGCCGGCGTGATCGACGCGCGCGGCGGCTGGGTGCTGCCGGGCCTCGTCCAGGGCCATCTCCACCTGTGCCAGACGCTGTTCCGCGGCCGCGCCGAGCAGGGCGATCTGCTGCGCTGGCTGCGCGAGGCGATCTGGCCGTTCGAAGCCGCGCACACGCCCGATTCCATTGCCGCGTCGGCGCGGCTCGGAGTGCTCGAGTTGCTCGCGGGCGGCGTCACCTGCGTCAACGACATGGGCACCGTGCACCACGGCGACGCGATCGCCGCCGCGCTCGAGCAGTCGGGCATCCGGGCGGTGTTCGGCAAGGCGCTCATGGATCGCGGCGACGGCGTGCCGCGCGGGCTGAGCGAGACCGCGGACCAGGCGCTGGCCTCGGCGCTCGCGCTCGCCGACCGCTGGGACGGGGCGGGTGACGGGCGCATCCGCGTGTCGCTCGCGCCGCGCTTCATCCTGTCGTGCAGCGAGCCGTTGTGGCGCGGGGTGCGCGACGCCTCGCGGGCGCGCGGCATGATCGTGCACACGCACCTCGCCGAGAGCCCGGGCGAGGCGCTCGAGGTGCAGGCGGTGGTCGGCGACACCGCGGCCCGCTACTTCGCCACCCACGAGCTGCTGAGCCAGCGCTTCGTGGGCGCGCACGGCATCTGGCTCGACACGGAAGAACTCGGGATGCTCGCGCAGGCGCGCGCCGCGCTGGTCCATTGCCCGGGCTCGAACCTCAAGCTCGGCTCGGGGCTCGCGAACGTGCGCGCATGGCTCGACGCCGGCGTGCGCTGCGGCCTCGGTTCCGATGGCGCCGCCTGCAACAATCGCCTCGACACGTTCCACGAGCTGAGCCTCGCCGCCGGCGTGTCGCGCGTGACGCACGCCGCGGCCCCGCTCACCGCGCGCGAGGCGCTGAGCCTCGCGACGCTCGACGGCGCTGCCGCGCTGGGCTGGGATGCCGCGATCGGTTCGCTCGAGCCCGGCAAGCAGGCGGACGTGATCGTGTTGGACGCGCGCGGCGCCCATGTGGCGCCCGTCGACCCCGCGGACCCCTACACGGCGATCGTGCATGCCGCGCGCGCCACCGACGTGCTGCTCACGATGGTCGCCGGCCGAGTGCTGTATCGCGACGGCGCCTGGACCACCCTCGACCCGGAGCTCGTGGTTCGCGATGCCGAACACCAGTCGCAGGCGCTGCAACGCCGCGTGGAGCGCGCATGATCATTGGCCCGTGCACGGTGGTGACGGGCGGAGCGAAGCCGGCCGTGCTCGAGGACGCGGCCGTGCGCGTGATCGGTGCCCACATTTCGCACGTCGGTGCCGCGGGGGCGATCGCGGCGTCGTTCCCCGGCGACATGCGCTGGCCCGCCCGAGGCCGCGTGTTGATGCCGGGGTTCGTGAACACCCACGCGCACC
The DNA here is from genome assembly GCA_038231135.1 of Candidatus Eiseniibacteriota bacterium. Lineage (GTDB taxonomy): Bacteria > Eisenbacteria > RBG-16-71-46 > RBG-16-71-46 > RBG-16-71-46 > JANLWX01. Next base: position 7,820 of record JBBRLX010000037.1, on the reverse strand, counting down.
TCGCGCGGCATCTGGCGCGCGGGCTGCCGCTGCACACGCCCGGCGAATGGCGGCGCTACGAGCAGGCGCTGGCGCCGGAGGACGTGTACTGGGCGGTCGCCGCCGCGCTCGCCGAGGGCGTGCGTCACGGTGTGACGACGGTGTGCGATTTCCATCGCTCGGGGCCGTCCGTCGACGTGTCGCTCACCGAGGTGGTCGCGGCCGCCACCGACATCGGCGTGCGCGTCGCCACGTGCTGGGGCGTGTCCGAGTCCGATTCGCCGCGCGAGCGCAAGGCGACGACCGAGGACTCCCGCGGTTTCGGCGTCGAGCTCGGCCGCCGCCGCGACGGCAGGCTGCGCGCGATGCTCGGCGTCCAGCCGACCACGCTCGCCGGTATGACCACGATGGTGGAGCAGGCGCTCGACATCGCCGGCGAGCGGTTGCCGGTGCACGTCGACCTGGCGCTCGACCTGACGCCCGCCGAGCGCAGTGGCGCCAGGTCGTTCAAGCGCGCCGGCATCCCACCTGCGGTCTGGGCGCACGCCGAGATCGCGCCGCGCGAGCTGATCACCGCGGCGCGCGAACGCGGCGACCTGCTGAGCGCCGTCGGATTCGGCTCGGTCGCGGCGCTGGTGCGCGAGGCCGAGGTCGGCTGGGGCAGCGACTCGTCCGTGAACGCGCCGCCGCTGCCCGACATCACGCACGGCTGGACGCTCGGCGCCCGTGCCGACAGCCACTACCGCCGGTTGTTCGTGAACGGTCCCCAGTGGGCGGGCCGGTTCTTCGGCGAGGAGTTGGGCCGGATCGCGCCCGGCGCGCCCGCCGACCTGGTGCTCGTGGACTACCGTCCCGCCACCGAGTTCTCGGCGCGCACGCTGCCCGAGCACGTATGGGCGGGCCTGCTGCGCGCACCCGTCGGCAGCGTGATGGTGGCGGGCGAGATCGTGATGGACAATGGCGTGCTCGTAACGCTCGAGGATCGCGAGATCGCGGCGCGCGCGCAGGAATGCGCGAAGCGGGTGTGGGAGCGGATGGGGTGAGGGGGGGGGGGGGCGGGGTGCTCTGCCCGAACATTGACCGCGACGTGGGCACAATGGTTCGCCGAGGCTCAGTCATTCCAGACTAGATTCTCCGCGAAATTCCGGCTGACGGATGAAGCTGTGATGCGAAGGCCTTACGAATCGGGCGGCAGTGAGGCAGTGCTGGAACCGCGGCCCAAGACGGGCGGTCCTGCGGGTCTTCGACGTCATCTTAGGATTCTTCGCGGTTATGTTCGTCTGTCTCTGGCCACGCTACACGGCATCGCTGCGATCACGGTTGTCACGCTGACACCGATATCATCGTCGGATGAGCCCACACCCTAATCACGACCGCGGCCCCCAGTGCCTTGCGGAAGCTGAAGCGATTGAGGACGGCCGCCCAGCCACGAGAGCTACGGTTTCCTAACTGGGTTGGTCCGAAATCACAAGAATTGAGGTCGCGCGTTTCAACGGACGTCGCGTGAACACATTGCGGAGCGCCTCAACGGCTTGGTTGCGTTGGGGCGCTTCGTGTCGATAGCCTGCGGAGGGCAGCGTCGGACGTGAATGGACGCTGAGACCGTAGCCAATGTAGCCGAGGGAGAGCATCGATGTCTTGAACCGATTGGCGACGAGAGGCGTGTCGTCCCAACGAGGAACCCACTTGATGCCACATCCAACGACTCTTACGAAACTACACCTTCGCAACTACCGAGGATTCCGCGACCACACCATTTCATTCAGGCCAATGACTGTTCTCGTCGGCCGAAATAATGCTGGCAAGTCCACGATAGTTGAGGCCCTCAGGTTTATTTCCCTAATCACATCCCGGTATAAGCATCTAACATTTGCGACTGCGCCTAAATGGTCGACATTTCCTCGCGGACACAGAGGCGTCTCACCTTCTCTCGAACGCCTCGAATTTACGTGGGACGGATTGTTTCACCACTATGACGAACCCCCTGCTGAGATCGTGGCCGAATTCTCGGATGGCAGACAGATCGAGATTCAATTGGGGCCCAACGAGCGGATTCACGGGGTAGTAATCGACACGGATGGTAAACCGGTCAAAGATAGATCATGCGCCGCGGCGGTCGAGCTCGGTCGCCTGGCAACCATGCCGCAGGTAGCGCCCTTAAGACCTAAAGAGGTCCGCCTCGCCCCCGAATATGTTCGGAGCGCCGTCGATTCCTATCTTTCGCCGTCGCACTTTCGCAACCAACTTGTCTACATGGACGAGCATTGGCGAGGTTTTCGCGAACTGACTTCCACCTCGTGGCCCGGAATAGTCGTGGAGAGCCTTGAGCGTGGGAAAGGTCTAGCTAAGTCTGTCGTGATCCACGCAATGCTGATGACCGTGCGTCGCCGCCTGACCTACGGCGTGGGAGTGTCCACCGAATCCTGAGAACTCCACCGGCTCAAAACCACGTCGACGCGACCAATGTATCCGTGCAATCGCACCGGAGATCGTGCTTGCAACGCTGCAGCTACGGGTGCATCCTACGAACGTTTTCAGACCGCCCGAGACACGTCGTTGTGGCTGCGTCAGTCGCGCTCATGAATAGTCCGGGCCAGAGTAACTGTACATGGTACGCGCTGAAGTTCGACGTGCTCAACTTCCTCGGCTTCGTCCAGCTCGGCTGCATCGTCATCCTGCTCCGCCGGTGTTTGTGAGATGGCTTCTAGCGCGATTAGATCGCGTGCCAGCCCGCACGCAACGGCTCGTGCAACTGTTGTTGAACTGAGCGCGTGGGGTCTCGAACCGGCCCACGGCGGATCAACCTGCAGAGACTGGTATCATGATTTGCACCAGCTTTGGGCGAAGGTCACTCAGAGTTCGGCATGCCCGGGTAGGTTGCACCTGGGACATGATTGAGCGGCGGAACGCAATGAGAGAGGAGCTACCTCGTCCGCAGTCGGCGCCCTCCGCCCTGGTAGTGCAGGCTCCACAAAGGAGTGTTGTCATGAAGATGCGGGACACACAATTCAAGAAGCTGACGCGAAGTGGATTCCTTGGAACGCGGTCATTGGCGGTCCGGTTTGCAAGGCTGTCGTCATCGAGACCTTCGCGGGCGCACAAGGCCTCCATACAGATAAGGCTGTATCGCCACGGAAACACGGTGCACTTGTTCTTGCGATCAGCCGCGTTTCACCCGTTCTTGCTACGTCACATTCGCTTTGCGCTGACGAGTGCAGCTGTGTGGTCTCGGATCCGTCCCCGCCGGCCAGGGGCACGAAGGGCTGCACGCCAACAGCTGCGGGCTTTGTCGCACCTCTCTCCCCGGTGGCGTCTGATTGCGGATCACAAGTCGGGCGGCGCGCAACACGTATTGGCGTTGTCTGTTCCCGGGATCATGGCACCGCTCGATCCATTGATTGTCGCCTTTGTCGAGGATCTTGCCGCGGCCTGGTCGAACGGCCCGCTGGGTGCGCGCGATGTCGTTTTCACCGAGGAAGAGGCTGGCGTCATTGTTACAGATGTGTCAAACGTTGTGTTCACCGACGACGAAGCAGGTACTGTCGTTGGGGATCCGAGCGAGCCGGGTCTTGTTTCAGAAGGATGGGCCACGGGCCTTCTCGTCGGCTTGGCCAGCATGGCTGCGCTTGCAATCGCTGAAGGCCTTGGCGCGGCGGCAGAAGAGGCCCTTGTGACAGCTGGGGAGATTGCCGTCGACCTGGCTAGCGACCTGGTGGAGGTCGTCCCGACGGACCCCTCGAACACTTCTCCCGACTCGTCTCCCGTCGATTCCGGCGTGCCCGGGGGGACTGACCCGGATCCATCCTCTGGAACTGATGGTGGGACGGATGATGGAACAGACGGTGGAACGGATGGCGGGACAGATGGTGGATCGGATGGCGGGACAGATGGTGGGACAGATGGTGGATCGGATGGCGGGACAGATGGCGGGACAGATGGTGGATCGGATGGCGGAACAGATGGTGGATCGGATGGCGGAAGCTGAATGATTCAGAGACCTCATCCGAGCCCCTGACCGCAATCAGCCTATGAGCCAATAGAGGGAGTGTACAACATGGGTGAATTGGTGCTTCCATTTTCCGGCGGTGCGTACGACGAGGATGTTGTATTCGATGTATCAAGTGATGGCGGCGGTGGCACTGCGGTTCAGGGTCGCGGTAGTGGTGACCGTGGTGGCTATGGCGGCGTCGGTGTTGCTGGGACGGCGGTGTCAGGTGGAGTTGGTGTGTTCGGTAAGGTAGAGGGCGTTGACCGGGATGGAGATCCCGGAACGGGGGTCTACGGCGAGGCGGACCGAGGCGTCGGAGTGTTTGGCACTGCGAACGGCTCCTGGGGGGATGGGCTGGCTGCAGGCGTGGCTGGACTTGGCCCCATTGGAGTCAAGGGCATTTCCTTTGCGCCAGGGGAGCCCGGGGTCTTCGGGGTCAATGATGCCGGGGTCGGCGTCTACGGAGAGAGTGCGTCGGGATTCGCCATGCGAGCGGAAGGTCACGTGACGCAAAGGCGCGACAAGGGCGGCTGGGTAAAGGCAATGGTACGTGTCACGCACAGTGACGATCCCGAGAGCCCTATCCGTGTCATTCAACACTGCTTTAACTCCCAGCCGAATGCAGGCGGGGGCGGCGGACAGCCGTGCGGATTCCAACTCGCGCGCGTGGATAGGGGTGTCTACATTATCGATTTTGGTTTCAGTGTCAGCGACCGCTTCATTTCCGTAACCGCCGAGTCTCGCCCGAGCGGCGTGAATCCATTGGATCCTGGTACGACGGTTCCCTCCTACGATCCATTTTCGACAAATTTTGTCGTGGCCAATGTCTCGATACCGTCGCCGAACCAAATCATGGTTGTCACCTACATCGCCCTCGGCGATATCGCGCACCAGCAAGTGCGAGGGTTCCTGCCGACAGATGCAAACTTCTACCTAGTCGTATTCTGAGTCGACCAAACCGCCGAGGTCAGTGCAAGAAATGATGTCGACAAACAGGCTCTCAAGGGCGCCTGGAGGCCCCGCTGCTCGCCCAAATGGAGTGGCCCGAAGCAATGGCCCGCTGCACGCCTTGCGAGTACGCGAAGACGTTGGAACGGCATCTCAACCTGATCCGCTCCCCGATTCCTGGAGCAGTGTGACCCCCGTTTAGCGGGTAGACTTTCGGTCCTCCAACCCAGGGAGGACCGGAGATGCGCACTGGGGAGCGGATCACTCCTAGTGCTCCAGCGTTGGGGAGCGGATCACCGAATGCCTCGCACCGTCTCGCGTGAAACAAGGCAGTGCTCAAGTTCACGCACCTTCTCGGTCAGATGGGAGTCGTTGAGGCCGGCGTAGCGGCCACGGATCAGTTGGTCACGGTAAGGACTGATGGGCGACAACTACTTTTCCACGGGCGGGAGTTCTGATTGTCGCTGATCACCGGAGACTTCGATTCTTGCCCGAACGCTAGCCTCGATCCCAGTCATGGAACATTCTCCGCGACCCGAATGGCGCCGACCTCTAACGCGGAGCCGGCGGCAGGCGCGGCCAAGACGGCCAGCCGAGCATGATACTGTGGGTAGATCCGGCATGGCGTCGGACTAGAGTCTAGGGGGAACGCACATGGGATACGCATCCGAGTCGGGACTTGGTGGCGGTTGGATGACGGAGGAGCCCACATCTAAGTCGAATCGCCGTTGCCCTACGAGTACGCCGGGCCAGCGCCATACCACTACATTTTCGGCATCTCCGAGTACCACGATGGGTATTACTTTTCCGGCTCCTCTCATAATTCCGTAATCACAGGACGATGTGAGCCCACGGATTGTCGAGCAGGCCGCAGCGCTGAAAGATTTTGAGCTTGAAGTACTCCGGGTCGCGATAGCCGCGCGCCTGAGTCCGCAGGGCGGCGATCTTGCTGTTGATGGCCTCGACGAGACCGAGTGGCACGTCGTGCTGATGACCGGCGATCACCGCGTCGAGATGGTTGGCGATGCGGTGTGCCACGGGCTTGAACTCCTGCAAGCCGCTGCCGAGCACCGTGACGATCCAGTTGTGGAGCCGCTCCCGCAGCACTCCGAAGTAGCGCCACGGGTGGCGCAGGATCCCGCGCAGTTGCTCCTTGAGCAGGTAGCCCTGATAGAGCGGCTGGTTGAGCTCCATCAACTGATCCAGTTCCTGTCGAGCGTCGTGCTCCAGGTTTTCGCGCGCCGACAGCAGCAGCCACTTCTTCGACTTGAACGTGCGTCCCAGTTCGTCGCGCGGCGCGCCCGAGAACAACCGACGTCGCAGCTTCGTGAGTGCTTCGTTCACCCACTGGACGATGTGGAACCGATCGAGCACATGGACCGCGTGCCGCAGGCGACTGGCGATGATCGACTGGTAACCCAGGTCGCTCACCACCCCACGCAGCTTGCGCCGTCCCCGCGGACCAGGGCACGCAGAAACGACAGCAGCCCGCGCTTCCCCTTGCCGTCGCCGATCCACACCACCCGTCCGCTCTCGAGATCGGTCACGATCGTGAAGTAGCGACGCCCCCCGGTCCACGACACCTCGTCGACGCCGATCCAACGCAGTTGCCTGAGATCCAGCGTGCGGTCCCCGAGTCCCAGATCGATCGCACGGCCGTCGACCCTGGCCACCGTCGCCCACGACAGCTTCGCCATCCGCGCCACCGCCGCGATCGGCAACCGGGTGCACAGTGCTGCGATCCGCTCGAAGAATCGCCGCGTCATCCGGAACCCCGGCATCGCGAACCCCAGCCGTTCACTCCGCGTCCCACCGCAGCACGCCACCCGCATCGGCTCCACTTCCAGGTAGGTCTCGAAGTCACCGATCGAGCAGTCGCGCATCCGAATCGCCTCCGCCTCCTCGAACAACCCCTCGGCGTGCTCGCGTCCGCACTCCGGACACCGATGCGGGCCGCGGCGCCGGGCCAGGCTCACGACCTTGATTTGGCCCCGCCGCCGCGAGGTCTCGACCTCCAGCAGCGCCACTTCGAAATCTTGCAGCCCCAGGTAAATCGCGAGATCATCCCCGTCGTTCTGGTTCATCCCTCTGGCCCTCCTCCTTCGCGAAAAGTGGAAGGGACATGGATGGACCAGGACGTCTCTGCTCGTCAAGCTCCTCGAATCAGCTTCCTACCCTGTGTTCACGGAAATTTGAGAGGAGCCAGTTTTTTGCGCGCACGGCACAAAGCTCGATGGTCGTGTTGGATGAACCCGACGTTTACATGCACGCGGACCTCCAGCGTCGCCTAATCCGGATGCTGAAAGGGCGATTCGTTCAAACCATCGTCGCCACTCATTCAGCTGAAATCCTGAGTGAGGTCGAGTCCGATGATGTGTTGGTCATTGACCGAGAGTGCTCGCATTCGGGGTTCGCTGAATCTCTTCCCGCCGTTCAGCGCGTAATGACTGCGATTGGAACGGTGCACAACCTTCAACTGACGCGTTTGTGGAGGGCGCGGCGGTTCCTTGTGGTAGAGGGCGACGACCTGGAATTGCTTGCAAAGATGCATGCCACGCTCTATCCGCAAAGCAGCGATCCCTTACGCAATGTACCGCATGTATCGATGGGTGGATGGGGCGGGTGGCAACAGGTGATCGGTTCACGTATGACTCTCAAGAACGCGATCGACGAATCCATCGCGACATTTTGCCTTCTTGATCGGGACTATCATGTGGAACAGGAAGTAAGTGACAGAGCCGCTGTCGGCTCTCACAACCTATCCCTGAGCGTGGTCACGCTATTTGATGGTGATTGGGTCACGCAGTTTGAGGGATGGCCGGAGCCGGTCGGGAGGCGGACACTCTGAGGCGAGCGCGGTCGGGCGGGGCGGGGACGGCGAAGGTTTCGAGGTAGAGCTGTTCGT
>JBBRLX010000036.1:0-43753 GCA_038231135.1 Candidatus Eiseniibacteriota bacterium | reverse complement strand
GGCGCGCGCCGTGGGCCCGGCGGGTGCGGCGGCGGGCGGCGGGCCGCCGGGCCGGGCGAGCGCGTCCAGTTGCACGAGCGGCGCCGCCGCGAGCACGCCCGGCACTCCGCGCACGATCGGGAACAGCCGTTCGTCGAACCCCTCGCCCCCCGCCTCGACCTCGAGGTTCGCGCGTCCCGCCACGGCGTCCACGGTGTCCGAGAACGACGCCAGCGCCGAGGTGCTGGCGAGCCGCACGCTCACGAACACGCCGACGCCGAGCGCCACGCCCAGCAGCGTGAGCAGCGTGCGGGCGCGCTCGTGCCGCAGCCGGCGCAGGATCACCCAGCGGAACGCCGCCGTCACGGGCGCCCGCGCGCGGCGGCCCACGGCCCGCGCGGCTGCGGCTCCCGGGACCTGGGCCCGGCGCCGGTTCCGTGCGTCACGCGGGGACAACGGTGGCCGGAGCCGTGACGGTCCGATCGCCGGTGATGCGCCCGTCCCTCAGCTCGATCACCCGCTCCGCGAGCGCCGCGGCTTCCGCGCTGTGGGTCACGATGACGAGCGTCGCGCCGCGGCGGCGACCGGCGGCCGCCAGCAGTTCGAGCACCTTGGCGGCGGCGCGCGAATCGAGATTGCCGGTGGGCTCGTCGGCGAGCAGCAGGGCCGGCTCGCGGATCAGCGCCCGGGCGAGCGCGACGCGCTGCAGCTCGCCGCCGGACAGCGTGTGCGGCGCCGCGAACCGCCGGGCCGCGAGCCCCATTTCGTCGAGCAGCGCGTCGGCGCGCGCGAGTTGCGTCCGTTCGTCGCCGCCGGCCAGCAACGCCGGCAGCGCCACGTTCTCGCGCGCCGACAGCGTCGGCAGCAGGTGGAATGCCTGGAACACCAGGCCGATGTGGTCGCGCCGGTAGCGCGTGAGCGCGTCGTCGTCGAGCTGCGCGAGCTCGCGGCCCAGGACCCACACCTCGCCCGCGGTGGGCACGTCGATGCCGGCGACGAGATGCAGGAGCGTGCTCTTGCCCGAGCCGCTCGGCCCCATCACCGCGACGCGCTGGCCGCGGGGCACCTCGAGGGACACGCCGTCCAGTGCCCGCACCCGCGCGGCGCCGGCCGCCGCGGCGCGTGCGCCTTCCGGTTCCGAAACGGCGTATTCGCGCACGACGTCGCGCAGACGAATCGCGGGATCCAGGACCGGCGCGCCACCGGCCCTGGCCGGCTCGATCGCGCCGGCGGTCATGCCGCGGCGGTGGCCGCCGGCCGGCCCAGCGCGTCGCGCAATGCCGGCTCGAGCATCGGCTGGCGGAACGCGTAGCCGGTCTCGAGCAGTCTGGCCGGCAGGGCGCGGGCGCTCGCCAGCAGCACGTCGTCGGCCATTTCGCCGAACAGCAGGCGGAGCGCGAACGGCGGCGTGGGCACGAACGCCGGCCGGCCGAGCGCGCGGCCGAGCGCGCGCGCCAGCTCGGAGTTGCGCACCGGGTTCGGCGCCGTGAAGTTCACCGGACCCACGAGCACGTCGTGCGCGAGCACGTATTCCATGCCGGCGAGCACGTCTTCGAGCGCGATCCAGCTCCACCACGCGCGCCCGCCGCCGAGCGGTCCGCCGAGACCGAGCCGGAACGGCGTGAGCAGCCGCGCCAGAGCGCCGCCGTGCTCGGCCAGCACCACACCCAGGCGCGGATGCACCACCCGGATGCCGGCGCGCCGCGCCGGCTCCGCCGCCTGTTCCCACGCCCGCGCGAGCGAAGCCAGGAACCCCCTGCCCTCCCGGCTCGATTCGGTGAGCTGTTCGTCGCCACGATCTCCGTACCAGCCGACCGCGGACATCGACACCAGCACCTTCGGCCGCGCCGTGAGGCGGGCGAGCGTCTCGGCGAGCAGCCGCGTGCTCTCGACCCGGCTGTTCAGCAGCCGCTGCTTGCGGTCCTGCGACCAGCGCTGGTCGGCGATGCCCTCGCCCGACAGGTGGATCACCGCGTCGAACTGCTCCACCGCGATCGGCGCCAGCGCGCCGCGCGCCGGATCCCAGGTGATCTCGGTCGCGGACGTGGCGGCACGCCGCACCAGCCGCACGACCGTGTGGCCGTTCGACTCGAGCCGCGGCGTCAGCGCCGAGCCCAGGAATCCGCTCGCCCCCGAGATCAGGATGCGCATGAGCCGCCGGTGCGGACCCGCGTGCGGCGGCCGCCGGGTGCCCGGGGCATCCGGCGGCGGCGCCGCGATCCGCTAAGCGTTGTCCTTCGCATCGCGGCGTCCGGCGGAGTCCATGAACGCGCGCAGGAAGTCGACCGGCACCGGGAAGATGATCGTGGAATTATGCTCGGTCGCGATCTCGGCCAGCGTCTGGAGGTAGCGGAGCTGCAGCGCCGCCGGCTCCTTGCCGATCACCGCCGCCGCCTCGGCGAGCCGCGTCGCCGCCTGGTACTCGCCCTCGGCGTTGATCACCTTGGCGCGCCGCTCGCGCTCGGCCTCCGCCTGCCGCGCGATCGCGCGCTGCATGTCCTGCGGCAGGTCGACGTTCTTCACTTCCACCGTCGACACCTTGACGCCCCACGGCTCGGTCTGGCGGTCGATCACCTGCTGCAGCGCCTGGTTCAGGTTCTCACGCTCGGCGAGCAGCTCGTCGAGTTCCTTCTCACCGAGGATCGAGCGCAGCGTCGTCTGGGCGATCTGCGACGTGGCGTACAGGAAGTTCTCGACCTGCACCACCGCCGACTGCGCCGACACCACCTTGAAGTAGATCACCGCGTTCACCTTCACCGACACGTTGTCGCGCGTGATGATGTCCTGCGGCGGCACGTCCATGGTCACAGTGCGGAGCCCGACCTTCACGGCGCGGTCGATCAGCGGGAACAGCAGCACCAGTCCCGGTCCGCGCTCGCCCACCAGCCGGCCGAGCCGGAACACCACCAGCCGCTCGTATTCGCGCACGACGCGGATGGCGTTCAGCAGCACCACGACGACCAGCAGCACCACGAAAAACGCCAGCGACCCCATTACGGCACCCACATCAAGCCTCCTTGGTCGGGCGGACGTCCACGGTCAGGCCGTCCACACCGGTGATGACGACTTCGCTTCCCACCGCCACGTCCTGCGTGCTGCGCGCGTTCCAGATCTCGGCGCCGAGGCGCACCCGGCCGCGCGGCGCGATGCGATCGAGCGTGACCGCGCGCCGTCCCACCATGGCGCCCACCCCGGTGGCCACCGGCCTGCCCTGCGCGCGCAACCCGGCCGCGATGACGATCAGGAAGAACGCGGCGGTGGTGCCGGTCGCGCCCAGGATCACCGCGAGCGACACGCGCACACCCTCGCCCTGGAACAGGAACAGCGACCCCAGCAGCATCGCGATCACACCGCCCGCGGCGAGCAGGCCGTGGCTCGCGACCTTGATCTCGGCGATGAAGAACACGATCGCGAGCAGGATCAGCGCGATGCCGGCGGCGTTCACCGGCAGCGTCGACAGCGCGAAGAACGCGAGGATGATGCAGATGCCGCCCACCACACCCGGTAGGATCGCGCCCGGATTCTGCAGCTCGAACAGCAGCCCGTAGAACCCCAGCATCAGCAGGATGTAGGCGATGTTGGGATCGGCGAGCAGCCCGAGCAGTCCCTGCCGGAAGCCCGGGCGGACGACATCGATCGGCAGCCCGGCCGTGGACAGCGTGTGGGTCACACCGTCGCGCTTCCACTCCATGCCGTCCGCCTTCGCGAGCACGTCGGCCTCGTGGTCCGCGATGAAATCGACCACATGGAGGTCCCGCGCCTCGGTCTCACTCGCGGCCACCGCCGTGCGCACCGCCTGCTCCGCCCACTGCACGTTGCGACCGCGCTGCGCCGCCACGCTGCGCGCGAACGCCGCCGCGTCGTTCGCGGCCTTGCGCGCCAGCGTGGAATCCATCGGGCCCTGCAGGTTGATCGGGGTCGCGGCGCCGATGTTCGTGCCCGGCGCCATCGCCGCCACGTCCGCCGCCATGGTCACGAACACGCCCGCGGACGCGGCGCGCGCGCCGCTCGGTCCGACCCACACCAGCACGGGCACACTCGAGCCGAGCATGCGCTGGATCATCGTGCGCATGCTCGACTCGAGGCCGCCCGGAGTATTGAGCACGATCAGCAGCGCGCGATACTGCTGGCGCTCGGCGCGCGTGAGGGCCTCGTCGAGGGCGCCCGCCATCACCGGCGACACCACGCCTTCGAGCTTCAACTCGAGCACGCGGCTCTCGCCGTGCGCGGTGCCGTACACCGCATGGCGATAGGCGCCGGCGGTGGAGTCGACGCGGGCCGCGGACGGCATCGTCGCATGGACCGCATGGGCCGGGTGGCCGGGCCGGGGCGTGCGTCCGGCGGCCGCGGGCACGATCACGGCGAACAGCGCGCAGGCGGTCAGCGCGGCCGCGAGGGCACGAACCGCGGACGGGGTGCGACGCCTCGGATTCACGAGTCGGACCATACTCGTGAACCGGGCCTCACGCCACCGGGGCTCCGGCGGGCCGGCGGGCCAGCGCGGCCTGCCAGGCTTCGGGATACTTGAGGCCGCTGCCGGTGTTGTAGATCACGACCCGCGACCCCGCCGCAACGCCGCCGCCCGCGCACAGTTCGCGCAGCGCTGCCAGCGTCGCGCCGCCCTCGGGACACGCGAAGCACCCCTCGGCGGCGAGCGCCGACATGCCGTCGAGCATCGCGTCCTCCGCCACCGCGATCGCGGTGCCCGAGGTCTCCTGGATCGCGCGCAGGATCAGGTCGTCCGCGAACGGCGCCGGCACGCGCAATCCGCTCGCGACCGTGTGCGCGTGCTCCCACGGCGTCGCCCGCGAGGCGCCCGCGGCGAACGCCCTCACGATCGGCGCGCAGCCGGCAACCTGCACCGACACCAGCCGCGGCAGCGGGCCCGCGATCCAGCCGAGCGCCTCGAGCTCGAGGAACGCGCGCCACATGCCGACGAGCCCGGTGCCGCCACCCGTGGGATAGAGGATCACGTCCGGCAGCCGCCAGCCGCACTGCTCGGCGATTTCGTAGCCGAGCGTCTTCTTGCCTTCGAGGCGGAACGGCTCCTTGAACGTCGCCACGTTCCACCATTCGCCGGGCGGCGCCCACGCCCCGAGCGCCCGGCCCGCGTCGGAGATCGTGCCCGGCACCAGCATCACCTCGGCGCCGAACGCCCGCTGCTCGAGCGCGAACAGCGCCGGCGTGTCCTCGGGGATCGTGATGCGGCACGCGAGTCCAGCGGCCGCCGCGTAGGCGGCGGCGGCACTGCCGGCATTGCCCGCCGACGGCAGCGCGATCGCGCGCTTGCCGATGGCGACGGCGCCCGCGACCGCGAGCGCCAGGCCCCGCGCCTTGAACGATTGCGTGGGATTGCCGGCCTCGTCCTTGAGCAGCAGCGTGCCCAGGCCGAGCCGCGCAGCGGCGCGCGGCAGCGGCAGCAGTGGCGTCCCCCCTTCACCGAGCCGCGCCGGCCGGAAGTCGTCCGCGAACGGCAGCACCCGCGACCAGCGCCACAGGTCCGGGCCCTCCAGATCTTCCCGCCGCCACGTGCCTCGCAGCCTGGCGAGGTCGTAGCGCGCGACCAGCGGCCGCCCGCATTCGGGACACACCGGCACCAGCCGCTCGGGCGCGACATGGACGCCGCAGGCGAGGCATTCGAAACCGAGCAGATCGGGGTTGAACGGGTGCATGGGCGATGACTGTAGCCGACCTCGCGGTCGAAACGCATGCCCCCTTTGGCCCCGCCCGTCAGCGGCGGTAGCGGGTGTTGCCGCGGACCTTCTCGATCTCTTCGGCCTCCTCGCGGCGCAGCTCGGACCTGAGTTTGAGGAACGATTCGAACCGCCGCGCGGGAATGGCGCGCGCCGCGACGGCCCCGCGCAGCGCGCAGCCAGGCTCGGCCTCGTGGCGGCAGTCGCCGAATCGACAGCTGCCGAGCAGCGGGCGGAACTCGGGATACGTCTGTTCCAGGTCGTTCGAGTCGACGCCCCACAGCCCGAACGCGCGCATGCCGGGGGTATCGATCAGTTCGAAATCCCCGCCGGGGCGGATCAGCCAGGCGGCGGTCGTGGTGTGGCGGCCCTTGAGCGTCTTCGCGTTCACCAGCCCGGCGATCAGCTCGAGGCCCGGAACGATCGCGTTGAGCAGCGAGCTCTTCCCCACCCCCGAGTGGCCGACGAACAGGCTGCGCCGTCCCGCGCACTGGCTCTGCACCGCGTCGAGCCCCTGCCGCGCGACGGCGCTGACGGCGCACGCCGTGAATCCCGCCGCGCGATAGTCGGCGATCAGCGCGTCCGCTGCGTCGGCGCCGGCGAGGTCGGTCTTGGTCAGCGCAATGCACGCCGGGATGCCGGCGTGCTCCGCCTGTGATAGCACGCGGTCGACGAATCCCGAACTGAACGACGGCTCCTCGATCGACGCCACGACCACGACCTGGTCGATGTTCGCCGCCATCACCTGCTCCTCCGGATGACTGCCGGACGCGCGGCGGCTGAACGCGTTCCGGCGCGGCTCCACGTCCACGATCATCACGCGGTCCTGATCGAGCTCGTAGTGGGCGAGGTCGCCGACCACCACGACGTTGCCCAGCGATTTCTTGGGCCCCATCAGCTTGCCGCGGGCGTTGGCTTCGAGGAATTCCCCGTCGTCCTTCAGCAGCAGGCAGCTGCCGAAGTCCACGCGGGCGACCGCGGCGGTCAGCATGGGCGCGTCACGGCCCGGCCGGTTCGGGCGGACATCAACCGAAGCTCGCTTCGGGAGGAATCGGCAGCACGATCGTGAACGTCGCGCCGTCGCCGATGGCACTCGTGGCGAGGAGCCGGCCACCGTGGCTCTCGATCACCTGATAGGACGTCGAGAGTCCATAGCCGTGACCTTCCTTCTTGGTCGTGAAATGCGGCTCGAACAGCTTCGCCAGGTTCGAAGCGGGAATACCGGGGCCGGTGTCGTGCACCGTGATGCGCACCTGCCGCAGCGGCTGATCCCGTACCGTCGTCACAGTGATGACCTTGCTGCGCCCGCCGTTTCCGTCGGGCGCATCGTTCATCGCTTCGGCGGCATTGACGAGCAGGTTGGTCAGAACCTGCTGGAGGTGGTTGGGGTCGGCGCGCAGTTCCGGGGCGGGTTCCTGCAGCCGCAGCTGCAATTCCACGTCCTTGAACCGCTCGTGCGACGTCACCACCTCGATCGCCTGCTTCACGACCGAATTGATCTCGATGCGCTGCACCTTGAGTTCCAGGCCGGAAAAATCCATCAGGCCCTCGGCCATCTGCTCCATGCGGTCGGATTGCACGAGAATGATCTGCGAATAGCGGGCGACATTCGTGTACGTCTGGCGCTCGTCATCCTTCAGCAGCATCTGGGCACGACTCCGCACCGCCGTGATGATCTGGCGCAGGTTGTGCGCAAGCTTGGCCGCGATCTCGGCCTTGGCTGCCGTCCGCTCGGCGAGCACGAGCTGCTGCTGCGAGCTCTTGAGCTGGAAGTAGCGCCGCGAGGACTCGTTCAGCAGCCACAGCGGCGCGAAGAACAGCGGCACCCCCGAATAGCCGATCGCGAGGAACGACATCACCATCACCGGGCTCAACAGGAACGCCGCCAGGTCCTGGAGCAGCCGCTCGACCGTGAGCCAGTCCTCGCGCAGCACGCTCCAGTAGACGCGCTCGGTGGACAACGCGACGGCGCCCGCGACCAGGGTGCGGTTCGCGAGCAGGTAGCCCACGAACATCGCCAGGGTCGGCAGCGCCAGCCGCGCCGCGAGTGCGTCGCCGTGCCCGGTGATGCCGCCGGCGGCCAGGCCCTGCATGGGCCCGCCGATCAGACCGAACGCGGTCGCGGCGACCCAGGTGGTGATCGCGATCTGGCAGGTGTTGAAGAACACTCGGATGTGCGGCTTCTTGAGCACGAACAGGTCCGCGATGAACGTGCTCGCCATCGCGATCAGCATCGCCGCGCCGCGCCCCCACAGCATCGTCACGGCCAGGCCGGCGGTCGACGCCATCGTGATCGTCCCGGTGCCGGAGTAGGTGCTGACCCACAGTCCTTCCGACAGCACGCAGATCAGGACCCAGCCGAGGTAGTGGCCACCGCGCGCCGCGAAATCGTGCGGCGCGCACAGCACCAGCAGCGCGATCGCCACGATCGCGACGGCGGTGATGTAGGCCTTGAGCTTGTTGCTCACGTCACGCGCCCCATCGTGCGGGTCTCTAAGGGGGAAGTCGTCACCGCGGCGCGCTCGCCGCGACCGGCGCCGGTTCGACCCCGAGCCCGGGACGCTCCGACAGCACGATGCGGCCGGCGTCCCCCGGCGCGCCCGTGAACGGGTCGTGCTTCAGCAGCCAGTGGCCGTCGAGGTCGAGGAAGTCGGCGAGCGGCGCGAGCTGCGCCGCCGCGGACAGCGCGAGGCTCGACTCCACCATGGACCCGAGCATGACCTGCATGCCGAGTGCGCGCGCGGCGTGGATCATGCGCAGCATCTCGCGGATGCCGCCGGTCTTCATGATCTTGAGGTTGACGCCGTCCACCCGCCCCGCGAGGTTCGCGAGATCGCCGTGATGATGCGCGCTCTCGTCGGCGAACACCGGGATCGGGCTGCGCTCCCGCACCCAGCGCAGGCCGTCCAGATCGTGACGCGGCACCGGCTGCTCCACCAGCTCGATGTCGAGCGGGGCGATCGCCCGCAGCACGCGCACCGCGTCGGTCGCGTTCCACGCGGTGTTCGCGTCCACCCGCAGCCGGCCCCGGTAGCGCTCGCGGATCCGGCGCAGGTTGTCGACGTCCCCCGGCGCGCCGAGCTTCACCTTGAGCATCGGAAAGTGCAGCACGGTCTCGAGCTTGCGCGCCATCTCCTCGGGCTCGGCCATGCCGAGCGTGACGCACGACAGCGGCGCCGTCGTGGGATCGAGGCCGAGCAGCCGCCACACCGGAACGCCGAGCTTCCGGCCGATCCAGTCATGGAGCGCCATGTCGATCGCCGCGCGCGCGGCGCCGTTGCCCATCAGCACCGCGTCCAGCCGGCGCCCGATCGCCTCGAGCGCGAACGGGTCGTCGCCGAGCTCCGGCGCCCAGGCGTCGAGCGCCGCGCGCACCAGCGCCTCGGTCTCGCCGTAGTAATGCGACGGCGAGGCCTCGCCCAGTCCGGTGATGCCGTCGTGCTCGATGCGGACCAGCGTGTTCACGTGCCGGCGCCGGGCGCCGACGGCGATGCGGAATTCGAACTGGGTCTCGAGCGGCAGCGGTTCGTGAGTGAGCTTCATTGGACTCCCGTTGCGTAAGGGTTGTGCCGCAGTGCGAGCACGGCGTCCGCCAGCGGCCCGGCGCCGAACCGCACCGCATCCGTCGCCGGCACTCCCAGTTCCTGCGCGCGGCGGTCGCACGCGGCCCGCGCCGCGACGTCGTCGAGATCGTGGGTCACGAGCGCCACGCCGAGCGTGCGCGCCGGGCGCACCCAGGCGGCGGCGCGCTCGGCGGCCTCGCGTACCGCGGTCAATGGCGGCACCGGCAGCCGTGAATCGTCGGAGACCCGCAGGTGCGCACGGCCCTCCCAGTGGCACAGGATCAGCGCGGCCGGGCACGCGCCGTGGAGCAGCGCGAGCGACACCCCCGAATACCCGGGATGATGCAGCGCGCCCTGGCCTTCGACCAGCACGATGTCCGCGTCGCGCGCCGCCTCGATCACGCACGCTTCGACGGCGCCCGCGGCGAAGTCCGCCGCGACCGCGTCCACCGGCACGCCGCGGTCCGCGATCATGATGCCGGTCTGGCCGGTGGCGACGAACGCCGCGCGCGCCCCGCGCCGCGCGAGCTCGCGCTGGAGTTCGAGTGTCGTCGTCATCTTGCCGACGCTGCAGTCGCTGCCCACGGTCAGCACCACCAGCGCCTCGAGCTTCGCGGCCCGCGCCGCGGCGACCGGCCGGCCGACGGCCGGGCGGCGCACGTCGAGGATCGCGGCGCCGCTCGCGGCGGCGAGCGCCGACAGCTCGGGATCGTCGCCGAGGAACACGTGCAGGCCCGAGATCACGTCGAGTCCGTGCGCGAGCGCGTCGCGCACCGTCGCGCGCCACGCCGGCGGAAGGCCGCCCCCCTGGGGTGCGGTGCCCAGCAGCAGCGTGTCGGCTCCCGCGGCGATCGCGGCGGCGAGCGACGCCACGACCGGCACGTCGCCGCCCGCACCCACGCACGCTCCCGCGGTGCGGCCCGCCGCGCGCGAGTCGATCACCGCCGCGACCTCGGAGCCGCGATACCGCAGCACGCCCACCGCGGTCTTGGCATCGTCGGGCCGGAAGCTGCCTTCGGCGAGCAGCGCCAGGCGGCGCGGACGGCCGAGCATGTCAGAGCAGCGAGTCGTAGACCCGCATGTAGCGGCCGACCATTTCGTCGACGCTGAACCGCTCGCGAGCCACCTTGCGCGCACGCCGCCCCATCGCGCGGCGCAGGCCTTCGTTCTGGAGCAGACGCAGCGACGACGACACGAATCCCGCGACATGCTGCGAGTCATGGAGGTAGCCCGTTACCCCGTGTTCGATCACTTCCGGCAGGCCGCCCGCGGTCGATGCGACCACCGGCACCTCCGCGCTCATCGCCTCGAGCGCCACGAGACCGAAGCTCTCGGACGAGCTCGGCAATAGGAACACATCGGCCAGAGGCAGCAGCTCCTCCATGCAATCCTGGTTCCCGAGGAACAGCACGTCGCGCTCGACGCCAAGCTCGCGCGCCAGGTGCTCGGCCCCGGCCTTCTCGGGCCCGTCCCCGATCATCACCAGCTTGGACGGAACCCGCTTGCGGACCTCGGCGAACACTTGAATCACGATCGGGATGTTCTTGACCGGCCTGAAGTTGGAGGCGTGCATCAGGATGCGCGTCTCGGGCGGGGCAAGTCGCAGCGCGCTGCGCTTGCGGGGCGTGAACACCTGCGGATCGACGAAGTTGTACACGACTTCGATCGGCCGGGTGATGCCGAACGTCGCCTCCGCGCGCTCCTTGAGATATTTGCTCACCGCGGTGATGCGGTCGCTCGACTGGATGCTGAACTGGGTGACGCGGAAGAACGCCGGCTCGAGGCCCACGACCGTGATGTCGGTGCCGTGCAGCGTGGTGACGACGCCGAGCTGGCGCGGCAGCAGCAGCTGGCGCGCGAGGTAGGCGCTGGCGGCGAATGGCATCGCGTAGTGAACGTGCAGCACGTCGAGCGAATAGTTCTCCGTCACCTCCACCATCTTGGTCGCGAGCGCCAGGTTGGTCGGCGCCTGCTCGAACACCGGATAATTCGCCGTGCCGGCCTCGTGGAAGAACACGTTCGACTCGAACGCGCGCAGCCGGAACGGCAGGCTGTGGGCGATGAAATGGATCTCGTAGCCGCGCCGCGCGAGTTCGAGACCCAGTTCGCTGGCCACCACGCCGCTGCCGCCGAAGTGCGAGTAGCAGGTGATGCCGATCCGCTTCGGCCGCCGTGACAGCCGCACGCGCACGTCCGCGCCCGCCGGCTTCGCCGCCGTGGGCTTCGCCGCGGACTTCGCACGCGCGGAGGTCGCGCCCGCCGGGGCCCGCGCCGCGGACTTCGCGCGCGCGGCTTTTGCGCGCGCCGGTTTCGCCGGGGTCCGGCTCATGTCGTCCCCGCATGCGCGCGGTCCGGCAGCAGCGCCCGGGCATCGCGCACCGCGAATGGCTCGGGACACCGATAGCCCTCGCCGTACGCCGCGCCGATCATCGCGCCGAAGTTCCGGCCGCGCGCCTCGACCTCGCCAAAGAACGTGGGGTCGGTGAGGTAGGTCTCGGGCCCCGGAGCGCCGGCGAGCTGGCTGGCATGCGCGCGCAACGCGGCCATGCGGCGCGGCCACGTGGCGGTCACGTCCACCACCACGTCGGGACGCGCGCCGCCACGGTACAGCGCGAACAGCAGCCGGTCGGGACGATGCCGGCCCGCGCCCGCGGTGAATCTCGCCAGTCCCGACAGATAGCACGCACGTCGCACCAGCCACGCTCCTTCCTCGTGATCCGGATGGGAGTCCTCGGGATCGGGCGCGACGACCAGCGACGGCCGATGCCGCCGCAGGCAGGCGACCACCGCCGCCTGCTGCGCGCCATCCATGCGGTCGATGCCGCCGTCGGGGAGCGCCAGGTTCTCGCGCGCCGCCACGCCCAGCTCGGCCGCGGCCGCGCGCGCCTCGACCGCCCGCTGATCGACGTCGCCGCGGCTCGCCAGCTCGCCGCGCGTGAGATCCACCACGATCACCCGGTGGCCGTGCGATGCCAGCAGCGCCGCCAGGCCGCCGCTCGTCAGCTCGACGTCGTCGGGATGGGCGCCGAAGAACACGGCGGCCGCGGACTCCGGACCGGCGCTCACGTCACAGCTCCAGCACGTAGTGTTCGAGGTCGCCGGCGGCCACGCGGCGCGCATGATCGGCGGCGAGTTCGCACAGCGCGTCGATCATCCCGGCGCCACGCCACGCGACGGGCTCGAGCGACGCGACCCGCCGCTCCTGCAGCTTCTCCCCCGGCAGCAGCGCGTAGCGCACGCGCACCCACGCCGGATGCTGGCGCTCGAGCTGCTGGCGCGCCTTGGCGGTCACGCCCTCCTCAAGCCGCGCGAACTGGAAGTCGATCTTGCCGCGCGCCGATTCGACCATCTGGGGCAGGCTCGCGTCGACGGTGCGCGCGGCGTCGCGGACGTCGTCGAGGCCGGCGGTGGCGCCGGCGCGTGCGGCGTGGAGCGCTCGGCGCACCGCCGCCGGCACCGACCGCTCGGCGTGGCGGCGCAGCACCGCGTCCGCGCCCGCGACCAGTTCCCAGGGCTCGGCGCCCGCGGCCTCGAGCAGCTCGATCGCGGCGGGCGGCAGCCACGTCGCGGCGAACCGCGGCACCGGCGCCGCCGGGCGCACCCCGACGCCTTCGAACACAAGGCCGAGTTGCGCGAGGTAGCTGATCTCACCGGCGCCGCACGCCATCGCGACGGTCGGGAACACGCCGTCCTGCACCGCAGGCCGCAGCGCCACGCTCGGCGACAGCGTGACCGCGGCGCCGCGACGCCGCGCCTCGTCGGGCATGATCTTGGCGCGCAGGCCGTCGTCGATCGAGAACACGAACGATTCGAGCGCCGCGTCGGTGAGCGGCCGGCGGCCGGCATTCGCCTCGAGCCACTCGCCCGCCTCGCGGGCCGCGGCGCCGAGCGCCGCGGCGTCGGCGAGATACCGGTCGAGGATCGGACGCGCCGCGGCGCGGAACTCGGGCAGCCTCGGATCGACGACCACGAGCCCCTGCGCGCCGAACAGCGCCAGCATCAGCGCACTCGACACCTCGCCCAAATCCCGCCCGCGCGCCAGCGCGTCGGACAGCAGCCGCGCCGTGTCGAACTCCCCGGCGAGCCCGGCCCAGCACGCGAGCGCATCCGCATGCAGCGGCGCCAGCGCCGCGGCGGGAATGTTGCCGACCAGGCCGCCCTCGCGGTGGAATTCGGCGCCGATCGACAGCTCGTTCGTCGCGAGCGCACCGTCGAACACGGTGATCGAGCGGATCTCGTGGAAGTCCGAATCCTCGCCGTGCATCCAGTACAGCGGCACGCACGCCGCGCCCGTCCGTTCCTCGAACACCCGCGCGAGCCCGACGGCGGACGCGGTCTTGTGCAGCGAATACAGCGGGCCGCCGAGCGGCGCCGGCTGCTGACCCGTGACGCTGCACACCGCCTCGCCCCGCGCGAGCCGTTCGAGCGCCGCCAGCGATTCGGGCGTGGCGCCGAGCCGGACGTGGTAGTCCCGCATCGCCGCCGCGAGCGCCGGGGCCAGCGGGCGCCGCTTGGCGTGCGCGAGCGCGGTGAGCGCGGGCGTGTCGCTCCAGCGCGTGGCGAATCGTTCCGCCAGCGGGCCGCCGCCGACCAGATCCTGCACCAGCGGATCGTACAGCCGGTCGTGGGGAGGCTCGGGACGTCCCGCGACCCGCGCGCGGACCACCAGCATGCGGCTCAACGCGAGCAACAGGGCAGGACCGGACGTGGCGATGGTGCGGAGAGTGTCATTGCGGGCCGATCTTAGGCAGCGGTCCCAAGCGGGTCAACCGCCGGCCCGCGAGTGCAGGCGACCGCCGCGGGACCCATGTTTCGAGGGGGCGGCTGCGACCTCGCGCCACGCCGCGACCGCGCTGCGGCGGGCGGCCGGGTGGCGCGGTATGCAGGACCGTGAGCGATGCGACCCGCCGCGGATAGACGGGCCCGCACGGCTGTTCTTGACGGTGTCCTCACGCGTCGGACACTATCGGCCGCCCGCGCGAGTCTTAAAGCCCGGCCCGCGTGTTTCGAGGACCGAATGCTCGAATCCCTGCCGCCCGAGGAAGCCCGGCGCAACGCGGTCCACGCGGTGTGGACGTTCCCGGCGATCCTCGGCAGCTCGTTCGTGGTCGCGTGGGGCGCCGAGGCGGCGCAGTTCTACGTGTCGCAGGGTCTGGCGCTCGCGCTGCTCGCGTGGATCCAGGTGCTGCCGGAATTCGCGGTGGAGGCGGTGATCGCGTGGCATCGCGACATCGCGCTGATGACCGCCAACTTCACCGGCGCGCTGCGGCTGCTGACCGGCCTCGGCTGGCCGGTGATCTGGCTGGTGTTTGCGATCGCGCGGCGCGCGCGCGGGGAGCCCGGGTTCTGGGCTGCGATCGATCTCGACGACGAACACTCGATCGAGATCGTGGGGCTGGTGCCGGCGCTCGGCTACTTCGGCTGGATCATCGGCAAGGGCTCGCTCGAGCTCGTCGACTCGGCCGTGCTGCTCGCGATCTACGTCGCGTACCTGGTGGTGCTGAACCGCGTCCCCGCGCGCGAGGCCGAGCACTTCGAGGACCTGGGCGTGGTGCCGCGGGCGATCATGAACCTGCCGGGCCGCCGCCGCAGCCTCACGATCGTCGCGATGTTCCTCGGGGGCGCCATGCTGCTGTACCTCACGGTCGGCCCGTTCCTGACCAGCATGGTGGGGATCGCCACCACGATCGGCATATCGCAGTTCGTGTTCGTGCAGTGGGTGGCGCCGTTCCTGTCCGAGTTCCCGGAGTTCGTCAGCACGTCGAACTGGGCGCGGAGCCGCGGCAAGGCGGGCATGGCGCTCATGAACATGGCGTCGTCCAACATCAACCAGTGGACCGTGCTCGCGGCGATGATTCCGATCGCCTACTGCCTGTCGCTCGGCCGGGTCGCGGCGATCCCCATGGTGGAGCACCGCGGCGAGCTGATCCTGACGCTGCTCCAGAGCGTGCTGGGCGTGCTGCTGCTCGCCAATCTCCGGTTCCATGCGTTCGAGGCGCTCGGACTGTTCCTGCTGTGGTTCGTACAGTTCCTGATGCCCGGCTGGCGCTCGCAGGTGACGTGGGTCTACGCCGCGTGGATCGCGCTCGAGCTCATCATCGCCGTGTTCCGCCCCGGCCGGCTGCGCGCGTTCCAGGTGTTTCCCCGCGTGCTGCGGGGCGCGACGCCGGACATGGACTGAGCGGGCGACCGCGGCCCGCCGCGCGACGGCGGCCGGACGTGCATCAGCGGCCGAACGCGCGGCGGCGGAGTCCGGCGATCAGGTCGTCGATCACCGCCACCTCCTCCACCCGCAGCACCTTCAGCATCGCGTAGGTGCCGGCGCCACCCGCCAGCGCGAGCGCCCCCACCAGCAGCAGCTCGCGCACGAACCCGCGGGCGGGGGGCGCGAACTTGAGCCCGAGCGCACACAGCCCGCACGCCACGCCGCTCGCGATCCCGACGCGCACGACCACCCGCAGCATCCGCCGGCCTTCGAGCAGCCCCACGCGCTGGCGCAGCGCCAGCGCGAGCTGCGTCAGGTTGACGATCGACGTGATCGCGGTCGCGAGCGCGAGCCCGACGTGGCCGAACGGCCGCATGAACGCCAGGTTCAGCACCACGTTCACCGCCACCGACACGAAGCTCGCCCGCACCGGGGTGCGCGTGTCGCCGAGCGCGTAGAACGTGCGGGTGAACACGCCGACCGCCGCGAACGCCGGCAGCCCGATGCAGTAGGCGGTCAGGGCGCCCGCGGTCGCGATCGTGTCTTCGACCCTGAAGTGCCCATGCTGGTACAGCAGCGCGATCACCGGCCGCGCGCACACCGCAAGCCAGATCGCGGCGGGAACCGTGAGCAGGAATCCCAGCCGGATCGTCGCCGACAGCGTGGTCTTGAGCGCGCCCATGTCGCGCGCCACCGCCGCGCGGGCCAGCGACGGCAGCGCCACCGTCGCGAGCGCCACGCCGAACACTCCGATCGGCAGCTGCATCAGCCGGAACGCGTACCACAGCCACGACACGCTGCCCTGCGGCAGCAGGCTCGCGATCATCGTGCTGAAGAACAGGTTCACCTGCGTCGCGGCGAGCCCGATCGTGGCCGGCACCATCAGCAGCGCGACGCGCCGCACGCCGGGATGGGCGCGCGGCAGTTCCCAGCGCAGCCGGAATCCCAGCTGCCACAGCTGCGGCAGCTGCCACACGAACTGCCCGAGCCCGCCGACCACGACGCCGATCGCCATGGCGAGGATCGGCGGCTGGCCGAAGTGCTTGCAGACCGGGATCAGCGCGAGCCCCACGGCGATCATGAGGAAGTTCAGGAACGCCGGCGCCAGCGCCGGCATCGCGAACCTGCCGTTCGCGTTCAGCATGCCCATGCACGCCGCGGCCCCGGCCACGATCGGCAGGAACGGCAGCATCACCTGGGTGAGCAGGATCGTGAGTTCGAGCTTGCCGGGGATGCGGTCGAACCCGGGCGCGAACGCGCGCACCAGCCACGGCGCCGCGATCGCGCCGATCGCGCACACCACCAGCAGCACCGACATCAGCGTGACCACGAGCTGGCGGCCGAACGCCCAGCTCTCCTCCGCGCCGCGGGTCTGCTGGGTCTCGGTGAACACCGGCACGAACGCCGACGACATCGCGCCCTCGGCGAACAGGTCGCGCAGCAGGTTCGGGATGCGGAACGCCACGTTGAACGCGTCGGTCGCGAACCCGGCCCCGAACCACGACGCCATGACCTGCTCGCGCACCAGCCCGAGCACGCGCGACAGCAGCGTCGCCGAGCCCACCAGTCCCGCGCGGCGCGCGACCTGACGTTCCTCGCTCATGCCATTCTCCCGCCGCCGTCCGCCGCCCCCGGACGCCCGCCGATTGAGGGCCGCCTCGCGGCCGCGCGGCGTGCCACGGCGCGCGCGAGGTTTGCCGGTGCATTCGGCGCCATGCTAGCGTGCTGCCCCATGTCGTTCTTCCAGGCCATCGTGCTCGGCGTCATCCAGGGTCTCTCGGAATTCCTGCCGATCTCGAGCAGTGCGCACCTGTACGTGGTGCCGAAGCTGCTCGGCTGGACCTACCACGGTCTGGCGTTCGACGTCGCGCTGCATTGGGGCACGCTGGTCGCGCTGCTGATCGCGTTCGGCCGCGACTGGCTGAAGCTGGCGCGCGACGTGTTCTCGGGCGATGCCGCCGAGCGATCCGACGCGATCCGCACCTGGCTCACGATCATCGTGGCCTCGATCCCCGCTGTGATCGTCGGCCTGCTGCTCAAGGACGCCGCCGAGACCGCGCTGCGCAACCTCCCGCTGCAGGCCGCGATGCTCGCGGTGTTCGGGTTCCTGCTGTGGTGGGTGGACCGCGTCGCGCCGGTCCGCCAGACCGAGGGCAACCCGGGCTGGTCGACCAGCATCGTCGTGGGCCTCGCGCAGGCGCTCGCGCTCATTCCCGGCGTGTCGCGCTCGGGGATCACGATCACCGCGGGCCGGGCGCGCGGACTGTCGCGCGTGGCCGCGGCGCGGTTCTCGTTCCTGCTCGCCACCCCGATCACGTTCGGCGCCGGCGTGCTGGAGTTCAAGCACATGGTGCACGGCGACGTGACGCTGCCGGTGCTGCTCGCGGGCGTGGCGTCGGCCGCGATCGTGGGCGTGATCGCGATCCGCTCGCTGATCCGGTTCCTGGGGCACGCCGGGTTCCTGGGGTTCTTCATCTACCGCGTGGCGTTCGCCGCACTGATCGTGATCGCTCTCGTCCGCGGCTCGGTATGACGTGGCTCAGGCCTGCGGCCGGTCGCGGCGCTTGAGCTTGTCCGCGAAGTAGCGATTGAGGCGGTCGCGCAGCATGATGCGTGCGCGATGCAGCCGCGACTTCACGGCCGCGACCGACAGGTCCAGGATCTCGGCGACCTCGGCGTTGGACAGCTCGTCCACGTCGCGGAGCACGAACACCGTGCGCAGCTCGTCGGGCAGCCGGCCGACGCCCTCCTCCATCACCTCGCGCGTCTCGGCGTCGAGCAGATCCTTGAGCGGCTGCGTGGTCCAGTCGGGCAGCTGCAGCGCCTCGGTGTCGTCGTCGCCGCTCTGCGACTGCTCGAGCGACACGTGCCCGTCGCGCCGCTTGCGATACTTCATCAACGCCGCGTTCGTCGCGATCCGGTAGAGCCAGGTGGAGAACGTCGACTCGACCTTGAAGTTCTTGATGCCGCGGAACGCCGACATGAACGCGTCCTGCAGCGCCTCCGCCGCGTCGTCCTCGTGGCGCAGGATCTTGAACGACAGCCGGTACACCTTGTCCTGGTAGCGGCGCACCAGCTCGTCGAACGCGCGCGTGTCCCCCGCCTGCGACAACCGCACCAGCGCCTCGTCCTCGGTGTTCTTGTAGTCGACGCTCACGAGTGTCTCCCCGCTCCACGTACGAGTTCCCGAACTACGTCACCCCCGGCATCGTGCACCACTTCGCCCCCTAGCACGGTGCGTGCCGGCATCGCGGCCGCGATGCCATCGGCCTCGAGTCCGTGGAGGTCCGCGTTCCACACCACGAAGTCGGCCACGCCGCCGACATCGAGCGTACCCGTGCGCGGCCAGGAACCTGCAAGCCGCGCCGGGCCTTCGGTGTAAGCCGACAGCGCCAGGTCGAGATCGATCGCCTGGGACGGCACGTACGCGCGGGTCGTGCCGGGCGGGCGGCGGGCAAGCGCCGCGTGCAGCCCGGCCGTGACGGACGGCGGCTCGACCGGGGCGTCGGAGCCAAACACGAGCCGCGCCCCCGCGTCGTG
Source organism: Candidatus Eiseniibacteriota bacterium (assembly GCA_038231135.1). Lineage (GTDB taxonomy): Bacteria > Eisenbacteria > RBG-16-71-46 > RBG-16-71-46 > RBG-16-71-46 > JANLWX01. The sequence continues at coordinate 24,773 of JBBRLX010000036.1, read as the reverse complement.
CAGCGCGCGCCACGGATACGTCCACTCCCGCCGCGACGACCACCAGCGTTCGGCGAGCGCAATGTCGGACACGCAGTGCGACGGCTGCATGCTCGCCGCCACGCCCAGCGCCGCGAACCGCGGCGCGTCGGCGGGGTCGAGCAGTTGCACGTGTTCGATGCGCGGCGGCAGCGCCAGACCCGGCAGCCGGTCGCGCACCGCCTCGAACGCATCGAGCGCCGACCGCACCGCGCGATCACCGATCGCGTGCACCGCCACCGACCAGCCGTGCTCCACCGCGCGGCCGACCGTGTCGCGGAGTGCGGCAGGCGACAGCAGCTCGGTGCCGGTCCCGGTGGTGCCGTCATAGGGGGCCAGCAACGCCGCGGTGCGCGACCCCAGCGTGCCGTCGGCGAACAGCTTCACCGCGCCGAGCCGGAACGCGTCGTCGCCGAGGCCGCTCTCGATGCCGACGGCGATCGCCGCGTCGAGCCGCGCATGCGGCAGGTGCATCAGCGTGCGGAGCCGCGGTCCCGGCCCCGCGGCGCGGCGCCGCAACATTCGGTGGGCGTCTGCTCCCTCGAAGTCGTGCACACCCGTCACGCCCAAGGCGTGCAGCGCGCGGATCGCGTCGTCGAGCCTGGCGCCGTCGTCGCCGGACGCGGCTTCGAGCGGCGCCGCGAGGGCTGCGGCGTGTTCCTGCAGCCAGCCCGTCGGCTCGCCGCCCAGGTCCCGGTGCACCACGCCGCCGTCGGGCGCCACCGTGGCGCGGGTGATCCCGGCGGCCGCGAGCGCCGTCGAGTTGAGCCAGACGTTGTGGAAGTCGCGGCTGTGGAGCACCACCGGGCGCCGTGGGCACACGGCGTCGAGCAGCGCACGCGCGGGCGGCTCCGGCCAGCCGTTCGCGTCCCAGCCACGGCCGACGAGCGTGCCCGCGCCCGGCCGGGCGGCGGCGAACTCCCCGACGCGGTGCGCGGCGTCCTTCGCGGACGTCGCCCCGTGCAGGTCGAGCTCGGCGCGGCCGCGCGCCCAGCTCAGCAGATGCACGTGGGCGTCCGTGAGGCCGGGCGTGACCGTGGCGCCGCAGGCATCGATCACGCGCGTGCGCGGGCCGCGCTCCGCGAGCAGCTCCGCGCGTCCCCGCGCCACGATCCGGCCGTCCTTGACCGCGAACGCGTCGGCGTCGGTGACGCTACGCCCGCGCGACCACAGCCGGGCGTGCGTGACGATCAGATCGGGAGCGTTCACCTAGGCGGCCTCCACGTGATTCACCAGCACTCCCACCCCTTCGACTTCGACCTCGACCCGGTCGCCGGGTTCGATCGGGGCCACGCCGGCGGGAGTGCCGGTCGCGATCACGTCGCCCGGCTCGAGCGTCATGATGTGCGAGATGAACTCGATGAGGACCGGCACCGGGAACAGCAGGTCGGAGGTGGTTCCGCGCTGGCGCACCCCGCCGTTGACGCGGCACTCGACCGCGAGGGCGCCGGGATCGAGTCCGACCGCGAGCCACGGGCCGATCGGGGCGAACGTATCGAAGCCCTTCGCCCTTGTCCATTGGCCGTCCTGGCGCTGGTAGTTGCGCGCACTCACGTCGTTCACGCACACGATGCCGGCCACGTGGGCGAGCGCGTCGCCGGCGCGGACGCGGCGCGCGCGGCGGCCGATCACCACGCCCATCTCGCCTTCGGGATCGAGCCGGGTGACGCCCGCGGGATAGCAGATCGCCTCCCCCGGCCCGATCACGGCGCTCGGCGGCTTGAGGAACAGCAGCGGCTCCTGGGGAACGCCGGCGTCGTTCGTGACGACCCGCGTCACGCTCTCGGCGATGTGCGCGCGATAGTTGAGCCCCACGCACACGATCTTGGTCGGGACGACCGGCGCCAGGACCTGGACGTCCGCCGCCGCGTCGCGCGCCCCCGTCAGGACCCCGGTCTCCCACGGCGGCCCCGCCAGCCGCACGAACGTGTCGCCGTCGCGCCGGCCATGATGGACGGCGCCCTGGAATCGATAGCGCGCGATGTGCACGACGGGGGTGGCCATTTCGGGGATTCCTGGGCGGCGTGAGCGGACGTGGGGCCGTGATGAAGTGCGGCAGTCTTGAGCGCGGGCCTCGGGCTCGTCAAGTCCGTGTGCAGTGTGAGCGTGGGCGGCTGGCAGGGGCCGTTAGGAAATTGACGACCGCTTCGGCGCTTTGCTAGCCTGCTCGTTCCATGCCCCCCCGACGCACCTCCGCGCGCAAACCCGATCTCAAACACACGCTGCTCGGCCGTATCGACCGCCGCACCGCCCGGCTCGGCGTGATCGGCCTCGGCTACGTCGGCCTGCCGCTCGCGGTGGAGTTCGCCGAGGCCGGCTTCCAGGTGGTCGGGGTCGACATCAACGAAACCCGGGTCAAGCAGCTGCAGCGTGGACATTCCTACATCCAGGATGTGCCGACGGCACAGGTCCGCGCCCTCGTGAAGTCGGGCCACCTGGTGGCGACCACGGATTTCTCGATGCTCAAGCGCTGCGATTCGGTGAACATCTGCGTCCCCACGCCGCTGTCCAAGCAGCGCGACCCCGACGTGTCGTACATCGTGGCCGCCGCGCAGCAGGTGGCGCGGTACTTCCGGCGCGGCATGCTCGTGATCCTCGAGAGCACCACCTACCCCGGCACCACCGAGGAACTGGTGCTGCCGCTGCTCACCGAGACCGGCCTCGTCGTCGGCAAGGACTTCTTCCTCGCGTTCTCTCCCGAGCGCGTCGATCCCGGCAATCCCAAGTTCCAGACCAAGAACATCCCCAAGGTGGTCGGCGGTGTCACGGCCGCGTGCACCGAGGTGGCGGTGGCGCTCTACCGCCAGCGGCTCGAGACCGTGGTGCCGGTGTCCTCGACGCAGGTCGCCGAGATGGTGAAGCTGCTCGAGAACACGTTCCGCAGCGTGAACATCGGGCTCGTGAACGAACTCGCGCTGATGTGCTCGCGGTTCGGCATCGACGTGTGGGAGGTGATCTCGGCGGCGGCCACCAAGCCATTCGGGTTCATGCCGTTCTATCCCGGCCCGGGCCTCGGCGGCCACTGCATCCCGATCGATCCGTTCTACCTGTCGTGGAAGGCGCGCTCGACCGGGTTCGAAGCACGGTTCATCGAGCTCGCGGGTTCGGTCAACGGCCAGATGCCGCACCACATCGTGAATCTCGTCGCCGAGGCGCTGAACCAGCGGGGCCACGCCGTGCGCGGCTCGCGGGTCCTGGTGCTGGGAGTGGCCTACAAGGCCGACATCGACGACACGCGCGAGAGCCCGTCGCTCGACATCATGGAGACGCTGCGGCTGCGCGGCGCCCGCATCGAGTACAGCGATCCGTTCGTGCCCGAGCTGGCATTCGCGGGCAAGAAGCTCAGGAGCGTGCCGCTCACGCCGGCGCAGCTCCGGCGCTTCGATTGCGTGGTGGTCGCCACCGCGCACAAGGCGTTCCCGTACCCGGCGGTGCTGCGCCATTCGCGCGCCATCGTCGACAGCCGGAACGCGTTCAAGGGGCGGAAGTCGAAGAAGATCGTGCGGCTGTAACCGCCGTGCCCCGGCGTGACGCCGACGCCACCCCGCCGAACCCCGCCACGACGACCCGGGCCCTCGTGTCCGCCGGACGGGTGACGGAGCGACTGCCCCGCCACCCCTGATCCGGACGCTGCGTCAGTTCACGACTTCGAAGTCGGCGTCGACCGGGCCGCTGCCGCTCTTCTTCCCGCCCTCGTCGGGCGGGGCCGGCGCCGCGCCGCCACCATCGCCGGGCGGCGCCGTGTTCTGATAGAGCGCGGCCGCGGCTTCGTGCCACGCCTGCTCCAGCTTCTGGGTCGCCGCCGCGATCGCGGCCCCGTCCTCGGTGTTCAGCGCCTCGCGGACCTCCTTCACGGCGTCCTCGATGCGAGTCTTCAGCGCCGCGTCGATCTTGTCGGCGTGCTCCTTGAGGTTCTTCTCCACCTCGTAGGTCAGGCTGTCCGCGCGGTTGCGGGTCTCGACCGTCTCCTTGCGCTGCTTGTCCTCGCTCGCATGCTCCTCGGCGTCGTGGACCATCTGCTGGATCTCGGCTTCCTTGAGACCGCTCGACGCCTCGATGCGAATGCTCTGCTCCTTGCCCGAGGCCCGGTCCTTGGCCGACACGTGCAGGATGCCATTCGAGTCGATGTCGAACGTCACCTCGACCTGCGGCAGGCCGCGCGGCGCGGGCGGGATGCCGTCGAGATGGAACCGGCCGATCGTCTTGTTGTCGCGCGCCATCGGCCGCTCGCCCTGCAGCACGTGCACCTCGACGCTCGTCTGGTTGTCGGACGCGGTCGAGAACACTTCGCTCTTGCGGGTGGGCACCGTGGTGTTGCGCGTGATCAGCGTGGTCATCACGCCGCCCAGCGTCTCGATGCCGAGCGACAACGGCGTCACGTCGAGCAGCACGACGTCGCGCACTTCGCCGGCCAGCACGCCGCCCTGGATCGCGGCACCGATCGCCACGACCTCGTCCGGATTGACGCCCTTGTGCGGCTCCTTGCCGAAGATCTGCTTCACCAGCTCCTGCACGCGCGGCATGCGCGTGGCGCCGCCGACCAGCACCACCTCGTCGATCTGCGCCGCCGTCAGGCTGGCGTCCTTCATCGCCTGCAGCACCGGTCCGCGGCAGCGCTCGATGAGATCCTCGACCAGCTGCTCGAGCTTGGCGCGCGTGAGCTTGATGTTGAGGTGCTTGGGGCCGTTCTGATCGGCGGTGATGAACGGCAGGTTGACCTCGGTCTCGAGCGTGCCGGACAGCTCCATCTTCGCCTTCTCCGCCGCCTCCTTGAGCCGCTGCAGCGCCATCGCGTCACGCGTGAGGTCGATGCCCTCCTGCTTCTTGAACTCGGAGCTGAGGAAGTCGATCACGCGCTGGTCGAAGTCGTCGCCACCGAGATGGGTGTCGCCGTTCGTCGACCGTACTTCGAACACGCCGTCGCCGATGTCGAGAATGGAGATGTCGAACGTGCCGCCGCCGAGGTCGAACACGGCGATCTTCTCGTCCGTCTTCTTGTCGAGTCCGTACGCCAGCGCGGCCGCGGTCGGCTCGTTGATGATGCGCTTGACGTCGAGCCCGGCGATCCGGCCGGCATCCTTCGTGGCCTGCCGCTGGCTGTCGTTGAAGTACGCGGGAACCGTCACCACCGCCTCGGTGACCTTCTCGCCGAGATAGTCCTCGGCGGTCTGGCGCATCTTCTGCAGGATCATGGCCGAGATCTCGGGCGGGGAGAACTCCTCGGCCGAGATCTTCACGCGCACGTCGGCGTTGGGGCCCGACACGACCTTGTAGGGGACGAGCTTCGCCTCGGCCTGCACCTCTTCGAACTTGCGGCCCATGAAACGCTTGATGGAATACACGGTGTTGCTGGGGTTGGTCACCGCCTGACGGCGCGCCACCAAGCCCACCAGCCGCTCCCCGGTCTTGGAGAACGCCACCACCGACGGAGTCGTGCGAAACCCCTCGGGGTTCGGGATCACCTTGGGCTCGCCGCCCTCCATGACCGCGACGCACGAATTCGTGGTCCCGAGATCGATACCGATGACCTTGCCCATTGCCTCACCCTCCATAGGCGGAGACCACGCCGACGACCCATTGGCCGCCGGGCTCAAGCCCTGCGTGGGGTACAGCAGAGTGCGTGCCAGTCTGGCGCATTCCTGTGTTTGGCGGTGATTGCGGCGTTCGCCGTGCATCCGGGTGGCGTGCCGTTCCAGTACGCGACGCAGCGCGGTTCACACCGAAACACTTCGTGACTGCCGATCGGTTCGAATTGCAGCTTTGGGTGCACCGTTCGCGCGCACCGAAGGTCTTTTGATAGCCTCGGGCCCTCATGAGAATCGCTTTGTTCCTGCCGCACGTCGGCGTGTTCGGCGGTGTGCGACGCCACGTCGAACTTGGCAATGCGTGGACAGGCATGGGTCACGCCGTCACGCTCTACCACCCCGCGGGAACTCCGCCCGCGTGGCTCGAGTTCCGGGGTGCCACGCGTCCGCTCGCGGACGCCGCCGCCGCCGCGTCGGATGTCGCGCTGTGCGGGGAGCGCGACACGTACGACGCGTTTCGCGCCCATCGCGCGGGCCGCCACGTCTACTACTGCGTGCTCGAGCGGGATCCCGGTCTCGATCGCGCAGCCGCCGACCGTGGCGTGCTGCTGGCGGCGAACTCCACCGCGCTCGTGCGCCAGGTCGCGAGGCGCGCGCGCCGCCCCGTGCTCGACGGCGCCGGCGGCATCGACCTCGCGCACTTCCGGCCCGACGCGGCGCAGCGCGCGGCGGCCCCGCTGCGGGTGCTCGTGAACGGCCGGCGGTCACGGCCCAAGAAGGGCACCGATCTGGTGCTCCGGGCGCTCACCTCACTCGGGGGGCATGTCCCGGAGTTCGAGACCGTGCTGTTCGACGCCCGCGGCCCCCAGGCGGGCCCGGATCCGCGCGACGGCGCCCCGCTGCCGCCGGGCGCCCGCTACGTGATCGATCCCAGCCAGACAGAGCTGGTGGCGCTCTACCAGTCCTCGCACGTGTTCGTCGCCGCCGAGCGGAAGGCCGGCTGGTGCAACACCGCGCTCGAGGCGATGGCGTGCGGTGCGGCGGTGGCGTGCACGCCGAGTGGCACCCGCGACTTCGCGCGCGACGGCGACACGGCGCTCGTGATCCCGCTCCGCCATCCGTGGTTCATCGCGCGCGCGGTCGCCCGGCTGTTGCGGGACCGCACACTGCGCGAACGGCTCGGCGCCAGGGGCCCCGAGGCGGCCGCGCCGTGGAGCTGGGACCGGCTCGCGCGCAAGCTGCTCGACGGGATCACAGCTTCGGCAGCGTGATGCCCCGCTGGCCCTGGTACTTGCCGTTGCGATCGCGGTAGGACACCTCGCACACCTCGTCGCTCTCGAAGAACAGCACCTGCGCGATGCCTTCGTTCGAGTAGATGCGGGCCGGCAGCGGCGTGGTGTTGCTGATCTCGAGCGTGACGTGGCCCTCCCATTCGGGCTCGAACGGCGTCACGTTCGTGATGATCCCGCAGCGCGCGTAGGTCGACTTGCCGGTGGTGACGCACAGCACGTTGCGCGGCACGCGGAAGTACTCGACGGTGCGGCCGAGCGCGAACGAGTTCGGCGGAATGATCGCGACCGGGCCCTTGAAGTCGACCATCGACCTGGAATCGACGTTCTTGGGATCCACGATCGTCGAATTCACGTTCGTGAAGATCTTGAACTCGTCGGCGATGCGCACGTCGTAGCCATAGGACGACACGCCGTACGAGATCACGCCGTCGCGCATCTGCCGGTCCGCGAACGGCTCGATCATCCCGTGAGTCAGACACATCTCGCGAATCCAGCGGTCGGACTTGATGCTCATGGCGCTACCTCCTGGCCGGCGGGCGTTCGAGCAGCCGCAGCACGTGGCCGAGCTCCGGCAGGATCAGGACGCGAAGCGCGAGCGCCGCACCCGCGGGGGAACCGGGCAGCCAGAACATCGGCTTGCCGCGCGCCGTGCCGGCGCCGGCGCGCGACAGCCATGCGGCGCTGCCGACCTGCTCCCACGACAGCATGCGGAAGCATTCGCCGAACCCCGGGAACCGCCGGTCGAGGAGCGGCTCGAGCGCCTCGGGCGTCACGTCGCGCGGCGCCATGCCTGTGCCGCCGGTGGCGATCACCGCGTCCACGCCGGGGTCCGCCAGTGCCCGGCGCGCGGCGACGCGGATCGCGCGCACGTCGTCGCGCGCCCACGCGCGGCGCACCACGTGGTGGCCGGCGCGCACCAGTTGCTGCGCGATGGCGTCGCCGCCCGGATCGTCGCGCTGGGTGCGCGTGTCGCTCACGGTGAGCACCGCGCACCCGGCCGGCCCCAGCGCCGCGGCGGCATGCGCCGGACGCACGACGCGGGCGGCGGGACCCACGGCGACGCGGGTCGCGGGGCGTGCGCCGGGCCGGACGGATCGCGCGGCAGTGCCCGGGCGGCGCGCGGTCACGCGGCCCACGCGTTCGCCCCGGCGCGCACCGACGCCGGCTCGAACCCCGCCCAGCGCGCCCATAGCCCGGGCTCGATCAGCCGCTGCTCGGCCAGCGCGTCGAGGCCCGGCTCCCATTCGCCACCGGCGGCCGGCGCCGCGGCGCGCGCGAGCGCGGCCAGCTCACGGAGATCGAACACTTCGTAGCCGCCGAGCTCGTGCCATCCGCTCCAGTCGATGCGTCCGCGCAGCGCGCGATCCAGCGTCTCCACCACGTCGGACTCGAGTGCGGGGTGCAGCACGGTGCGTGCGGCGCGCCCGGCGGGCGGCCCGGCCGCGAGCCTGTGCCACAGCGGACTGTCGCGGCTCACCAGCGGGCCCAGCCGCACCGCCAGCACCGGCAGCGCGGCCGCCCGGCCGCGTTCCTCGAGCTCCCATGCGGCGCGCAGTGCCGCACAGCGGGCATCGCGGTGCGTGCCAATCCAGCCCACTACGAGGACGCGGTCGCCGGGACCCGCATCCCACAGCGCGTCCGCCACCGCTGCGGCCGGTTCGCCGGGGCCGAATACGAACGTGTGCGCGAGACCGGGGTCGCGGCGCGCGCCCGTCGCGTGGCCCGCGGGACCGCCCGCCACGGACGGCGCGTCGCGCACCGATCGCAGGGCGTGGCCGCGCGCGGACAGCGCCGTGGCGAGCCGCGCCACCATCGGCGACGGCGCGTGCAGCCGGATCACGGCCGCCCCGGCCGCGTCAGCCGCCGGCACCGAGCGCCCGCGCGATCTGGCGGCGGTGCGACAGATCGTGTTCAAGCCAGCCGCGTACCATCGCCTGGAGGGGATACGGTCCGCGGACCGAATGCATCGCGAACCGCGACCACTCGGCGGGCCCGAGCGTCGCGAGCCGCGCCACGGCGGCGGCCCGCGCGTCACCCCACGCCGCGAGCACGGGCTCCGGGGTCTCGGCGGCGTAATGGCGTTCCCGCTCCCAGCCCGTCATGTCGATGTTCTCGATCCACAGCCCGGGTTCGGAGCCGGTGTCGGCCAGCATGCGCGCGAGCCGCGGCACCAGCACATCGCGATCGGAATCGCGCACGTGGCACAGCACCTCGAGCGCGCTCCACCGCTCGGGGCCGGGGCGCCGCCGCATGCGCTCGGGAGTGACGCCGTGAATCGTCGCGGCCACTTCCGCGGGCCCGGCTTCGAGCGCGCGCACGAGCTGCGCCCATTCGAACTCGGTCATGGGAGCCGCCGACGCTTCACGCCCGGAGGTGCCGGCGTCGGACCGACGCGCGGGATGCGGCCGCGCGAAACCGCGCCGCATGTAGCTGCGCGACAGTTCAACATAGTGATGCGCGCCGCGCACGATCGCCTCGCGGTGCGCGTCCGCGACCGGCCCGACCACGCGGGCCGGGGCGCCCACGGCGAGCGAACCCGGCGGAATCTCCTGACCCTCCCGCACCAGCGCGCCTGCGGCGATCAGCGATCCCGCGCCGATCCGGGCGCCCGTCAGCACGATCGCCCCCATGCCGATCAGGCAGTCGTCCGCGATCGTGCAGCCGTGAACGATCGCGCGGTGGCCGACCGTGACCCGCGCGCCGATGACGGCCGGGAAGCCCTCGTCCACGTGCACCACGCTCAGGTCCTGCACGTTGCTGTCGTCCCCCACGGTGATCGGCGCGGTATCGCCACGCAGCACCGTGTGGAACCACAGGCTGCTGCGCGCCCCGAGCCGGACGTCGCCGGTCACCACGGCGCCCGGCGCGATCCAGGCCGTCGGATCGAAGCGCAGGTTCGCGACCCAGTCGCCGGGCGCCCGGCCCACCGGGGAGTCCCGATCGGTCATGCGAACCGCGCCGGCGTTCCGACGAACGGATTCGTCCGCCGCTCGTCGCCGATCGTGGTGGCCGGACCGTGGCCGGTATGGCAGCGCAGCGCGTCGTCGAGCGTGAACAACCGCGTGTGAATCGAGCGCTCGAGATCCGCGAACGAGCCGCCGGGCAGATCGGTGCGTCCGACCGACCCCGCGAACAGCGTGTCCCCCACCCACAGGTCGTCGCCGCGGCGGAAGCACACGCCGCCCGGCGTGTGACCCGGGGTGTGGATCACCTCGAGCGTCACGTCGCCGAACGCGAGCTCGAGCCCATCCCCGAGCGGATGCGCGTCGCGCGGCGGCTCGGCGGGCGGGAACCCGAACATCGCGCCCTGCTCCGACAGGTTGTCCAGGAACCAGGTGTCGGCGGGATGGATCCAGTACTCGCCGCCGACCGCGTCCTGCACCGTCCGCATGCCGGCGACGTGATCGTAGTGCCCGTGGGTGTTGAGCAGCAGGCGCACCTCGAGATCCGCGGCGCGCACCGCGGCCAGCACGGCTTCGGGCTCGAAGCCCGCGTCGATGACGGCCGCGTGCCGGGTGCGGCTGCACGCCAGCACGTAGGTGTTGTTGTCGAGCGGTCCGAGGCGGAGCGAGCGGTGGAGCAGCGGCATGGTCAGATCACGTTCGCTTCGGCGGGCACGGACTCGCCGACGAAGCGCTCGAGCCGGAACGGCGTGAGGTCGAGGCTGGGCGCGCCGTCCACGATCCACTCCGCCACGAGCTGGCCGACGGCGGGCGCGTGCATGAACCCGTGGCCGCTGAAGCCGTTCGCGAGCATCAGCCCCGCCATGTGCGCCGGCGGCCCGATCACCGCGTTGTGGTCGGGCGTCGTCTCGTAGAGCCCCGACCAGCCGTTCGACACCTCGGCGGTCTCGAGCGCGGGCAGCCGGTGCACGGCCGGCTCGATCATGCGCTCGAGGAACTCCCAGTCGACGCGGGTGTCGAATCCCGGGGGCTCGTCCTTGTTCGCGAGCCCGAGCAGCATGCCCCCGCTCTCGCGATGCATGTACACGCCCGAGCCCATGTCGACGATCATCGGCAGGTCGTCGCGCACGAACGGCAGCGGCAGCGTCGTGAAGCAATGCCGGCGATAGGGCTTGACCGGAAGGTCGACGCCCGCCCACGCCGCGATCTCGGCGGCGTACGGACCCGCCGCGTTCACCACCCACGGGGTCGAGATCGTGCCGCGCTCGGTGACGACACCGGTGACGCGCTCGCCGTCGAGCTCGAGCCCGCGCGCCGGGCGCTCGAACTCGAACCGCACGCCGAGCCGCCGCGCCTGGGTGACATAGGCCTGCGTGACCTCGTGCGGGCTGCCGAGTCCGTCGGCCGGGCAGAACGTGGCGCCCAGCAGATCGTCCACGGCGAGTTCGGGGACGAGACCCAGGGCCTCGGCGGGCGTGAGCGTGCGCACCGGCAGTCCCAGGCCCTGTTGCATGCGGACCTGATCCCGGAACGCCTGCCACTGGCCCGGGTTCGACAGCAGGAACAGGTACCCCACCGGGAAGTACACCGGGTCCGTTTCCAGCTCCTCGGCGAACCGCCGGAAGTGCTCGATCGCCAGCATCGACACCCGCACGTTCGCCGGCGTCGAGAACTGGGCACGGATGCCGCCCGCGGCCTTGGACGTGGACCCGGCGCCGGCGAATGGCTCGCGTTCGAGCACGCACACGTCGCGGACGCCGAGCCGTCCCAATCGATACGCGATCGCGGCGCCGATGCAGCCCGCCCCGATCACGACCACCGGCGCGGTCTCGGCGCTCATCCGCGCTTGTACCCGAGCGTGCGCAGCAGCCGGCGTCGCTCGGCGCGCGCCGCGTCGTCCTCGACCGCGGCCGGTGACGCGCCGTCGATCACGCCGAGCACGCCGCGGCCCTGCTCGGTGTCCGCCACGATCGCCTGCACCGGGTTGCCGGTCGCGCAGTGGACGCCGCACACCTCCGGGCACGCCTTGATGGCGTTCAGCATCGTGAGCGGAAACACGTCCTGGAGTGCCACGTAGAACGTGTGCCCCGCCCCCACGCGCTGCGCGTTGCCGGCCGCGATCGCGATCAGCCCGGGATCATTGCCCTCGGTGCGAATCAGGCACGGACCCGACGCTTCGCAGAACGCGATGCCGAACCGGGCACCGGGCACGGCGGCCGCGATTTCGGCGAGGTCCTCGGCGGTCTTGATGAAGTGCGACTGCCCGACGACGAGGTTGCCGCCGGCGGGAACGGTGAGGGGGACGGCGTTCAGGTTCATGGGGTCTCCTCGCGGGGCACGCTACGCAGCGCTCCGAGGTCCCGTCAAGCGTTGGCGCAGCGCTTTAAAACGCCTGGCTCGATCCGAACGAGAACACCGGCTGGCGCTTGCCATCGCGGGTCGGGGTGACGGGCCACGCGAGGTCGAGCCGCACCACTCGGCCGAGCGTCCACTGGGGTGCGGTGAACCGCAGCCCGAATCCCGAATCCACGAACCACGGGCTGCCCCCGGCGCCCGGGCCCCACGCGCGCGCGGCGTCGGTGAACACCACCGCCCCGGTCGTGAACAGTCCGCCGAACAGGTCCCCGAACCGCCAGCGATCCTCGGCGTTCAGGCGCCACAACCGGCGGCCCTCCGTCGCCTGCACGGCATAGGCCCGCAATCCGTTCAATCCGCCCACGACCACCTGGAAGTCGCGATCCATCTGGAACCCCGCGATGCCGTGCGCCGCGAGCACCAGCGTCTGGCGGCCGAGCGACTGATGCACCCAGTGCGCGTCGATGCGTTCGACCAGCTCGCGCGGGGTGTTGCGCATCCGGCTGTGCACCGAACCCTCGGCCCAGCCGAATCCGAGGCCGGTGTTCACGCCCTGCGCCACCGCGGCGCCGACGTAGCCCTCGGCGTCGCCGCCGAACACACCGGGCGCGATCCCGGCGTCGAGCGTGACCGAGGTGCCGAGATCAAAGTCCTCGATCACGCCCATCTGATCGACGCCGACCCGCTCCTGGTACTGCGGGCGCCACCAGCGCGCCTCCGTCTCGAAGCGATTCAGCCGCAGCCGGTCGGTACCGCCGATGAACTCGGGCGGAATCGGCCGTGCGGTGGTGGCGTGCAACGGTCCCAGCAGCCGGTCCCGCACGTGAATCGAGTAGGTGTACCGGCGCACGATCGAGTCGCGGTAGGACCCGTGTCCCCACCACATCCTGGCATCATCGATGCGCTGATCGAAGTTCGCGACCTCGCTGCCGGTGGAGTAGATCACGGGCGTCGAGGTGGCGTGGTCGTAGGACACGCCGTACGTGCGGGGCGCGGCGAGCGCCCAGAACGGCACTCCCAGCATCAGGTGCGAGGCCCCGCCGCCGCCGCCGCGCTCGCCCACCAGCGACAGCCCGGTGCGCGAGCCGCCGACATTGGGATCGTAGTACGACAACGCCCGCGACTGCCCCACCGGGTCGTGACGCAACGAAAACGACAGCGACTTGCCGAACCCGAGCAGGTTCTTCTCGGTGAACGCCACGGCGCCGTACTTGTTGCCACCCGAACTCTCGAAGTTGAACTCCGGCGACGTCGTCCACAGATCGCGCGTCACGACTTCGACGCGCACCGAATCTCCGCTGCGTCGCGGCGTGATGCTGACCGGCGTCAGGAAATCCAGCGACCGGAGATTGCGTCCCTGCTCGCGGCCGCGCGCGGCGCTCCACCGATCCCCGCGGCCGAACAGCAGCTGGCTCTCGAGCGTGTGTTCGCGGGTGCGGATGTGCATCCGGTCGGCGAGGCGGTACAACACCGCCAGCCGGCCCGGCGGAATCGGGTCGTAGATGTTGAGCGGGCGAAGATCGATGCCCGAGATTCGCAGCCCGTCGAGCGCCTCGCCGGGACCCGTGCCGGGCCGCGCGCCGGACGTGTCCGCCACTCCCACCCGCAACCCCGGAGTGGCGGGGACCTGGGGACGCACTGCGGTGGGAACGGCGGGTGCCGTGGGCTCGGCAGGCGCGCCGGGGTGCCCCGGAGCGGAGTCCGCGGCGAGGCAGGCCGCCGCGACGGCGCCGATCCAGATCAGGGTCGCGCCGAGCGCGAATCGCGCCCGCCGGTCAGGGATGACGGGGCGTACCGAGGCGCTCACGGGCGAGCTGCGCTTCGCCCGAAAGCGGAAAACGCTGGACGAGGGTCTCGAGGGTCTGCCTGGCGGGGGCGGTCTGACCGAGCTTGTCCTGGCTCAGCGCGAGCTTGTACAGGGCGGCCGGGATCTTGTCGCCCTGCGGCGCGACGACTTCGACGCGCGCATATTCCACCACGGCGCTGTCGAACTTGGACTGGGCGAAGAACGACTCTCCCACTCCGTACTGCGCGTTGTCGGCGAGTTCGCCGGACGGCGCGCGGCGGAGGTACTCCCGGAAATTCTGGAGCGCGAGCGGATACCGGCCCTGCGTGAGGTCCTGCATCGCCTGATCGTAGAGCGTCGCGGGATCCGGCGCACCGGGCGCCGGGGGCGCCGACGTGCGGGCGCCCATCTGCTGGAACCGGCCCATCACCTCGTTGAGCTTGCCCTCGAGGCGGCTCATCTGCTCGAACAGGTCCTTCGTGGTGCTGCCGGTCGTGGCGCGCGTGCTGAGCAGGATGTCGCGCTGCTCCGCGACCTCGCGCCGCGTGTCCGCCACCAGCCGGTAGGCGGCTTCGTCGCGCACCGTCAGTGTATCGACCACCACGCGCAGGCTGTCCAGGCTGCCGCGCAGCGTGAGCAACTGCGGTGGAACACACCCGCCCGCCGCCAGCAGCACCAGCGGCAGCCACCCGGCGCGCGCCGCATGCGCGGCACGACGCGAGCCCGGGCGCGCGCCGGACACCGTGCCGGGCGCGACAGGCGCGCCCGGCACGTGGAACGCCACTCTCATCGGGAGACGAGGTGGGCGCGACGGTTCTTCGCCCACGCGGACTCGTCGTGGCCGGTATCGAACGGCCGCTCCTTGCCGTACGAGACGACCTGGATCCGTCCTCCGTCGATGCCCGCGTTCACGAGGTACTCCTTCGCGGCCTGCGCGCGCTTCTCGCCGAGCGCCTGGTTGTACTCGTCGGTCCCGCGCTCGTCGCAGTGGCCCTCGATCGTGAGCTTCGCGTCCGTCTTATCGCGCAGCAGCTTGGCGTCCGCATCCAGCGCGGTCCGCGCATCCTCGCGCAGCGAATAGGAATCGAGGTCGAAGAACGCCGGCTGGAAGTCGGTGCTGACGTTGGTCGGCGGCGGCGTCGGAGTCTCGGTGCCCGTGTCGGACTTGGGCGGGGTGGGCGGGGTCGCATGCTCCTGGGGAGGAGCAGGAGGCGGCGTCGGCGGCGCCTTCACGGACTTCTTGGCGCAGCCCACGGCGAGCACGCTCAGCACGAGCACACCGGACAGCAGCACGCGTCGCAACATCAGGTTCTTCATACACCCTCCCTGCATGGAATGTGGGTCTCAGTCAGTTCGACGACGTCCCGGATGCTCCCGGCCGCGGCGACCACGCGGGCGACAGTGCGACCCGGCCCCCGGTGTCCAGCTTTCTCGGAGGGTGGTCGTCCAGATCGCTCACCCACAGTCCGAACGACCCGCCGCGATTCGACGCGAACACCAGGTGGCGCCCATCGGGAGACCACTTGGGGTTCTCGTTGCTGTCGCCGCTCGCCACCCGCCGTACTCCCGAACCGTCCGCGCGGCATACGTTGATGTCGAAGCCCGCGCCGGTCCGGGATACGAATGCGATGCGATCGCCCTTGGGAGACCAGGCCGGTGAATCGGTGTTGCCCACTTCATACGTTAGCCGGCGTACGTTACCACCTTCGCGATCCATCACGTAAACCTGGAACCCGCCCCCCCGGTCCGAGGTAAACGCGATCTCGCGGCCGGTGGGCGACCACGCCGGAGACGTGTCGATCGCGCGGCTGCTCGTGATCCGCTGGGGCGACCCGCCCCGGGCATCGAGCACGTAGATCTCGGGATTGCCCTCGAGGCTGAGGGTGCAGGCGATCTCGCGTCCCGACGGCGAATACGACGCGCTGGTATTGATCCCGGTGCGGCCCGAGATCAGGAACGGCTTGCCGCCGGCGCTCGGAATCACGTAGATCTGCGGCCCGGTGCCGGCGCGGTAGGACGTGAACAGCAGCAGCGAGCCCTCGGGCGAGAACGCGGGCGACAGCGCGATCGAGCGATCGCGGGTCAGGGCCTGAAGATTCTGGCCGTCCCAATCCATCACGTATAACTCTTTGTTGCGACCCTCGGGAGCGCTGAACGCGATGCGCGTCTGCGAAATACCTGGCTCCCCGGTGAACTGCAGCACGACGTCGTCGGCGAACTGGTGCACCAGCCGCCGCTGGTCGCGCAGCGTGCCCTTGTACTCGTGGGAGAAGATCGACCGCCGGGCCGGCAGGTCGTGCACCTCGCCCTCGAGCCGCACCTGGTTGCCGTTCACGGTCCACTTGCCTCCCACCACCGCCTGCAGTTCCGCGGGTGGCGTGTCGGTCCACGCCCGCGACACGTCGAACACCCCGGCGCACGCCAGGTCGTTCGCGAGCACGGTGTCGGCGATCACGCTCGTCGGCCGGGCGGTGGCGTCCCCGCCGGTCTGCAGCGATTCGACGAGCAGCGGAATGCGCTTGCCCGCGCCGCTCGAGATGTCGATGCGCACGTCACCCGTCTGGGCGCCCGCGATCCGCGCGCCGCCGGGCATCCCGAGCAGCAGCGCGAGGCACGCGGCGGCATGGCACGCCGTCCGCGCGCGGCGGGATCGAGGGGTCGTCACGTTGGGCGTCATGGGCCGCTGTACTCGAAGCCGAAATGCACGCCGAGTTCGGAACCCGACCAGCCCAGCGGCAGCGGCGGCAACGGGTCGCTCAGCACGACCGCCCGCAGCGCGGCCTGGTCGAAGAAATCGACACCGCTGCCCTGCTCGATCCGCGGACCGGCGATCGCGCCGCCGCGGGTGATGCGGAAGTACACCACGGTATGCGCCCCCTGCCCGCCTCCCGGCGGCGTCCAGCTCTGCGCGATGCGATTGCGCACCAGCATCAGGTAGTAGGTGAATTCGAAATCGGTGGCGTCCACCGACACCTCGCCCTTGAGTCCCGGCGGTCCCACCGCGGCGAACGGCAGCGCGGGACGCGGCGCGGCCGTCTCGGGCGCCTGCTCCACGGGCTTGACCGGCGCCGGTTGAGGCTTGGGTTTCCGGGGCTCGATGCGCACGCCGTCCTCGTCCGTGGGCGGCACCTCGGGCATCGGCTCCCTGGGCGGCGGCGTGGCCACCGCCGGCGGCATCCGCATGTTGGCGTCGAGCAGCGCGACCTGCACGACCTCGGGACCCGGGATCACCAGCGGAGCGCGGCCGCGCGCGATCAGCAGCACCGCCACGACGCCGACGTGAACGAGGGCCGAGCCCAGCACCGGGCCACGCGTCATCGCTTCGGCGTCTCGGGGGGCTGGGTCACGAGGCCGAGCGACGCCACGCCCGCGCGGCGCATGCGGGCGATCAACTCCACGATCGTCCCGTAGGGCACCGCCCGGTCGGCCTTGAGATATACCGGCCGCCGTCCCGCGCCCGCGCCCGCGAGCGCGTCTTCGAGTCGCGCCGACGGCACGACCTTGTTCCCCACCCCGATCGTGCCATCCGCGCGCACGCTGATGATCAGGCCTTCGCGCACGTCGAGACCGCGCGTCGCCACCTTGGGCAGGTCGATCTCGAGGCCACCCTGCAGAAACGGCGCGGTCACCATGAAGATGATCAGCAGCACCAGCACCACGTCGACGAGCGGCGTGACGTTGATCTCCGCCATCGGCATGCGGCCGGGTCCGGTGCGAAAGCTCATGCCCGGCGCGCCTCGGCGCGGCGATCGAGGAACTCGCCCGCGAATTGCTCCGTGTGATTCATGAACTCGCGCACGCGGCCGATGAAATGGTTGTACGCCACGACCGCGGGGATCGCGGCGGCGAGGCCGGCGATCGTGGTGATCAGCGCCTCGGCGATCCCCGGCGCCACCACGACCAGCGACGCCGAGCCCTGGGCGCCGATGTTCACGAACGCGCTCATGATCCCCCACACCGTTCCCATCAGCCCGATGAATGGGGCGACGCTGCCGGTGGTGCCGAGGAAGCCCACGTGCCGCTCGAGGAGGTTCGATTCCTCCTGCGCGGCCCGGTCCATCGAGCGCAACGCCATGTCCTGCCGCATCGACGCGGTCACGTCGGGCACCGTGGCGAACTGGTCGAGCGCACGCTGTCCGGCGAGCGCGACCCGCGCGAGCAGACTCGACGGATGCTGCTGGCACACCAGCCGGAAGTCCGCGGTGGGCGGTAGCTGGCGGAACGACACGAGGAACCGCCGGTCGGCGTGGGTGACCCGGTCATACAACCGCCAGCGGCTCCAGATCACCGCCCAGCAGTAGACCGACATCGCGAGCAGCGCGAGCAGGACGGCCTTGCCGAACGGCCCCGAGCTCGCGACGAGCGCCGGAATCGAAGCGCGCATACCGGCCGCGGACTGCAGGATGAACAATGGGGCCATCAGCATCGGCTTCACGCTCCTTGTGAAATCGCGCCGGTCCCCGCGGCTGCGGGTCGGGCCGGCGCGCCGGTGGACTGCCTTCCGTGCCTGACGATCATCGAACGCGTGTCTCCAAGGGTCCCGCCCGCATGAGGGTGAGGTTTCGCCGGCCACCGGCCGATCACACCCCGAAGTGCGGCGCACCCTGGATTGGACAGCGCGAAGTTTTCTGTGCCGGTCATATTGGTGTGATCTCTTTACGCTTAAGTCAAGCGCGTGCAAAAACAGGCGACGCGTCGTCGATCCAGTCCCCACGAACGGTTACAGTCATACACCCCCCCAGTTGCGATGGTTCGTTCCTTCCCCTGACCGGGCACTTCCCATGACCTCCGCAATTCGTCGCTGTTCGGGCGTTCTCGTGTTCCTGTCGGTGCTGTGCGCCATCCCGCACCCGACCGCGGCCGATCCCACGGCCCCCGGGTTCGCCCTGCGCGATCTCGACGGCAAGACCCTGCGACTCTCCGAGTACAAGGGCCATCCCGTGGTGCTCGATTTCTGGGCGACCTGGTGCCAGCCGTGCCGCGCGTCGATGCCCCACCTGAACGCGGTGCAGGAACGCTTCGGCCCGAAAGGGCTCGTCGTGATCGGAGTGTCGGTGGACGACGGCGGTCCCCAGCGGGTGCGCAGCTTCGCGGATCATCTGGGCATCCGGTTCCGGCTCGCGATGGCCGACGAGCGCGTGCTCGATCAGTACGGCCCGATCCGGTCGATCCCCACCACGTTCTTCATCGATCGCAAGGGCCAGGTGGTGCGCCGCGTGGTGGGCTACATCGACAAGGAGACCATGGAAGGGTTCGCGCAGGAGCTGTTCGACCGCTGACCGCGGGGTGCCCGGATCCACGCTTGCCTCCCTGCTCCGGGGAGGCTTTTTCGTTGGTTCGCCCGAACCGGCGTCAGGGAGTGACGACGAGCGTCCCCGTCATCCCCTTCTTCATGTGCGAGTCCTTGTCGCAGAAGAACCGGTATTCGCCGGGCTTGGTGGGCGTGAAGCGGAGCGTTCCCGACCCATGGAACATCGACACATCCTTCTCGGTGGGCGTTTCGAGCCCCTCGACCGTGAAATTGTGCGGCACCATGAACGACGCGTTGTGGATCGTCAGCTCGACCGGAACGTTGGCCTTGACCACGATGCGGTTCGGCTCGTAATAGAACGAATGCGTCACCAGCCGGACGTGCTGAACGCCCCGGGCATCGACGCGGGCTGTGACTTCGTGCACCGGCCGGCCGAGGCCGGAGGCGCAGCCGGACACCAGCAGCATCAGCGCCATCGCTATGACGACACGCATGTGGACCTCCCGAATTCTGGGGCATTGCATGGGCGCGAGCAGAATGCGCCGCACGATATCACGCGTTGCGGGATTTCGTGTCGATCCCCGCCCACGGGCGGCCCGGGGCCCTCGAGCCGGCTACTTGCGCCTGGACAGTCCCGCACCGAGCCCCACGCCGATGGCGACCCCGATGCCGATCCAGAGCCCCATGTTGTGCGTCGCCACTCCCATCGCGACACCCACGCCGACGCCGATCGCGATGCCCATGCCCATGTACTTGCCGGGTTTCATCTCACCCTCCCGCGGTTCAGGTCCCATTCATCGGCAACAGTTACATTTCGCTCGGCGGGATTCGCTACAATTCGCCCCATTCGCGGGCTCCCGCTCTTGGCACGGAAGGTGCTACCCAGAACTCGATCGGTTCGCTGAGTGCCCGGAGTTGCAACGACTCCCACACCGCAGGCCGATGGTTCCCATCCATGTGAAGTAGCGAGAGCATTCGCTTCGGGCACGCCGACCACGCCGCGATCGGCAGGTTCTGCGCGGCTGCGTTGCCCCCGCCTTTCGGCAGGTACGAATGCCTCCAGCAACCGGATCATGTCCCATGGCCGCGGTCCCCCGACGGGCCACGGGGTCGAGCGCGGCTCTTGGCATCCTGTTGCTGTCGTGGGTGGTCGTCGCTGCGACCGGGCGCCCCGTCGCGGCATTCGCGGCCGCCGCGGACGAGATCCACTGGACCCTCATGGGCCAGACCGCCGTGACGTTCGACTGGCGCGGCACCGACACCGTCATCCACTACGGGCTCAACCCGGCGTATGGGCAGGACGTGACCGCGGTGTCGCCGAATCCCATGCCGTATTCCTCCACGGGGCCGTTCTGGGAGGCCCGTATCACCGGACTCCAGGAGAACACCCTCTACCACTACGCCATTGGCAATGGACCCGATCATACGTTCCGCACCCCGCCGCCGCGGGGCTCGTCGAACTTCACGATCAGCGTCGAGGGCGACATCGGCGACTCCACGTCGTACTCGTGGGTGATGCCCGTGCAGAACGGCATCGCGCAGCAGGCGCCGTTCTTTGCACTACTGGTCGGCGACCTCACCTACGCCAACGACCACGGCCAGGCGCACGTGGATACCCACTTCAACAACATGATGGTGTGGTCGCGCGATGCCGCCTACATGCCGGCGTGGGGCAATCACGAGTGGGACGCGAGCACGGACGACTTCAGAAATTACAAGGGCCGGTTCGACCTGCCCAACCCGCGCAGCGCGCCCGGCGCCCCGGTCCTGGGCGGCCCCGGCAAGGATTGGTACTGGTTCGATTTCGGCAACGTGCGCTTCATCGCGTACCCCGAGCCGTTCAGCGGCGCATGGGTCGCGTGGCAGAAGAGCGCCGATTCGCTCATGACGGCGGTGGATTCCGATCCCCAGATCGCGTTCGTCGTGACGTTCGGCCACCGCCCCGCCTATTCGTCGGATCACCATCCCGGCGACCCGCTGCTCAAGAGCATCACCGATGGCCTCGGCGTGAAACACCCGAAGTACGTGCTCGATCTGTGCGGTCACTCGCACGGCTACGAACGCTCGTACCCGCAGAGCGGAGTCACCCATGTGACCGTCGGCATCGGCGGGGCGTCGCTCGAAGTCGACGGGTCGCTCCCGTGCGAGTGGCTCGGCGGCTGCCCGCCGCCGTCGTGGAGCGCGTTCCGCGCGATGCGGCACGGTTCGCTGCAGCTCCACTTCACCCCCGGCAGCATCGTCGGCACGGGCATCTGTGGCCCATCCTCCCCCGTGGACGACTTCGCCTGCACGCCCGGCTCGTCGATGGACAGCTTTCTGATCCAGAGGGATCACCCGCCCGCGGTCCTGGCGACGGCGACGGCGACCGCCCCGGTGAACACCGCGTTCTCGCTCGGCGTCACGGCGGCGGACCCCGACGGCCAGACCATCACTGCTCTGACCGCGGATCTGTCGCGGCTGCCGGCCGGCAACAACGCGGTGTTCACGCCCAACGGCAGCAACACCGCCGGAACACTCACCTGGACTCCGACGCCGGCCGACGCGCCTGGCCCGTACCCCGTGACGTTCACGGCCACCAACGCGCTCTCCGGGTCGGCCACCACGTCGATCGCGGTCACCGGCGCTGACCGCCCACCGGTGACCACCGCTCCGGCCGCGGTGACGTTCAACGAGGGGCAGCCGGTCTCGATTGACGTCACGGCCTCGGACCCGGACGGCGACCCGATCACGTTGCTCGTCGCGGACCTGTCGTTGCTCCCGGCGGGGAACGGCGCCGCGTTCACGTCGAATGCCCCGCACACCGCCGGCACGCTGACCTGGCAGCCCGATTTCAGCACCGCCGGCACGTACCTCGTGTCGTTCCAGGCCGCCAACGCGCTGACCAGCGCCGCGGCCCGGACCTCGATCCAGATCGTGAACGTCGACCGGCCCCCCGTCGTGGACGCACCCGCCATCGCACTCGCCCACGTGTCGCGGCTGCTTAAGCTGCTCGTTACCGCGAGTGATCCCGACGGGGATGCAATCTCATCGATCACGGCCGATCTGTCCGCCCTGCCCGCCGGCAACGATGCCGCGTTCTATCCGGGCAACCTGACGGGTACCGGCGGCGGCGGAACGCATCGGCCTCCAGTTGGGATCACCGCCGCGGGCCACGTCACGCCGACACCGCACGGCATGCAATCGCTGGGGCACGACCCCCCGGAGCATCCCGGGTACGGGACCACAGGCGCGCCGCCGGGCAGCAATGATACGTATACCTTCGTGTGGAGCCCGACCTATCGGGATACCGGAAGCTTTCCCGTGACGTTCACCGCTCACAACGCGCTTACCGGCACCGCCACCACGCGAATCGTCGTGGGCGGCGGCAGCAACCGGGCGCCCGTCGTGACCGTCCCGCACACGGCGTCCGTGGCCGAGAACGCGCTGCTCACCCTTTCGGTCGGCGCCGCCGACGCGGACGGCGACGCGATCGCATCCCTGAGCGCCGACCTGTCGGGATTGCCCGCCGGCAACGACGCCGTGTTCGCGCCCAACGCCGGCAATACGGCGGGCACGCTCACCTGGACGCCGGCGGCCGGCATGGGCCGCGCCGCGCCTTACACCGTGACGTTCACGGCCGCGAACGCGCTGGCGGGGGCCGATTCGACCGCGATCACCGTCGACAGGACGCCGGTGGCATCGCTGGCGCTGTCTCCCGCGACCGGCCCCGCACCATTGCTCGTCACGCTGGATGCCGGCGGCTCGACCGATGCCGACGGATCGATCGTGTCGTACACGTTCGACTTTGGCGACGGCTCACCGCCCGCGGGCCCGCAGGCCGCCTCGAGCACCACGCACACCTATGCCGCCGGCGCCTGGACCGCGGCGGTGACGGTGGTGGACAACGGCGGCGCCACGGCGACCGCTTCGCAGCCCATCACCGTGACGTCCTCCGGCGTGGCACCGGCCTACGTGGGACGCATCGCCGGCGTGGCGACGACGTCATCGTCCTCGAGCAAGGTGCTGACCTCGAGCCGCGCCGTGGCGGCAGGCGATGCGATCCTCGTCGGCGTGCAGCTCACCTCGACCCATCCGGGCCCGGTTGTCGTGACCGACGCGGCCGGCAATGCGTATTCGCTGATTCGCGACCAGCCCGACGGATCGGGGGGCGATCGGATCCTCATGTTCTCGTCGCTCGCCGTGAATGCGCTCGCCCAGGGTGCGACCATCACGGTGACATACCCGGCGACGGCGCAGAGCTACGTCGCGATCGACGAGTTCACGGGCTTGCTGGCAGTCGACCAGTCCGCGTCGGCGTTCGCGACCGGCACCAGCTTCAACTCGGGGAACACCGCGACGACGGCGCAGGCGAACGAGCTGCTGTACGGTATCGCGGGCGTGGAGTCGGGCAACGCCCAGGCGTGGGCCGCGGCGTGGACGGCGCTCCCCACACTCTCGATCAGCGCCGACCATTTCGCGACGGCGTACCAGGTGGTGAACGCGACCGGCGCATACAACGCTTCCGGCACGGCCAGCGGCATGTGGATGGCGGGCATCGTCACGTTCATGGCAGCCCCGCTCGCGCCGGCGGTTGCGTCGTCGGGCACGCCCGCGCGGCCCTCTCAGCCCGCGGCGCTCTCTCCCGTTGCCGCAGCACTGGTGTTCGATGCGCGCGTCGTACCGACCCCGGTCGTGGACGACGCGGTACTGAGCTTCACGCTCACCCGCCCGGGCCGGGTGAGGATCGACACCTACGACGTGAACGGTACGCGCGCTGGCGCACCTGTGGAACGGACGCTCCTGTCCTCAGGTCATCACGAGATCGTGCTGGTGAGTCGCGCCACCGACTGGCGGGCGGGGGTGTTCTTCTACCGCCTGCGCACCGATGAAGGCACCCGGACGGGGCGCTTCGTCATCAGTCATTGACGTTGGACGTTCGAAGACTCCCGTCTTCATCGTCGTTGCGCGCATTGCGCTTTCGGCCAAGGTCCACCAGCCGAAACGGCTTCCCCTTGAGATACAGGTCCGCCAGCCCGACAACCCACGAACGCATCTTGGGGAAGGTGCGTAGAGCGCGTATTGCGAGGTCGGCACTGCCTGCACGAGCGATGGCTGTAGGCGTCGGCCAGTTGAGCAGCCGCGCGATGCCTTGCCGCCTATGCTTCCAGATGTCGTCGTAAAAGTCTCGCACATCCACCACGCGGTACCCGTTGCTCAGGCGCATCACCCCGCCGAGACTCCGATCCCGAATCGAGCGGAGCAGAGCACCCGTCGTCTCCGTCGCCGCGATGTACTCCTGAACGATGCGGAGAGCTACGAGTGCCTGAACCTGCGTTTCAAGGACAGTAAGGGAGCTAATCGGCTCCCTTGACCAGAACGAGAGATTCTTCGGCTGATCGTGGGTATCCTTGAGCGATCGTGCCACGTCGGAAGCATCCGCACCGACACCGACGAGCGAGGACACGACCGCGAAGTGCTGCATCCAGTTGGTATCGACGACGTCTGTAAGGAAGGCTCGATCGCGGAGTGAGTGCTAACCTTCGTTGAAAGAAGACGGCTCCAAGTAGGATGCACCGGTTCACTGGCGAGTGGATCGACGCATCACCAACAAGGAGCCTTCGATGAGCAAGGTACTCGGCAAGCGCTCGGAGCGAAAGCATGAAG
>JBBRLX010000035.1:0-45716 GCA_038231135.1 Candidatus Eiseniibacteriota bacterium | reverse complement strand
TCCGGAACCAGTTGAACCGCCGGCGCCCAGGCCGAGAATGCAGCCGCTGTCGGCGGAGAAATACTCGCTGCAGCTCACGATCCGCCGGAGCACTCATGACAAGCTGATGCATGCGAAGGCATTGCTCAGTCACGCAATGCCATCGGGCGATGTCGCCGAAGTGCTCGATCGCGCGCTGGACGTACTCATCCAGCAGCTCGAGCGGCGCAAGTTCGCGGCGACGGACAAGCCCCGTGCGACGGTTCTTACGTCCGGCGCGCCGAATTCATGTCCCGACGAGGCGCGGCCGGTGCGCAGATACGTACCCGCACAGGTCCGGCGCTCGGTCTGGCAGCGGGACGGGGGCCGCTGCACGTTCGTGAGCGATGCCGGCCATAGGTGTACTGCTCGCGAATTGCTCGAGTACGATCACGCGGATCCCATATCGCAAGGCGGCGCATCGACGGCTCCACGCATGCGGCTACGCTGTCGCGCGCACAATCAGTTCACGGCAGAATGCGAGTTCGGCGCCGAGTTCATGAGCCGCAAGCGGGAGGAGGCTCGGGCGGCGCGCAAAGCGCGTACCCCGGCGGTCACGGCCATGGCGGCGGTGGCAGCAGACAGGAACCCCGGGGTTAGCCCATGACTCCCAGGAACGACCGAAGGCGATAGCGGCTCACGTGCTACGCTCGGGAAGTAGATCGCCGCTCGCCCGACCGGGCAGGAGGGAGCGTTCCCGTGTTCATCGGCGTTATCCTAGTCGCATTGCTGCTCGTCGCTCCGACGGCGATTCAAGATGCAGGGGCACCGCAATTCAAGTTGGCGTTTGGATCCAGAGCCCAATTTTATGGCCCACGGGGCATCGCTATCCTGGGGAAGAATCTCTACATCGCCGACTATGGCAACTCCCGGATCCAGGAGTTCACTGTGGATGGCAAGCCGGTGCGCTCTTGGGGAACCCACGGGACTGATCCAGGCCAATTCCTCGGGCCATCGGACGTCGCAGTGGATCACTCGTCGCATGTCTTCGTGCTCGATTTCCTCGGACAGCGAGTGGAAGAGTTCACCTCGGAAGGCGTGTTGCTAGCAACCTGGGGCGAGCCTGGCACGGGCCCGGGTCAAATTTACGGCGCCTTCGGGTTTGCCATCGACGCGAGCGATAACGTCTATATCGCCGACTCGTACGCCGACAGGATCAATAAATTCACTCACGACGGTCAATACCTATCGAGCTGGGGCACTCATGGCTCCGGCAATGGCCAGCTCGGGAGACCGTCCGGCATTACGATCGACGCCAATGGAGATATATACGTCTGTGAGATCGACAACAATCGCATCCAGAAGTTCTCCGCCGCGGGTGAATATCTCTCGCAATGGGGCGCGGCCGGGTCCGGGCTCACCTGTCCGGAACGCATCACGACGGACGGTGACGGCAATGTGCTCGTCACGGATTGGTGCGGCAGCCGAGTTTTGAAATTTACTCGCGATGGTGGCTATCTGACGAGTTGGGGTAGCCATGGTTCCTTTGACGGCCAATTCGTGGCCCCAGAGGGAATCGCTGTGGATGCCAGCGGCGATGTCTATGTCGTGGATGGCAACCAGCGCATCGAGAGATTCGGATACTTGCAAACACCTATTGGCCAAATGACCTGGGGGCGCCTGAAAGCCCGCTATCGATAGCCACGTCCGTGACAGGGTGTTCGCGGCGAACCGTCGTCAGAATCGTCGCGACTCAAGCGCTCTTCGCAATCTTGTACAAATGCCGCAGCAGCAGAATCTGCCCAAAATGCCCGGCCAGATGCTCCAAGATGTGATATTCGATCCAGCGCACGTTGCAGGTCATCGTCGAGCCGTCCGGGCGCTTGCGCTCGACCTTGCGGTCGAGCTCGGCGTCGGTCCAGGGCTTCGCGGTGTGCTTATGATACGCGCGGGCGCGGGCCAAGAGATCTGCGTAGTAGGCCAGGTCCTTGTCTGCCAGATTCGCAGGCGGCGCGCCCCCGGCGGGAATCGGCAGGCCGTCGTCGTCTTCGCCAATGCCGATCACGGCCTTGCAGTCGAACGGCTGCTGCATGGCGATCGAGATCCAGAACGGCTCGACGATCGCGAGGTGCGCGAGCAGCATGCCGATCGTGTTCGTTCCGGGTTCCGGCTGCCATGCGAGCTCGGTGGGCGTGATGTCGGCAAGGGCCTGGAGCAGGAGACGGTTCTGGTCGTCGAGTTGAGCCAGGAACAGCCCGGCCGCGGGGGACGGGGTGCCTGCCGCGGGAACAAGGATGCGATCGGGTGCAATCGTCATGGAATCCTCGGGTCGATTCGGGAGCCTCGTTCGAGGCCCGTGGGTGTGGCGGCCGTCACACGCAAGCGCGGTGCGGCGTATCATGGCAACAGGAGGTACTGACGATGCGAATCTACGCCGGAACGCTTGCAATTGCGATGCTGGGAATGACCATGCTCGCGCCAGCGGCCGTTCACGCCGCCGACCCGCCCGCGAATTGGAGTGCAGGCCTGCGCTGGATGCAGCCTTCCGGCTTCCGCTCCGCGGATCTTGCAGGCCACATCGTCATCGTCGAGTTCTGGACGCTCGGCTGCTACAACTGCCGGCGCACGATTCCGGCCATGCGGGCGCTCGACGCGCTGGCGCTCGATGGTGTGACGATCGCGGGCATCCATACGCCCGAATTCGAAGCGGAGCGGGACCCGCGGGCGCTCGCACGCGTGCTGAAGCAGGAGCGCATCCGGTTTCCGGTCGCCCAGGACAACGATTCCAAAGTCTGGAACTCGTTCGGTAACGAGTACTGGCCGGCGCTCTACGTGCTCGACCGTCAGGGCCATGTGAGGCTCACCCACATCGGCGAGTTGCACGTCGGCACCGATGACTGGAAGCATGTGTTGCAAGTGATCGATACGTTGCGCCGGGAGCGTTCGCCCCGGGGCTGATCGCGCGCAAGCGCTCCCAAGGAGATCTCACATGGCAGGTCTGACCCGTGAATCATGCGTACCGTGCCGCGGCGGCGTTCCCACACTCACCGACGCCGAGATCACCGGGCTCAAGCCGCAGGTGCCCGACTGGGAGGTTGCGGAGGTCGACGGCGTGAAGCGGCTGCGCCGCTCGTTCACGTTCCCGGACTTCAAGAGCGCGATGGCATTTGGAGTGCAGGTGGGCGAGCTGGCGGAGCAGGAGCAGCATCACCCCGACCTGTGGATCGCGTGGGGCAAGGTGCGGGTCGAGACCTGGACGCACAAGATTCATGGGCTGCATAAGAACGATTTTGTTCTAGCGGCGAAAGTCGACGAGTTGTCCGCCGCACGGCGCTGAATCAGGGCGAATGACGGGCGCCCGACCAGCGGACGCAATATGCGCCGCGGCGCGCGGCGCGCGGCCCAGCGCCGCAACCGACTGCGTCGGTGCCCGACACTTCATCAGCTCGAAACAACCGTTCATCGCAACCCCGCTTGTGGCGCACGGCCGCACCGCACGATACTGCGTCGCATGAGCATCGTCCTCGAGCAACTCCGCAAGACGTACGGTGAAACACAGGCACTCAAAGGCGTCGACCTCTCGATCGCGAGCGGCGGCGTGGTCGGCATCCTCGGCCCCAACGGCGCGGGCAAGACCACGATGGTCGAGATTCTCGAGGGCTTGCGCCAGCCCACCAGCGGCAAGGTCTCGGTGCTGGGGCTCGATCCGCAGCGGCAGTCCGGCGAGCTCAAGCGCCGGCTCGGCGTCCAGCTCCAGTCGACGGCGATGCCGATGGACCTCACGGCGCGCGAGCTGCTCCAGATGTACGCCGCATTCTATTCGCGCACGTCGCCGGTCGCGGACGTGCTGCACCGGGTGGGGCTCGAGGCCAAGGCCACCACGCTCACGCGGCATCTGTCGGGCGGCCAGAAGCAGCGGCTCGCGCTCGGCATCGCGCTGATACACGATCCCGAACTGCTGATCCTCGACGAGCCGACGTCGGGCCTCGATCCCGCGGCGCGGCGTGCGCTGCACGAGGTCGTCCGCGCCTACAACGCGGCCGGCAACTCCGTGATCCTCACCACGCATTACATCGAAGAAGCCGAGGCGCTGTGCGACCGCGTGATCGTCATGCGCGAAGGAGTGGTGGTGGCCGACGGCACGCCGTTCGAGCTGGTGGGACGCGCCGAGGGGCTGTCGACGCTGTGGATCGAGTGCTCCGGACCGTTCGATCCCCAGCGGCTCGAGGCGGCGGGCACGACGCATCACGGTCTCGAAGGCACGCATCACAGGTTCACCACCCGCGATCCCGCGGCGGTGATCGTGGCGCTGGGCGAGGTGCTGCGCTCGCAACACGTCACGCTGACCGATCTGCGCATGAAGCGGCCGACGCTCGAGGACGTGTATCTCGAACTGGTCGGCGAGGGCGACGCCGACGGCGACCCCGCGCACGTGCTGGAGGCATCCCGATGAGCCAGTTCCGCGCGTTCACGGCGCTCTACCGCGGCCACCTGCTGGCGTACAAGCGCACACGCACGGCGATCTACTGGTCGCTGGCGTTCCCGCTATTTTTCCTGCTCATGTTTGGGTTCGTGTTCGGGCACGGCAATCCCGACGACACGCGGTTCGTGATGCCGGGGCTGTTCACGATCACGATCATCTCGGGCAGCGTGTTCGGCGTCGCGATGCGGATCGTGACCGAACGCGAGTCGGGCATCCTGCGCCGGCACCGCGTGACGCCGGTCAGCGCGGTGGCGGTGGTGCTGGCGCACGGCGCCATGGCGCTCACCATGCTGCTGGCCTCGCTCGCGCTGCAGTTGATCGTCGCGCGGCTGCTGTTCCACTTCGACCTGGGCGCCGCGACGCCGGCGTTCGTCGTCGTGCTGGTGCTGGCGGGCGCGGCGCTGATCCCGATCGGGCTGATCGTGGGCAGCGTGGCGCGCGACTCGCGCAGCGCGCCCGCGATCGCAAACTTCCTGTTCTTCCCGCTGATGTTCCTGTCGGGCTCGGCGATCCCGTTCATGATGCTGCCGGCGTGGATGCAGCGCATCGGTCGCCTGGTGCCGACCACCTACGTGAACGAATCGCTGCAGGGCGTCGCGGTGCGCCACCAGGGTCTGACGCAGGTGGCGGGGCCGCTCGCGATCCTGGCGCTGACGTCGGTGATCGGCATCACGCTCAATGGCCTGCTGTTCCGCTGGGAGAGCACCGAGCCGGTGCGCAAGGACCGGCTGCTGATCGCGGTGCTGGGGCTGGGCGGGATCTACGTGGCCGCGTATTTCCTGGCGCCGGCGCTGGGCATGGCGACGTTTCACCCGCGGAGCTGAACGCCGGACGGTCGAAAGCACTTGGGCCCAGGGCCCCGGCTCCCGTAGTGTCGCCGACGCATGTGGCGGACACGGACGTCTTCCGGCAGCAGTCTGGGCGCGCTCGGCGCGCTGGGGCTCGTCGCGCTCGGGATCGGGCTCGGCACGCTCCACGCGCGTGCGTGGGGACTCGGCGACCGCACGCCGGTGCTGAGCTTCGACGCCGCGCAGTACGCGCTCGCCGCCCGCACGCTCGCCACCACCGGCTCGCTCGCCACACCGTTCGCGCTGCCCATCGACCTCGCGCTGAACACCACGCCGCCATGGCCGCTGTCGGTGGTGCAGCCGGGCCTCGTGGTGCTCGAGGCGGCGCTCGACCGCATCGTCCCCGCGAAGCTGCCCGGCATGGACCTGTCGGCGCCCGAGCGCCGCGAATGGCTGCCGCTCGTGATCTCGTTCGGCTGCTACCTGGCACTCGGCCTGCTGCTCGCGCGGGCGCTGCGCTCGCGGCTCGAGGCATTCGATCCCGGCCGGCCGGGGCACACGCTCGTCGCGCTGGCCGCGGGTGTGGCGTTCCTGCTCGATCCCGAAGCCCAGCACCTGGCGCTCGGCGGCTTCACCGAACTGCCGTTCACGCTGGCGTTCGTGGCGGCGCTGGTGCTGCTCGCGAACGGCTGGGCGTCGCGCCGCCCGCTCGCATGGGGGCTGCTGCTCGGCGCCGCGTGCGCGATCCGCGGCCAGCTCGCAGCGCTGGCGCCGCTGCTCGCGGTGGCGGCGGCGCTGGCGGCGCCGGACGCGCCGAGATCACGCCGGGTGCGCATCGCGGCGCTCGTGCTGGTGGGCGCGCTCGTGCCGCTCGCGCCGTGGTGGATCTACAAGTGGCGCGCGTTCGGCACGCCGATGTGGGATCTGTCGGCGCTCGCGATCTGGGACGGCGCGGGGAACTGGACGTGGTTCTCGCTCACCCATCGGGCGGAGTTCCCGGATCTCGCAACCGGGCCGGCCGCGGCGGCGGCGATCGTGCCCAAGGTGATGCGCAACCTGGCCGCGCTGTCGCCGGTGCTCGCGACCGGGATGGCGGGGATCGGATCGCTGGCGCTGGCGCTCGCGCTCGCCGGGTTCCGGCGCCCGGCCGGCGACGCCGATCCCGCGCGGGCGGCGGCGGCGCGGGCCGCGCGCATCACGATCGTGGTGCTGCTGCTGTACGCGGCACTCGCGCTCGCGGTGGCGGCGGTCGGAGCAGGCTGGCGCCGCTACCTGTTCCCGGCGCGGGTGCCGATCGAAGCCGCCGGCCTCGCGGCCGTGTGGCTATGGCTCGCGCCGTTCGCGGCGCGTACGCCGCGCCTGCGGTACGCCGTGCCCGCGGCGCTCGCCGCCGTCATGGTGCTGTGGGGCGGCATCCAGACGCTGCGCGGCCTCGACGAGGCGCGCGGCACCGGGCAGGAGCGCGGGCTGCCCACCGTGGCCACGCTCCACACGATCGTCGAGGATCTCGACCACACGCTGCGGCCGGGCGAGGTGGTGATGAGCAATCTCGGGCCCACGCTCGCGTGGTACGCCGGCCGGCCCGTATTGCATCTGGCGCTGGGTCCCGCCGACGTGGACGCGTGCCGTTCACGGGTGGCGTTTCGCTGCGTGGTGCTGGCGTTCCGCGACCCCGCGCGCGCCTGGACGGAGTGGGCGCCGCTCGTCGCGAACCCCAACGTGGCGCTGAGCCATCCCGAATGGCACGTGTTCCGCACCCAACTGTGGCTGACGGACGACGGGTTCCGGGTGGTGAGGCTGGATCTCTCGCCGCGCTGACGCAGGAGTCGCACGACGGGTTCGGATCGAGGCGAGCCTGCGCTTTCAAGCCGCGCGCAGGCCGCGACTTCCACGGCCCGTGCCAGGCAACAGTTCGGGCCCCCGGCAAGAGGCAGGGGCCCGAATGTCGACGTGCTGCCGCAGGCGTTGAGCCTACGTCTTGTTCGCGATCCGCATGCCGTAGAACGACCGGTAGATGAACACCAGCGCGATCAGCATGAACACCGCCGATGCCACCATGGCGATGCGGGGGTTCGCCACGCCCATCTCGACCGCCAGCAGGCCGAACAGCGTGGTGAACTTGATGATCGGGTTGAGCGCCACCGACGACGTGTCCTTGTAGGGATCGCCGACCGTGTCGCCGACGATCGTTGCGTCGTGCAGCGGCGTGCCCTTCATGTTGAGCTCGACCTCCACGACCTTCTTCGCGTTGTCCCACGCGCCGCCGGCATTCGCCATGTACACGGCCTGGAACAGGCCCACCACCGCGATCGAGATCAGGTAGGCGATGAAGAACGTCGGGTTGAAGAACGCATACGCGATCGTGAGGCAGAAGATCACGATGAAGATGTTGAACATGCCGGCCTGCGCGTACTGCGTGCAGATGCGCACCACGGTCTTCGACGACTCGACGCTCGCGGCGTCCGCGGAATCGAGCTTGATGTTCTTCTTGATGTACTCGACCGCGCGATAGGCGCCGGTGGTGACGGCCTGCATCGACGCGCCGGTGAACCAGTACACCGTGCCGCCGCCCATCAGCAGGCCCAGCAGCACGTAGGGATCCAGCAGGTCGAGCGTGAACGTCTGGCCGATCTCGGCGTAGTGCTTGGTGAGCACGAGGATGATCGAGAACACCATGGTGGTCGCGCCGGCCACGGCCGTCGCGATCAGCACCGGCTTGGCGGTGGCCTTGAACGTGTTGCCGGCGCCGTCATTGTCCTCGAGGAAGTGCTTGCCCTTCTCGAAGTCGGGCTTGAAGCCGAACTGGCTCTGGACCTCCGCCGCCGCGCCCGGCGTCGACTCGATCTGCGATAGCTCGAAGATCGACTGGGCGTTGTCGGTGACCGGGCCATAGGAGTCGACCGCGATCGTCACCGGACCCATGCCGAGCAGGCCGAACGCCACGAGGCCGAACGCGAACACGGCCGGGTGGCTCATGAACTGGTCGAGGCCGTGCTGCGAGAAGTAGTACGACACGAACAGCAGCACCGCGATCGTCAGCGCCTTCCAGAACACCGAGAAGTTGCCGGCCACGAGGCCCGACAGGATGTTGAGCGACGCGCCGCCCTCGCGCGACGCCGCGACGATCTCCTTGACGTGGCGCGAGTGGGAGCTGGTGAACACCTTGGTGAATTCCGGGATCACGGCGGCGGCGAGCGTGCCGCACGAGATGATCACCGACAGCGTCACCCAGATGTTGCCGCCCAGCCCCGCGAGCAGCCACTTGGAGGCCAGGAACGTGACCACGATCGACAGGATCGAGCACACCCACACCAGGCTGGTGAGCGGTGCCTCGAAGTTGATCTTGTCCTTGCCGATGTTCTGGCTGCGGGCCACCGCGCCGTTCACGACGTACGACACGATCGAGGTCAGGATCATCAGCACGCGCATCACGAAGATCCACACCAGGAACACGGCCTTGTGCTCCGGCATCACGGCGAGCGCGATGAACGAGATCAGCGCCACGCCGGTGACGCCGTAGGTCTCGAAGCCGTCGGCGGTCGGTCCGACCGAGTCGCCGGCGTTGTCGCCGGTGCAGTCGGCGATCACGCCGGGATTGCGCGGATCGTCCTCCTTGATCTTGAACACCACCTTCATCAGGTCGGAGCCGATGTCGGCGATCTTGGTGAAGATGCCGCCCGCGATGCGCAGCGCCGAGGCGCCGAGCGATTCGCCGATCGCGAACCCGAGGAAGCAGGCACCGGCCTGATCGGGCGGGACGAACAGCAGGATCGCGAGCATCATCAGCAGCTCGACGCAGATCAGCAGCACGCCGATGCTCATGCCGGCCTGCAGCGGGATCTCGTACACCGGCAGCGGCTTGCCCTTGAGCGACGCGAACGCGGTGCGGCTGTTCGCGAACGTGTTCATGCGGATGCCGAACCACGCGACGCCGTAGGATCCCAGGATGCCGAGGATCGAGAACAGCAGGATCGTGACCACCCGCGACGCGGCGAGATGCTGCAGGACGCCGAAGTAGTAGACGATGCAGGCGCCGATGAACACCTCGAGGATCGCGAGCAGCTTGCCCTGCTGCAGCAGGTAGGCCTTGCACGTCTCGTAGATGGTGTGCGAGACATCGAGCATGGACTTGTGGGCCGGCATGGCCTTGACTTGTTTGAACATCACGAAGCCGAACAGCATGCCGAGGAGGCATACCCCCAGACCCATGAACAGGAGCTGGCGTTGCCCCCCATCGAGCGTCGGAAGCTGCAGGTCGAGCTCGCTGGCGAAGGCGCGCATCGGTAGCGCGATCAGCAGGCCCACCGCGAGGGCGAGCATCCAGGCCGGCGGCATCAGCCGGCGCAGGAGGGACCCCGCATTGCGAGGCTTCATCATTCGGTCACTCCTTGAGAGGTTGTTCAACGACCGGCCTCATGCAAATGCCGGTGTATCAAGCCGTTGGGCGCGAGGACGACCTTGCAGGACGAAGGCCCGGACGGCTGGGGGTTGTGGTCCGCCACGGTGGCGCCCGGCGGAGGACGACGGACCATAGCCGAGCGCCGGGATCGGAACAAGTCGATTATGGGACCCGATTTGCGGCTCTGGGGGCGGGCCGTGTACGGCTCTCGACGGGCCTCGACGCGCTTGGGAAGCCCCCCATGTCCGGGCGGCGTGACGTAGCGCCGAGCCATCACCGTGCGATCTGCCTGAGCGTCGCTGGCGCGGGGGGCGGCGCCGCGATACGCTGGCGCCGTTGGGTGCCCGGTCCCGGAGCACGTCCGCGCACCCCGGACACGTCGTGAATCCGGCGACCCGCCAATGGCCGGCCAGGACTTCAGATCGGCCCGGTTTCGCCCGACAACCTACTCATGACCCAGCGAATGACCGAAATGCCCGACCGCAATATCTCCCAGGTTTCCGAGCACGAGGCCCGTGCCGTCGCCGAGGCGTCCCGCGAGACCACGTGGACGGCGCCGTCGTTCGTGCGCGAGTTGTTCCTCGGCAAGCTCGAACTCGAGCTCATCCACCCGTATCCCGAGCCCGATCCCGAGGAGCAGAAGCGCGCGCAGGTGTTCCTCGACGCCGTCGACCGGTTCCTCGACGAGGTGGATCCCGAGGAGATCGAGCACGACGCGCGGATCCCGGAGCGGCTGATCCAGCGGCTGCGCGAGCTCGGCGCGTTCGGCATCAAGATCCCCCGCGAGTACGGCGGCCTCGGCCTGTCGCAGTACAGCTACGGCCGCGCCGTGGCGAAGATCGGCACCAAGTCGGGCGCGCTGGTGGCGCTGCTGTCGGCGCATCAGTCGATCGGCGTGCCGCAACCGCTCAAGCTGTTCGGCACCGAGGAGCAGAAGCATCGCCTGCTGCCCCGGCTCGCCAAAGGCGCGATCTCGGCGTTCGCGCTCACCGAGAACGACGTCGGTTCCGATCCCGCGCGCATGAGCACGCTCGCGACGCCGACGCCCGACGGCAGCGCCTACCTGATCAACGGCGAGAAGCTGTGGTGCACGAACGGCGCGATCGCCGAGCTGCTGGTGGTGATGGCCCGCACTCCGGGCCGCGGCGGCAAGCCGGGCCCGATCAGCGCGTTCATCGTCGAGGCCAAGTCGCCCGGCGTCGAGGTGCTGCAGCGGCTCGAGTTCATGGGCATCCGCGGCATCGAGAACGCGCTCATGCGGTTCACGAACGTGCGCGTGCCGAAGGAGAATCTGCTGTGGGGCGAGGGCAAGGGACTCAAGCTCGCGCTCGTCACGCTCAACACCGGCCGGCTCACGCTGCCCGCGACGTGCGCGGCGTCGGGCAAGTGGTGCCTGCAGGTGGCGCGTCGGTTTGCGGCGGAGCGCGTGCAGTGGGGTAGACCCGTCGGCCAGCACGAAGCCGTGGCGCAGATGCTCGCGAACATGGCCGCCAAGACCTACGCCATGGAGGCGGTGGCGGACCTGGGTGCTTTGCTGTCGGACGCCGGCAAGTCGGACATCCGGCTCGAGGCCGCGATCGCCAAACTGTGGAACTCGGACGTGGCGTGGGAGATCGTGGACGAGGCGCTGCAGGTGCGCGGCGGCCGCGGCTACGAGACCGCGCGGTCGCTGGCGTCGCGCGGCGAGGCGCCGGTGGCGCTCGAGCAGCTCATGCGCGACCTGCGCATCAACCGCATCTTCGAGGGCACGAACCAGGTGATGCGGCTGTTCATCGCGCGCGAGGCGCTCGACGTGCACCTGCGGGTCGCGGGCGACGTCGTGATGCCCGGAG
The DNA here is from genome assembly GCA_038231135.1 of Candidatus Eiseniibacteriota bacterium. Classification (GTDB taxonomy): domain Bacteria; phylum Eisenbacteria; class RBG-16-71-46; order RBG-16-71-46; family RBG-16-71-46; genus JANLWX01. The sequence continues at coordinate 34,256 of JBBRLX010000035.1, read as the reverse complement.
TTCCGCTCGGCAAGCGGCTGTCGGGCGCGGTCCGCTCCGTGCTGTTCTACGCCCGCTGGTATCCGACCCGCTGGTTCGGCTGGAGCCTGTGGCCGCGCTACTCGGAATTCGGACGGCTCGCGCGGCACCTGCGCTGGATCGACCACACGTCGCGGCGGCTGGCGCGCGCGCAGTTCCACCTCATGGTGCTGAACGGGCCCGCGCTCGAGAAGAAGCAGGCGCTGCTGTTCCGCTGCGTCGACATCGGCGCCGAGCTGTTCGCGATGGCCGCGACCTGCGCGCGCGCCCAGCGCGACGCCCGGGCCGGTGACAGCGCCAACGCCGTCGAGCTCGCCGACCTGTTCTGCCGCGACGCCCGCCGCCGCGTGGACACGCTGTTCCGGCGCATCCGTTCCCACGACGATCCCGCGGCCTACCAGGTGGCGCGCGGGGTGCTCGACCGGCGCTACGACTGGCTGGAGGATGGCATCGTCGACGCTCCCGAGGCTCCGGCCGAGAGCCGCGAGGCGAAGGCCGCGAGCTGACACGCCGGTGGGGCGGCCTGCTCGCGGCATCGCTGATGCTGCTGGCGTCGGCGGGTCGCGCCGACGACGCGATCCGGTTCCTGTATCAGCCGGACCGTAGCCCCGTCGGCAGCGTGTTCCGCTACGTGAAGTCGAACCTCGATGGCAGCCATGCGGCCCCGGTGACGCTGTACATCGCGGCGCACGACCGGTTCGAGACGTTGTCCGTGACCGAAGGCGGCAGCCGGGCCCGGCACGTGATCGTGTGGATGGAATGGACCACCTGCGCGATCCGCCGGATCGAATGGTGGGACGTCACGCGCCACGGCGCGCCGGTCCTCGTCCGGGTGGTGTCCGGCGGCTCGGATGACCGGTCGTTCGACGTGGTGTCGGACACCACGGAGGCCGCGCGGCGCGTCGACGTCGTGTGGCGGCCGTGGCATCTCTACGATCTCGATCTCGCGACGCTGAACATCACGCTGCCCCACTGGACGACGCCGGCCGAATCGCTGTCGATCGCGATCGTACGGCCGAGCGTCGCGGCGGATTCGGCGCGCTATCGCTATCGCGGGCTCGCGAAGCTGACCTACCGCCGCGACGAGATCCGCGATCGCGAGCGGTGCCGGCTCTACGATGTCGACGGCGAGGGACTCGACCATCGCGGAGGCTCGTTATGGACGCGCGTGAAGGATGGGTACATTCAGGAGATCGACTGCGGATTGCCGGACGCCCCCGAGTGGACGAGCTTCAAGCTCACGCTCCGCCGCGCCGGCCACATGAGCGAGGGAACATGGAAACGCTTCGTGAACGCGGGGCCCAGATAAGCGCCGCAGGCGCAATGGGTCGCGCTGCCGCCTGCGCCGCGCTGTTCGGCGCCGCCGTCGCGCTGACTTCCGGCGTCGCGGCGAGTCCCCGCGCCGCGGCGCCGGTCATCGGCGTCGCGACCGAGCGGTCGCCGAACCCCGCGGCGGCCCTACCCGCAACCGGCGTACCGGCCGCCGCGCGCGGGACGCTGCTGCGCACCCGCGACCTCGCCGACTCGCTCGTGGCCCAGCCCGGCGGCCGGTTCGCGGCGCTGGTGTTCCACGACGACGCCCATGACGATCACGTCGGGGTCGTCTACCGCGGTCTCATGCGCGGGACCCGGGACGGGGCGTGGTCGCTCGACGACCGGTTCTGGCAGGACCCGGCCTGGTCGGGCGACGCGAACGCGCTGGTGTGGGCGCCGGGCGCCGACGTGCTGTTCGTCTCGACCGGCGACCACGGCACGGGTGCGGTGTTCCGCCTCGATCTGCCGGCCCGGAAGGCGCAGCGGGTGTGGCCCAACGACGCAACCTCGCCGGCCGACCAGGGCGCCGGCCGGTCGTGCGAGATCATGAACGTCGATCCGGTCAAGCGCCTGCTGCACGTCCGCTACCTTGCGGCCGCCGGGCGCACCCCCGTGGCCGTGGAAGTGTGGATGAAGTGAAGAGTTGGGCCCCCCACCCATCCCCATTGCTCCCGCCCCGGGGCTAGGGCACAATAGCCCGCCAACGCCCGCCAGGGAGGCGGACGGGGCGCGCGATTCCGCGCCGGACCCGCCGTGGCGAGCGATCGCCTCGCGGACGCGCGCGGAGGGCCGCGGTACCCACACCAGGAAGGGTGTCCCAGCACTCGAGTGGCAGCGTCCATTTCCCATCATCGTCAGCGTCAAATCCTCGCCCTCCTGCTCGCGGCGTTCGCTTTGCTGTCGCTCGCGAGCCTGGCGACGTTCGTGCGCCCGGTGGCGGGCATGCCCCCGTGGTCGACGGACAACGCCTGCGGCCCGGTCGGCGCCGCGCTGTCCTACGGAATGGTGTGGGCGTTCGGCCGGTTCGGAAGCTTCGGGCTGCCGCTGCTGGCGCTGTCGTGGGGCTGGAACCGGCTGCGGAACCGCGACGCCAACCCGCTCATCACCCGCTCGCTCATCGGCACGCTGCTGGCGTTCGAGTTGTGCACGATGCTGGGACTCGCGGGGCTCGACCGCTGGACGTGGAGCGGAGGCTGGGGACTGGCGACCGCGATGACCCTGCATGCCGCGCTCGGCAATCTCGGCTCGTGGGTCGTGGCGGGCGCGCTGTCGGGCGTCACCGTGCTCGCGGCGAGTGAGCTCGGGTTCCACTGGATCGGACACTTCGGCCGCGCCGTGGTGCTGGCGCCGCTGCGCCGGCTGGCGGCGATGGTCGCCGCGTGGCAGGCGAATCGCGCCAAGGCGGTGGCCGCGAAGCCGCGCGCCGCCCGGGCGTCGCGCCCCAGGCCCGAGCCAAAGCCGGTCCCGACGCGCGTCCCCGCCGCGGCCGGACCCGTCGTGACGCTTGCGAACACGGCGTCCAACGGTGGGGTCGGGGCGGCCGCGCTCGAGCTCGATGCCCACAATCAGCTTCGCATGCCGCTGCCCGGGCTCAAGGCCGTCGAGGCGCGCCCGAAGCGCGCCGCGGCGCTGACGTCGGCGGCGCAGGAGCTGGCCCAGGGCACCAGCGCCGCGGTCGCGGCCGCCGCGGAGCACGAACTGCCGCCACTCGACCTGCTTGGCATCGGCACGACGACCGAGGAACCGATCACCGCGGCCGACATGACGAGCGAGGCCAACCTGCTGCTGGCGAAGCTGCGCGACTTCGACATCGACGGCCGCATCACCGAGATCCACCCCGGGCCGGTGGTGACCACGTTCGAATTCGAGCCCGCGGCCGGCGTCAAGGTGAACCAGATCGTGTCGCGCGAGGACGACCTGGCGCTGGCGCTGCGCGCCCAGCGCATCCGGATCCTCGCCCCGATTCCCGGCAAGGGCGCCGTCGGCGTCGAGATTCCGAACCGCAACCGCCGTACGGTGTATCTCCGGGAGGTGCTGTGCGCCCCGGTCTATCAGAACAGCGACGCCGCGCTCAAGATTCCGATGGGCGTCGACGTCGTCGGGAAGCCGTTTGTCGCGGACCTGACGAAGATGCCCCACGTGCTCGTGGCGGGGGCGACGGGCTCGGGCAAGAGCGTGTGCCTGAACGCCATGATCACCGGACTGCTGTTCCAGCACGGCCCGGATACGCTGCGCATGCTGATGGTGGATCCCAAGATGCTCGAGCTGTCGGCGTACAACGGGATCCCGCATCTCGTCATGCCCGTCGTGACCGAGCCCAAGAAGGCGAGCCGCGCGCTGCGGTGGGCCGTGTCCGAAATGGAGAAGCGCTACCGGTTGATGGCCACCTGCGGAGCCCGGAACATCGCCGCCTACAACGACAAGATCACCGCGGGCCTGGTGCCGGCGGGGCCGCCGCTGTCCGACGGCAGCGACGGCCCGGCGCCCGACCGGCTGTCCTACGTCGTGATCGTGATCGACGAGCTGGCGGATCTCATGCTCACCGCCCCCGCCGAGATCGAGGAGCCGATCGCGCGGCTGGCGCAGATGGCGCGCGCCGTGGGCATCCACCTGGTGCTCGCGACGCAGCGGCCGTCGGTCGACGTCATCACCGGCGTGATCAAGGCGAATTTCCCGTCGCGCATCGCGTTCCAGGTCGCGAGCAAGACCGATTCGCGCACCGTGCTCGACATGAACGGCGCGGAGAACCTGCTCGGCAACGGCGACATGCTGTTCACGCCGGCGGGCAAGCCCGAGCCGTATCGCATCCACGGCTGCTACGTGTCCGAGGAGGAGACGGCGCGGATCGTGGAATTCTGGAAGGCGAAGGTGAAGCCCGTGCTGCTCGGCGTCGGCCAGGTCGCCACGCTGCCGCCGCTCGCCACCCGCCCCGACATGTCGGAGGCCGAGGAGGACGACGACGACGTGCCCGTCGACGACACGCTGCTGCAGGACGCTGCGCGGCTGGTCGTGACGCACCAGCAGGGCTCGACGTCGCTGCTCCAGCGCCGGCTCAAGGTCGGGTACTCGCGCGCCGGCCGGCTCATGGATCAACTCGAGCACATCGGCGTCGTCGGCCCGTTCCAGGGCCCGAAGGCCCGCGACGTGCTCGTGGACGAGCGCTGGCTCGAGGATCGGTTCTCATCGTGAGCTCCCGCGGGAACCGTGATTCCGGACGCGCCGCCACCCGTGCCGCGCGCGGCGCCGCCCGTTCGCCCCGGCCCGCGCCGCGTGCCGGCCACCGCCGGACCGCCGCGGGGCCGCCGTCGCTGGCGTTCGTGTCGCTCGGCTGCCCCAAGAACACCGTCGATTCCGAGCACATGCTGGGGATGCTGGTGCAGGACGGGTTCCGCACCGTCGCCGACCCCGACGGCGCCGACGTGGCGGTGATCAACACCTGCGCATTTCTCCAGAGCGCGGTCCGCGAGTCCAAGGACGCGATCGCGCAGCTCGCCCAGCTCAAGCAGGCGGGCCGGCTCAAGGGGCTGATCGTGACCGGGTGCCTCGCGCAGCGGGCCGGCGATGCGCTGTTCGGCGAGTTCCCCGAGGTCGACGCCGTGCTCGGCACCGGCCAGTGGCGCGAGGTGGTGCAGGCCGCTCGGCACGTGATCGCGGGCGACGGCGGCGTGCGCCGCGCGCACACCGAGTTCCCGGGCGGAGCGCTCGACGCGCTCGCGCCCCGCGCGCTGTCGACGCCGCGCCACATCGCCTACCTCAAGATCTCCGAGGGCTGCGATCATCGCTGCACGTTCTGCATCATTCCGCGGCTGCGCGGCGACCAGCAGAGCAAGCCGCTGGACATGCTGGTCGAGGAGGCGCGGTCGCTGGCGAAGCTCGGCGTGCGCGAGCTGAATCTCATCGGCCAGGACACGACGGGCTACGGCACCGACCTGCCGGGCACGCCGTCGCTCGCCGATCTGCTCGAGGCGCTCGACACGGTCGACGGCATCGACTGGATCCGCGTCCAGTACACGTATCCGCGGTTGTGGAGCGACCGGCTGATCGGCATGTGGGCGAACGCGAAGCGCGTGGTGCCATACGTCGACATGCCGCTGCAGCACATCGCGCAGGACATGCTGCGCACCATGGCGCGCGCCATGACGGAACGTGACACGCGGGCGCTGGTACGGCGCATTCGCGACGGCATTCCGGGCGTGGCGTTCCGGACCAATTTCATCGTGGGGTTCCCGGGCGAGACCGAGGAGCACTTCGACACGCTGAGCCGGTTCGTCGAGGAGGCGGCGTTCGAGAACGTCGTGGTGTTCACGTACGAGCGCGAACCCGAGACCCCGTCGTGGCACATGACGCCGCGCGTCGCACTGAATTCCCGGCGCAGCCGCCGCGCGCGGCTGCTCGCGCTGCAGCAGCGCCTGTCGCATGCCCGGCTGGCGCGGCAAATCGGGGAGCGGATCACGGTGATGATCGACGGCCCCGCCGGGCGCGGGCAGTGGGCCGCGCGCCATGCCGGCCAGGCGTTCGAAGTGGATGGTGGCGTCGTCGTGGACGCCGAATCGCTGACCCCCGGCACGCGGGTGGAGGTGCGCGTCACCGGCGCCTCCGCCTATGACCTGTTCGCGCGTGTCGACGGGCCGCGCGCGCCCCACGGTCTCACGGTGATCGGAGGACGCGGATGAGGCGGCACGACTCCGCTTCGCACGGGACGGGAGCGGGATGGCGCCGCTGCGGCGGGCGGCTGGCGCGCGGGCTCGCGCTGCTGGCACTCGTGGCCCTGGCCGCGGCGCCGGCCGAGGCGAAGAAGTTTCGCTACGCGGCGGGGCCCAAGCCCGCGACGGACACGCTGCTGTCGGTCGGTCAGCTCGAGCTCGAGCCGGTTCGCGAGCGCGGCCCGCGCATGGCGCCCACGAACCTCCAGCTCGTGAGCCTCGTCGCGAACCAGGCGTTCGAGCGCGCGATGGCCGACGTGCCGCTCGTGAAGGGCCAGGAGGTCGTGCTGGCTCCGGCCGAATCGCATCCGCTCAATTTCGCAGTGGAGCACGCGGTGCTGAAGCAGTTGTCGAAGCGCGGCGTGGTCACGCAGGTGCGGCGCGCCCCGGTGGTGGACGACAGCCTCGCGGCCGCCTCGCACACCGGGAGCACGGCCACCGCGTCGCCGGCCGTGCTCGACTACCAGCTGGCGTCCGCGCGCGTGACGTACCTGAGGCTGCGCGGCTGGCTGCCCGGCCGCATCAAGGTCGAGCGCCAGGCGCTCGTCGAGGGCCGCCTGACGCTGCGGGATCCCGCGACGTCGCGCGTGCTGTGGACCGGCGACGCGAGCTGGAACCTGATCGACATGTTCCCGCGCTCCCAGCTGCCGCTCGTCGAGGACGACCGGTTCTCCGATCTCAAGGCGGCCGTGCCGGAGCGCGGCCTCAACAAGGTGTTCGAACCGGTGATCGTGATCGGCGTCGTCGCCGGACTGGTCGCGCTGTTCTTCCAGAATCGACCGTGACGAGGTGATCGAATTGCGATTCGGGTTCCGGCTGGTGGTGGGGATCGGGCTGTTTGTGATCGCGGGGTGCGGCGCGGGAACGCTGCCGCAGGTGCATTCGGAGCCCGAGCGGCTCCAGGTGGCGCGGCGGCTGTACGCGGCCCACGACTACACGCAGGCCATCGAGCTGTTCAAGACCTACGTGGCGAACAACGCCGGCAGCGCCGACGTCGACGAGGCGATCTACCAGCTCGGCCAGGGCTATCTGATGACCAAGGACTACCCGTCCGCTCAGATCGAATTCGAGCGGCTGCTGCGCGACTACCCGGAGAGCGATTCGAGCGCGTCGGCGTCGTTCCGCCTCGGCGAGGCGCTGTTCGGCCAGTCGCGCGGTCCCGATTTCGACCAGGATTACACGCACAAGGCGCTCGAACAGTGGGAGAGCTACCGCGACACTCATCCGGGCCACTGGCTGCAGCCGGAAGCCGCACGGCGGATCCAGTCCACCCGCAACCGGCTCGCGAGCAAGGTCCTCGCGAGCGGCGAGCTGTACCTGAGCCTCAAGCTCGGGAGGCCGGCCCGGGCGTACTTCCAGCGCGTGCTCGACGACTACCCCGAGACGCCGCAGGCGGGGGAGGCCTCGATCGGGCTCGCGCTGGCGGACGTGCTGACGCACAAGCGGCAGAGCGCGATCGCGCGGCTGCGCGAGCTCGAGACCCAGTACCCCGGCCAGCCGATCGCCGTGCGCGCCGCGAAGGAGCGCGCGCGGCTCGAGCGGTGATGCGGCTCGGGGTGCTCGGCGGCACGTTCGATCCGCCGCATGTCGGGCATCTGATGATCGCCGAGTGGGCGCGCGAACAACTCAGTCTCGAGCGCGTGGTGTTCGTGCCGTCGGGGACTCCGCCCCACAAGCTCGGCCGCGCGCGCTCCTCCGCGACGGACCGACTCGCCATGACGCGGCTCGCGGTGCGCGGCAATCCCGCGTTCATCGTGTCCCCGATCGAGACCCGGCGGCGCGGTCCGTCGTTCACGATCGACACCGTGCGCGCGCTGCGGGCGCGACATGCCGGAGCGCGGCTGGTGCTGATCCTCGGCGCCGACAGTCTCGACGAGTTCCACACCTGGCGTGATCCGGATGCGATCGCCGCGGAGGCGACGCTCGCCGTGGCGGGACGGCCGGGCGTGGGCCCGGTGCGCCGCGGTCCCGCGCGGCGCTTCGCGCGCGCCGCCGAGTGGCTCGGCAACCCGTCGTTCGACGTGTCGTCGAGCATGATCCGCAGCCGGGCCCGCGGCGGCCGTTCGCTGCGTTACCTGGTGACCGACGCCGTGGCGCGCTACATCGCCCGCCACCGGCTCTACCGGCGGGGCCGCGCGTGACGTACCAGCCCCGGGAGTTCTGGGAACAGCGGCTGCGCGAGCAGTTCGATCTGCGCGGCACCGGCGAGACCGGCCTGTCGCTGGCCTACAATCGGGCGTGCTACACGCTGCGGCGCGAGGTGCTGGAACGCGCGCTGGGTGCTTCGGGCGTGACCCTGACCGGCGCGAGCGTGCTCGACGTGGGATGCGGCACCGGGTTCTTCACCCAGTTCTATCTCGAGCACGGCGCCCGCGTGACCGGGCTCGACATCACGTCGGCGTCGGTGGAGGGCCTCGCCGCGCGCTTCCCGCAGGCGCGGTTCGTGCTGGCCGACGTCAGCGAGACTCCGATCGACGGCGCGTTCGACGTGGTGAATGTGTTCGACGTGTTCTACCACATCACCGACGACGCGCGCTGGGAGTACGCGCTGCGCAACGCCGCGAACGCGGTCGCGCCGGGCGGCGTCCTGGTGTACACCGACGTGTTCGCGCCCCGCGGCGCCGAGGACCCGCATAACCGCACACGGCCGGAGGAGCGGCATCGGGAACTGCTGCGAGCGGTGGGACTCGAGGTCGTCCACATGGAAGCGACCCACTTCCTGCTGAACCATGAACTCGGGTGGTGGCGGTTTCTCAATCGATTTCCGGGATTGCTGCTGGCACTCGACCGGGTCGTGCTCGCGAACCGCTGGAACCGGGGGCGAAGGAATCAGCTGCTGATCGCGCGCAAGGCGGCGCGTCCGTGAGTCCCACGCACGCCGCGGCGCTCGATCCTCCCTACGTACCGGCGGTCGTCGAGCCGGCACCCGGCCCGCTGCAGTCGGCGCTCGACGAGCTCTACGGATACTCCGACGATCTCGAGACCCGCGTGCTGCACCGCAGCCGCCTCAATCTGTTCCACCATTTCGTGAGCGGATTGATCCGTCGCGGCGACATCCGGTCGTTCGAGCGGGCGCTCGATCTCGGGTGCAACGGCGGCTACTTCTCGAAGATGCTGACCGACTTCGGATTTCGCGACGTGCTGGGGATCGACATCGAACCCGAGTTCATCGACCGGGCCCGTCGCGCGTTCGGGGATGCGACGGAGGGCCGGCGGCGAACGTTTCGGGTGGGGAACGCCGAGGAGCTCCCCGCCGCGGAGGCGTTCGACTTCGTGCTGTGCACAGAGGTCATCGAGCACACCGAACATCCCGGGCGCGTGATCGCGAACATCGCGACGGCGTTGCGGCCCGGCGGGATCGCCGTCGTCACGCTGCCGAATCGCACGTCGATTCCGTATTCATGGGCCCGGCTCACGCACGCGATTCGACGCAAGCCCTATGACCCGGGACTGCGCGATCATCTCAACTGGCCGAGCAGCCGGGCGCGACACCTGTTCGAACCGCACGGACTCGAGCGCGTCGCCACGACCGGCACCAATCTGTTCCTGTTCGGCCCGAACATCGCGGCGCTGCACGGCAAGCCCGGATTCGTCACGATCCAGCGCATCAACGAGCGCCTGTCACGGCTGTCCCCGATCCATCGATTCGCACAGTTCTTCTTCACGGCGTGGCGTAAGCCGCCGGCGCCAGCGCCCTCGCAAACGCCGTCGGCCTAGGTCACTCTCTGGTCCGGGCGGGCGATTCCCGCCGCGAGGGCTCACGGCTCCCAGCAGCACCCCGCGGCGGATTGTCCCGGCGCCTGGGACTCAATGTCTCAATAGGGCGCAATTCGCTGGTCACCGTTGTTGCGCACAGAGTGTCATGCCCTAGACTTAACACTCCACCCGGCCCGCCAGCCCGAAACCAACGGAGGTTTCCATGGGCACACGCTCCCTCTCGAATCTGATGTCAATCATGGTTCTCGCTTTCGCGATGATGGTCGCGATCGGGTCCGCCGGCGCCTCCAACGGTCGCGATGGCACATGGAGCTCGATCCCGGCACCGCCGCCCGCGCCGCCAGGGGACTCGATCCCTTCGGCGCGATTGTCCATGGGCGCCGCATACGACTCGCATCGCAACCAGATGATCATCTTCGGGGGCACGCCCACCTATCGCAACGATGCGTGGACGCTTTCGCTCGGTCCGCATGGTCATTGGATCGAGCTCGAGCCGGCCGGCGTGAAACCCGCGCCGCGTCACGGAGCCGGCGCGGTCTACGATGTGGCCGGAGACCGGTTCATCGTGTTCGGCGGTTACGACGGTAATTTCCATAACGACGCCTGGAGCCTGTCGCTCGGCGCATCGCCGGTGTGGACCCCGCTGTCGCCGACCGGCACCCCGCCCCCGGCCCGCGCGTTCAACTCGACGGTCTACGACGCCGCGGGGAATCGGCTGATCGTGTTCGGCGGCTACGACGGTTTCGCGTTCCGCAACGACGTCTGGGCGCTGTCGCTGGGAGCGGCACCGGCGTGGACGCAGCTATCGCCCGCGGGTCCGGCACCTCCGGTGCGCGACCTGTCCCAGGGCATCTACGACCCGGTGTCGAACCGGCTCGTGATCTTCGGCGGCTGGAATGGCGCATACCTCTCCGATACGTGGGCGCTGAGCCTGGGATCGAGTCCCGCGTGGAGCGTCATCCCCGCCGCGGCGGCGCCGTCCGCGCGCCGGGAATTCAGCCCCGTCTACGACGGTGCCCGCAATCGGATGGTGATCTTCGGCGGGACGAGCGGGGGAATCAGCGGGCCGTTCGTGTACTACTCGGATGCTTGGGCGCTGAATCTCACCGGCAGCCCGGCGTGGCAGCTCGTCGATCCGGGAACGTCCGTCGTGACCGCGCGCTTTGGCCATCAGTCGGTCTACGATCCCATCCTCGACCGCCTGGCGACGTTTGGCGGATACGATGGAAGCTACCTGCAACAGACGGCGTTCCTGAGTTTCTCGGCACCCACGGGATGGACCGAGTACACGCTCCCCTCCCCGCCCGATGCCGCCGCGCCTTCACCGCGGCGTGAATACTCGGCGGCGATCGATCCGGATCACCGGCAGATGATCGTGTTTTCGGGGACGACGCTCACGTTGTTCGACGACGACCAGACCTGGGCATTCGCACTCTCGGGTGACCCGGTATGGTCGAGGTTGCATACGCCGGTGGCGCCTCATCCACGACACGGCAGCACCTCGATCTGGGATCCGCTCCGTCACCGGATGATCCTGTTCGGCGGCTACGACCAGACGCTGTCGCAGTACGCCAACGACACCTGGCAGCTGACCACGGGACCCGGCCCGGCCTGGGCCGAACTCGTGACGACAGGAGTCCGTCCGGACGGCAGGCTGTCGCACGGCGCGATCTACGACCCGTTGCGCGATCGAATGCTGGTGTTCGGCGGGTTGAATTTCGCCAGCCTGGCCGACCTGTGGGAGCTGCCACTGAGTGGACCGAATGCGCTGCAGTGGCACTCGATCGCCGCGGCCGGGACGCCTCCGTCTCCACGATGGGGCATGTCGATGACGTACGACCCGCTGGGCGATCGCGCCGTCGTGTTTGGCGGCAATGCCGCCGGACCCCGGGACGAGACGTTCGCCCTCGACCTGTCGAACGGCACCCCGGCCTGGTCGCGGCTCGCGACCGGGGGACCGAATCCCACGCCGCGCTACCTGCACACGACCGTGTACGACTCCGCGGGGCAGCGGCTGGTGCTCTATGGCGGCTTCAATCTGAACTCGGGATTTCTCGGAGACGTCTGGGAGCTGAGACTCGGCGCCCATGCGCGCTGGAACAAACTGCGTCCGGATGGGTTGAGCCCCGGAGAACGTGACCTGATGACGGCGGTCTACGATGCCGGCGGGGACCGGCTGGCGGTCTTCGGCGGCTATCGCGACAGTCAGCGGATGTTCTTCGGCGATACCCAGTTCCTGACCTGGGGGGCCGGCTCGAAGCCGACCTACCGCGTGGAGGACGGGGCGTCCCGGCCGGTGCTGCCCGCCGCCGTTGCGCCGCGCTTCGAGCTGACACGCATTCAGCCCAACCCCGCGCCCTCGACCTTCACCGTGGAATTCTCCCTGCCCGTGACGGCCACGGCGCAGCTCGACCTGGTGGATCTCTCGGGGAGGGTGGTGGACGCACGCATCCTCGATTCCCTGGGCGGCGGGGTTCACAGGGTGGAAATGGGCCGCGGGCTTCACCTCCCGATCGGCGTGTACTTTCTTCGCCTCCGGCAGGCAGCCAAGGTTCAAGTGCGACGGATCAGCGTCGTGCGCTGATATGGAACGACCCTAAGTCAAGGCACCGTTTCTTCCCTTGCGGCCACGCAGTTCGGTGGCCGCTCGGGTTTTGTTCTGCAGGGACCGCGCGCGGTTGCTCCGATTCCCCGTCAGGCCATACCGTGGTCCGATGCCCCGCCTGTTCGTGCTCGACGCCATGGGTCTCGCTTATCGCGCATACCACGCGCTGATGACCCGGACCACGAAGTCCCCCGGGGACATCGCCGCGGAGCAGGCGAGCCAGCCGGACCGCAAGGTGAACCCGTTCCGCTGGGAACCGCTGCGCGACAGCCGGGGCGAGGCCACGAACGCGATCTACGGATTCGCGAACACCGTGCTCAAGATCCGCCGCGAGGAGCAGCCGGACTACTGGGCGCTGGCCTGGGACGGCCCGGGTCCGACGCAGCGCCACACCCGGTTCCCGGACTACAAGGCCACCCGCAAGGAGATGCCGCCGGACCTGCGCGGGCAACTCGATGCGATCGAGGATCTGGCCCGCTCGCTCGGCCTGCCGGTGCTCGAAGTCGCCGGGCTCGAAGCCGACGACGTCATGGCGACGCTCGCGTGCCGCGGCGCGCGCGACGGCTTCGACGTGGCGCTGGTCACGAGCGACAAGGACCTCGCCCAGCTGGTGAACGATCGCGTGCGGCTGCTGAGCCCGGTGGGGCGCGGCGAGGAGTACGTGTGGGTGGATCGCGCGGCGATCATGGAGAAGTGGGGCGTTTCGCCCGAACAGACCCGCGACGTGCTCGCTCTGATGGGCGACACCAGCGACAACATTCCCGGGGTGCCGGGAGTCGGACCGAAGACGGCATCGGAGTTGATTCGCGAGTTCGGTTCGCTCGACGCGCTGTACGCCGATCTCGGCCGCGTGGCGCGACCCGCGTTGCGCCTGAAGCTCGCCGCGCATCGCGAGCTGGCGTTCCTGTCGCAGGAGCTCGTCACCGTGCAGGCGGATTGCGAGCTGCCGTACGAGTGGGAGGCGCTGCGGCGCGGACCGATCCGCCGCGACGACCTGCTCGCGCTCGCGCGCCGCTATGAGCTGACACGGCTCGAGAAGATCGCGATCGCGGAGGGTGTCGGCGACGAGGCCGCGGGGCCGCCGCCGCCGGGCCGTTCTCCCGAGCGGCGCGGCACCGCGGCCGAGACCCGGGCCCCGGGCGTGAAGCTCACGGGTCGCGTTTCCATGGCGCCGGCGAACGGCGATGGGGCGGCCTGGACCGCGCCGCGGCCCGCCACCGCGACGCCTGCTGCCGGCGCAGACCCCGCCGATACGGCGGAACCGGCGGCGGACCGCAGGGCGAGCTCGCGGCCGGAACCGCCACCCGAGTCCGCGCCCGGATCCGCCGCGGCGGGCACGACCGAGGCGCAGGGCGCGCTCGATCTGTGGGCCGCACCGCCGGGGCCCGTGGCGGCGGGCGGACTTGCCGAGTGGCGGGAACGCCTCGAGCAGATCCACGCGGCGGCGGCGCACGGACTCCTCGTGCTGCCGCTCGGCTCCGGATCCGAACCGCGGACGTCACGGCTGATCGGCGTCGCGCTCGCGGCGCGCGATGGGACGACCACGTATCTGCCGCTGGGTCACGACGCGGGCCCGAACTTCACGATGCAGGAGGCGCTCGGCTGGCTCGCGCCGCTGCTGAGCGATCCCGCCTACCCCAAGATCGGGCACGACCTCAAGCGCGACGCCCACCTGTTCGCCGCCGCCGGGCTCGCGTTCGCGGGGCTCGAGTTCGATCTGCACATCGGCTCGTTCCTGTGCGATCCCGATCGCGATCACGGCCTCGCGGCGATCGCGCGCGACTTCCTCGGCATCGCGCTGCCGGGACTGGACGACGTGCTCCTGGGTCGCGCGGGCCGCGCGCGGCCGGGGCCGGCGGCGCTGAACCCCGCGGACGTGGCGCGCGCGCTCGAGCCGGCGGTCGCGACGATGGGGGCGGCGGCGGACGCGCTACGGGCGCAGCTCGAGTCGCGCCAGCAGGGGCCGCTCTACGACCAGCTCGAGCATCCGCTGATCCCGGTGCTGCTGGAGATGGAGCGGACCGGCATCCGGGTCGACACCGCGGCGCTGCGCGAGCTGGCGGATCGCGCGGGCGCCGAGATCGCGGGGCTCGAGCAGGCGCTGCTCGCGATGGCGGGCGAGCCGGTGAACCTCCAGAGCGGGCAGCAGCTCGCGCGCGTGCTGTTCCAGACGCTCAAGCTCGCCCCCGGCCGGCGCACGCGCACCGGCTATTCGACCGATCAGGCGGTGCTCGAGGAACTCGCCGGCTCGCACGAGTTCCCGGCCCGGCTGCTCGAATACCGCGCGCTGACGAAGCTCAAGTCCACGTATCTCGACGCGCTGCCGCTCGCCGTGGATCCGCGCGACGGCCGCGTGCACACCACGTACGACGCCGCCGGCGCCGCGACGGGGCGGCTGTCGTCCAGTAATCCGAATCTGCAGAACATCCCGATCCGCACGCCGCAGGGCCGCGCGATCCGGCGCGCGTTCGTCGCGCCGCCGGGGGCGGTGCTGATCGGCGCTGACTATTCCCAGATCGAGCTGCGGCTCATGGCGCATCTGTCGGGGGACACGAGCCTGATCGACGCGTTCGCGAGCGGGGAGGACATCCACGCCAGTACCGCGCGGCGGATCTTCGGCATCACCGGCGAGCTCGATCCCGCGCTGCGGTCGCGCGCGAAGATCGTGAACTTCGGCATCATGTACGGCATGGGCGCGCGCAGCCTGTCCCAGCAGATGAAGATCCCGCTGCGCGACGCGCAGGAGTTCATCCGCCACTATTTCGCGGTGTTCTCCGGCGTGCGCGAGTACCTGGACCGCCAGCTCGACGACGCGCGCCGCGGCGGGTTCGTGCAGACACTGCTCGGCCGTCGCCGGTATCTGCCCGCGCTGGCGGGCGGCGGCGGCGGCGAGCGCAGCCTGGCGGAACGGGTCGCGATCAACGCCCCCATCCAGGGCTCCGCGGCGGATCTCATGAAGCTCGCGATGATCCGCGTCCACCACGCCTTGAAGGCGGTGGCACCCTCGGCTAGATTGCTGCTACAGGTGCATGACGAACTGGTGATCGAATCGCCGGTGGACGCGGCGGAAGCCGTCGCGAACCGGGTCCAGGCCGAGATGGAAGGGTGCCTCGTGCTCAAGGTGCCGCTGCGGGTGTCGGTCGGCAGCGGCGCCACGTGGTTCGATGTTCACTGATCCACGGCTGGCGGGCGCCGGCGCGTTCGTGCTGGGGCTCGTCGGGCGCGCGGGCGCCGGCAAGAGCACGGTGGCCCGGGCGCTGGCGGCGGACGGCGCGCGGGTGATCGACGCCGACGCGCTCGGTCACGAGGTCACCGATCACGACCCCGGAGTGCGGGCGGCGCTCGCCGCGGAGTACGGCGACGACGTCTACCGCGCCGACGGCAGCCTCGATCGAGGACGGGTCGCGGCGCGGGTGTTCACCGATCCCGCGGCGCGCGCGCGCCTCGACCGGCTCGTTCACCCACGCATCATCGAACGCGCGGCGGAGCAGATCTCCGAATGGTTGCGCGACGGGTTCCGCGGCGTCGCGGTGCTGGACGCCGCGCTGCTGCTGGAATGGGGACTCGAACGCTGGTGCGATGCGGTGCTGGCGGTGGTGGCGCCGGAGGCGCTCGCGATCGAACGGCTGGTCGCGTCGCGGCACTGGACGCCTCAACAGGCACGGGAACGGCGCGAGGTGCAACGCAGCGACGCGGCGTTTCGCGCGGCCGCCGATGTGACGCTCGACAACGATGGAACTCCCGAACGGCTGGCAGGCGCCGCGCGCGAGGCGGTCCGCACGCTGCGGGCCCGCCGCGAGGCGGCGGGGAAGGACACATGCTGACGACCGCGGATCTGCGGAAACGAATCGACGCCGTGCGCGCCACCCTCGACAGTCTGCGGAGGTATCTTTGACGTCGATGCCCGGGCCGCGGAGACCCGGCAGCTCGAGGCCCGCATGGCGGAGCCCGGATTCTGGGACCGGCAGGAGGACGCGCAGAAGACCGTCCAGCGCATGAAGCAGGCGAAGAAGACGATCGACGACTGGAACGCGCCCGACGCCGCGTGCCGCAGCCTCGCCGAGCTCGTGGACCTGGCCGAGACCGAAGGCGACGAATCGATGCTGATCGAGCTGGAGCGCGAGCTGGGAGGGCTCGAGCGCCAGGTCCTGGAACTCGAGACCCGGAGCCTGTTGTCCGGCGAGCACGACCGGTTCGGGGCGCTCGTGAATATCCATCCGGGCGCCGGCGGCACCGAATCCCAGGACTGGGCCGAGATGCTGATGCGCATGTACCAGCGCTGGGCGGAGCGTCACGGCTATCCGGTGGCGCTGCTCGACTACCAGGCCGGCGACGAGGCGGGCATCAAGGACGCCACGCTCGAGATCGACGGCGAATACGCCTACGGCTACCTCAAGGCCGAGACCGGCGTCCACCGGCTGGTGCGAATCTCGCCGTACGACGCGAACCAGCGACGCCACACCTCGTTCGCATCCGTGGCGGTGATGCCGATGGTGGACGACACCATCAAGGTGGACATCGCCCCCGGCGACCTGCGGATCGACACGTTCCGCGCCGGCGGCGCCGGTGGGCAGCACGTGAACAAGACCGAGTCCGCGGTGCGCATCACGCACCTGCCGACCGGGCTCGTGACGCAGTCGCAGGCCGAGCGCAGCCAGCATCGCAACAAGGACGCGGCGATGAAGATCCTCATGGGTCGCCTGTTCGTCCACTACGAGCAGCTCGAGAAGGTCAAGACCGCGGTGCTCGCCGGCCCCAAGAAGGACATCGACTTCGGCAGCCAGATCCGCTCGTACGTGATGCAGCCGTATACCATGGTCAACGACCATCGCACCGAGCTCAAGATCGGCGACGTGCACGCCGTGCTCGACGGCCAGCTCGACCCGTTCATCGACGCGTGGCTCAAGCGCAAGGACCCGGCATGATCCCGCGCCACATCTTTCGCGAGTACGACATCCGCGGCCTGCACGAGACCGAACTCACCACCGAGGCGGCAATGAGCGTGGGGCGGGCGTTCGCCAGTATGATCCGCGACGAGGGCGGCACCCGGGTCGCGGTGGGGCGCGACGTGCGCCCCAGCAGCGAGCGGCTGGCGGCGGCCGCGGAGCGCGGCATGCTCGCCGCCGGGGTGGACGTCGAGCGCGTCGACATCGTGCCCACGCCGGCGCTCTACTATGCCGTGGTGTCGCGCGGCCTCGCCGGCGGCATGCAGATCACCGGCAGTCACAACCCGCCCGAGTTCAACGGTTTCAAGATGATGAAGCGCCAGCTGCCGCTGTTCGGCGCCGACATCGTGCGCATGCGGGATCGCATCGAGGCCGGCGAACTCGCCACGGGCTCGGGACGCTGGACCGGGAGCCCGGTGCTCGACGAGTACTCGGCGATGCTGGTCGAGCGTTGCACCAGTGCCACCGGGCTGCGGGTGGTGATGGATTGCGGCAACGGCTGCGCCGGCACCGTGGTGCCCAGGGTGTTCGAGCGGATGGGGCACACCGTCACGCCGCTGTTTTCCGAGCTCGACGGCCGGTTTCCCAACCACCTGCCGGACCCGACGGTGCCCGCGCTGCTCTTAGACCTGCAGCAGAAGGTGAAGGACACGGGCGCCGATCTCGGGATCGGGTTCGACGGCGACGCGGATCGCATCGGCGCCGTGACCGGCAGCGGGCGGATCGTGTGGGGCGACCAGCTGCTGGCGCTGTTCGCGCGCGATGTGCTCACCCGCGTGCCGGGCGGCGAGGTCATCTACGACGTCAAGTGCTCGCAGGGGCTCGCGGAGGACGTCCTCGCCCACGGCGGGCGCCCGACGATGTGGAAGACCGGGCATTCGCTGATCAAGCAGCGCCTGCACGAGAGCGGCGCGCCGCTCGCGGGGGAGATGTCCGGCCACATGTTCTTCAGCGAGGGGTTCTTCGGCTTCGACGACGCGTTGTTCGCCGCCGGCCGGCTGTTGCGATACGTGGCCTCGACGGGCAGGACCCTCGACGAACTCGTGGAATCGATCCCGCAGTATTTCTCGACGCCGGAGACGCGGCTCGCGTGTCCCGACGAACTCAAGTTCGAGGTGCCGGAGGCGATCAAGCGGGAGTTCGGCGGCGTCTACCCGGTGATCGACATCGACGGCGCGCGCGTGGAGTTCGGCGACGGCTGGGGCCTGGTGCGGGCGTCGAACACGCAGCCGGTGATCGTCGTGCGGTTCGAGGCGCGCACCCCGGAACGGCTGGCGGAGATCACAGCCATGATGCTCGAGCCGCTGCGCCGGTTGGGCGTGGGTGAAGCGGCCGTCGGACACTGACGCGCGGCCCCCGGCGGGCCGGGTTCGCCGGGCGCCGCGCCCGGCGACCGCCGTTCGCCCGGCGCCGGACGCGCCGTTCGGGCGTCCGCTGCCGCGGGCGTTCTATGCGCGCGGGGTGGTGAGCGTCGCGCGGGCCCTGCTCGGCCGTGTGTTGATCCACGCCACGGACGCAGGTGTCACGGCGGGCCGCATCGTCGAAGTCGAGGCCTACCGCGGCCCCGGCGATCCGGCCAGCCACGCGTGGCGCGGGAAGACCCCGCGCACCGCGATCATGTTCGGCGCTCCCGGTCACGCGTATGTCTACTTCACCTACGGCATGCACCACTGCTTCAACGTGGTCGCGGAAGGCGTGGGGATTCCCGCGGCGGTGCTGGTGCGCGCCTGCGAACCCATTGCCGGGCTCGAGCTCATGGAGCGGCGGCGGGGACCGGTGCCTCGCGAGCGGCTGCTGCGCGGTCCGGGATGCGTGGCGCGCGCGCTGGGAATCGACCTCACGCACGATGGCCTCGATCTCACGCGGCCGCCGTTGTGGATATCGGACCGGGATCCGGTGCGTCATGGGCGCCGCATCGCGCGCAGCGCGCGCATCGGCATTCGTCGCGCCACCGAGCGCGAGTGGCGGTTCTTCCTCGCCGGCGACCCCTGCGTGTCGGGCACCCAACGTGCACGGAACATTGCGTTTGTGGTTGACACCCCCGGGGGCCGTTCCTAGTATGCTCGGCAACTCGTGGCGTACTTCGTGGACCGCGCGTGCCGGCGCTTCGTGCCGGCATTTTCCATTCGCGTCGGTTGTTGCCTTCCTGCCGACTCGTAGAAAGGAGTTCGCATGAGCCCTTCGCGCGGGGTTCGATGGAGCGCGCTGCTGGCAGTCGCCGCCGGCATCGCCGCGCCCATCGCACCGGCCATGGCTCAATCGGTGTACTCGGTGTTCGACGATCCCAGCCCGTATCTCGACGGCACCCCCGATCCGATCGCGCGCAGCCCCCGGCTGCTCGGCATGGGACGCCTCAGTTACGTACTCGACGATGCCCACAACCGGATCAACATGTGGGACCTGGGCCAGAATCCGATCGGCGTGCTCGATGCCGATAGCAGCTCGACGCTCGAGTTCGGCCCCGTGACGGGCTCCGGCTCGACGGTCACGGATCGGTTCCAGGCCGACCCGGCATACCAGCGTCAGACCTATGCGGCGCGCGACTTCCGCACCTACTACGAAGGCTGGCGGCGCACGCAGAATTCGACGTACGGTGCGGTCGGGGACTGGAGCACCGCGCGCACCGACCTGCCGTACAACGAGGCGATCGAGCGCCGCTCGATGCTCGGCCGACCCAACATCATGCCGATTCTCGCCGGCCATCTGCCGATCGGGAAGACCCGCCGGTTCACCTACGCGCTGCGGGGCCTGGTCGCGACGCCGTCCAACATCGATCACTATCGCCTGTTCGTCGCGAACAGCGCCGGCCAGTTCCTCGATCGCGATGGCACCCAGATCGACCCGCCCGATTTCTTCGCGCCGACGCACACCATCGTCCACTCGTTCGGGCTCGGCGCCCATCTCGGGATGCGCGTCACGCCCGACATCCACGTGGCGGTCGGCTACGATGCCGTGAGTCACAACATCCTGGGAACGAACGATGGGTTACGGAACGCGTCCGAAATCCACGAACAGCGGCCGTATCACGTCGGACAGGCCTCGATCATTGGCCGCACCGGGGGTCTCGAGTGGGGCGCGGACGCGCGCGGCTGGCGCGCGAAGTCCGACCAGGATTACGTGTTCACCACCTCGGCAGGCACGGCGACCGATCCGCTCGAGGGACGCGGCCGGTTGCTGCACCGCGTGGAGGAGGGCTCGAACCTCAAGGCGCGCGTGCGCTGGGCGGGACGCCGGTTCGAGATCGGGGCCGGGCTCGCGACCGCTTATCGCAAGGCGGAGACCACTCCGCCTCCGATCGGCGAAGAGGACAGCTTCAACCACTTCATCGACGTGGTGTTCAATCGCGACGGCGCGGACACGCTCGCGGTGCCGGACAGCATCGTTCACAACGTCGTCGAGGACCGTTCGGTCGAGGCGGGGGGCGGGATCGCCTGGAAGTCGGGCCTACACGGGACGGTGCTGGGGGTGGAGGGCCACTACTACGTGAGTCACCACGACCAGGAACTGACCGGGATCGGCCCCAAGGCCACCGGCTGGGACGTGCGGTCCGGAGTCGAGTTGCCGCTGGTCCCCATGCTCACGGTCCGGATGGGCTACCTCTATCACTGGCAGGACCAGGACGACGCCACCCGGTTCAACGAGACCACCACGAACTCCGGCACGGCCGGTTTCGGCCTCCATCCCCGGGACGTGCGCTGGTCGTTCGATGCCGGATACGCTTATGAATGGACGCGTTCCGACTTCCAGGATCCGTCCAACACCCGTACCAGCCGCCAGCGGTTGGCGGGCCGACTGCGGTGGGTCTTCTGATCCGCGATGGACATGGACCGAAAAACCCCTTGACAGTCGGAGGACTCCTGACGATAGTTGCCATGGACTGGGCGTCCGGCACCGCTGTTCGAGTGCTGTCTTGCGGAACCCCCCCTGCGACGCCAACTGCCGACCCGCTCCGGGTCGCTGCTCCCGATCCCTATCGCGTGAAGTGCGTGAGGCGATCGTGACGGACCGACACCTCTCGAGAACTTCGCGAACTAACTTGCTTGCCGCGAAGCACTTGGACGGGAATCTCGTTGACTTGGTACCACACCACAGGCATTTTTACCCGGATCCGCATGCAGCCATGGTTCTTCGAGCGAGGTCTCACTCTATGCACCAGACGATCAGGCGCTTCCTACCCGCATTGACGGTGGCGGTCCTCGGCGTCGCCTTCGCTGCTCCTGGGTTCGGACAGCAAAGGCCGGCGGCGCCCACGAAAGCAGCTGCTCCCGCACGACCTGCCACGCCCACGGTGGCCGCACCTGGCGTTCCCGCGCTGTCGGGCACCATTTCGGGACGGGTGCTCGATAACGGCAAGGACCCGTTGCCCTACGCCAATGTCGTCGTGCTCGGAACCAAGCAGGGCACCTCGACCGACGACAACGGCAACTTCGTGATCCATGGCGTGCCCGTGGGCACCCAGCAGGTGCAGGTGATGGCGATCGGGCATGACAAGATGACCCAGACGGTCCAGGTCAACGCCGGCCAGAACTCGGCGCTCACGTTCTCCGTCGGCGTCGCCAAGTCGGTCAAGGAACTCGACGTCATCGAGGTCCATGGCGCGAAGGTCATCGACACCAAGTCGTCGACGACCAAGCAGGCGATCACGTCCGAGCGGCTCAAGGAGCTGCCGGTCGACAACCTGAGCCAGGCGATCGCCACCAAGGCGGGCGTCGTGGCGCGCGGCGACGAGCTCCACTTCCGAGGCGGCCGCGGCGGCGAGGTGAAGCTGCAGATCGACGGCACCGAGGCTTCGGATCCGCTGTTTGGTCGCAACGCGAACGTGGCGAACCTTGCGATCGCCGGTGCCGAAGTGCTGTCGGGCGGGTTCGACGCCGAATACGGCAACGCGCTGTCCGGCGTCGTGAACGTCAGCACCAAGGAGGGCACGGACCGCCTGGGCGGCGAGGTGCGGTGGGACACCGACCGGTTCGGCGACCCCACCAAGACGTTCAACGACTTCGACCGGTTCACGTTCGGCTTCGGCGGACCGACGCCCATCAAGAGCCTGACCTACTTCGCGACCTACGAGGGGACGTTCTCGGACACCTACCTCAAGTCGACGCTCACGAAGCCGCGCCGCACGTTCCTCGACTTCATCACGCTCGGCAATCGCCAGTCGAACCAGGTGAACGCGAATCTCAAGCTGGCGTACCGGGCGAACCCCAAGAACAAGGTGACGCTCGAGATCATCAACAACCACACGGTCAACACGCCGTACAACCACATGTGGAGCCGGCAGGGGTTCGTGAAGGTGGCGCTCGACACCCTGCGTTCGGCCGGCCAGCCGGACCGCTATTCGCCCCACTACGGGACCTGGTCGGCGCTGCAGGTGGACAGCACGTATCTGCCCGTGAACCTGCCGGACCACGTGCCCACGCTGGACGATCGCTACCGCCAGTACACCGCCGTGTGGACCAACCAGATCTCCGACAAGTCGGTGCTCACCACCCGGCTCGCCAGTCTCCGGTTCAACACGCTCAACTCGGTGGGCCAGAAGGAGCCGTGGGAGTACGCGATTCAGAGCCCGTTCTACTGGAGCGGCAACCTCGGCACCGGCACCGAGGACAATCCGTACTACGCGACGCACGGCGACTTCCCGCAGTACTTCAACCGGGACGCGGCCACGTATTCGCTCAAGACCGACTTCTCGACGCGCCGCTACAAGCAGCACACGCTCAAGACCGGCATCGAGGCCAAGTACAACCGGGTGCAGAATCTCACGCTGGCGTTCCCGAACGTCGAGAACAACGGCCTGCCCGGCGGTAACCGCTCGGACTACACGAACTTCAATCCCGAGGGCGCCGCATACGTCCAGGACCGCTGGGAGTACGAGGGTCTGGTGCTCAACGCCGGCGTGCGCTACGACTTCTTCACGCCCGGCGACCAGATCTCGAACGCCGACCTGCGCAGCGGCAAGCGCGACAAGATGCAGTTCAGCCCGCGACTCGGCATCGCCTACCCGATCTCCGACAAGGACGTGCTGAGCTTCCACTACGGCTGGACCTACCAGACCCCGGCGCGCCGCTACATCTTCGAGAATCGCGATGCCGGCACCAGCGTCGTCACGCGCGGCAACCCGGACCTCGAGCCCGAGACGAACATCGCGTACCAGGCCGGCATGCAGCACCTGTTCTCGCGCGACGTGTCCGGTCAGTTCTCGGTGTTCTTCAAGGACATTTACGGGCTGATCACCACGCGGCAGGAGCGGGACGAGTTCGGCAACCTGGTGAACGTGTTCTACAACGGCGACTACGCGAGCTCGCGCGGCTTCGAGGCCAGCATCATCAAGAGCTTCAGCCACAAGTTCTCGGCCGAGGTCAACTACACCTACTCGCTCGCGACCGGCGTCGCCTCCGACCCCAACCAGGCGCTGCAGTTCTTCAACGGTGGCCGGCTGTACCTGCCGATCTCCGAGCAGGCGCTGGACTGGGATCAGCGGCACACGCTGAGCTTCTCGTCGACCGTGCGCGATCCCGGCAAGTGGGGGTTCCGGATGCTGTGGGTCTATGGTTCGGGCTTCCCGTTCACGCCGGCATACGCGAACGACCGGCGGCCGGATCCCAAGCTCACGAACTCGCGCCGGTTGCCGTCGAACTCGGACCTGACGATCGACGGCGACAAGTTCTACAAGATCTGGGGCCAGAACGTGACGTTGTTCTTCGACGCCCGCAACGTGCTCAACGTGGTGAACATCGACAACCTGAGTGTGGGTGGCTTCCCCAACCCCAACGTGAATTTCGCAGGCGACGATTACACGATCTACTACACCCAGACGGGCCGGGCCGGCGGGGCGTATCTGCAGGACGTCAACGGCGACAACATTCCGGATTGGGTTCCGGTGCGCGACCCCCGGGTATTCTCCGAGGGCCGGAACGTGCGCCTCGGCATGAACGTCACTTTCTGACCGGTGGGAACGGGAGACATGAAGCCTAACCGATACGACATTCGTGGGTTCCTGGCCGCGCTGTTCGCGTGTGCAGCGCTGCTGGCGCCGATCGCAGCGCGGGCGCAGGTGTTCCCCGGCAAGGTCGATCCCGATGGCTACGACCTGGCCAAGCTCAAGGCGGCGCTGCCGGAGTACTTCCATCCGACCGGCGGCAACGGACGCGTGCAGCCGGCGGATCTGCCGGATGTGTTCGGTCCGGGCGCAGTGCTCAGGGTCGGCAACGTCCACATGAAGGTGACGAACTGGGGGCACTGCGGAAACCTGTTCACGCAGCTGTCGACGGATCCGAGCGGCCAGTGGCCCGGCGCCTCGGGGATCGAATACCTGAGTTCGATCCGGCTCGCGGTGGGCGCCGTGAACCCGGGCGCCACCGATCCCGCGGGGATCCGCCGGGTGAGCTACCTGCTCGAATGGCGGCCCGAGACGCTGGAGCCCCAGGACAAGATCTACCGGGCCTACGACGGCATCGTCAACGGTGCCCGGTACGTCAACGACGACGGCGACTTCGACAACACGAACCCGTTCGGCTGCGACAATCCGCCGTGCCCCAAGATCGACGAGGACTTCCTCGACGGTCGTGACAACGACGGCGATGGGCTGATCGACGAGGACTACGGCGCGCTCGGTCAGGAGATGTATTCGCTGGTGATGTGGGACAACACGATCCAGGCGGTGAACTCGGTGTTCAACGAGAAGCACGTCCCGCTCGGTCTCGAATGCCGCGAGAAGGCCTGGGCCTATTCGATCGAAGGCTTCCAGGACTTCGATGTGATCGAGTACCAGATCTTCAACCGCTCCGGCCACACGCTCGACAGCATGTACGTCGGGTGGCTCGTGGACATCGACTCGGGTCCCATCGACATCTCGAACTTCTTCGCCGACGACTTCGACGTCCCGACGTTCCCCCAGGGCGAGTACCTGATCCAGGTCGGCTCGTCGCCGGGTCAGCTGGTCGATCCGGAACGCCGGCAGCAGCCTCATGACTCCCAGCTCAACAACGCGTTTCCCAAGGATTCGGCGCTGTGTCCCGTGGACACGCTGCGGATCAACGGCTTCTCCGTGATCGACGACAACGGCGACAATGGCCGAACCCCGGGCGTGGGTTCGTTCCTGCTCGTCAATCACACCACCGATCCGACCGGCGAGACGGCCCCGGCGCGCGTCGGATTCCGGGCCTTCCGTTCGTTCACGGGCGGCACGCCGTACGTGCAGGGCGGCAACCCGGTCATCGACCAGCAGCGTTACGAGTTCATGTCGAGCAAGGAGAACATCGGCGACGATGGGTTCATCAACAAGCTGCCGGGGGACCAGAAGGGCGACTACATCACCTGGAGTTCGATCGGTCCGTTCCTCAATGTTGCCGACGGTCAGAGTGTGACCGCGACGGTCGCGTTCGCGGTCCAGAAGGGCACCTACCAGGAAATGCTGCAGTGGCCCGCCAAGTACGGGGCGTATCGGGACGGTCCGGCGGTCCTCAAGAACGAACGGGCCAACGAGCTGTTCAACGAATACCCGGCGCTGCTGAACGCGTTCAACGTGCAGCTGGCCTACGAGGGCGTGAACGAGCGTCGGGAAGGGTTCCGCACCCCGGACTACCATGGCCGCGAGACCCCGCGCCAGCTCAAGCCCGGCGAGCCGCCGGTGTTCCTCGCCGACTGCCGCGACGTCCAGCTCGGCCGCACGCGCGAGGTGACGGATCGCGAGCCCACGTGGTTCGACTTCGATTGCAGCTATTGCACCGGCGTATGGGACTCCAATCTCGGTGCGTCGAATCCGCGGGTCGGCGGGTTGTTCCACAAGACGTGGAATGCCGAGGCGCCGCCGCCGAATCCGAATTTGAACGTGGCGTCGCGTTACAACTACAGCGCGAATCCCGATCGGAACATCGCGCCGGCGGGCGACAACACGGTGACGCTCGCCTGGGACAATCTGTCCGAAGTCACGGCAGATCCCAAGTCCCAGTGGTTCGACTTCCGCGGGTACCGGATCTGGAAGGTGGCGGACTGGAAGCGGCCTGTCGGATCCGCCGGCCCGAGCGAAGCGGACTGGACGCTGGTCGGAGAGTTCCGGCAGTTCTATTACCGCGATCAGCACAACCAGTTGATCCCGAACAACAAGTACATCGACTCGACACTGGCCGTTCCGGACACCGTGTGTCCCAAGGTGTTCTTCCCGAACTACCTCGATCCGGTGACGCATGTTCGTGGTCCGGCGACCGTGCCGATCTGCCTCCAGCGCGGCGACCTGTGGGACCGCCAGAGCGGCGAGATCCTCCATCCGGATACGACGCTGGGTTGCATCAAGGACAGCCTGGGTGACTGCTCCGCCGTCGACGGCTGCATCGTGCATCGCAACCCGTGCGACACTCCGAGCAATCGCGAGACCCGGGAACGGTTCGCCATCGGCGAATACAAGTATGTCGACCACGAGGTGAAGAACGGGTTCATGTACTTCTATTCCGTGACCGCATTCGATTCCACGACCAGCCTGAACCGTACGACCGAACTGGGGGGCAGGCGCTCGGCCGTCGAAGCCGAAGGCGTGGTGCCGCAGGTGGGTACGAAGAAGGGCAAGGGCGTGTGGGTGGTGCCCAATCCCTACCGCGGCTACTCGAACATCGCACTGCGGCCGTCGTCGTGGGATCTGACGCCGAACGCGTCCGACCCGACGGGAACGCACATCGACTTCCTGGGTCTGCCGCCGAGTCAGTGGACGATCCGAATCTACACCGTGTCGGGCGATCTGGTGGCGGTGATCAAGTCCACGGACTCCGTCAACGAATCCGTGCGTCCGGTGGTCATCCAGCCCAACGGCAGCCAGCTTCCGGGATACAACCGGCAGCAGGACAATCCGAACGATGGCCAGGCGCGGTGGAATCTGATTTCCCGCAACGGACAGGACGTCGTGAGCGGCATCTACGTGTTCACGGTCGAATCGAAGGAAGGCACCCAGCGCGGTCGGTTCGTGGTGATCCGTTAGCGCGGGTTCGAAGGAGGGATCAAGAGTGAAAAGAACCGCTTGGGCGCTGGCACTCGCGGCGCTGCTGCTGCCCGGGGTGTCGCTCGCGGCCAATATCTTCGAGAAGGTGGGCACCTTCGACGGACAGTTCCTCAAGATTGGCGTCGGCGCCCGGGCCGAAGCCATGGGTGGAGCGTTCGTCGGCGTGGCCGACGACGCGTCGTCGCTGTTCTGGAACGCCGCCGGCATCGCCCGCATCGATCCCGACAAGTCCGAACTGTCGATCAACCACGCCAACTGGCCGGCGGACCTGTCGTTCGACCAGGTCGGCTACGTGTTCCATATCAAGCGCATCCCGGGCGCGTTCGGCATTCACGCGCGTTCGCTGTCGATGGCTCCGATGGTGGAGACCACGGCGTACCAGCCCGATCCGAACGTCGGTACCGGGAACACGTTCGACGCGGGCATGATGACCGCGGGCATCACCTACGCGCGGTCGTTCACGGACAAGTTCAGCGCCGGCGTGACGGGCAACCTGATTCACGAGGGGCTCGCCGACCTGTCCCAGCAGACGTTCGCGTTCGACATCGGGACGCTGTACGACGTCGGCACGCTGGGAATGAAGATCGGCATGGCGATCTCGAACATCGGCTCGCAGGTCAAGTTCATCGACCGCGAGGCGCGGATCCCGTCGATCTTCCGCGTCGGGACCTCGGTGAACCTGATTCAGAACGCCAACCAGAAGCTGATCGGTTCGTTCGAGTTCTCGCATCCGCCCGACAACTCCGAGCGCATGAACGTGGGCGGGGAGTACTCGTTCCACCGCTACCTGTTCCTGCGCGGCGGCTACAACATCAATTACGACGCCGAAGGGCTCGCCGGGGGTGTCGGTTTCCACTTTCCCGTGTCCGTGGCCGGCATGGCGGATCTCGACTATGCCTACACCGACATGAAGGATCTGGGCGCCGCGCACCGCATCTCGCTCAAATTCCTGTTCTGAGGCCGGTCACGGCACCGCTACAGGCAACGATGGTCCTGGCGACGCGCTCCCTCAGGGGAGCGCGTCGCCTGTTTGCGGGCCTGGGGCTGCTGGCGCTCGTCGGCTCTGCCCTGCCGGCGCTCGCCGCCCACCCCGACGAGGGTCCCGGGCCGTTGCCGTGGCGGGTCGGCGGCCGCGTTGGGTTCACCGTCGACGCTGCGATGGTCCCCGACAGCGCGGGCCGGGCGCTCGAGGTGTACGTGCGCATCCCGCCCGCGACGCTCGCGGCGCTCACCGTGGATTCACTCTCGACCGGGCGGTTGCGCCTGATCACACGGCTGCGGAGCGGCTATTCCGGCCGTACCGTGGAACAGACGCACGAATTCGAGATCGCCCCGGCGGATTCGGCGCGCGATTTCGGCCACGTCGTCATGCTCCGGTACCCGGCGCACCCGGGCCCGCAGAAGCTGGGGGTGCGGCTCGAGGACCAGCGATCCCGCAAGCGCGGCCTGATCTACACCGGACGCAAGGTGGTCGAGAGCGGCCACGTCGAGGGCGAGTTCCCGATCACGGTGCCGAAGCACGGCCCCGAGCTGTCGGACCTCGAGTTCGTATGGCCCGGCGAGGGCGCGCGCTCGGGATCGTTCCGCCACGGCGGCCGGGAGGTGGTGCCCAATCCCGAGCGGCTGTACGGCCTGCACGCGAACGATCTTCACGCCTGGTTCTCCGCGCGCGACTCCGGCGACACGCGGCCGTGGCACTGGACCGCGCGCGTGCTCGATTCCGCGGGTCAGGTGGTGGCGTCGCGCGACAGCACCGAGTCCACCCCGGGGCCGCTGGACGCCGAGGTCACGTTCGATCTCGTCCACGAACGTGCCGGCGGCTATCAGCTCGAAGTGCGCGCCGGCCGTGACGGCGACCCCCAGCCCGCGGTGCGCACCGCGCGGTTCAGCATCGCCTGGGAGTCGGACTCGTGGTTCCGCAATCCGCGCGACGTCGAGGACGCCGTGCACCTGCTGCTGCAGCCCGACGACGAAGACGCGTTCTTCCGCATGCAACCCGGCGAGCAGGAGCAGGTGCTCGACGAATTCTGGCGCCGGCGCGACCCCACGCCCGGCACCGCGCTCAACGAGGCGCTGGAGACGTTCCGCAGCCGCGTGGCCATCGCGAATCACACCTATGGAATCCTCAAGCTCACGCCCGGCATGCTCACCGACATGGGCCGCACGTTCATCCGGTATGGCGAGCCGAGCGAGATCCTGAAACAGGTGATCCCATCGGGCGACAACACGCTGACCCAGGCGCTGGCGGATATCCAGCAGAACGAGGACCGGCCGGTCGGCGACGTCGAGAAGAAGGGGCTGGTCGGCGACATGCGCCCGTTCGAAGTGTGGATCTACGAAGGCGACATCGCGCCGCCCGTCGACGCCGACCCCAACGACCAGCGCGCGCACCGCAAGCGCCTGGTGTTCCTGTTCGTCGACGAGCAGGGCCTCGGGGAATACACGCTGCGCTACTCCACCGAGTAGCGGCCGCGCCGGGTTCCCTGGGGCGCCGCCGGTGCCCGTGCGGCCGTGACAGCGTGGTATGCGCCCGGCGTTGCACCCCCGCAGCACCTGCGACGCGCCTTCGCGATGCAATCTCGACGCAGCCGCAACGCGGCCCCACGTCCCTGCGAGTTGACCCTGCGGAATCCCGTGGGTCATAGTCGGACGGTTTTGGCTCCTCGCACGCACTCGAATCACGGCACCCCGTTCAGCCCGCCCGCGGTGTCCGTGTCCGCCAGATCCCCGAACAAGGAGAGTTCCCATGGCCCTCAAGGTTGCGATCAACGGATTTGGCCGCATCGGACGGCTCGTGGTGCGCGCCGCCCGGCAGCGCCAGGCCGGGATCGAGTTCGTGGCCGTCAACGATCTCACCGATGCCGCGACGCTGCAGCACCTGCTGCGCTACGACAGCGTCCACGGCATCTGGCAGGACTGCGCCAGCAAGCCCCATGTGAGCGGCAACCTCGTGGTGGGGGGCGACGAGATCAAGGTGCTGGCGGAAAAGGACCCGTCGAAGCTGCCGTGGAAGGCGCTCGGCGTCGATGTCGTGATCGAAGCCACCGGCCGCTTCACCGAGCGCTCGGCGGCCGCCGCCCACATTACCGCCGGCGCCCGCAAGGTGCTGGTGTCGGCGCCCGCCAAGGGCGCGGACCTGACGTTCGTGATCGGCGTCAACGATCACCTGCTCCAGGATTCGCACACGGTCGTCAGCGTCGGCTCGTGCACGACGAACTGCCTGGCTCCGGTGGTGAAGGTGCTGAACGACACGTTCGGCATCGAGCACGGCTACATGACCACGATCCACGCCTACACCAACGACCAGCATCTGCTGGACCTGCCGCACAAGGACCTCCGGCGCGCGCGGGCGGCGGGGGTCAGCATGATTCCGACCTCGACCGGTGCCGCGAAGGCGATCGGCGAGGTGATGCCCGAGATGAAGGGCAAGCTCGACGGCATCTCGGTGCGCGTGCCGGTCATGGACGGCTCGCTCGTCGACCTGGTGGCGAAGCTCAAGCGCCCGGCCGACAAGGCGGCGGTGAACGGCGCGATCCAGGCCGCGGCCCAGGGCCCGCTGCGTGGCATCCTCGAGTATTGCGAGGACCCGATCGTATCGATGGACGTGGTGGGCAACCCGCACAGCAGCGTGTTCGATTCGCTGTCGACCATGACGATGGAAGGCTCGCTGATCAAGGTGCTGTCGTGGTACGACAACGAGTGGGGCTTCTCGAACCGCATGGTCGACGCGCTGCTCAGGCTGGCGTGAGGAGAGCCGACGTGAGCTTCGCCAAGCAGAGCGTGCGCACGCTCGACTGCGCCGGTAAACGCGTGCTGACCCGCGTGGACTTCAACGTGCCGATCGAGCATGGCGCGATCACCGATGCCACGCGCATCGAGTCGTCGCTGCCGACGATCCGCGATCTCATCGAGCGCCGCGGCCGCGTGGTGCTGATGTCGCATCTCGGCCGCCCCAAGGGCGGGCCCGATCCCCGGTATTCGCTGGCGCCCGTGCGCGTCCTGCTGGAATCGCTGCTGGGGCGCCCGGTGGCGTGGTCCGACGACTGCGTGGGGCCCGCGGCCGAGGCCGCGTCGCGCCGGCTCGCCGATGGCGACGTGCTGCTGCTCGAGAACCTGCGGTTCCACAAGGAGGAGGAGCAGAACGATCCCGCGTTCGCCCGCCAGCTCGCGGCGCTGGGCGACGTCTACGTGAACGACGCGTTTGGATCGGCGCACCGCGCCCATGCGTCGACCGAGGGCGTCGCGCATCTGTTGCACCCGGCGGTCGCCGGCTACCTGATGGAGCAGGAGCTCGAGTTCCTCGGCAGTGCGCTCGAGCAGCCGCAGCGGCCGTTTGTCGCGATCCTCGGCGGCGCCAAGATCTCGGGCAAGATCGACGTGATCACCGCGCTGCTCGGCAAGGTCGACAAGCTGCTGGTGGGCGGGGCCATGATGTTCACGTTCTACGCCGCCCAGGGAAAGTCCGTCGGCCGCTCGCTCGTGGAGCCGGACCGCATCGAGATGGCGAAGGAGGTGCTGGCGGAGGCGCAGCGGCGCGGCGTCGAGCTGCAGCTGCCGGTCGACTGCGTGGCGTCCACGGCGCCCGACGGCTCGGCGCCCGGCGTCGTCCGTCCCATCAGCACGATCGGCGCCGCCGAGATGGGCGTGGATATCGGGCCCGCGACCGTCCGCAGGTTCGCGACCGCGCTGGCCGACGCCAAGACCGTGGTGTGGAACGGGCCGATGGGAATCTTCGAGGTGCCAGCGTTCGCCGCGGGCACGATGGCCGTCGCGCGGGCCTGCGCCGAGGCCACCGGGCGCGGCGCGGTGACGATCGTGGGCGGCGGCGATTCCGTCGCGGCGGTGCAGGAGGCCGGGCTCACCGGCCAGTTCTCGCACGTGTCGACCGGCGGCGGCGCGTCGCTGGAGCTGCTCGAGGGCAAGGTGCTGCCCGGCGTCGCCGCGCTCGACGATGCGGTGTCCGCGTGACCGCGTGGCCGCGCCGGCCGCGGCTCGTCGCGGGCAATTGGAAGATGCACAAGACCGCCCGCGAGGGCGCGACGCTGGCGCGCGAGCTGGTCGAGTTGCTGGGGGGCAGGCCGCAGGCGAAGATCGTGGTGTGTCCGCCGTTCACCGCGCTGGAATCGGTGGGGGCCGCGCTGCGCGGCTCGAATCTTCAGCTCGGCGGCCAGAACCTGCACCCCGAGCCGCAGGGCGCGTTCACCGGTGAGGTGTCGGGCACGATGCTCACCGCGCTGGGCTGCATGAGCGTGATCGTCGGGCACTCCGAGCGCCGCCACGGCATGGGCGAGGACGACGCCATGGTCGCGCGCAAGTTGCGCGCGGCGCAGCGTGACTCGCTGCTGCCGATCGTGTGCGTGGGGGAGACGCTCGCCGAGCGCGAAGCGGACCGCACGACCGACGTGCTGGTGCGCCAGATCCAGGCCGCCTACGAAGGCCTGGGCGAGGACGCCGCCGGCCACACGGTGGTCGCCTACGAGCCCGTGTGGGCGATCGGTACCGGGCGCGTCGCCACGCCCGAGCAGGCCCGCGACGCCCATCGCGTGATCCGGGCCACGCTCGACCGGGTGGTCGGGCAGGGCGCCGGGGAACGGATCGCGATCCTGTATGGCGGCAGCGTCAACGCCGCCAACGCCGCGAGCCTGTTCGCCGAGGATCACATCGACGGCGCGCTGGTGGGGGGCGCGGCACTCGACGCCGGGTCGTTCTGGAAGATCGTGGTGGCCGCGGCCGCGGGCTGAACTCCGCATCCGCCAGTCGGTTGACGCCGATCCGGCGCGGTTGATAGGGTATCCGGCCGCTTCGGTGCCCGGACGTCCCTGGCACCCAGAACCTCGAGGATTGCATGTACCCGTTCCTGCTCGTGCTGCACATGATCATCTGCCTGTCGCTCGTGTCCGTCGTGCTCGTTCAATCCGGCAAGGGTGGCGGACTGGCGGGCGGCGCATTCGGCGGCTCGGCGCAGACCGTATTCGGCGGCCGTGGCGCCACCGACTTCTTCACCAAGGCCACGATGGGGCTCGGCGCCGCGTTCTTCATAACGTCGATGACACTGGCGCTCATGTCGAGCGGCACGACCGGATCTCGCAGCCTGATCCAGAACGAGGCGCGACACTCCGGCGCGACCGCACCGGCGCAGCCCGGCGGTGCGATTCCGCAGGGCGGGCTCCAGCCGCCGACGGCCGGCACACCGGCCCCGGCGACCACAGGCGCTCCGGTTCCCGCGAAGAGCGGCACGCCTGCGCCCGCGACCGGCACCAAGCCGCCGCCGCCCACGCCGAGCACCGGAGGCAAGAAGTAGCAGCGACTCGAATGCCCGGGTGGTGGAATTGGTAGACACGTACGTTTGAGGGGCGTATGGGGAAACCCGTGCGAGTTCAAATCTCGCCCCGGGCACCACTGCAGATCCGCGTTCGGAAGGAGTTACGGGCGCGGATCTTTCGTTTGTCCGAGTATTTGTCCGAGTAGGGCTTCCGACGCGAACGTTTCGTCAATGCTTCGCATCGAGAGCCGCCAGCGAAGCGGAAAATCTGATGCCGCCGGTGATGCCGCTTGCCGGTCACCCCACGGCCGTCAAGCAGTGCTTGCACGCGAAGCCCTCGGGGCTGCGGGGCTTCTCGAGGCCTTTTGGGGCCTTCCCGCAATGCTCCTATGGCCTGCCCTTTTGGCTACATGGCTGTGCTCGGCATAAGCTCTGCACAGCCTTCCAAATTCTTCCGAGGGCTCGGTGGGCGCCAAAAGAGCACTTGGGTTAATCCCGCGAGTGGAGACATGAATGGGCCTAAAGTCGGAGGGGATGCCAAGATTCAACGACGCACCTTGGCTCCCCCTAGCAGGCTGCTGAAAAAGGGGTGAACTTGAGCCGCTGGAGCGAGTAGGTTGGAACGTATCCAGGAAGGAGACCTCTCCCATGATGGGCACGACCAACACTCAGGCTTCGATGTTCCAGTATACGTCGCTCGAACAAC
>JBBRLX010000034.1:0-46648 GCA_038231135.1 Candidatus Eiseniibacteriota bacterium | reverse complement strand
GTGTGATTTCACGCGTATCGTCGTTCCTGATAGATTCTTGCACGGTGTAGTCCTCCGGTACACCGGCCCTCCGGCCGGCTGGTTTAGAGCAGCCGGAAGATTACGCCACTTCCTTTTTCAACACGACGCGGGGCACGGCCCTCCACCGAGGTCGGTCATGACTCCGTGATCCCAGAGGAAAGCGTGTGAACCCTGTACCCCGCCGACCTGCCCCCGATCATTGATTGCCGTCGCGGACGTTCCCAGCTTGATCGTTTTCCCCGCCTGCCAGAGTGCCCCCTCTGAGGACGTCAGTTCAAAGGTGACCGGGTCGAAATGGTCGATCTCGCCGACGACCTGGCCGCGATTGTTGAGCCCGGTCGCCAGATCCATGCCTGGGACCGTGAGGTTGCCGTGGCCAAAAAATCTCGCCCCATTGTCACTGTTTACGAGCACCGCGCCTGACTCGTTCATACCAACGATCGATGGCTGGGACAGGCAATCACTCCGATCCTGGAGCGCGCCGTCCCAAGACACGGCACGGGCCAGGGGAGGATCGCAAACGTTCGTGGTCGCAATCTGCCCACGCTCATTGATGTAAGAGTGTTCTCCCGCCCCACCGACGCTAACCCCGAGATCGGTAATGACGCCTCGTTCCCAGCGGCCCTCACGCGCGAGGAAGTCATTGCCCACCGAGTGCACCACAGTGATCTGGCCGCGGTTATTGATGTCCCAAGGCACGAACAAGACTCCCCCGATATCCGATGCGGTCGTCGCCCTACGGAGCCCTTGCAGGCTTTGAGAATTGCGGATGCCATCGAACACGCGCCGAATGCTCACGGTACCCGCGGCCGGCGCTGGGTCGCCCTTCAGCGGAGCAGCTTGAGCAGAATGGGTGGCGAACAGGCAGGAGATTGTGGTCGATGCCGCCAGCACAAATCGCTTCATAGTGAACTCCTTCCGAGATGAGAATCGAGCCCCATCAGAGAGGGGCGGCTTCTTGTTGTATCCACCGCTCGCATCAATGCATCGCCCGCGTTGTAGACGGCCTTGATCTCGCTGGCGCTCAACGCGCGGTTGTAGATACAGGGCTCGTCGACAAGACCCGTGAAGTACTGGGCTCCAATGGGATCCCGGCCAATCGTCGGCTTCGTGCTACCGGCCGAGAACAGGCGCCAGGATAAGCTTGCGTGTCGCCGAGCCCCCCGCGGCGCTGACTCGCACCAGATAGATTCCGCTCGCCACGCGCGCCCCGGAACCGTTGCGGCCATCCCAGACCCGCGAATTCCGCGCGGCAGGAAAGCTCTCGTCATTGGCAAGCAGCTCCACCAGGCGTCCGGCAGTGTCCAATATCTCGATGCGAACCCGTCCGGGCGACGGAAGTGAAAACGCCACTTCGGTGCTGCCGCTCGACGGATTCGGGCGTGGCGCGAACAACTCGATCCTCGACGCCACGGGCGTGGGCTCGACCGCTGTGGCGCCCATGTTGAGCAGCACGGACACGGTGTTGGATCCCGAGTTCACCACCAGGAGGTCCCGCCGTCCGTTACCGTCCAGATCGGCGATCGCGGCTGAATACGGGATGCTCCCGGTGCAGAATTCGGCCTTGGCGGCGAAAGTGCCGTCTCCTCTTCCGAGCAAGACCGAGACATCGTTCGAACCAATGTTCGTCACCACCAGATCGGGCTTGGAGTCTCCGTTGACGTCGCCGATCGCGACCGAGAAGGGATGGCTTCCAGTCGCGAAATCCGTCTTGGCTCCAAACAATCCCGCGCCATTCCCCAGCAGCACGGACACCGTGTTCGAGCCAACGTTGGCGACCACGAGGTCGGGTTTGCCGTCGGCGTTCAGATCTCCGATCGTGACGGCGGCAGGGTTGGTCCCGGCCGGAAAGTCGGTCTTCGCTCCGAAACTACCGGACCCGTTGCCGAGCAGGACCGAAGCCGTGCCTCCGCTGAAATTCGCCACCGCCAGATCGACTTTGCCATCCGCGTTCACGTCGCCGACCGCGATTCCGGACGGGCCGAGCCCGGTCGCGAAGTCGGTCTTCGGCCCGAATCCGCCAACGCTGCTGCCTTTGAACACGGAAACCGTGTTGCTGCCCTGGTTCGCCACCACCAGATCGAGCTTGCCGTCTCCGTTCACGTCCCCAATGGCCACCGAGACCGGACTCGTGCCCGTCGTATAGTCCGTCTTGGCAATGAAACCTCCCACGCCATTATTGAGCAGCACCGAGACCGAGTTCGACGCGTCGTTCGCGACCGCCAGATCGGGCCTCCCGTCATGATTGAAATCTCCGATCGCGATCGAGATGGGATTGCTCCCAGTTGCAAAATCGGTTTTGCCGACAAAGCCACCCGAGCCGTTGCCCGGCAGCAACGAAGCCGTATTGGCAGCGGTATTCGCCGTCACCACGTCAATCCGTCCGTCGCCGTTCAGGTCCGCGATCGCCATCGAACGCGGACTTGAGCCAGTTCCGTACTGAGTATCCGGGCCGAAGCTGAGGCCGGGTCCGCCGGCGCCCTCGTCCACGAGTCCATTGCAGTTGTCGTCGATCCCGTTGCACGCGATCTCCACCGCCCCGGGATGGACCGTGGGGTTGCCGTCGTCGCAGTCGGTGTCGTTCGTCACGTAGCCCGGAGGAACCGAGCCGTCGCACGAGACGACCGACACGGACGGGTTGCCGTACCCGTCGCCGTCAGCGTCGCGGTAGAAGGTCGTGGGATTGGGGCAGGAAAACTCCGCGAGTCCCGTGTGGGGGAACCCTGCGATGTTGGAGAATCTGCCTCCGACATCGATGGCA
This sequence comes from Candidatus Eiseniibacteriota bacterium, assembly GCA_038231135.1. Lineage (GTDB taxonomy): Bacteria > Eisenbacteria > RBG-16-71-46 > RBG-16-71-46 > RBG-16-71-46 > JANLWX01. Next base: position 43,866 of record JBBRLX010000034.1, on the reverse strand, counting down.
CTACCGGTCACGGCTACAGCGGACACGATGCCGTTCGCCTGGGGATTCCATGGGGTCGGCGTGCCCGTGCTGCCATCGATCGCCGCGAAGAAGTTGCGTGACTGGCCGCCGACGGTCAGGAAGTTTCCCCCGGCGTAGATCGTATTGCCACTCGTCGCGAGGGAGAAGACGGTGCCGGTTCCACCGGTCGCGTTCGGGTCCCAGCTCGTGGCGAGCCCGGTGACGGAACTCAAGGCGGCGACATGATTGCGCGGTTGACCACCGACGTTGGTGAACGTCCCGCCCGCGTAGACGGTAGTGTCGCTCAACCCCAGGGTGCGAACGAGACTGTTGGCGTTGGGATTCCAGGTCGTGGCCGCGCCGGTCGTGGCGCTGAGCGCCGCGATGCGGTTGCGTCCCTGACCGCCGATACTGGTGAATCCGCCGCCGACATAGACAGTGTTTCCGACTGTACCAAGAGCGTAAACGTCCCCATTCGCATTCGGATCCCATGCCAGGGGCACACCGCTCACGGCATCGATCGCCACGATGTTGTTGCGCGCCGAGAATCCCATATCGATGAATTTCCCGCCGGCGTAAACCGTGCCGGCGCCCAACGCCAGAGCCCGGACGACCTCAGAGCCCAATGCACTGTTTGGGTTCGGGTTCCAGGGGGTGGGACCGCCGCTGGCAGCGTCGATCGCGGCAATGCGGTAGCGGGACTGTCCTCCGATGCTGGCGAAACTGCCGCCGGCGTAGACCACGCCGCTGCTCACCGCCAGGGCGTTGACCACGTTGTCCGCATTTGGATTCCAACTGGTGGCGGCACCGGTCGTGGCGTCGAATGCCGCCAGGTTGTTGCGGATGACCTCACCGACGCTGGTGAACTGGCCGCCCGCGAACACGGTGCTCCCGCTCGCCGCAAGGGCGAAGATCTGCGCGTTCGCACCCGGATTCCAACTCGTGGGAATGCCCGTGACGGCGTCGATCGCGGCGAGGCAATTTCGAGTCTGGCCGCCGACGGTGGAAAATTGCCCGCCGGCGTAGATCGTGCTGCCGCTCATCGCCACGGCCGAGACGGCGTTGTTCACGCCCGGATTCCAGGCGGTGGCGAGTCCTGAGACGGAATCGATGGCGGCCAGGTTCATGCGCGGCTGCCCACCGATGTTGGAGAAATTGCCGCCCGCATAGACCTTGCCGCCGCTGACCGCCAGGGCGGAGACCGCGAAGTCCGCATTCGGGGCCCAGCCGGACGCCGCGCCCCCGACCGCGTCGAGCGCGGCAATATGACTGCGCACCTGACCGCCGACGTTGCTGAAGCTCCCGCCGACGTAAACCGTGCCACCGCTCACTGCCACGGCGTAGACCAGATCGTCCGCATTCGGATTCCAGCTGGTGGGTGTTCCCGTGACGGAATCGATCGCGGCGAGGTTGTTGCGTGGCTGACCACCGACACTGGTGAAGAACCCGCCGACGTAAACCGTGCCCGCGTTCACCACCAAGGCCGAGACCCCGACCGGCGCGGCGACGCCGCTCAAATCCGGATTCCAGCTCGTGGCCGCGCCGGTAACGGCGTCCAGCGCGGCGACGTTGTCACGAGCCTGGCCCCCCACGCTGGTGAAATAACCCCCGACATAGATCACACCGCCGCTCATCGCGAGCGCGTTGATGTCGCCCACCACGGTCGGGTTCCACGAGGTCAAATTCCCGGCGGCATCGAGGTGGGCGAGACTCGCGCGCGGCTGGCCGAGCACTACCGTGAACGCCCCGCCCAGATACCACCCGCCGCTCCCGTCGGAAGCAATCGCCCTCACGTCGCCATCCATCAACGGATACGGCTGATGGACGGCGCCGGTGGACGCATCGATGGCGACGGCTGAGCCCGTGGCCGGACCGACCTGGGAAAACTGCCCGCCCAGGTAGATCGTGTTGCCCGAGGGCGCCACGGCGTTCACCACGCCATCCGTGACCCAAAGCCCTTGCCGCAGCACCTGACCGCACGCCGGGCGCGGTGCGAGGACGAACGCGAGGAGAGCGAGGAGAGCGAGCCGTCTCAGCATGGTGGTCTTTCTGGAGTTCGAAGCCGAACCCATCACGTGGATCGACATAGTACGCGGCCGGGGTGCTGCCATTACTTGATCAATACGATCCTCCGGCCGACGGACACGTCGCCCGCAGAAATCCGAATCAGATAGACGCCCGGCGCGACCGGTGATCCAGACTCGCTCCGATCGTTCCACTGAAGGTGATGGGATCCCGCTTCCAGAACTCCGTCGATGAGCAGCGGCGACACGCGCCGGCCCGCGACGTCGACGACTTCGGCAACGACTCTTGCGCGAGCAGGAAGCTCGAACTCGAAGTCCGTGGCTTGCGACGACGGGTTCGGCCACGGGGCGGAGAACTCGAAGGCCCCCGCGGCCCGCCGAGAGTCGTTCACCCCGGCGACCGCGCACAGGCCGCCGGAACCCGCCTGGTACCTGGCCTTGATCTCCGCGGCGCTCAATGCACGGTTGTAGGTCGCAGGCTCGTCGATCAATCCGTTGAAGTACTGCACGCCCCCGTTGGCTACGCCGAGGAACAGGTCCGTCGTGCCCGGGTAGATCGAGGTGATTGGCGTCATGTCATGCGTGGCGGCCAGGTTGCCGTTTATATACAGATCGAGAACTCCGGCGGAAAACGTCACTGCCACGTGCGCCCAAGAACCCATACTCAACAGATTGGGTGGAGAAATAAGTTCCCCATACGTGGATCCGGTCCCACTGACGTCCGCCCGCAGCGCTCCATTGGGATAGATACCCATCTCATAGGCGAAGTTCCCGGCCGCAAAGCTCCACTTGCTCATGATCTGCTGCACGCTGTTCAGGTGTTTGGGTTCGATCCAAGCTTCCAGCGTGTATTGCGAAGTAAATCGCAACGACGGACTGTCGGGCACCTCCACGTAGTCTCCATTGAAGGAGAATGCCTTTCCGACTTCGCCGGCGGGATCGAAGGTGACGCCATCCCTCAGCACCCCGTCATGGGAACCTGTGGCATCGTTTGCGTTCCCTTCCCCCGGCCACCAACTCACCATCCCTGGTTTGAGCCCCGCCTCGTCGACCTGTCCATTGCAGTTGTTGTCGATGTTGTCGCAGACCTCCCTGGCGCCGGGATGGACTGCGGGGTTCGAGTCGTCGCAATCGGTGTTGTTGGTGACGTAGCCGGCGGGAATCGACCCGTCGCATGAAAAGGTCGCAATCGCCGGATCGCCGTATCCGTCACCGTCCGCGTCGCGGTACAACGTCGTGGGACTCGGGCAACCCAGCACCGCGATGCCTGAGTGCGGAAAGCCCTGGATGCTGGCGAAGCTGCCGCCGACATCGAGCATGCCCGCGTTCACACTCAACAACCCGACGACGCCATCCGGTTCCGGGTCCCAATTGGTGGCAAACCCGGCGGGGTCGAGTGCGGCCAGAGCGGTGCGTGCGTGGCCGCCAATATTGGTAAAAACGCCTCCGGCATAGACCGTGCTGCCACTCGCCGCCAGGGCATAGACGTTGTAATCGGCATTTGGATTCCAGGCGGTGGCCAGACCGCCGGCGTCAATCGCCGCGATGTGATTGCGTGGCTTGCCACCGACGTGGGTGAACCAGCCCGCCAGGTAAACCGTTCCTTCACTGACCGCCAGGGCACTCACTTCGTCATCTGCGTTCGGATCCCAGGGCGCAAGAACACCCAGCGTGTCGATTGCGGCAACTCGATTGCGAGGCTGGCCGCCGATCGTCGTGAAGCCTCCGCTCACGTATACCAAGCTGCCGGTCAACACGAGCGCGTCGGCGGCGCCGTTCGAGTTCGGATTCCAGGTGGCGGCAAGTCCATCGCTCACATTGAGCGCGGCGAGATGATGTCGCATCTGTCCGCCAATGTTGACGAAATTGCCGGCTACATACACCTTGGAACCGTTCACCGTCATACTGGTGACCGAGCCGTCGGCGTTGGGATTCCATGTCTGTGCCACGCCGGTCGCGGCATCCAGTGCGGCGATATGGTTTCGATCCTGGCCGCCAATGTGACTGAATCCCCCCGCTGCGTAAACGGTGCCGCCACGCAGCGCCAACGTGGAAATGTAACCATTTGCGTTTGGATCCCATGCCCGGAGCGCCCCGGCAGTATCCATTGCGGCGATGTTTTTGCGCACCTGGCAGCCCACGCTCGTGAAGGATCCGCCGGCGTATACCGTGCCCCCGCTCGTCGCCAGAGCGCAGACCGTGTTGTTGGTACCCGGATTCCATGATGTTGCGGTCGCCGTGGTCGAATCAAGCGCAACCAAGCCGGCCCGCGCCTGGCCGCCGGCAAGGAAGAATGCGCCTCCCGCGTAAACCACGCCGCCACTGGACGACAATGCGCATACGGTACCGTCCGGGTTCGGAGCCCAGCTAGTCGCCGTGCCGGCGGCATCGAGCGCGGCAAGATTCTTGCGGGGCTGGCCGCTGAACATACTGAACTGGCCGCCGGCGTAGACCGTCGTGCCGCGCACTGCCAGAGCGCGAACCCAGTTGTCCGCATAGGGAGCCCATGCCGTGATCGAGCCCGTCGTCGCGTCGATGCCGGCGATGAAGCTGCGAGCGACACCGCCGACGACGGTGAAGGCGCCGCCTGCGTAGATGGTATTGCCACTCGCCGACAAAGCGATGACCGCGCCGTTGGGTTCGGGATCCCAACTCGTGGCTGCACCACTAACGGCATCGAGTTGGGCGAGCGCGATGCGCGGCTGTCCTCCTATGGTATGGAAGTCGCCGCCGGCGTAGACCTTGCCATTGCTCACCGCCAGGGCATAGATCCCGAAGCTTCCTGGGGCACTGGCGTTCGGATCCCAACTCGTAGCTAGACCGGTCGACGCATCGAGGGCGGCGATGCCGTGCCTCACATGACTGCCGATGCTGGTGAACAAACCGCCGACATAGACGGTACTGCCGCTCACGACCAGGGTGGAGACCGTATTGTCGGCGTTCGGGCTCCAGGAGGTCAGGTTCCCACCGGCATCGACGTGAGCAAGGTTCGAGCGCGGCTGTCCCTGTACAAACTTGAACAACCCGCCGAAATACCACCCGCCGCTTCCGTCGGACGCGACGGCATAGACGATTCCCGTGGCCCCGGCGGTCGGCTGAACGACGGCACCGGTGGCCGCACTGATCCCGACCGCACTGCCGGTGGCGGGACCGACCTGCGTGAACTGTCCTCCCAAATAGATCGTGTTCCCAGAAGTCGCAACGGCGCTCACGAAACCGTTGGTGACCCAGAGACTTTGACGCAACGTCTGCGACGAGGCCACGCCTGGGATGGAGGCGGCCGCCGCAAGGGCAAATATTCCCAGAAGGCACGGCAGCGCCCTGGCGTCCGCTGCGCCGCGCGCCGGTGGCAGAGAGCATGCAGATCTCACCAATTACCTCCGAAGGCTGCCTTGGTGCGGGGTCGAAACAGCTACGGCAGGAGCGCGCGCTCCGGCCTAGGTAGAACTTGATCCCATCACGGACGCTGCACTCCCGATCAATTCACGCGTACCACCCGCCGCGATGCCTCGACTCCCGGTCCGTGCACGCGGATGAAGTAGATCCCGCCACGCCGCGCGCGGCCGTCATCCGTCCGTCCGTCCCACGTCAGGCTGCGGCGCCCGGCCCCCAGCGTCGAGATCGGCGAACCCCACACCCGGCGCCCGGCCACGTCGAACACTTCCATCCGCACCGGCGTCGCCGCGGACAGGCTGAATGTAATCGTGACCTGGCCGATGAATGGATTCGGTATTGCGAGCGGCGGCGCGAACTCGGCGGCAGCCGGCGCGACATCCGTGACCAGCCCGTTCGACCGCACCCGCGTGGCGTAGATGTCGTAGTTGCTCGTGCCGTGAACGCCGTCCTGCCACGCCACGATCGCGCCACCCGTTCCGTCCGCGACGATCCCCGGGACCGTCTGGTCGCCCGCCGCCGTGCACAGCGCCACCCCGCCTGCGGTCCACTGCGCGGCCCCCGCCGCGTTCAGTTGTTGCGCGTAGATGTCAGCACCCGTCGCGCCGCGCGTGTCCGACCACGTCACGATCGCCCCGCCCGCTCCGTCCGACAGCAGTGCCGGACGGACGCTGTTGGCGGTCGTGGTCAGCGTCACGCCATTGGCACCCCACTGCGCCGCCCCCGCTGCGCTCACGCGTTGGACGTAACCGGTGGAGATCGACCCCGCGACGATCGCGCCACTCGCTCCGTCCGGGACGATCGCGAGATTCGAGATCCCCTGTGTGCCCAGTGCCACGCCATCGGTGGTCCATTGCACGACTCCCGCTGCGTTCACGCGTTGGCCGAACACCCCGCCGCCACCCCCACGGTGGTCCTGCCACGCAGCAATCGCGCCGCCCGCGCCATCCGCGGCAATCGCCGGCGCTAATTGGTCGTTCGTCGCCGCGCACAACACAACTCCCATCCCGGCCCACTGCACGGAACCACTCGCGTTCACGCGCTGAGCGTAGATGTCGTTCTTCTGATTCCCGCCGCCGCGACGCTCCTGCCAAACAGCGATGGCACCGCCGCCCGCGTCCGTGGCTAACTTCGGCAGCGTCTGATCGAACGACGATCCGCTCATCAGCACACCGTTGGCGGTCCATTGCGGCACCCCCGCAGCATCGACGCGCTGGGCGTAGATGGTGAGGGTCGCTCCGCGCGCATCCTGCCACGCGATGATCGCACCACCCGATCCGTCCGGGACCCCCGCGGGCACCGTCTGGTTTTGCGTTGCGCTGCACAACGCCACGCCATTGCCAGCCCATTGCACCACTCCCGCCACGTTCACCCGCTGTGCATAGATGTCGTTCGCGCCGCTGCCGCCGAATCGGCCATCCTGCCACGTTACGATGGCGCCGCCCGCTCCGTCCGACACGATCGCAGGATTGTCCTGATCGTTCACCGCGCTGCACAGCGCGACGCCGTCCGCCGGCCATAGCGGCTGGCCGTTGGCGTTCATGCGCTGCGCGTAGATGTCGTAATCCGCGCCGCGACGGTCCTGCCAGGCAACGATTACTCCGCCTGACCCATCGGACACGGAGACCGGTGTCAGTTGATTGCCCGTCACTTGATTCACGGGCACACCGCACGCCGGCCAACCGGGTGGATAGAACCACTGGGTGCTTGCAACCGTGTTGCACGGGCCGACCATCTGGATGGGCCCGACCGGTGCACCCATCGGCACCGTCGCGGTGATGATCGTCCCGGCGGGATTCACCGTGAAGGTCGCGCTCGCCCCCCCGAACAATACCGAGGTGGTCTGGAGCAGGCCGCTTCCGCTGAGCGCTACGCTGCTGCCGAAGTTCCCATATGCCGGAGCGAAACCACTGAACGTGATCGAATAATGCGCGGGGTTCGTGTCATCACAGTCGAAATTGTTGGCCACGTACCCCGCGGGCGCGGAGCAGGCCTGCACGCTGATGGCGGGATTGCCATAGCCGTCACCATCGGCATCCTGGAACCACATCGTTGGGCACAGGTCCCCCGCATTGCGCAGGGTGATTCGATAGAATCCATCCGGGGCCCTCAGCAATATTCCCTGAACCGAGTCGATCACGGCACCCACGGGAAGAATCGGTACGCCGGGTATGCCCGCTAGCGCCCGGCAATCGACCGCAATCGTGTCTGCGCCACCCATCTCGCAGAACAACATCCGCCCGGGGGCGACCCCCGCTCCCACCGTTCGCACACACACGAGGGGCCCCCGCACCTTCACGAGTGTGGCGTCCCAGGGCAGCTGATTCGACCCTGGCCAACTTCCAATCCAATTGAGTTCAAGCGCTGTCCCGACATGAAATGGCGGGAAGACGACAGGGTTGCCATGGGCGGCCACGCGCCTGATGGCGATGTCACCCATGCTGAAGTTGCCGTTGAACGACGCCAGCTCGGGCGGACTGGAGTCGGAGATAAAGCGTCCATCGACCGCCAGCAGATCTCCATAGAAGATGTTGCCCCCGGTTGGCGTACCGGGAACTGACCCCTGATAGTTCGTTCCGGCCGTATACACCTGAATTCCCGAATATGGGCCGCCACCCGGAAGTTCGATGTAAAACAGGAAGCTACTACCGATGCTGTCGATGGCTGTAACGACACCTCTTACCCCGTACACGGAGTCTCCAAATGCGGGGTAGCAGAGCTGAGAAGCATCTCGCAGATTGGTGATCGTCATCGAGTCGGGACATGTACCACCCGGGCCCGGCGGATAGATTGTTGCATTGGCAGCACTCGCGATGGCCGTAGAGATCGCTATGCATGTTAGGAACATACGTCGAGCAATCAAGGTTCGCCCCCGGATCGTTGGGTTCCGACAACACAACGCTGGACACAGGAATTACCGAACAGGATGGACGTTCGGCAGGTTAATATCGGGAGGGCGACTCTCGCCGCCTGCAAGGGGCCGGTCAGTGCAAATTCATCATAGTCCAGAATCGAAAGTCAGGGAAGATGAATCGCCGCTATCCCCGCGTTGGTTCTCACCATCCCAAGCACCGTAGTCCTAAACAATCCACGGCAGGTGAGCACCACTTGTCGCCGTCAGTTCCGCTCGCCGCCTTGCTCGGGTGTGCCGTGCGCGGGCGGCTTCCAACCCGGCAGCCGCAACGGCGGCGGCGCAGGGTGCGCGCGCTCGAGCCGGCGCTCCAGCAGATCGCGCACGCGGCGGCCGCGCTCGATCACGCTGTCGAGCGCCAGCATCTCGAGCCGTTCCACGGGGCGCAGGTCGATCGTGGTGCAGATCGTGTTCACCAGCGTCTCGTATCCCATGTCCGAGTGAATCGGGGCCGACGCGGGCGGCACACCGTGCGCCTCGAGCATGCGCTGGAACGACGTGGCGAGGTCACTGCGATCCATCTCGACGAGCGGATCGTCCTCGGCGTGCGGATGCTGGGGCAGCGGCTCGACACGCACCGATCGATAGGGAAACTCGCGAACCACGCTCTTGAAGCGCACGCGCACGAGCCCTTTCACGCGCAGGTCGTAGCAATCATTCGGCAGCCACACGACATCCTCGAACCGCGCGAGGCATCCCAGCGGATGGAACTCGGGGCTGCCGTGGTAGTCCTGCTCCCAGCCCGCCTTGAGCAGCGCGAGCGCGATCAGCCGCTCGCCGGACAACGCTTCGCGCACCATGGTCCGGTAGCGCAACTCGAACACGTGGAGCGGCAGCTGCGTACCGGGGAACAGCACGGTATCCGGCAATGGGAACACCGGAACCGGAAGCTTGGGCGCGTTCTGCACGGTGTCGAGACGAGTGCGCGGGACTGCGCGGAGCGTTGCGCTCCCGGTCCCGCGCCGGTCAGTCCTCCCGGACGAATTCCATCAGGTCCTGAATGTGGCCTTCCACTTTCACCTTCGGATAGATCTGGGCGATGCGGCCGGTCTTGTCGATCACGAACGTGGTGCGCTCGATCCCCAGGTGTTTCTTGCCGTATAGATTCTTGGTCTTGTAGACGCCGAACAACTTCGACACCGTCGCGTCCTCGTCGACGAGCAGCGGGAACGGCAGCTTGTGCTTGTCGCGGAACTTGATGTGCGACTCGATGGGATCCGTCGAGATGCCGAGGATCACCGTGTTGTGCTGTTCGAACTCCGCGTTCAGATCGCGGAAATCGCAGGCCTCGCGGGTGCACCCGGACGTGTCGTCCTTGGGATAGAAGTACAGGATGACGGTCTTCTTTCCCTTGAACTGCTTCAGCGAGATGTTCTCGCCGGTGGTGGACGGCAGTGAAAAATCGGGCGCCATCTTCCCGATCACGGGAAGCAGTGCGGTGGCCATGGTTCCTCCGGTGTCGGGCGAACGTCCCGCGTTCGCCCGGAAGCACTGCCGGGCTCCGTTCGGAGCCCGGCGTCATCGTCGAACGGCCGTCGCCGGCCGGGGTCGAGCTACTTGTTCACGCTCTGCATCGCGAGCGCCTTGTCGAGATTCGCCTCGACGGCGTCCCAATCGAGGTTCGCGAAGAACGCATCGATGTACTTGGCGCGGGCGCGGCCGAAGTCGATCCAGTACGCGTGCTCGTACACGTCGAGCCCCAGGATCGGCGTGGCATTCCAGATCGGAAACGTGTTCTGCGCGTCGCCGACCACCGTGGTGAGCGTGTTCCAGTCGTGATCGTAGGCAAGCCACACCCAGCCGCGGGCCGCGATGCCCGACGCCTTGAAGTCCGCAAGCCATGCGTCGTACGACGGGAAGTCGCGCGCCAGCAGCTCCGCGACCTTGCCCTTGGGGCTGCCGCCCTTGCCGCCGAGATGGGCGAAGTACAGCTCGTGGTTCTTCACGCCGCCGATCGCGAACGACAGGTCCACGCGCAGCGAGCGGAGGTCGCTATAGATCTGATTCGCACTGGCGCGATCGACGGTGGCGAGTTTGTCCTGGATTTCGTTGGTCTTGGCAATGTAGCCCTTGTAGAGCTCGTAGTGCTCTTCCATCGTACGGGCCGAAATGCCATTGAGCTCACGGATGCTGCCGAACGTTTTCGCGGCGAGCTTGGGGAAAGGCATGGCGTCCTCCTGTGCATGGGCGGCCTGTGGAATCGGGGTCCGGCCGCGTTGAAGGTCGGTAGGGGTTCAGGCCCCGAGGCTAGTCCCGGCTCCCGCCGCCCGTCAATCGCGACGAATCGAGGAGCCGGGACCAGGTCCCGCTCCCCGATTCCCGGCGATGCGGCTAATTCGGCAGGTATACGACCTTGGTCAGGCGCGAGCCGTCCGCGCCGGACAGCCGCGCAAAATACACGCCGGACGCGAGCTTCGCGCCGGCCGCGTCGCGGCCGTTCCACTGCACGGTGCCCGGCCCCGCCGCGCGGTGGCCATGGAAGATGGTGGCCACGCGGCGGCCGGCGGTGTCGAACAGCGCCAGATCGACGTCGCTGCCGCGCTCGAGGTCGAGCGCGAACTCGACGCTGCTGCGCGCCGGATTGGGGCTGCCGCGCAGTGACCGCACCAGACCGGACTGATCGGGCACTCCCGCCGTCGGCGCGGCCACGATCGGCTGCGGATCGAAGCCGAACACCGACAGGTCGAACGGGCTGGTGTGCGAATTGACCACGAAGCCCTGGATGTTCACGCCGTCGGGATCGGCGCCCCCCACGACGGCGATGCCGAAGCCCAGCTTCGTTGCGGCATCGAACCCGCCGCCGTTCGTCGTGATCAGGTCCTCGAGCTTGAAATCATGCGTGCGGGTCGTGGCATCCAGCGATGCGATGCACGGATTGCACACCTCGGACGTGGACCCGCGCATCACGGCGCCGGTGTTGTCGTAGAGATACAACTGCACCTGCGCATTGCCCCCCGGCACCCCCGACAGTCCGCCGCCATAGGTGCACAGCACGTCGCTATCGAATGTGAACTGGGTGTTCGAGATCGTACCGCTCTTCTCGAGCACGTGCGGCAGCACGAACACGCGTTTCGTGCTGGCGACGGGCGGGCACGGCGCCGTGCCGATCTCGTGCGCGCCCACCGAGCATTCGGACAGGTCGAACGCGCTGGTGTGCGAATTGACGACGAAGCAGTCGATCGCCACGTTGTCCGCGTCGCCGGTCACCTGCATCACGCCGCTCGCGTGCATCACCTGCGAGGCGTCCGTGAAGCCGCCCTTGGCGGTGATCAGGTCGTCGATGCGAATCGACTGCTTGCGGGCAACTCCGTTGGCGCCGGTGCCGAGCGTGAACGTGCACGGGTTGCACACTTCCTGGCTGGTCGCCGAGAGCAACGGGTGACCCGTCGCGGTGTCGAACAGGTAGAGCGAGCAATCGGCGCCCACCGTGGGGCCGCTGCCGACGCCCGCGAGTCCCCCCGAATAGGTGAGGAACAGCTGGGTGTCGAATGTGAATTGTGTGGTGTTGATGGTGCCGGATTTCTCGAGGACGTGCGGAAGGACGAACGCCTTCGCGGCAGCGGTGGAGGCGAAGGCACAGGCGAGCACCAGGCTCGCCAGGCTGCGGGTCAGGAAACGATTGTGGGCGATGAACATGGGGCCTCTCCTGAAGGGGCGTGAACGGGAGACACGTTCGAAGCGCAGCGCGCGGGTGGAGTGTGACAGCCGAATCGGCGTTTCTCCAGCGGAATTCGGTGGGTCGGGAACGACGGCGGAGCGACCGGCACCGGCGGATCGCCAGGCGGGCCGCGGATTTCGGCCGGCGCTGGGGGGCTGGAACAGGGCCGGCGAAACTCAGCCGGGCCCGTGCCCGTGCATCGCCGCGTCCCGAGCCGGGGGTGGTCGCACCCGCAACCCCTTCGCCGGAATGAGCCCGGCCCGCACCGAATCCCGCAGTGCCAGGACGCGCGGCCCGCTCACCGGGCAGGTGAGGTCGAACGCGCGGCAGGTGGCGAGTGTGAATCCGCAGCCGCAGGTGCACCGGTAGGAATTCGCGACGCGCACCAGCCGCTGCCGTTGCGCGGCGGTGAGCATCGACACGTCGAGCCCGGGGATCTCGTCCATCCAGCGGTTCTTGAGCTCCGTCGAATCGACGGGCACCTGCGCCAGCGCCTCACCGATCACGGCATCGCCGGTGTCCGAGGGCACCGAGACCTGAATCGGCTTCGAGACCGGCGGCCGGTGCGGCAGGCCCTGGCGGTAGGCGAGCCCCAGTCCCGCGGCGAGCACCAGCAGCACCGCCAGCGCGACCCATGGCGCGCGGCCGTGTTCCTCGATTGTCGACATGCCGCCATCCTAAGGCTGGCAGGGCGGAAGCGTGCAACGCCGACGTCAGGTTTGACCCGCGGCCGCAGCGGCTCCTAGCATCGCGCACCGAGTCGGCGTTCCCGTCGGCGGACGTCCGTGACCGAACCCCTCAACCCCTGGCAGGCCTCGCGTGAGCTGGACCCGCGCAATCGCTCCCGACTCTCCCGAAGCTCCCGCGCTCTACGCCGCCATCGCCTCGGCGTCGTCGCGCGGTGCGGTGTCGAACCTGTGGCAGACGCTGGCGATCGACGCGCCCGGATTGGACCGGGTGTTCGCGCAATTCGACGCGCTGATGGGCGAACCCGCGCCACTCACGACGTCCCAGGCGGAATTGATCGCGCTCGTGGTGTCGGCCACGAACGGTTGCGGGTACTGCGTGGCGCACCACGGCCCCCGGCTGGCACGAGCGCTGCGCGACGACGGCAGCCGCAAGCTGGCGGGTGACGTTGGGGCACTGGCGCTGGCACGCGACGTGGCGCGCGACTATCGCGAAGCCAACCTGCTGGCGCAGGACCGCGTGCTGCTCGATTACGCGGTGGCGCTGACCTGCGAGCCCGACGAGCGCAAGCTCGAGGACATCGAGCGGATGCGCGAATACGGATTCGGCGATGCGGCGATCGTGCGCGCCACCGAGGTCGCGGCGTTCTACAACGCGATCAACCGGATGGTGTGCGCGCTCGGCGTCACGCTCGAAGCCGGCGTCGAACCGTGGGAGTACGGCGCGCAGCGCTGATCACTGCGGCTTAGGCCGGCGGCGCTTCGGCGGGCGGCGGGGGGATCTCGAACGTCACGAGCGCCGCGCCCACACCGGGGCTGGGTTCGTAGCATCTCACGTCGCCCGGCAGGTCCGCGCCGAGGCAGCCGCGCAGGATCTCGAGATGCCGCAACTCGCCCTCGACCAGCACGCCAGCCCCGCTGGTGCGGCGTCCGGCCGCCGCCAGCGTGTCCCGCTCCGCGGCCACCGCGTCCCAGTCGCCGGCATCGAGCGCGCGCAGCAGCCGCTGGTCGAACTCCCGCTGCGCCCCGACTTCGCGCCCGAGCTGCCACGCGTGCGGATCGAACGACAGCAGGCCGCCCACCACGAACAGCACCGGGTCCGGCCACAGTTCGAGGCGCCGGCGCAGCTCCGCTCCCCACGCGCGGCACTCGGCGAGCGGACGATCGGCGACCGACAGCGGCACCACCGGCAGCCCGCGATCGGGGCGCAGGAAGTTCAGGGGCACGCTGACGCCGCTGTCCACGCCACGGTGCGTGGCCGCGACGCGCAGGCCGGCCCGCCCGCCCGCCTCGACCAGCGCGCGAGCGAGCGCCGGATGCCCGGGGCAATCGTAGCGGACCTCGACGCCGAACCCGCTGTAGTCGGTGATCGTCTGATGCGACGCGCCGGAATCCACGAGGAACGGCCCGCTCGACTGCCAGCGGGCGCTCAGCACCACGGCCGCCGCGGTCGGGGTGCCGGCCAGTTCCTGCGACAGTTCACCCAGCGCCTCGAGCATCTCGGTGTGGTGGCCGCGGTGCGCATCCACGAGCAGTGTCGGGATGTGCGGCACGAGGGGAACGCGGGAACTCAGCATTCAATGATGACGGATCTTGTACTCGTCCTCGGCGCGGGCCGCGGCGCGCTCGTTGCCCGCGCCCACCGGCACGCCTTCGCGCTTCGCCGCGGCGAGCAGCTCGCCCGGCAGCGGGAACATGACGCGCTCCTCGATCAACCGGAACTCCTCGAGCCGGTAGTTGCCCATGCCCGACACGCGCTGCACGCATTCCTGCACGACCGCCTCGGGCGTCGAGGCGCCGGCGGTGATGCCGACATCACCGCGAATCCACGCCGGGTCGATGTCGCTCGCGGATTCGATCAGGTGCGCCTCCGCGCCCAGTTGCTGTGCCACTTCGACGAGACGGTTCGCGTTGCTGCTCGACGGCGCGCCCACGACGAGCACCACCGCGCAGCGGCGGGCCAGTTCCTTCACCGCGCTCTGGCGGTTCGTGGTCGCGTAGCAGATGTCGTCCTTCGCCGGCTGGTGGATGGCCGGGAACCGGCGCACCAGCACCGCGATGATGGCGCGCACGTCGTCCACCGACAGCGTGGTCTGCGTGATGTAGGCGACGCGTTCGGGATCGGCGACCTGGATCCGCTCGGCGTCGTCGATCGTCTCCACGAGCACGATCGATTCCGGCGCCTCGCCCATGGTGCCCTGCACCTCGACGTGGTTGCGGTGCCCGATCAGCACGATCGTGTGGCCTTCTCGCGCGTACTTGAGCGCCTCGAGGTGCACCTTGGTGACGAGCGGACAGGTGGCATCGAGCGCCTTGAGGCCGCGCTCCTGCGCCTCGCGCCGCACCGCCGGCGACACGCCGTGCGCCGAGAAGATCACCACCGCGCCCGCCGGCACGCCGGACAGCTCGTCGACGAAGATCGCGCCCTTGTCGCGCAGGTCCTGCACCACGTGCCGGTTGTGCACGATCTCGTGGCGCACGTAGATCGGAGCGCCGTACACCTGCAGCGCCAGATCGACGATGTCGATGGCGCGGTCGACGCCGGCGCAGAATCCGCGCGGGGCGGCCAGCAGCAGCGTGTGTTCGGGCTCGGGATTCGGGGCGCTCATCAGGATGCTCGATGGTGATGGAACGACGGGAGCCCTGAGCGGGCCCGCCGGATCAATCAATGTAACGGAGCGCCGCCCGGCTCACAACGACCATGCGCCGGTTGGAGCCGTCCCGTCCCGCCGGTTGCGGACACGGCGACGAGCGGGCATCGGGCCCAGGAGCACGGCAGACGATTCCGCCGCGCCTCAGCGCCGCGCGGGCGCCCGTCGTGTGAGCGCAACGGAATCGGCACGCGCCAGCACCCGGACCGACTCCGGCAGGGCCGCCATCGTCGCATTGATCATGCTCACCACGTGACCGCGATTGATCGGATCGTGGAACGCCCGCCCGGCGATCCGCAATTCGCGCAGTGCCTCCCGCGGCCGCCCGGTCGCGTCCAGCACCGAGCTGAGCACCACGCGGGCATCCCCGGACATGGGCTGGCGCTTCACGCCATCGCGCGCCAGACGGAGCGCCACGTCGTCGCGCCCGAGTTGGTGGTAGCGGCTCGCCGCGTCGAGCCGCGCACGATGATCGTCGGGCCGGGTGGCGAGCCAGCGCTCGGCGGTCGCCGCGGCGTCGGCGCCGCGACCTAGCGCGTCGAGCGCCACGAGCTGGCCCTGGAGTGCCAGCGCATACGACGAATCGCGCGCCTCCGCCGTGCGGTAGGCGTCGAGCGCCGCCTGCCAGTGCCCGGAGCGCGACTCGAGATTGCCCAGGTTCGCCCAGGTCGCCGGGTCCGCCTCGTCGAGCGCGAGCGCCGCGCGATATTCCTCGCGCGCGTCGTTCTCGCGGCCCATCGACGCCAGCAGCACGCCGAGGTCGCGATGCTCGCTCGCGCGATCCGGCGGGTATTCGATCGCGCGGCGCAGCGCCGCCTCCGCCTCCGCCGGATGACCCGCGACCGAACGCGCGAAGCCGAGCGCCTGCCACGACTGGTCGTCGGTGGGATTGATGCGGGTCAGTTGCTCGAGCGCGGCGAGCGCCTGCGTGGTCTCGCCGGTGCGCGCGAGCGCGAGCCCCAGTTCGCGCTGGGCGGCGACGTGGTCGCGATGGAACTTGAGCTCGGCGCGAAACGCCTTGATCGCGTCCGGCAGCCGGTCGAGGGACACGAGCAGGCGCCCCATGCGGTAGTGCGCCTCGGGATAGGTCGAGTCGGCGGCGACCACCGCCCGATAGGCCATGATCGCGTCCTTGAGATCGCCGCGCTGCTCGAGCGCGAGCGCGTCCGTGAACGCGCTCCGGACGGTCCCGATGCGGCGGCGCCCGGCGGTGTCGAGTGGGGCGGCCGTGCGCACCGCGGGACGCCGCGGCGGACCGGGCCGGCGCACGGCGGGAGCGGCCGCCGTGGTGACGAACGCGGCCGCGAGCAGGATCCAGACATGGGGTCGGAGCACGGTTTTCATGCTATCGGGAACGGCGCGGGACCGCGAACGCCCCGCCGGTGTGCGTCCGGCGGGGCGTCGGGTGCCGCGTGCGGCCTTGGGGGACGACCCGCGGACGCTGCCGGCCGCTACTTGCCGCTGAAGTTCGGCTTGCGCTTTTCGATATAGGCGCTCAGGCCTTCCTTCGCGTCGTCGCTCTGGAACAACTGCTGCTGCAACTCGCGCTCGATGGCGAGCGCGGACTCGAACGGGATCTCGACGCCGCTCTGCACCGACCGCTTGATGCGGCCGACGGCCTTGGCGGCGCGGTTCGGCGGGCAGAACTGCTCGGCGTACTTCTGGATCTTCTCGATGAACTCGTCGCTCGACGCCGTCTCCCACACCTGGTTCACGACACCGAGCGCCTGCGCCCGGTCGAAGTCGAAGGTGTCGCCGGTGACCATCAGCTCGATCGCGGTGCTCTTGTTCACCAGCCGCGCCAGCCGCTGCGTGCCGCCGGTGCCGGGCAGCACGCCGAGCGTCACCTCGGGCAGGCCGACCTTGCCCGCGCCCTTGCGCGCGATCCGGATGTCGGCCGCCATCGCGATCTCGAGGCCGCCTCCCACGGTGTGGCCGTTGAGCGCCGCGATCACCAGCTTGGGGGTCTGCTCCAGCCGGTTCAGCGTCTCGTTGGCGTGCAGGCAGAAGTAGTACTTGAACGTGGGATTCACGGTCTTGAGCATGTTGATGTTCGCGCCCGCGCAGAAGAACTTCTCGCCCGCGCCGCGCAGCACCAGCACGTGCACCGTCTCGTCGAAACGCGCCTTGAGGATGGCTTCGTCGAGATCGCGCATCATTTCGTAGGTGTAGGTGTTCGCCGGCGGATCGGTCAGTTCGATCCACGCGACGCCGTTCTTCACGGAATATTCGACGAGCTTCGTCTTGGTGGCTTCCATCCTGATAGGTCTCCGTCCGGAGTGGGTGGTCAGGGGCCCGGAGCGCGGTGCACAGAGCCGGAGTGACACGCACGCCGGCCGCGAAGGGCGCAGTCGAATTCAGGGGTTGCATTATAGGGGGGCCGATTCAGGAGCGTCAACGGCCGGGCTATTTCTCGACGATGTCGCCCTTCATGCCCTGGAGCAGCGCCGTCAGCTCGGCCTTGTCACGCTTGCCCACATTGTGGGCATCGAGCGACTTGCCGAGATCCTCGATCAGCGCGTCGAAGTCCGGTCCGGCGATGCCCATCCCGGAATGAACGGTCTTCATGTCCCTGCCGGTGTAGTGCTCGGGACCGCCGGTCGCCTGGCCGACGAGGTTCACCAGCCCGTTCCGCACCGCCGACAGGTCGGCGTCGACGAAGAACTTGTTGATCCGGGGGTCGGCCGCGACGATGTCGAGGAACTCGTCCATGATCGCGTGAATCGCCGGCCCGCCTCCGAGGCGCTGATACAGCGTGCCGTGGGCGCGGGAGTTCCCGCCATGGCATGACACCATCGTGGCGCCCGACGCGACGACGATCCAGGCGATGCCTGCTGCTCGATTCACGACCCGGTGCATGGAACTCTCCCCCACTCGTTCGGTCCCCGCGAGCCGGCGCGGCCGAACAGATTTCCGGCGCGGCTGGGTAGGTACCGGCATCCTATGTCAACATGCAGACGATGCGCATCCTCCGTCTCACGGGCTGGCTCCTGCTGACGCTGACCATCACCACGACCGCGCACCCCGCATCCGCCGGGGAGCGCGGCCGGGTGGTGCGCGTGCACATCGATTCGGTCACGCTCCACGATCGCACGCGCGCCGTGCGGGTCTACCTGCCCCCGTCCTACGGCAGCGGCAACCGTCGCTATCCTGTGGTCTACATGCTGCACGGCTGGCCCGGCAGCGAAGGCAACTGGCCCGGCTCGGGCCGCGCGGACCGCACGCTCGATTCGCTGATCGCGTCGAAGCGGATCCCCGAGGTCATCGCGGTGATGCCGGACGGCGCCGGCAACGGGATGCTGGGGCGCTCGCTGTACCTGAATTCCGCGAACGGCCGGATGCGCGTCGCGGACTTCATCGTGCGCGAGTTGCCGGCGTGGGTGGACAGCATGTACCGCACCCGCCCGGAGCCCGCGATGCGCGCGATCATGGGGCTGTCGGACGGCGGCTACGCCGCGATCAACCTCGCGTTCCAGCACCCCGACGTGTTCGGCGCCGCGGGCTCGCACAGCGGCTACTTCCGCGTGCATCGCGACGCCACGAACGCCCGCGTGCTCGGCAAGGACGATCACATCATGAAGGAGAATTCGCCGCTCGACCGGCTGGAGGAGCTCGTACCGCACCTCGCCGGAATGCCGATCTACTTCGATTGCGGAACTGGCGACGGGGATCTCGGCAGCAATCGTGAACTGGACCGCAGGCTGACGGCGCTCGCCGTCCCGCACACGTATCACGAATTTCCGGGCGGCCACGGCTGGGGCTACTGGCGCAACCACCTGCACGAGTCGCTGATCGCGATCACCGCACGCATGCGGTGATCGCGAGGCGGGCCGCCGTTACCAGCGGCCCCCGTGTGGTGTCGCGAGGCGAGCCGCCGCTACCAGCGCCCCCGTCCGCGGCGATCCGTCGGCTGCGCCCGGCGCGGTCCGCGACCGTGCGCCGTCGACTCCGCACCCGGGATGCCGGGGCCCTGCGGCCGGCGCTCGGCCACGGCCGCTCCCGTGCGGGGCCGCGACTCGCCACCGCGCGCGGCGTGGCTCTCGCCGCCCGCCGGCGCTCCGTGCCGTCCGCGCGGCTCGCTGCGACCGTTGCCGCGGGACTGGCGATGCCGCTCCGGAGCTTCGCCCTGCACGGCGTGCCCCAGCTCGGACGGACGCATCTGGTAGTTGAAATCGGGCAGCGTCACGCGCGGCAGGGCGCGGCCGAGCGCGCGCTCGATCGCGGCAATGTCCGGCTTTTCCTCGGGACTCATGAGCGTGAACGCGTCGCCCACCGCATCCACACGCCCGGTGCGTCCGATGCGATGGATGTAGTCGTCGGGCGTGTGCGGCACGTCGAAGTTGATCACGTGCGAGATGCCGCGCACATCGATGCCGCGCGACGCGATGTCGGTGGCAACCAGGATCTTCACCCGGCCGCGCTTGAGGTCGAGCAGCGCCCGCTCGCGCTGACCCTGCGAGCGATCGCCGTGCAGCGCTGCAGTGGGATGCCCGCGCTTGACGAGCTGGCGCGACACGCGGTCGGCGCCGCGCTTGGTGCGGGTGAACACCAGCACGCAGCTGATGTCGATGCTGCTCAGCAGCTCGTCGAGCAGATCGATCTTGAGCGCGCGCGGCACCGGGTAGATGGCCTGCGTGATGCCCGCGGCCGGACGTGACGGCGGCGCGAGGTCCACGCGCACCGGATCGTCCATGGCGTCCCGCGCGACATCGTTGAGCTCCTTCGGCATCGTCGCCGAGAACAGCAGCGTCTGCCGCTTGGTGGGCAGCAGCCGCAGGATGCGCTTCATGTCGGGCGCGAATCCCATGTCGACCATGCGGTCGGCCTCGTCGAGCACCAGCACCTCGACATCGTCGAGGCTCACCGACTGCCGGGAGTTGAGATCGAGCAGCCGGCCGGGGGTCGCGACCAGCACGTCGACGCCCTCGTGGCGCAGCATCCGCTCCTGCGGGCCGATCGGGACGCCGCCGAACACCGCGGCGACCTTGAGCCGCGCGTAGCGGGCGTAGGCCTCGCCGTTCGCGGCGACCTGCGCGGCGAGCTCGCGCGTGGGCGTCAGCACCAGACAGCGCAGGCGGTGCGGCCCGTCGACCAGGTTCGACAGGATCGGCAGGATGAACGCGGCGGTCTTGCCGGTGCCGGTCTGCGCGGCACCGATCAGGTCGCGGCCTTCGAGTACGACCGGGATGGCGCGACGCTGAATGGGTGTGGGCTCGGAATATCCGACGGCGCGCACGCCCTTGAGGATGAGGGGATGAAGTCCCAGTTGATTGAACGGCATTCGTGATTCTCCAAATCTGCATGGACGGGGCGCGCCGGGCATCGTTGCCCGGGCCGGGCCACTCGTCTCGTGACACCTGCAGTATCGGTGAATTCGGGGCGCAGCGATACCCGGCGGCGAAAAAAATGGCATCGACACCACAATCTTTTCATCGTATATTTACGATTAACGATGGATCGCCAACCCGGAGAACTCGTGAAATTCAGCCCGATGCGCCCGACCCCGATACCGTGGGCCACGCCGATTCCGGCGATCACGGGGACTCAAGACCTGGAACTGGCGGCGTTTGCGAAGGCGCTGGGCCACCCGGCCCGGATTGCGATTCTGCGGATCCTGCTGGAACACGGCCAGTGTGTGTGCGGCAGCATCGTGGAGCGCATGCCGCTGGCGCAGGCCACGGTGTCCCAGCACCTCAAGGTACTGAGGGACGCGGGGCTGATCCGGGGCGACATCGACCCGCCGCGCGTCTGTTACTGCATCGACACCGAGGCGATGAAGCGCCTGAAGCAATTGATCACGACGTTGTAGCCATGGCGAGGCCGCGACGGCAACCCCGCGCGGGCCGGCGCCGAGGGATGGCAGCCACGTCGCCGCCGATCACCTGAGGAACAGCACCACCACCCCCGCCACCGCGATCAGCGTGCCCAGCAGGATCGCGGGGGTGAGCCGCTCGCCGTGGAACCGGCTCGCGATCAGGATCGCGAGCACCGGATAGAACGCGGTGATCGATGCCGCCACGCCCGCGGGGATGTACTGCAGCGAGACCAGCGACAACGTCACGCCAAGCAGCGGACCGCAGGCCGAGCCACCGGTGATCAATGCCGTGGTGCGGCGGTCCGCGAGCGGCGCGAGCGAGCGCCGCACGTCGCGCGCCAGGAACGCCATTCCCCAGATCGCGATGACTGCCGCGCCCAGCCGGATCACCGTGGCCGACAGCGCGTCGATGCCGGTGCGCAGCGCGAGCTTCGACAGCACCGAGCCCCCGGCCTGACCGAGACCCGCAAGCAACCCGGCCACGATCCCCATGATCACGGAGCCTTCTCCGTGACCCACGCGCGCGGGCGCAGCCGCGAGGGCCGGATCCGGCGGATTCGGCGGCGCCGGCGCGTCCGCCCCCGACACGCGATCGCGCTGGCTCAGCACGATCGCGATGCCGCCGAGCGTCAGCGCCATGCCGAGCAGCGTGAGCGGCCCCGGGCGCTCGCCCAGCACCGGCCACGCGATCGCCACCGTGAACAGCGGCGCGGTCGACGACAGCAGCGCGGCACGGCCGGCGCCGAGGACCACCATGGAGCGAAAACCCCACCCGTCGCCGAACGCGAACCCGACGAGCCCGCTGAGCGCAAGCAGCGTGACCTGCGCCGGCGTCGCCCACACCGGCCATGGGGCTCCGTGCACCAGCCACAGCGTCGTCGACAGCAGGACGAGCCCGATCGCGGTGCGCAGCCGGTTGAGCACCACGCTGCCCATCCGCCGCGCGGCGCCGGTGAACAGGTTGGTGCCGATGGCGAAGAACGTCGCCGTACCCAGCGCGGCCAGCTCTCCGGTGTATTTCACCCGGGCGGGGCGTCCGACTTGGATCCAGTGACTGCCGCCGATTTTGCGGCAGCGGCGTCCGCCGGCTTGGATCCAGCGGCGTCCGCCGTCATGGCCGCTCCGCGCGGCGGCGCACGGCGTCGATCCATTGCGCGCGAATCAGCGTGCCCGTCGGCTGGATCCACCGCCAGTAGTCGTCGAACTTCCGCCGCGCCTCGGGGTCGGCCACCGCGACGCGCGTCTCGGTGGTGACGCTCGACCAGCCGTCGCCGTCGTTGCGGACGTGCACGTTCATCGCGACCTTGGCGTAGCGCGGGTCGCGGAACGACCGGAACTGGCCGCCGTCGCGGAACCTGACGGAGCGGTGGCCCCAGAACTGGCCGATCGTGCCGACCACCAACTCGTCGGCCGGCCATTCGCCGAGCACCACGAAGTTGTCGCGCGCCATGACCTCGAGCAGCGGGCGCCGCATCTGCGCCTGCGAGCGCCCCGACAGATCGAAGCTGGGCGCATTCATCCACATCAGCGGCACCAGGCCGCGCACTTCCGAAGGCGACACCGCGTGCACCGCGGCGAACACCCGGCCTGGCGAGGCGTGGATGCGCTCGGTGTGGAACTCGCGCAGATGGGCCGTGGGCAGGTACGCGTCGATCAGCCGGCCGGGCGACTGCGCGATCCGGGGAGCCGGCCGCGGCGCGAGGCGTCGGGGCGATGCATGCTGGAAACCAGGCGACGACGCGAGCCGCGGGCCGGCCGCCCGCGCGTATCCAAACGAAGCGCCTGCGACGACCGCGATCACCACGCTCGCCACGGCAAGGCGCCCGAACGCCGGCCGTCGAGCGTCGCCGGGGCATCCGGCCGCCGCGCGTCGCTCGTTCGCGATCACTCGAACGTCCCCGCGCGCACGGGCGCCCTCGTCGCAGCGCGGGCTCCGAACACGGCCGCGCGCTTCTCGACGAACGCGCGGATCCCCTCGGCCGAGTCGGGCGAATCCCAGCACGCGGCCTGCGCCTCGAACTCGGCATCGATCGCGGCGGGCAGCGTGGCTTGCCACCCGGCGCGCAGCGTGCGCTTCGTCAGCTCGACGCTCGCCCGCGGCGCCGCGGCGAGCCGTCCCGCCAGCGCCGTCACCGCGGCGGCGAACTCCGCGTGCGGCACCACGCGGTTCACGAGCCCGATGCGCAGCGCCTCCGCCGCGTCGATCACGTCCGCGAGCCAGCATAGCTCGAGCGCCTTCGCGAGGCCGACCGCGCGCGGCAGGAAATACGAACCGCCCCAGTCGATGTGCAGGCCGACGCGCGCGAACGTCTCGCCGAAGCTGGCCTGGTCCGACGCGATGCGCAGGTCGCACGCGAGCGCCAGGTTCACGCCGGCGCCCGCGGCCGGACCGTTGACGGCGGCCACCGTGGGAAACGGCAGCGCATCGATGCGCGTCACCACGGCGCGGCCGGCCTCGAGCAGCGGCGCCATATCCTCGAATCCGGCGTTGCGCTCCTTCAGCCCGGCCATGTGCTTCACGTCGCCGCCGGCGCAGAACGCGCGGCCGGCGCCGGTGATCACGAGCACGCGCACATCGGGGTCAGCCGCGACATCGTCCAGCGCCCGGCTCATCGCGGCGCGCATGTCGCCGGTGAACGCGTTGAGGCGGGTCGGGTTGTCGAGCGTGAGCGTCGCGACGCCGTCGTGGACGTCCGTGAGCACGAGGTTGGCGGGCATTGGCGCTCTCTCCAGGGTCGGTGCGGCCTTTCGGATGTGCCGGGGCGAGCATAGTCGAGGCGCCGCGCGCCGGGCGAATTGCGCGGCCAGGCTCTGCTGACCCTCATCGGCCATCCCCGCCGGGCCGGCCTGGCGCCGCACCGGTCGTTTTCTTGCATTGGCATGACCCGCGCTCGCGACGTCGGGCTTGACTGCCGTCCATACCCCGCCGATGCTGGTTACGCCTCCTGAAGACTGGAGTTCGCTCACATGAAGGATGCTCGCATGGGCCTGAAACGCTGCGTCTCCGGCATCGCGCTGTTCTCCGCGCTGCTGCTGACCTGCACGATGTGGATCGTGGGAGTTCATCACCACGACCCGTCGGACTCGCGTCCCTGCGCCGTGTGCACCGCGGGCCACGCGCCCGCGACGGTGAGCATCTCCTCCACCACCGTATCCGCGCCGCGACCGGTGACGGTCCGCGTGATCGAGCGGATCTCGGCGGTCTCCACGGGCATCGCTCCGGGCATCGCGCCCAGCCGGGCCCCTCCTATCTCCTAGGATTCCCCGCGCCCCGCGCGGGTTGGTTCCCTGACGGTTCCACATCGCGAGATCGCGATGCACGAGCCGTTCCCTGTGCGCCTGCATCATCCGGGGTGCTCCGAACCATAGGACCATGGCCGTTCGGGAGACCGCATCCCGTCAAGGCCCGGAGGCTGTTATCCAATGCGCATGAGACTCCTCACGCTTGCATGCCTGTCCGCCGCGCTGCTGTGCGCGCCGTCATTTGCGATCGCTCAGACATCATCGTTGATCTCGAACCTGGCAAACCCGGCCATCGGGATGAACGCGCTGTTTTCCGGACTGGCCGCCCACAATCTGAATCAGCCCTATGGGCTGCGATTCGACGATGCGGAGATCAGCCTGATCTCCGTCGTGGATCCGTACTGGACGTTCACGAGCAACATCGTGTTCCTGAGCGACGGGTCGGTGGACCCGGAGGAGGCCTGGGTCCGCAGCACCAGCATCCCCGGCATTCAGCTCAAGCTGGGGAAGATCCGCGGCACGTTCGGCAAGCACGGCCTGCTCCATACACACGCGTTTCCGTTCATCCAGGCTCCGATCGTCATGGCCAACACCATCGGCGAGGAGGGTTTCAAGGACGCCGGCGTGGAGGCCGCGTGGCTCACTCCGTTGCCGTGGTTCTCCGAGGTGACGGGAGGTGCCTATCAGGCAACCCGCGTCGATGGGGATCATCCGCTGGATCTCGGCTCCAACCGGCACGACAACGTCCCTTACCTGGGCCATTGGAAGAATCAGTTCGACCTGAACGACGCGACGACGCTGGAAATCGGCCAGTCCATCCTGCAGGGACGTGGTGAGGACGGCAACCGCCACGACGCGTATGGCGCCGACGTGACGATCCGCAACGTGCCGGCGAGAGCCTCGAACAGCCGCGGGTGGATCCTGCAGAGCGAATACCTCCAGAAGGGCTCGACCGCGGGCGGGACCTATCAGCGGGAGCAGGACGGTGGCTACGCGTCGTTCCAGTATCGGCTGTCGCAGATCTGGTGGATGGGCGTTCGTGGCGAGCAGGCCCGCAACAGCTTCACGGACTTCATGGTCGACGACACGGGCGATCCGATTGCCGGCAAGGTGACCCGGGGTTCCGTGAACCTCGCGTGGACGCCCTCGGAGTTCTCGTTCGTGAGGCTCGAGTACAGCCACGCGAAGGCCGACGCCGGCGTCCACCCGACCGACGACCGTCTCGCGCTTCAACTGAGCTACACCATCGGATACCACCCGGCTCATGCGTACTGAGATCGCGCCGGTTCGAACCACCGCGGCACCGTTCATGAAGGTTCAAACTTCGGAGGATTCCATGAAGTTGCTGATTCGATACATGTTGGTATTGGTGGCTGGCCTGCTGGCGGCGCCCGCGTTCGCGGATCTGAAGGTCGCGACGTCGCTGACCGATCTCGCCTCCGTCGCCCAGTTCGTCGGCGGGAAGCACGTGACGGCCCAGAGCCTGTGCAGGGGTTTCGAGGACCCGCATTTCGTTCCGGCCAAGCCCAGCCTGATGAAGGCAATCCAGCACGCGGACGTGTTCATCTCCACGGGACTCGAACTCGACACCGGCTGGCTGCCGCTGGTCCTGCCGGGCAGCCGCAATCCCAGGATCCAGCCCGGCGCGAAGGGGTTCGTGGACGCCTCGGAAGGCGTGACCGTGCTCGAAAAACCGTCCGGCACGGTGAGCCGTGCCGAGGGTGACGTGCATCCGCTCGGCAATCCGCACTATTACGCCGATCCCAAGGCGCTCGAGGTCGTGGCCGACCATCTTGCCCGGGTGTTCTCGGACCTCGATGCCGCGAACGCGGCGGACTATGCCGCGAATGCCAGGGCGTTCGACGAGAGGATGGAAGCCTCGCTGGCGAAATGGGAAAAGCAGCTCGAGCCGTACAAAGGGGCGTCGATCGTCGCCTATCACAAGAACTTCATCTATTTCGCCGACCGGTTCGGACTGAAGTTGTTCGGCACGGTGGAGCCCAAGCCGGGCATCCCTCCCACGCCCCACCACATCGACGATCTCGCTCAGGCGATGAAGAAGGCCGGCGTCAAGGTGGTGGAGTACCAGCCGTACTACAACCCCGACGCCAGCCAGCAGGTCGCAAAGCGCGCCGGCGGAGTGGCGGTGGAGATTGCGCTCGAGTCCGGGGGCCTGCCGCACACCGATGACGTGTTCTCCAAGTTCGACGTGATGGTGTCGTCGATGGCCGGAGCGCTGTCCGGCAAGTCGGAGGGGCAGAAATGAACTTCTTCGGAGTCATGGCGCTGCCGCTGCTGGCATGCCTGCTGCTCGTGTTGATCCTGCCCGCGCTCGGCCGGCACGTGCTCGCGCGGGGAGTGATCTTCGTGGATCTGGCGCTGGCCCAGATCGCCGCACTCGGCCAGAGCGTGGCCTTCCTGCTGGGGGCCGAGCCGCATGATCCCAGCATGTACTACTGGTCGTTCGGCTTCACGCTGCTGGGTGCCGCGCTGTTCAGCTTCCTGTGGGACCGCGAACACTCGGTGCTGCAGGAGGCGTTCATCGGGATCTCGTTCGCGCTGGCGACGGCGGCGACGTTGCTGATGCTGTCGAATTCGCCCCACGGAGCGGAGCACGTGAGCGGGGCACTGAGCGGAGAGGCGCTGGGCTGGGTGACGTGGAAGGACATCGCGGTGATGGTCACCATCGACGTGATCGCGGGTGCGTTCCTGTTCTTCAACCACCGGAAGCTCGCGCTGTGTTCGGAACACCCCAAGGAGGCGCGCGCGACGGGCCTGTCCGTGAAGAAGTGGGACTTCCTGTTCTACGCGGCGTTCGGCCTGGTGGTCACGAGTTCCGTCAAGGTGTCCGGGGTGCTCGCGGTGTTCTCGTTCCTGATCGTCCCGATCGTCTGCGCCACACTGCTCGGCCGCAAGGGCCCGGCGCGACTCTACTGGGCATGGGCGATCGGGATCGTGGTCTCGATCCTGGGTGCGGTGCTGTCGTACCTCAGGGACTGGCCGATGGGCGCCACGATCGTGTGCCTGTTCGGCGTGACGGTGGCCCTCATTTCACTATCGGTCCGCATGAAGTACGTCGACGACAAGGCCACCGATGACTCGCCCGCCAAGGAGGAGTTGCTGCTCACGGCCGACGGCTGAGCGTGCGCCGGAACCGGCGCCGTCTTGGCCCCGCGGCCGCTCACAGCACGAACGGAATGACGCGCCGCGTGCGCGATGCGTACGCGGCGTAGTCCGGATAGCGCGCGCGCAACTCGCGCTCTTCCATCGCGATGCGCATCGCGGCGCCGAGGGTGAGGAGCAGGCCCAGCGCGGCGTTCACGAACGACAGGTGCATGAACACTCCGGTCCAGGCGAACCACAGGATCGCCGCGTAGATCGGGTGGCGCAGGAATGCGTACGGACCGGCGGTCACGAGCCCGCCCTCGGTGGGATTGGCGCCGGCGTGGAAGCTGCGGCCGCCGAACGTGATGCGGGCCCACAGCATCAGCAGCGCGGCCGCGACCTGCACCGCGATCCACGGCCCCGACGCGAACAGCGCGTGGCGAAAGTACAGCCCGAAGATTCCGGCGATCATCGCCCCGAGCCCCGCATACGACACGGCGATCGCGGCGCTGTCAGTCCTGCTCATGGTGTTCTCCGGAGTGGACGCGGGATCGAGGCGCTGGTGTATGGTGACCCAGCGAAGCGCTTCGATACCCCTCACCATATACCAGGACGGCCCCGGATGGCCCGCGTGCCTCGCTCCCACGGCGTGACCCTTGTGACGTGCGCGATCGCCGTCCTCGCGGGGCTCGTCGCGCAACCGGCGTCCGCGGCCGTGAACCCAAGCGCAGCCGTCAGGGATTCCAGCGGCGCGGCGCCCGGCGAGAACGCGTTTCCGGTCACGCTCGGCTCGTTCTCAACGACCCTCGCCGGCAGCGGCGCGGGGCGCACTCACAACATCCGGCTGGCGTGCGCCGCGATCGACGGCGTGGTGCTCGCCCCCGGCGACGTGCTGTCGTTCAACCGCACCGTCGGTCCGCGCACGTCGGAACGCGGCTTCGTGGATGCGCCCGTGATCCTGCGCGAGTCGCGCCAGCTCCAGACCGGCGGCGGCATCTGCCAGGTGGCCTCGACGCTGTTCGTGGCGGGCCTGCTATCCGGGCTGTCCGTGGCGCAGCGCCACCGGCACTCGACGCCCGTCGACTACATTCCGCTCGGCCAGGACGCGACCGTGTCGTGGGGCGTCAAGGATCTCGCGCTGCGCAACGACCTGGACCAGCGCGTGCGCGTGCGCATCGAGGTGCTGGGATCGACCCTCACGGCACGGCTCGAGGGCGAGTCGCCGGCGGACGCCACCTACGAGCTGGAATCCGAGGTGCACGAGAGCGCGGACGCCGAGTCCGGGGCGCCGGGGCGCGAGATCGAGCTGTACCGCATCCGCCGCGTGGACGGCGAGGAGCGTGACCGCGAGCTGGTGCATCGCGACGTGTACCCGGTCGCTCGCGTGCGGCCGGAGTCCGGGCCATGAGGTCGCTGCGAGCCGCGATCGTGGCGCTGAGCGTGATGACGACGCTCGCCGCCCCGAACGCACGCGCCGGCGCCGACCCGCTCGCCGCCTATCGCGCGTTCGTGCGCACGCCCGCGGCGGTGGCGCTGCTGGCGTCGGCGCGCGCCGCGATGCTCGCGCACTTCGACGGCTACGAAGCTCCGGCGTCCGCCCCGATCCCGGCCGCCGCCGACAGCGGCACAGCGTGGCCGGGTGCGGCGGTGGGCGTGTACGTGAGCCTCGTCGACGGGCGCACGACGCGTGCGTGCATGGGCAGCGACGTGCCGCTCGCAAGCACCCTGGGCGGGACGGTGCGCGCGCTCGCCGTGCTGGCGCTGCAGGCCGACCGCCGCCGGCCGCCGGTACGCCGCGAGGAACTGGACGGGCTGCGCATCGTGCTGTCGTTCGCGGGGCCGGGCACGCCGCTCGCGGATCCCATGGCGATCGCGCCGGGCCGCGAGGGCCTGCTGGTGCGCGGCTCCACGGGCAGCGTGGCGTTCCTGCCGGGCGAGGCACGTACCGTGGCGTACGCGTTGCGCGAGGCGCGACGCATCGGCGTGATCGCCGACGCGCGCGACGCGGCGTTCGAGCGATTCGACGTGGCGACCGTGGCGGAGCTGCCGCCGCGAATCCGGGCTACCCGCACAAAGGACGACGAATGACGCGATCTTATGGAACGAGCCCGTGCCGCCGGGGGTGGCCGGCGCGGACCCGCCTGGCACTGCTGCTCCCGGCGCTGGGCGTGGCGCTCGCGAGTCTCACGTTCGCTCCCGCGCCCGCCACGGCGGCCGTCACGCGGCTGAGCGGGCGCGTCGTCGATTCCGATTCCCAGAAGCCGATCCCGGACGCCGAGGTCGAGCTGGCGAACACCAACGGCGGCCAGGGCTATCATCGCGCGCACACGAACAAGCAGGGCGAGTTCGGCATCGACGATGTTTCGTCGGATCGCTACTACACGCTGACCGTCGGCGCCGCGGGCTACGCCGACTACGTGCTCGGCGGCTGGCAGATTCCCGCGACGCAGCGCACCGCGGCGCTGGTGATCCCGCTCGACCGCGCCGGCATGCTGCTCGTCAAGGCCACGCGCACCGACGGGCGCGCGCCGGTCGCGAACGCCCGCGTGCAGCTCCAGAGCGAGCGCGGCGCGACGTGGTGGGAAGGCTTCCAGGCGCCGCCGGCGCCACGATTCACCGACGCCCAGGGCGCCGCGCGCTTCGAGGGTCTTGGCGCCGGTTACTGGACGGCCGTGGTCGATGCTCCGGGGCTGCGCACCACTGAAGTGCGGCGGCTCGCGGTGCGGCGCGGCGAGACCACGACCGCGCCCATCCAGCTCGGCCGCCCGGCGTCGCTGTCGGGCGTCGTGCGGCTCGCGGACGGCACCGGCGTCCCCGGCATCACGATCACGGCACGCGGCCCGTCCGAGCAGGTGGCCACCAGCGGGGCCGACGGCTCGTACGCGATTGGCGACCTGATCGCCGGCCGCTACCGCCTCGAGACCAGCCACGAGGGCTTCCTGCCGGCGCGCGCGGCCGCGCCGGTCACGGTGCGCGAAGGCGATGCGCGCGACGTGCCGGCGTTCACGGTCACGCCGCGGGAGGTCGAGTTCTCGTTCGTGCTCGAACGCGAGGCGTTCGTGCCGAACGTGGTGCCCAAGCTCGGGCTGAGGTCGTTCCGCACTGGCACCATCGATCTCGCGTTGTACTACATCCCGACGCCCGAGTTGCTGAACCCCGCCGGCGACTTCCGCCGTTACGTGCTCAGCTCCGACACCAGCGGGCTCACGAGCCCCGAGCGCTGGCAGCACAGCCCCGCCGCCGGCCCGGACTGGTCGTGGCGCGAGGAGGAGCTGCCGCTGCCGCACGCGCTGCCGCCGGGCGCGTACCTGCTGCGCGGCCGCGCGGGTGCGGTCGAGCGACGCGCGCTGTTCTTCGTCACCGACCTCGGCCTGATCGTGAAGCGCTCGCCGAGTCAGGTGTGGGTGTCGGCGGCCACGTTGCGCGACGGGCGTCCCGTGACCGATGCCCGGGTGTTCGTCATCCGGCAGCCGGTGCCGCCGTCGGAGAACGGCAAGGGCTGGACGACCGCGGTCGCCGAGTCGCGGCGCGACGCGGTCGACACCGATGCCGACGGCATCGCGTTGATCGCGAACGCCGGCCCCGGCGCCCGGCTGCGCGTGGTGGCGGTGAGCGTCACGAGCGGGATCGCGGTCGCGGACGCGCCGATCGCCGCCGCCGCGAGCCAGGGCGGCGACCAGGCGTTCCTCTACACCGACCGGCCGATCTACCGCCCGGGCCACGTCGTGAACTGGAAGCTGTTCGCGCGCAAGTCCACGCCCGCCGGCGGCTGGGCGCTGCCCGACGCCCTTACGGCGCGCGTCGAACTGACGGGTCCGGGCGGGGCCGTGATCCCGGTGGGTATGGCGAACGTGTCGGCGCGCGGTGCGGCCGACGGCTCGGTCACGCTGCCGGCCGACGTCGCGCTCGGCGACTGGTCGCTGCACGCGTCGGTCGGCGCGTCGAGCGCCACGGCGACGATCGCGGTGCAGGAGTATCGCAAACCCGAGTTCCAGGTCGAGGTGACGCCGGACCGCGCGGTGTACGTGAACGGCGACGAGGTGCGGTTCCGCATCGCGGCCACGTACTTCTTCGGCGCGCCGGTGTTCGGCGCCGCGGTGCGCTACAACCTGTTCGAGGCCCGGCTGTCCGGCGCCGGCGCCACTTCGGGCGACGGCGAGGACGAGGGCGAATCGGAGGACGGTGACGGCGCGCCGGCCGGCTACGGCCGCGTGCTCAAGACCGGCGAGACGCGCACGGACCTCGACGGCCGCGCCGAGATGTCGTTCGTCCCCGAGCGCGTGACCTACGACCGGCGGCTCACGCTCGAGGTCGAGGTCGTCGACCCATCGAACCGCGTCGTGAGCGGACGCGGCAGCGCGATCATGGGGCGCGGGCTGTTCACCGTGGCTGTGCGGCCGCTCGCGTACGTGGTGCCGGTCGGGCGTCCGGTGCCGATCGAGGTGACGACGCGCGATCACACCGACAAGCCGGTGCTCGCGTCGGTCACCGTGGAGCTCGATCAGGAGGCGTGGAACCCACTCGAGCGCCGCTACACCGCCGCGTCGCGGCCGCTCGCATCGCAGGTCGTGACCACGGACTCGCTCGGCCGCGCGCGGCTGTCACTCACGCCCTCCCCGGCGCGGGCCGGGCGGCTCATCGTGCGGGCGCGTGCCGAGGATTCGAAGGGGAACCGCATCACCGCCGAGTCCTCCGCGTGGGCCTACGACGCGAACGTGGCCAGCTTCGCCTACCGCTACCCCGCGCTGGAGGCGTTCGCCGACCGCGCGCGTTACGCCAGCGGCGACACCGCGCGCGTGCTCGTGAACACCGACGTCAAGAACGCCACGGTGCTGGTGTCCGTCGAGGGCCGGGACCTGCTCGAGCGCCGCATCGTGCACCTGACCGGCAATTCGGGGCTGGTGGCGCTGCCGATCCGCGCGGAGTGGGCGCCGAACGTGTTCGTCGCGCTGCACGTGCGCCGCGGCATGGAGGTGCATTCGCGCGTGCTCGAGTTGCCGATCGAGGCCGGCCGCCACGATCTCAAGATCGAGCTGACGCCGGACCGCACCACGGCGCGGCCGGGCGACTCGACCATGGTGAGCATCCGCACCACCGACGGCTTGGGGGCGCCGCTCGCGGCCGAGGTGTCGCTGGGCGTCGTCGACGAGGCGCTGTATTCGCTGCGGCCGGACGACACTCCCGACCCGCACGCGGTGTTCTACGGCCGCCGCCCGAACTGGGTGACGACCGTGGTGTCGTTCCCGGTGCTCTACTACGGCGGCGCGAACAAGGGCGAACGTGACGAGGTACGGAGGAACTTCCGGGATGTCGCCTACTGGAACCCGACGGTGCTGACCGATGCATCGGGCCGCGGGGGTGTGGGGTTCCGGTATCCTGACAACCTCACGACGTGGCGGTTCACGAGCCGCGGCGCCACGCTCGACACCCGTGTCGGCAAGGCGGTGACGAAGACCACTGTAACGAAGGACGTGGTGGCGCGGCTTGCCGGCCCCAGGTTCTTCATCGCGGGCGACGCGGCCAGCCTGGTGTCGGTGGTGACGAACCGCAGCGCCGCGGCGCTGACCGACGTCGAGGAATCGGTTGCGGCCACGGGTGCGAAACTCACAGGGCCCAACACCGCTCGCACGCAGATCGCCCGCCAGGGCGAATCGCGCCGCGAATGGGCGGTGCAGATTCCGGAGCCGGGCCGCGACGCCACCGCGGAGGACGCAGTGTTCACGTTCCGCGCGCGCGCGAACTCCGACCGCGACGCGCTCGAGGTGCGGGTGCCGGTGCACGCGCGCGCGGTGCCGCTCACGCCGGCCGCGGCCGGCGTCGCCCAGGGCGCCACGACCACGGTGACGGTGCCGCTGCCGGGCGATCTGGTGCGCGCGGGCAGTTCGGTTACCATCGACTTCGCCCCGTCCCCGGCCGCCGCGACGGCGCTCGCGGTGAACGAATTGCTCGTGTACGAGTACGGCTGCACAGAGCAGACCTCGAACGCGATCCTCGCCGCCAGCGCGTTCCTCGCCGCGATCGGCCCCGACGGCGCGGTGACGCCCCAGGGTCAGGAGGTGAAACAGAAACTGCTGCGTCACCTCGAGCATCTGTCGAGC
The DNA here is from genome assembly GCA_038231135.1 of Candidatus Eiseniibacteriota bacterium. GTDB lineage: Bacteria > Eisenbacteria > RBG-16-71-46 > RBG-16-71-46 > RBG-16-71-46 > JANLWX01. The sequence continues at coordinate 10,282 of JBBRLX010000034.1, read as the reverse complement.
CTCCAGCAATCGGACGGTGGCTGGGGCTGGTGGCAGGAAGGCGAGATGGACCCGTACCTGACCGCACTCGCGATCGACGCCGTGTCGCGGGCGGTGCTCGCGGGCGTGGCGCCCGAGGGCTCGGACGGCGCGCTCGACCGTGCGGTGCAGGCGCTGCCGCGGATCTTCGCGGAGGCGCGCACGCCCGATGCCGAGGCGTATGTATGCGCGCATCTCGTGGCGCTGACGAAGCTGCCGCGGGCCAAGGACCGGTTCGCCGGGGTGCGCGAGCGGCTCGACGAAGTCGCGCTCACGCTGCGGTCCGCGCCGGACGCGCTCGGCAATGCCGGGCTGGCGCTGGCGGCCCGCCTGCATGCGGAGCTGGGCGCCAAAGCCGAGGCGGGCGCGCTGCTCGACGCGCTCATGAAACGCGCGGCGCATGACGGGGGCGGCCTGCACTGGAACGTGGATCCGGAGGCCGGTGATTCATGGTGGGGCGGCGACCTGTCGAACACCGGCTACGCGCTGGGCGCGCTGGTCGCAGTGCGGCCGCAGGAGCGTGGCGCCACCGAGGTCGTGCAGTGGCTGATGCGCCATCGCACCGGCCCGTGGTGGCGCTCCACGCGCGAGACCGCACCCGTGGCGCAGGCGCTCGCTGAATACGTGGGAGCGCACGCGGCCGAGATGCGCGCGACGGGCGGCGTGCGCGTGGACTGGAACGGCGCTCATGTGCTCCAGCGGCGCATCGGCCCGGCCGACGTGTTCGCGCCGCCGGCGCGCGTCACGCTCGACGGCACCAAGCTCAAGGCCGGCGACAACCGGCTCACGATCGCGCACGACGGTGCGCTGACGACCTGGTGGTCGTGGTCCGCGCGCGCCCTGGTGCCGAGCCCCGGTCCCGCGACGCACGCGTCCGGGCTCACGGTCACACGCGAATACCTGCGCGCCGAGCGCACCACCGACCGCCGCGGGCGGCCGCGGTTCCTGACCACGACGCTCGCCCCGGCGGAGGCGCTGCATATCGGCGAGACGGTGCTGGTGCGCCTTACGCTGACGTCGGCGAAGGCGCTGCACTACCTGTCGCTCGAGGACCCGCAGATCGCGGGGTTCGAGGTGGAGCAGTTGCTGCCCGACGGTGCCGAATGGCCATACGGCACGCACGCCGAATCGCGCGACGACCGGGCGGTGTTCTTCGTCGAGAACCTCGACGCGGGCGACACCACGATCGAATACCTGATCCGCCCGGAGATCGGCGGCCGATTCACGGCGCTGCCCGCCACCGCGCGCGGCATGTACGACCCCGATCTCGTGTCGCGTTCCGGCGAAGCGAAACTGGTGGTGCAGACTGCCCCGTAGATCGGGCTGCGTTCGGACCCGTATCTGAAATTCGAAACGCCCGGGCTCCGCGATGACGGGACCCGGGCGTTGGTGCGACCGCCGGACTACGCGGCTTCGATGCGGCGCGTGCGGTCCTGGGCGCGGCGCCACGCCCGCCACATCATGTAGCCGTTCTCGAACTCGGTCTGCGCCTGCTGCGCCGTCGCCGGCATGAACACGCCCATCGGCCGCTCGGTGCAGGCCTTGAGATAGAGCTCGAGCGGTCTCGCTCCCGGCATGCGCACCACCGTGTGACCGGGGCGGCCGTCGAGGCCTGCGCCCGTCAGCGTCGTGAACGTGCACTTCCGGCCGCCGGGATACTGGGTCCAGCACTCGACCCACGGCCCGGCCGCGGGGTGCTCCCAGACCGCCGCGTACATCGACTGCGACGGATTCGCGAGCAGGCGCATGCGGACTCCCGGCAGGCCTTCGAACGCGAACGTGCCACCGTCCTCGAACCCCTGGGATTCGAGCTCGCCGGAGATCGACAGGATCGCCATGGGCAGCGGTGTGGACGTCGAGTCGACGCGGACGAGGCCGACGCGGTCGGGCATCCGCGCGACGTCCTCGGGGGCCAGATCGAGCTGGCCCGTGCCGGCGCCGTCCGATTCGCGGGAACGGAGGAACGCGAGCGCGCAGCCCGAGAGCACGAGCAACGTGGCGCAGATGAGCATCAAATTCATGGGGCCTCCTGCAACATCCCACGCCGGGGCGGTGCCTGCCGGACCGGGCGCGGAGATCGCGTAGGGTATCGGCCCGAATCTTCGCTACCTTGATCGCGTGCCCGAACTTCCGGACGTCACGATCTACGTGGAGCACGTCGCCCGCCGCCTGGTCGGCGCGGCGTTGCGGAACGCGACGGTCAAAAGCCCCAATCTGCTCCGCACCGCAGACCCTCAGCTCGAGGCCGCGTTCGGACGCCGGGTGCGCAGGCGAAGAGCAGCATCGCGAGAATCCCCGACGTCGAGTAGTGCCGACTCTTCGTGTGGTGCGAAGGACAACGTGGGGGCTCGGGGTGCGGCGGACACGAATTCGAACGCTTCGGAACGCCCGGCCCTGATTTCCTACCGGGCCACTCGGGATCCAAGTCTATAATTGGAGCACACCATCCTCACTCCGCCCGCTCGAGGACGTTCAAAATGCATTCGCAGCTGGATCATCACCGTTTCCTGATCGTCTCCGTCATGCTCACCTTCGCGACGACGCTACCCGCCGCCGCAGTTGCACAGGCTCCGACCTATGTCACTCAGTGGGGGACCTATGGCAGCGCCAGCGGGCAGTTTCAATATCCATGGGCCGTGGCCGTGGGCAGCGGAAACCTCTACGTGACGGATAGATTCAATTTCCGTATCCAATCGTTCGACAACAGTGGCGCCTATGTGACCCAGTGGGGTTCGAATGGCAACTCGGGCGACCAATTCGAGTTGCCGGATGGTGTGGCGGTGGATTTCGACGGCAACGTCTACGTTGCCGATTCGGGCGGCCATTCCGTTCAGAAGTTCTCCAGCAACGGCACCTATCTCGCCAAGTGGGGGACGTTTGGAACCGAGGATGGACAGTTCCAGTACCCGTCCGGGGTCGCTGTGGATGTTAATGGCGATGTGTTCGTGGCCGAGCAAGGCAACCAGCGTGTCCAGGTCTTCACCAGCGGAGGCAACTACCTCCGCAAGTGGGGGACCAATGGCAGCGGAAACGGTGAGTTCCAGCACCCGTATGGCATTGCGGTTGATGGGAGCGGCAATGTCTATGTGGCGGACTCCGACAACCACCGCATCCAGAAGTTTACCGGCGACGGCACTTACGTCACGCAGTGGGGCTCGTACGGCACTGGCGACGGGCAATTCAACTCGCCCATGGGCGTGGCAGTAGATGCGGCCGGCATTGTCTATGTTGCGGATTATGGCAATAGCCGCATTCAGATGTTCACAAGCGGCGGCGCTTACATCGCTCTGTGGGGCAAATATGGCACTGGCAATGGTCAGTTCGATTACCCGGTCAGCGTGGCGGTAGATGCGGGCGGAAACGTTTATGTTGCGGATACGGGAAACCATCGCATTCAAAAGTTCAGCCAGTCATCCACGCCCACCAGGTCCGCGAGTTGGGGGCAGATCAAGAGCCTGTACCGATAATTCCTTTCGAGGCAGTTCTTTTACCTGCGAATGGTTATCCCTTCAGGCGGCCCAGGCGGACGCCCGAACGAGCTGCGCGACGCGCACAGCGCTTGCAGCGGCGATCAGGCCGCGCGCCTCAGGTTCCGCCAGCGCGCAGGCCGCCCGCGCTCGTTCCACAGCGCCCGCGAATGCGGCAGGAACTCGACCGTCCGCCTGGGATCGGTTTCGAAGTCCTGCGTTGAATCCTCGTCGGCCGCGTGGTCAGGCGCGTTCGCGAAGCTTGCAGAAGTGGCTGGCGTGTTCGACTCCCCCGCGCCAGCCGCATCCCAAACGGCATCCGGATCGGGAGCGCGTTCGTTCAGCAGCGTGAACGCCCAGCCGGTGCGGGTGTCCGCGGCGAGCCCTGCGGCCAGCCGCAACGCCCGCGCGTACGCGAGCACCATCCCCGCCAGCACGACGATCTGCAGCACCACGAGGGGCCAGCGGGTCTCCACGTAGTGCCGCACACCCTCGGGACTCAGGTTCGCGGCCACGACCCACGCCGTGAGCCACACGGCCCACAGCAGCACGGTCGGGCCGGGGCGGCGCAGCCGGTCGATGTGGGCTGCGAGCTCGGCACGCTCGTGGTCGTTGAGCGAGCGGCGCAGGAACCGCACCTCGGGCGAGCCATCAATGTAGGCGTGCTCGCGCGGCACCGGGACGCGCATCGCGTAGGCGGGGCCGGCGGCCACCTCGGTGACGCGCACCGGAATGAATTCGGGGGGCAGCGTGCCCGTGCGCCGGATCACCGAGCCTGAGCCGGGCAGCACCTCGAGTGACTGCGGGTGGCCGGGCTTCGGCACCAGCAGGCCGGACGCCATCAGCGCCTTCTGTTCGTCGTCGATCGCGTCGCCGAAAACGTACGTGCCCTCGAACCGCAACTTCTCGCCCTGGCCGAGGTCGTCGATGTGGGCGCGGCGGGTGAGCCAGCGGGCGCGCGCCCGGGCAAGGAAGTACATCGGCAGCACGATGATCGTTGCGAGCAGCGTCAGGCCGGCGGCGACATCGGCCCAGTGGGCGCCGAGCGTCCGCGGCAGCAGTTGCGCGAGTCCGAGCGGTAGCGCGAAACCGAGCGCGCCGATGGCCACGGACACCCACATTGCGCGCGTCAGCCCCGCGACTCTGCCTTCGATCAGCGCGCGCTCACGCTCATCGAGCGGCACGGATTCCGCGCAGCGCAGCCCGACGCACCAGCGTTCGGTGTGGAGCTGAAATTCGTCGTCGTCCTCGTCCATGCTCCGGATATCGGCGCGGCGTCCGGAGCCGTGAAGCGGCAAAATGCACGAGGCGACCGCGCGAAATCATCGTTATCCACATTCGGGTCCGGCAACGGTGATGCCGGCTGGCCACCTGCTCGCGAGGCCTGGCTCCCACGACCACGGAGGCAACGCCGGCTCCGGCGTCCATTCCCCCGCGATGTGGAAAACCCCCGCGTCAGCTCATGCGCTCCACCAGCAGCGCCATGCCCTGGCCGCCGCTCACGCACAGCGTGGCGAGGCCATAGCGGCCGTTCACGCGCTCGAGTTCGGACAGCAGCGACACGACGATGCGCGTGCCGCTGCAGCCGGTGGGGTGCCCCAGCGCGATGCCGCCGCCGTTCGGGTTCAGCCGCTCGCGGTCGAAGTGCAGCTCGCGGTCGCACGCCAGCACCTGCGACGCGAATGCCTCGTTCAGCTCCACCACGTCCATCTGGTCGAGCGAGAATCCGTGGCGATCGAGCAGCGTGCGCACCGCGGGCACCGGCCCGAGTCCCATGCGCGCCGGATCGACGCCCACCGAGGCCCAGCCCACGATCGACGCCTGCGGCGCGACGTTGTGGCGCTTCGCCGCGCCCTCGCCGAGCACCAGGATCGCCGCGGCGCCGTCGGTGATCGCGGACGCGTTGCCGGCGGTGATCGAGCCGTCCTTGCGGAACACCGGTCGCAGCTTCGCCATCTCCTCGAGCGACGCGTCGGCGCGGAAGTGCTCGTCGCGCGTCACCGTCGTGGCCCGCTTGCCCTCGCCCACCGTGACCGGCACCAGATCGCGCTCGAAGCGCCGCTCGTCCCACGCGCGCGCCGCGCGCCGGTTGCTGTCGAGCGCGTAGCGGTCCTGCTCCTCGCGGGTGATGCCGTATTCCGTCGCGAGCGTCTCGCTGGTCTCGCCCATCAGCTGGTCGCACAGCGGGCACAGGTAGCCGTCCTTGAACATCGCGTCGACGAGCGGCTCGTCGCCGAGCTTGCGTCCCCAGCGCATGTCGGTCGCGAGGTAGGGAATGCTCGACATGTGCTCCGTGCCCCCGGCAAGCACCACGTCGTTGTCGCCGTTCCGGATGCTCTGCGCCGCCGACACGATCGCCTGGAGCCCCGAGGCGCACGCCTTGTTGATCGTGTACGCGGGCACGCGGTCCTCGAGCCCGGCGCGGCGCACAACCTGCCGCGCCAGGTTGGGCCCGTTGCCGGCCTGCCGCGCGTGGCCGACGATCACCTCGTCGATCGCGGACCCGGGCACGCCGGAGCGCTCGATCGCTCCGCGCGCCGCGACGCCGCCCAGCTCGGCCGCGCTCGACGTCGCGAGCGCGCCGCCGAAATTGCCGATGGGAGTGCGGGCCCCGCCCGCGAGCAGGATGCGCGTCACCGCGCCATTCCTTCGATAGCACAAATTAAGATCTCAATCATAATTCGTGACAAGGGAGGTCTCCGTGGCTCTTTCCGAAGAGAGGGTCTACTCCACGCTCACCCACACGCTCTTCAACTGAGTGTATTCGCGCAGGCATTCGGGCCCCAGGTCCCGGCCGAATCCGGACTGCTTGTTGCCGCCGAACGGCATGCCCGCGTCGTAGAAGTTGTAGCTGTTCACCCATACCGTGCCCGCCTGGAGACGGCGCGCGACCGCATGCGCCTTCTTCACGTCCCTGGTCCACACGCCGGCGGCGAGACCGTACGGAATGTCGTTGGCCTGCTTCACCGCGTCGTCCACGCCGTCGAACGGGATCACCGCGAGCACCGGACCGAAGATCTCCTCCTGGGCCACGCGCATCCGGTTCTCGACGCCGTCGAGCACCGTGGCCTGCATGAACCAGCCCTTGCCGTTCACCGGCTGCCGCGCGCCGCCCGCCACGAGCTTCGCGCCCTCGCGGGTGCCGATCTCGACGTAGCCGAGGACCTTGTTCATCTGCTCCTCGCTCACCAGCGCCCCGAGCCGCGTCTTCGGATCCAGCGGATCGGCGGGGACGGTCTTTTTCGCCCGTTCCACGAGCTTCGCGACAAACTCCTCGTGAACGCTGCGCTCGACGAACAGCCGCGAGCCGGCGGCGCACACCTCGCCCTTGCCGTAGAAGATGCCCGACGTCGCGCCGCGCAGCGCCGCATCGAGATCGGCGTCGGCGAATATGATGTTCGGCGACTTGCCGCCCAGCTCGAGCGTCAGCTTCTTCATCGTGTCGGCGGCCGTGCGCATGATGTGCTTGCCCACCTCGGTCGAGCCGGTGAACGAGATCTTGTCCACGCCGGGATGCCGGACCATCGCCTCGCCGGCCACCGAACCCTTGCCGGGCAGCACGTTGAACACGCCGGGCGGCAGCCCGGCCTCGATCGCCAGCTCGCCGATGCGGATCGCCGACAGCGGCGTCAGCTCGGCCGGCTTGAGCACCACCGTGTTCCCCGCCGCGAGCGCCGGCGCGACCTTCCAGCCGGTCATGATCATCGGGAAGTTCCACGGGATGATCGCGCCCACGACGCCGATCGGCTCGCGCAGCGTGTACGTGAGATACGCCGGGTGCACGGGCAGCGTCTCGCCCGCGAGCTTCGTCGCCCAGCCCGCGAAGTAGTGGAAGCAGTTCGCGACCATGGGAATGTCGATCTGGCGCGATTCGAAGATGGGCTTGCCGTTGTCGAGCGTCTCGAGGCGGGCGATCTCGTCGGCGTTCTCGAGGATCAGGTCGCCGACCTTCCATAGCAGCCGCTGCCGATCCGAGGGCTTCATGCGGCCCCACAGCCCGTCGAGCGCGGCGCGCGCCGCGGCGACGGCGCGGTCGACGTCTTCGGGGCCGGCCTCCGCCACCTGGCACACCGGCTCCTCGGTGGCCGGATTGCGGGTCGTGAACGTGCGGCCCGAGGCGGCATCCACCGCGGCGCCGTCGATGATGAGCTTGCCCGGCCGGACCGGGACGAGCGTTTCCGTCATGAGATAGGTCTCCGTCGTGGGTTCGAGCGTAGTCCCTGAGTCAACCGGCGGATCTGGATCCCTCGGGAACGGCAGATCGTGAGGGGTCCGACGGCCGGCGCCGCAGGAATTGTGATGCGCGGGATAATGGCTTTGGCGTAACGTTATGTCGAGGTCCGCAGGGAAGCCGGCCTGGGGGTGGTTCCTGGGCACCTGTGGACGGTCCTGGCGCATCTAAACGACCGATCGAGACGTCCCCCGTGACTTAGGAGGTCGGTATGTACCGTCCACCTGCATGGGCCGCTCTCATTCTCGGAACTCTGTTCACCGTTCCGGCCGTGGTCCTCGCCCGCCAGGGCATCGATACGTCCTGGCTGAAGCTGGCGTTCGCCAACGGCATCCTGCTGGTGCTGATGGGTTTGGCGTTGCTGCTCCGCGACCCGCACTCCCGTCCAGGGATCCGCCACGACCGTCGCAACCGGTTGGTCGGCGTCGTTCTCGCAATCTCGCTCAGCCTGCTGTGGCGTGCGGGGCTGGGGGTCACATGGGGGGCGGGATCGGGCGCATTCGCCTGGACCAGCGCCGCGGCACTTACGCTGGCGCTGCTGCTGCCCGCGATGCTGTGCTGGCTGTACGCCTTCGCGACACTGATCCCCTGGAGCGATCGTCATCCGGCCCTGGGCAGCGTGCGGCCAAACTCACCAGGCCCACAGCCCGGGCAATTGCCCGCGAACCCGGAACTGAGGCGGTCAGCCTGAGCAGGCCGCCGTCAGCCTTGCCAGGTGGCTGAAAAAGCCCGAGTGCAAGGCGGCGAGGAGCGAGGAGCGAGACGTATCGTAAGATACGTCGCAGTGACGAGCGACGAGCCAACGCAGCAATCGGGTTTTTTCAGCCACCTGGCGGGTAGTCGTAAACCCCGCGGCCGACCTTGCGGCCCAGCCGCCCGGCTGACACGTACTGCTCCATGAGCGGGCAGGGCCGAAACTTGTCGCCCAGCGTGCGATGCAGGAACCGCAGGATTGCTAGCCGGGTGTCGAGCCCCACCAGGTCGACCAGCTCGAACGGCCCCATCGGGTGATTGAGTCCGAGCTTGAGCGCCTTGTCGATGTCGCGCGCGCTCGCAACGCCCTCCTGCAGCATGTAGAACGCCTCGTTGCCGATCATCGCGTTGATGCGGCTGGTGACGAATCCGGGCGATTCGCGCACCACGACGCAGTCCTTGCCCAGTTGCTCGCCGACCGCGCACGCCGCGGTCAGGGTGTCTTCGCTGGTCTCGAGCGCCCGCACCACTTCGAGCAGCTTCATGCGATGAACCGGGTTGAAGAAGTGCATGCCCACCACCTGCCGCGGCCGCCGCGTGGCGGCCGCCATCTCGGTGATCGACAGCGACGAGGTGTTGGAGGCCAGGATCGCAGCGGGCGGCGCGAGCCGGTCGAGTTCCGCGAACAACTCGACCTTGAGCTCGATCTGCTCGGGGGCGGCCTCGATGACGAGATCCGCCGCGCCCACCGCATCGCCGAGTGCCTGGGCCGATCTCAACTGCCGGTTCGCTCGGGCCGCGGCCTCGCCGTCGACCTTGCCCATGACCACGCCCTTCTCGAGCAGCGCCCAGATCTCGTTCACGCCCTGTTCGAGCGCGCCGGGGTTCGGGTCCTGCAGCACCGTGGAGAAGCCGCCGAGCGCCGCGGCATAGGCGATCCCGCGGCCCATGATCCCGGCGCCGACCACGGCAATCGAGCGGACCGTCACCGCGGAGCCCTGAGTAGCCCGATCGGCGACAACGGCATCCCGGGGCTCAGGGGCGCCGGGTCGCGCCGCGCGCGAGCCGCCATGCCGCGGGGAATGCCAGCGCCGCGAGCGCCGACTTGATCAGGTCGCCCGGCAGGAACGGCAGCAGGCCGATGCCGGGCAACCGGGCGGCCGGAACGAAACGCGACAACATGACGAGCCCGCACGCGAAGATCACGGCACTGCCGAGCAGCATCGCCACGAACATCGTGCCGAACCGGCGATCCCAGCCGCGCGCCGCGAGCCACCCGGTGACGGCGGCGGCGAGCGGGAACGCCAGCAGGTAGCCGCCCGTCGGCCCGATGAACTTCGCGGCCCCGGACGCGCCACCCGCGAACACCGGCAGGCCGGCGGCGCCTTCGGTCAGATACAGCAGCATCGCCAGCGCACCGCGGCGCGGCCCGAGTGCCGCGCCTGCGAGCAGCACGGCGAACGTCTGGCCGGTGATCGGCACCGGGCTCAGGGGAATCGCGATCTGGGCCGCGACCGCCGTCGCGAGGCTCGCGGCCACGACGAGGACGGTGTTCGACAGCATGCCGGCGCGCGGCAGCGCGACATCGGCCAGCGTGAGCGTGCGGACGGCGGACATGGTCACCTCGGTGGAAGCTCGGGAACCCCTCTAAGGCCCGCGCCCTGGCGGGCCTCGATCGACGAACGGGCGAAGCTAGCACGCAGGATTGACGACCGCCAACGGCGAGCGGGACCGTGTGCCCCCGCAGTGATTCTGTCACCCCCTAACTCCGCAGTGAGAGTGTCACCCCCATGGACGACACACTCATGGGACTACGGGATGCCCGGCGGCTGGGTCTGGTCGAAGCCGCACGACGAGGAGACACGACGAACCG
>JBBRLX010000033.1:0-47848 GCA_038231135.1 Candidatus Eiseniibacteriota bacterium | reverse complement strand
GCGTCGACGTGCGTCCCAGGTTGCCGTGTCGCAGGCCCACAGCGCCCCGGGCATCGACCCGGAGCTTCAGCCGCTGGAACTGCCGGATGCTCAGCCCCAGCGCCTGCGCCGCCTTGCGGTTCGTCGTGTCTCCTCGTCGTGTGGCTTCGACCAGACCCAGCCGCCGGGCATCCCGTAGTCCCATGAGTGTGTCGTCCATGGGGGTGACACTCTCACTGCGGAGTTAGGGGGTGACAGAATCACTGCGGGGGCACAGTCGCCCCAACTGCCCTTGCCGCGACCGGCGCGATTTGCGACGGTGGCTCGCAACTCCCCGCGGTCGACAACTCCCAGGAGGTAGGTCGTGACGCACCGGATCCGGATTCGCCCCCTCGCCTGCATGCTTGCCGCGGCGCTCATCGTCGTCGCGCATCCCGCGGCCGCTCAGATCTTCGGCCAGTACGGCGGCGCCGAGACGCTGCCCGTCAACGGTCGCAGCTTCGGCGCGTACGTCGAGACCAGCGACCACCTGCTCGGGGCGACGAGCCAGTTGCGGCTGAGCTTCTTCCCGGGGATCGATTTCGGCTTCCAGCTCGGTCTGACGCGGCTGTCGCCGTCGACCGGCGACCGGACCACCGTGCGGCTGGGCACGGACGTCCGCACCGCGATCGTGGAGGCCACACCGGAGCGGCCCTATACCGTGGCGGTCGGCGGCGCGATCGGCGTCGAGACCAGCGACCAGTACAGCGTCCTCACGATCGCGCCCGAGGGCGTGGTGAGCCGCAGCTACCGGTTGAGCGATTCCGCAGTGCTCAGACCCTACCTGGGCGCCCTGATCTCGATCGCCAAAAGCAGCGTGCTCGGCGAATCGAATACCGACCTGTCCGTTCCGATCCGCCTGGGCACCGAACTCGAGGTCCGCCCGGCGGTCCGTTTCCTGTTCGAAGTTCAATTGCTTCCGGGCAACGCTTTTACGGATCATTTCAAGGTCGCCGCCGGGGCCAATTTTCCGTTCTGACTTCGGCCCTCACAGAACGCCCATTCGGGGCTCCAGTCGATCCGTACAAGCGATGGTCGTTCAATCTGTTATGGGCAATCTCACCACTCCATACTCGCACCTTGTCCTCCCCCCCACCCGGTGCTAGCCTACGAACCCCCCGGCCGGCCCGTGTTTCAGGTCTTCCGGGCCCAAACGGCAAACCCTAAACATTTCAAGGACTTTCGGACCGGGAATCGCCTGGGAACGCTGCGTTCACCAGGAGATTTCGCCGGGTCCCGGACTTGTATCCTGCCAATGTGGATTCACTGTGGAAGGAGGCCTCCGACAAGCACTTCAAGCGCAGTCGCCACAAGCGCTTGAGGGTTCTGCCCCGGTTGTGGATAACACCGGGTTTGATCGTCCACATGCCCCCTGCCACGAAGTTCAAGCCCGCATCTGGCGCGGCGATCCCTTCACGCCGGCACGTGTGGAAACTTTCAGGACCCATTCAGCAAGGACCGTTGAAATGGCCGTCCCTACGCACCCAGAACAGACGAGCCGTCTCTGGCAGCAGGTCCTCGAGAACGTGCGCGATCGCCTCGACAATCCACAGGCGTTCGACACCTGGTTCAAGCCGATCGAACCGCTCGAGATCAGCTCCCAAACCGTCGAGTTGCAGGTTCCCAACGCGTTTTTCGTGGACTGGATCCACGAACATCACCTGTCCATGCTGCGCCAGACCCTGACCGACGTGCTCGGCTTTGAGCCCGAGGTCCGATTGTCGGCGCGCGAACGGACGATGCCGGTCGAGCTGCCTCGCGACCGACCCCGGCCGGGCCCGGGGCCGACCCCCACCTCTTCCGCGGCCCCCGCGCCGCCATCGACCACTGCCGTCGAGAGCCAGCTCAATCCCCGCCTCACGTTCGAGACGTTCGTCGTGGGCAGCAGCAACCGCTTCACCCATGCAGCGTGTCTCGCCGTCGCCCAGAATCCGGGCATCGTCTACAACCCGCTGTTCGTGTTCGGCGGTTCGGGCCTCGGCAAGACGCACCTGCTGCACGCCATCGGTCACTCCGTTCGCAACGCCCGGCCCGACGCGCGGGTGTGCTACGTGTCGGCCGAGCGCTTCACGAACGAGATGATCTATGCCATCCAGCACGCCCAGACGCTGGCGTTCCGGAACAAGTACCGCAACGTGGACCTGCTGCTGATCGACGACATCCAGTTCCTGGCCGGCAAGGAGAGTACGCAGGAGGAGTTCTTCTACACGTTCAACGCCCTCAGGGACGCCCACCGGCAGGTCGTCGTGACCGCCGACAAGCCGCCCAAGGACATCCCGATGCTCGAGGAGCGGCTCACGTCGAGGTTCAACCAGGGATTGGTCACCGACATCAAGCAGCCCGATCTGGAGACCCGGATCGCGATCCTGCGCAATCGGTGTGCGGTCGAAGGTGATTCGCTCAAGATTCCCGACGACGTGCTGCTGCTGATCGCGGACCGCATCCGCAACAACATCCGCGATCTCGAGGGCTGTCTCGTGCGCCTGCTCGCCGTGGCCTCGTTATCGCATCACGAGGTCACCCCCGAGCTGGCCGAGGAAGTGCTGCTGCACTACGTCAACCCCGAACCCGACACGCTCACGCCGGAGCGGGTGGTGACGGTGGTGGCGGAACGGTTCGGCGTGAAGACGGATGCCTTGTGCGGGCAGCGCCGGACGCGCAACGTGGCGCTGCCGCGCCAGGTCGCGATGTACCTCATGCGCCAGATCACGGACCTGTCGCTCGTCGAAATCGGCCGCGTCTTCGGTGGCCGCGATCACACCACCGTGATGTACGCGTGTGAAAAGATCGGTGGCATGATGACCACGGACATCACGTTTGCCGACAAGGTGAACGGTCTGATTTCAACGCTGGCATCGGGATGAGATGTGAATAACAGGTGGATGGGTGGGGACAGAATCCCCGCTCATCCCCGGGTCGGGAGGGGCGTGGATAACCCCCCGGCTTGTCCCCAGCCGGTTGCACGGAGGTAACCGTTTGGGGCACAATGTCTTCTAAGTACGATTGGACCCCGATCCACATCTTCATGGTCCCCTACGGTTACTAGTCTCTTTCTTATTATAATTCAATGACTTAGAAGGGAGGAAAGTGCTTGCAGCCATGGGGGGTGACCCCTATGATGCGGCACAGAACACTCATGACTCCCGCTACCGATGCCACGACCCCCGGAACTACAGGCCAGTCATCGGCTTCCAGCGTGCTTGGGAGTGACCGAATGGAATTGACCATCCAGCAGGGCGACCTGGCGTTCGCCGTGGGTCGCGCCCTGGGCTCGGTGTCCAACCGCAGTCCCCTGCCGTTGCTTAGCTGCGTGCTGCTCGAGGCGGCCGACGGCACCCTCGCCATCACCGGCACCGATCTCGACGTCACCACGTCGGTCCGGGTGCCGTGCACGGTGACCACCCCCGGACGCGCGGCGGTTTCGGCCCGGCACTTCAACGATGTGGTCCGCAAGATGTCGCGCGGCCGGCTCACGCTCGCGGTGAAGAAGAATCAGTGCGAAGTCCGGTACGGCGACGGCAAGGGCTGGTCCAAGTTCCCGACCCAGGATCCGGCCGACTTCCCACGGATTCCCGATCTCCAGGCCGAGGCGACGCTGACCCTCGAGGCCGATGCGCTGGCGCGACTGGTCGAGCGCAGCAGTTACGCGACGTCCAACGAAGAAACCCGCCCGCAGCTCAACGGCGTGCTGCTGCAGGGCGGCGATTCAGTCGTGGTGTTCGTCGCCACCGATGGCCATCGCCTCGCCAAGGCGTCGCGCAAGGGTAGGTTCGAAGGACTGAACAAGGACGGCGTGATCGTGCCGTCCCGCGCGATCCACGCCGTCAGCCGTACCGCGCAGGACGCCACGAGCCCGGTCGAGATCCGCATCGCCGCCGGCCGCAATCAGGCCGGATTCAGCATGCAGGTCGGGGAGTACCAGGTGCAGATCATCACCCGGCTGCTCGAGGGGCCGTATCCGAACTACGAGCAGGTGATTCCCAAGAACAATCCCCGGCAGCTTACGGTGCCGCGGACGGATCTCTTGGAAGCCGTCGACATCGTCGCCTCGCACGCGGATAACGTCACCCGCCAGGTTCGGTTCTCCGTGAGCGCTGGCAAGCTCGGCGTGTCGTCGGCCACCGAACTCGGCGCCGGCGAGCATAACATCGACGCCGAGTACACCGACGAGCCGATGGAAATCGGCTACAACGCCGGTTATTTGCTCGAGATCCTCAAAAGCATTCCCACCGAGCAGGTGACGTTCCGGCTCAACACCCCGCTGTCCGCGGGCGTGATCGAGCCGACCGGTGCGCTCCCGCAGCAGGACGAGGAAATCCTGTGCCTGATCATGCCGCTCCGGCTCGCCGACGCGGCCGGATGAGCATGGAAGGAATCTCACGAGTTCTCGAACGCGTCGTACGTGATCTCGGTCTCGAGGCGGGCATCCGGGGCTGGCAGGCCGCCGAGCAATGGCCCGGCATCGTGGGCGCACGCATCGCGCGGCACACCCGGTGCGTGGGGTTCCGTGACGGCACGCTGCGTGTCGAAACCGAGAGCTCGGCGTGGATGCACGAGCTCGGCTACCTCGAGCGCGACCTGATTCGGAAGATCAATCGACATCTCGGCGCCGACCTGGTGCACGAGGTGAAATTCGTCGTCCCCCGCGGAGGGATCCTGCGGTGAGCACGCCAGAAGGAGACATTGCGTTGACCGCCGAACCCAAGGGCCACCACTACGACGCCACCAGCATCCAGGTGCTGGAGGGCCTGGAGGCAGTCCGCAAGCGTCCGGCGATGTACATCGGCGACACCGGGCTGCGCGGCCTGCACCACCTCATCTGGGAGGTGGTCGACAACTCGGTGGACGAGGCGCTCGCCGGCTACTGCGACGAGATCTCGGTCACCGTCGAGACGAACGGCAGCGTGACGGTCCGCGACAACGGGCGCGGCATCCCGGTCGATCTCCACGCCACCACGAAGAAGCCCGCGCTCGAGGTGGTGCTCACCACGCTCCACGCCGGCGGTAAGTTCGACAGCAACAGCTACAAGGTCTCGGGCGGGCTCCACGGCGTCGGCGTCTCGGTCGTGAACGCGCTGTCGGAATGGTGCGCGGTGGAGGTGCTGCGTGACGGCAAGATCTACACGCAGGACTACCGCCAGGGCGCCCCGACCGGGCCCATGCAGGTGGCGCCGGCCGACAAGAAGCTGAAGGGGTCGGGCACGACGGTGCGGTTCAAGCCCGATCCCGCGATCTTCGACGAGGTCGAGTTCCACTACGACACGATCGCCGCGCGGCTGCGCGAAATCGCGTTCCTCAACAGCGGCCTCACGATCCATCTGCGCGACGAGCGCGCCGACAAGGGCACCGAGTACCTGTACAAGGGCGGCATCCAGGAGTTCGTGAAGTACCTCAACACGAACAAGGAGGCGCTGCATTCCAAGCCGGTGTTCTTCGCGCGTGAGCGCGACAACGTGTCGGTCGAGGTGTGCTTCCAGTACAACGACGGCTACAGCGAGGTGCTGCTGTCGTTCGTGAACAACATCAACACCATCGAGGGCGGCACCCACGTTGGCGGCTTCCGCTCCGCGCTCACGCGCACGCTCACGAACTACGCGAGCAAGGAAGGCCTGCTCAAGAACGCCAAGGTCGAGATCACGGGGGAGGACGCCCGCGAGGGCCTCGTCGCGGTGATCTCGATCAAGATGCAGAACCCGCAGTTCGAGGGCCAGACCAAGACCAAGCTCGGCAACAACGAGATCAAGGGCGCGGTCGAGAGCGTCGTCGGCGAGGGGCTGCGCGAGTACTTCGAGGAGAACCCGTCGGTCGCGCGCAAGATCATCGACAAGATGGTGTCCGCGGCCCGGGCACGCGAGGCGGCGCGCAAGGCCCGCGAGCTCGCGCGGCGCAAGACGATCCTCGACGGTGGGTCGCTGCCGGGCAAGCTCGCCGACTGCGCCTGGGACACGCCGGAGAACTGCGAGATCTACATCGTCGAGGGCGATTCGGCCGGCGGCAGCGCGAAGCAGGGCCGCGACCGGCGGTTCCAGGCGATCCTGCCGATCCGCGGCAAGATCCTGAACGTCGAGAAGGCGCGGCTCGACAAGATCCTCGCGAACGAGGAGATCCGCAGCATCTTCATGGCGCTCGGCTGCGGCGTCGACGCCGAGTTCGACATCACGAAGCTCCGCTACCACAAGATCATCATCATGGCCGACGCCGACGTGGACGGCGCCCACATCCGCACGCTGCTGCTCACGCTGCTGTTCCGCAAGCTCCACCCGCTCGTCGACGCCGGCCACATCTACATCGCGCAGCCACCGCTGTTCCTGGTCAAGGCCGGCAAGGAAGAGATCTACGCCTACAACGACCGCGAGCGCGAGGACGCGATGCAGCGTCTCGGCAAGAAGAACGTGCAGGTCCAGCGCTACAAGGGCCTCGGCGAGATGAATCCCGATCAGCTGTGGCGCACCACGATGAATCCCGAAACCCGCACCCTGCTCAAGGTCACGAGTGACGACGCGGTCGAGGCCGACCGGATCTTCACGATCCTGATGGGTGAGCAGGTCGAACCGCGCCGCCAGTTCATCGAAGAGAACGCGCTGGCCGTGAAGAACCTCGACATCTGATGCGAGCCCGGCCGCTCGCCAGCCTGGTCATCGCCCTGGCACTCGGCCCGGCGGCCGCGTGCGTCCATGCCGATCCGCGCGTCGTGCTCGGGTTCGGCGTGACCGGCGGGTCGTCGGACGGGCCCAAGCAGTCGGGCGCCGCCGCCGAACTGTCCGCCCTGTGGAACAAGGGGCCGATCGAGTTCGGGCCGATGGCGTTCGCCTACGACCTCGGCACCACGGTCGGCCGGCTACGCGACCCCAACAACGGCACCGATCTCGGCACCACGGCACTCACCCACCGGTACGTGTTCGGCGGCGCGTGGCGCCTCGACCTGCCGCTCGGCGAGTGGCACGCCTGGCACAGCCGGGTGGGCACCACCTGGGGGTACTACCGGGTGCAGGACGATCACGAAGGCAGCATCGAGCGGTCGGTCAGCGCGCTCGGCCTCAGCGTGGGCGCGGGCCTGAGCCACCGGTTGTTCCCGTCCACCGGGTTCGGCGCTGCGGTGCGGTATCACGAGCTGCTGGATTCGCGACAGAAACACTTCGTCAGCGCGACCGTCGACCTGAGCTGGGCGCCCAAGGCGCCGCTGGGTCCGCGGACGCCCCGCCCCGCCACTCACTAGACCGCGAGAATCGAGCCCATGTCACTGAACGATCGTACGCGCGTCGTCATCACGAACATCGAAGCCGAGATGAAGACCAGCTACATCGACTACTCGATGTCGGTCATCGTCTCGCGCGCGCTTCCCGACGTGCGCGACGGCTTGAAGCCGTCGCAGCGCCGGATCCTGGTGGCGATGAACGACCTGAACCTCGCGCCCGGCCGGCCGTATCGCAAGTGCGCGAAGATCGCCGGCGACACCTCCGGCAACTATCACCCGCACGGCGAGCAGGTGGTGTATCCCACGCTGGTGCGCATGGCGCAGCCGTGGGTGATGCGGTATCCGCTCGTCGACGGGCAGGGTAATTTCGGCTCGATCGACGGCGACTCGCCGGCGGCCATGCGGTACACCGAGGCGCGCCTCACGCCGATCGCGATGGAGATGCTCGCGGACCTGGAGAAGGACACCGTCGACTTCCGCGCCAACTACGACGAGACGCGCGAGGAGCCGACCGTACTGCCCGGCGTGGTGCCGAACCTGCTCATCAACGGCAGTTCGGGCATCGCGGTCGGCATGGCCACCGAGGTGCCGCCGCACAACCTCACCGAGGTGTGCGACGCGATCGTGAAGGTAATCGACGCTCCTGAGACGACGATCGCCGAGCTGGCGAAAATCGTGAAGGGCCCGGACTTCCCGACCGGCGGCATCATCTACGGCACGCAGGGCATCACCGACTGCTACAACACCGGCCGCGGGCTCATCAAGATGCGCGCGAAGGTGCAGGTCGAGGAGGGCCGCGGCGGCCGCATGAGCCTCGTCGCCACCGAGATCCCGTTCCAGGTCAACAAGTCGAACCTGCTCGAGAAGATCGCGGACCTGGTGCGCGAGGGCCGCGTGGTCGGCATCAGCGACCTGCGCGACGAGTCCGACCGCGACGGCATGCGCGTGGTGATCGAGCTGCGCAAGGACGCGAATCCCAAGGTCGTGCTGAACGCGTTGTTCGTGCACACCCCGCTCCAGACCACGTTCGGCGCGATCATGCTGGGCCTGGTCAAGAACCGGCCGCAGGTGCTGAATCTGCGGGCCGTGATCGATCAGTACGTGGAGCATCGCCAGATCGTGGTGCGCCGCCGCACCGAGTTCGAGCTGGCCGAGGCCGAGCGCCGCGCGCACATCCTCGAGGGCCTCAAGATCGCGCTCGACCACCTCGACCAGGTGATCGCGCTGATCCGGGCCGCGAAGGACGTCGAGACGGCCCGCACCGGACTCATCGCGACGTTCAAGCTCAGCGAGATCCAGGCCAACGCCATCCTCGAGATGCGCCTGCAGCGCCTCACCGGGCTCGAGCGCACGAAGATCGAGCAGGAGTACCTCGAGGTCATCAAGCTGATCGAGCAACTGCGCAGCATTCTCGCCAGCCCGAAGAAGATGCTCGAGATCATCCAGACCGAGGTGCGCCGCCTGCGGGACCGCTACGGCGACGAGCGCCGCACGCAGATCGTGGCCGAGGAAGGCGACATCGACTACGAGGACACCATCGAGCAGAAGGACATGGTGATCACCGTGTCGCACGCCGGCTACATCAAGCGCCAGGAGGTGTCGGCGTACCGCTCGCAGCGCCGCGGCGGCAAGGGCGTGATCGGGGCGCGCACGAAGGACGAGGACTTCATCGAGCACCTGTTCGTCGCGAACACGCACGCCTATCTGCTGTTCCTGACCGACAAGGGCCGCTGCTACTGGCTCAAGGTGCACGAGATCGAGCAGGCCGGGCGCATGGCGAAGGGCCGGCCGCTGGTCAATCACCTCGAAGGCATGAGCCGCGACGAACGCATGCAGGCGGTGGTGGCCGTGAAGTCGTTCGACGACCAGCACTTCCTGGTGTGCGCCACGCGCAAGGGGCTGATCAAGAAGACGCTGCTGTCGGCCTACGGCAACGTGCGCCGCGCCGGCATCAACGCGATCCTGCTCGAGGACGGTGACGCGCTGATCGAGGCGTCGATCACCGACGGCACGCAGGACATCATTCTCGCCAAGAAGAAGGGGCTCGCGATCCGGTTCCACGAGAACGAAGTGCGCGCGATGGGCCGCACCTCGTACGGCGTCAAGGCCGTGACGCTCGACGACGCCGAGGACGAAGTCGTGAGCATGGTGGGCGTGAAGCGCCAGGCCACGCTGCTCGCGGTGACCGAGCACGGTTACGGCAAGCGCAGCGAGATCTCCGAGTACCGCGTGTCGCACCGCGGCGGCAAGGGCATCATCACGATCAAGACGACCGACCGCAACGGGCAGATCGTGGCGGTGAAGGAGGTCGTCGACGGCGACGAGTTGATGATCATTACCAAGTCCGGCCAGATGATCCGCATGCCGGTCGCGGGGATCTCGGTGATCGGGCGCAACACGCAGGGCGTGCGCCTCGTCGATCTCAAGCCCGAGGAGGGCCAGTTGCTGCCCGACACGGTCGCCGGCGTGACGCGCGTGGTGGGCGAGGACAGCGAAGCGATCCCCGAGGAGAACGGGGCCGGATAAAGCAGCCGCCAGCCCCGGGGCGTTCCCTGGCAGGGACGCCCCGTTGCGCCGGACCTGGTTGTGAATCGATTCACATGGGGCGCCGCCGCCGGATCCGCAACGCATGACCCACATCTCCGAATCCACCGTGCGCCGCCTCTCGCACTACTACCGCGTGCTCGAGGAAGTCGACGCCGAGGGCAAGCGCATGATCTCGTCCCAACGGCTCGCGGAGCGCGAGGGCGTGACCTCGGCGCAGGTGCGCAAGGATCTGTCGTACTTCGGCTCGTTCGGCCGGCGCGGGCTGGGCTACAACGTCGCCCACCTGCGCGCCGAGATCCGCGCGATCCTGGGGCTCGAGCGCCGCTGGAACGTGGCGGTGGTGGGCGCCGGGCACATCGGGCTCGCGCTGCTCGCGTATCGCGGCTTCGAGGAGCAGGGGTTCGACGTCGTCGCCGTGTTCGATCGCGCTCCCGCGCAGATCGGCAAGCGCATCGGAGCGCGCACGGTGCTCGACATCGCCGGCCTCCCCGACGCCGCGGCGCGCGGCGCGTTCGAGATCGGCGTGATCGCGACGCCGGCGCCCGCGGCGCAGGAGGTGGCGGACGCGTTCGTGAAGGCCGGCATTCGCGGCATCCTCAATTTCGCGCCGCGCAAGCTGTTCGTGCCGAAGGACGTCACCGTGCGCAACGTCGACATGACGCTCGAATTCGAGAGCCTGTCGTTCGCGCTCGCGCAGAAGACCGGC
The DNA here is from genome assembly GCA_038231135.1 of Candidatus Eiseniibacteriota bacterium. Taxonomy (GTDB): domain Bacteria; phylum Eisenbacteria; class RBG-16-71-46; order RBG-16-71-46; family RBG-16-71-46; genus JANLWX01. The sequence goes on along the minus strand of JBBRLX010000033.1, from coordinate 37,382 downwards.
GGGCGGCGCCGCCGGGCGCGCGGCTAATCACGCCATGACGGAGCCGCGCCCCGCATCGCCCGCGGCGCGCGAATGGACCGGCCTGGCCGCCATGCTGGCGGCGACCGTGCTGTGGGGCGCGACGTTCGTCGTGATCCGCGACAGCCTGCACGCGCTCGATCCCGCGGACCTGGTGTTCCTGCGTTTCGCGTTCGCGACCACGCTGTTCGCGCTGATCGCCGCGTGGCGGCGGCCGCGATTCACGCGCGCCGTGTGGATCGGCGGCGTCACCGGCGGTCTATGCGCGGCCGGCGGATTTTTGTTCCAGGCCTACGGCCTCTCGCGCACCGGCGCCGGCACCTCGGCGTTCCTCACCTGCACGGGAACGCTGTTTGCGGCGCTGTTCGCGTGGCCGCTGCTGCGGCAGCGGCCGACGGCGGTGCTCGCGCTCGGCATCGTGCTCGCGCTCGCGGGCTCGGCGCTGCTGACCGAGCACGGGATGTTCCGCATGGGCCCCGGCGAGCTGTGGACACTGCTGGGCGCGCTGAGCTACGCGCTCCAGATCGTGGCGCTGGCGCGGCAGGCGCGGTTCGCGGACCCGCTGGCACTGTCGCTGGTCGAGGCGCTGGTGGTCGCGGTGACGGTGCTGCCATTCGCGCCGCATCCGTTCCAAGCGCTCCGCCACTTGCCGCCGGCGACCGCGTGGCGGCTCGCCTATCTCGTGGTGGCGGGCGCGACGCTCGCGCCGTTTCTGCAGATCGTGGCGCAGCGTTCGCTGACTGCGGGCCGGATCGGGCTGTTGTTCGCGCTCGAGCCGGTGTTCGCCATCATGTTCGCAATCGCGGCGGGGGAGCGCTACGGCGGCTCATGGTGGGCGGGCGCCGCGCTGATCCTGGCCGGCGTGACCGTCGTCGAGTGGCGTGCGCTGAACGATGCGCGGGTTGGCGCCGGCCGCAGGTGACGGGCGCCTCGCCGCGATTCGTGGCGCGTCCAAGCTCGGATAGCGGCTGTTTCAGCCACCTACCGAACCTCGTGGCGCGGCTCGCCGATCTCCTGCTTCTCGAACACCACGACGCTGTCGTAAAACGCGACTGACGCGATCGAGCGCGTGATCGCCGGGACCGCCACCGACCCCGCTCGGTCGCCGACCGGCTTGCCGTAGCGCTCGTAGGACGCCTCGTCCTTGTGCCACCAGGTGAGCTTCTCCGCCATCCGAGACGCCACATCCAGAAAAGACACGCCCAGCGCATTGTCGAAGAACGCTGGCCACAGGTTGGAATGGAGATCCTCCACCAGGTAGACGCCGCCGTTCTTCACCTCGGGCAGCAGCGTCTCGAAGCTCACCAGTTGCTGCCGGGTGGTATGGCCGCCGTCGTCGATCACGATGTCGAACGGCCCGCGCTCCCGGGCCACGCGGGCCAGGAACTCCGGGTCGGCCTGATCGCCGATGAAGATCGCGATGCCGTCCCCGGCGTGGCGCGCGCACGCGGGATCCACGTCGATACCGGTGACGCGCGCCTGCGGGCCGAAATAGCGGCGCCACAGGCGGGCGCTGCCGCCGAGCGACACGCCGATCTCGAGGATCGACACGGACTGGCCGCGAAACCGCGCGAAATACCGTTCATAGATGGGGAAGTAGTGATGCCACTTATGCAGGTCGCCCGCCAAGTGTTCCTGGAACATGCGGTAGAGCTCGCCACCCGCGGGGGCGAGGCGGTCGAAGTTCTCGAGGTCATGCGGGGTCGAAGCGGGGATACGCCGGGCCCATCTCATGATTCTGCGCAGCATGACGGGTTATGCCTCCGCCTCAGCCGAAGGAGTCGAGGTCGTCACCTTCGCGCAGGGGAACTTGGCCCGTCAATCGTCTCGATGTGCCGAATGTCACGAAGTCAGGGACGGGCCGAACACGTGTTCACTCTACTCGATCACGCAGGGTCGTCGTTCCGCCAGCATTCGTGACGTTGGCGACGACCGACCGGGAAGGGCAGAACACCGAGCCGGCGCCGGGCTCAGTCCCGCACACGCGAACGTCGCGGCTCCGTGGGGGATTCGACTCACGAAGTCTACGCTTTGTCCCGGGATCCGTCCGCAGCTTTCGGGGCCCGCACCACTTCCAAAAACGCCTTCTCCAGCGCCGACAACTCCGAGCTCGTGCTGCCCCAGTCCGCGCGCGCCAGCGTCCGCGCCACGCGGCCCTTGTGCAGCAGGATCACGCGGTCGCACAGTCGTTCGATGGTTTCCGTGACGTGGCTCGAGAACAGCACCGCGCAGCCGGTCGCGGCCAGCGTGCGCAACTCGTCCTTGGCCGCGAGCGCCGCCTCGGCGTCGAAGCCCTCGAGCGCCTCGTCGCACAGCAGCGCCGCCGGACGGTGCACGATCGCGGCGAGGAACGACAGTTTCTTGCGCATGCCGTGGGAGTACTGGCGCACCGGCTCGTGCATACGCGGCGCGAGTCCGAACCGCTCCGCCAGGTCCTGCGTGCGTGCGCGCGCCACCGCGGGGTCGAGGCCGCGCAGCGTGCTCACGAACGCCAGGTATTCGTCGGCCGACAGCTCCTCGTAGAACACCGGCTCCTCGGACGCGTAGCCGAGCCGTTGCTTCGCCGGCACGGGATCGGTCCACAGGTCCACGCCCGCGATCCGCACCCCGCCGTGATCCGGGGCCTGCAGCCCCGCCGCGGTCCGCAGCAGCGTGCTCTTGCCGGCGCCGTTGGCGCCGAGCAGCCCGACCACCTCGCCGCCCTGCACGGTGAACGATACTCCGTCGAGCGCCACGAGTTCGCCGTAGCGGCGGCCGAGCTCCACCACGTCGATCATCGCTCGTCCTCGATCCGCGCCCAGCGCGGCACGCGGCGCGCGGAGTGCACCACCGCGGTGAGGAGCACGATCCAGCCCACGAGCGGGATCATCAGGCTCGCCGCCATCGAGATCGCCAGCGTGAGCGTGAGCAACCGCTGCGCGGCGGGGGCGTTCGCGCCCAGCGTGATGCCGTAGTGGACGCCGAGCAGGCCGATCGCGAGCGCCGCGGCGCCGAGCCACACCATCAGCACCTGCTGCGCGGGGCCCGAGATCGCGCGGGCGAACACCGCCTGTCCCGCCACCAGCACCGCGGCGCCGAGCAGCGCCCACATCACCCGCCCGAGCCACACCGCGCCGACGCCGACCGGCAGCACGCGCAGCAGTCCGGGCGGATCGGCGCCGCCGAGCGCGATCAGGAACTCCGCCAGCAGCGCGGCGGCCACGAGCGCTGCCCCGAACGCGATCAGCCGCGCGAACGGTGGCTCCAGCGGCAGCAGCCACACCACGCACGACGCGATCATGGCCACGAGCGGGCCGAACAGCCGCACCCGCGCCGGCGTGGGGCGCACCGTGAGCCGCGCGTCCTTGGCCCACAGCGCGAGCCACCGCGGCAGGCGCCGCCAGCCGGCGGGCTTGAGGCGGCGGCGGGCGGCGAGCGGCCGGGCCTCGAGCAGCAGGTCGAGCGCCGGGTCCCCGCTACGCCCGGCGCGACGCGCGCGGACCGCGCTCGAGGCCGCGACTGCGGTGGCGGCGCGGGCCAGCAGCCAGGTCATCGCGAGGAACGCCATGGACATCGCGAGCAGCGCCCACAGCGGCAGGAAACCGTACGCCGCGGCCACGAGCCCCGGCGCCAGGGCGACGCCCCACAGCGCGCCGAACCGCGACTCCCACGCCATATGGTCGAGCAGCCTCGCGGCGGGCACCGGCAGTGCGAGCCACGCCGGTCCCGGCAACTCGGCCCGGAGGCGGCTGCGGTGACTGGCGGCGACGACCGCGGCCGATCCCACCGCCAGGATCCCGAGCAGTGTGCCGAGCGCGCCGGCCACCGCCCACGGGCCGCGAGCACGCCGCGCCGCATCGAACGGGATGCGCTCCTGCCAGAATACGAAGCCCGCGACCACGATCGCGAGCAGTGCGATCTCGGCGCGCAGCCGCAGATCGAGCCGGTAGAGCCGCCGCTGCAGCAGCGCGCGTCGCAGCCGTCGGAAGGCGGGATCCAGCGCGCGATCGTCGGTCATGGATGGCCCGACACTACCGGGAATCGCGCCACGCCGCGAGCCCGCATTGCGAGCCCGCATTGCGAGCGGGTGCGCCGCGGTGGCACCCTCACGCCATGAGCCCGGCGGCGGTGGTGTACGGCAGCGAGTACCTGTGCGACATCGGACCGCACGTGTTCCCGGTCGAGAAGTACCGGCTGATCCGTGACGCGCTGGTCGCGGCTGGCGACGTCGGCGCCGCCACGATCGTGCCGCCGCCGCTGCCGCCGCGCGAGGATCTGCTGCTGGTGCACGGCGCCGAGTATCTCGACGATCTCGACCAGCTCCGCTGGACGCCGCGCACGCAGCCGTCCGAGCTGCCGCTGTCGCGCGACATCGTGCGGGCGTATCGGTACGCCGCCGGCGGCACCACGCTGGCCGCGCGCTCGGCGCTCGAGCACGGATTCGGGATCAACATCGGCGGCGGCTTCCATCACGCGTTCGCGGAGCGTGCCGAGGGCTTCTGCTACATCAACGACCTCGCGGTCGCGATCCGCGTGCTGCTGCGCGACCGGCAGGTGGCGCGCGCGGCGGTCGTGGACCTCGACGTCCACCAGGGCAACGGCACCGCCGGCATCTTCGCCCACGACGATCACGTGTTCACGCTGTCGCTCCACCAGGAGAACAACTATCCGGTGCCCAAGCAGCGCAGCACGCTCGACGTCGGCCTGCCGGACCGCAGCGAGGACGCGGAGTATCTCGCCGCCCTCGATCCGGCGCTGGAACGGGTGTGGGAGTTCGCGCCGGACATCGTGCTGTATCAGGCGGGCGCCGATCCCTATCGCGAGGATCTGCTCGGCGGACTGTCGCTCACCGTCGACGGCCTCGCGGCCCGCGACGCGCGCGTGCTCGAGGGCTGCGATGCGCGCGGCATCCCGGTGGTGGTCACGCTGGGCGGCGGCTACGCGCGCGACCGCGCCGATACGGTGCGCATCCAGGCCGCCACCTGCCGCATGGCGCTGCGGCTCGCGGCTGCGCGTGGCGCGGGGCGGGCGTCGTGATCCGCGCGTATCTCGTGACGAACGGCGGCACCGTCGCCGCGAGCTCCCCGGTCGAAGCGGCGCGCGCGGCGGCCGCGGGCACCGGTCTCGCGTGGATGGACTTCGCCGACGAGCCCGACCGCTGCGCGGACGAAGTCCTCGAGATCCTCCAGATCCACCCGCTCGTCCGCGAGGACATGATGGTGCAGATCAACCGGCCCAAGGTGGACAACTATGGGAGCTACATCTACCTGGTGATGCATTCGGCGCGCTGGGACGAGGACAAGCCGTTCCTCCGGGAGATCGACATCGTGCTCGGGGAACGTTTCCTGATCACGTATCACGAGGGCCAGCCGCGCTCGATCGAGGCCGCGCACGAGGTGCTGCCGCGCCGGTCCGAGCTGCTGCGCGACGGGCCGGTGCACGTGCTGCATTTCATCCTCGACGCGCTGGTCGACCAGTACATGCCGATCGTCGACCGCGTGTCGGAGGAGCTGGACGAGCTCGAGGAGAAGCTGTTCGAGGTCGATCAACTGCCGCCGAACCGCCAGATCCTGCAGCTCAAGCGCGGCATGTCGGCGCTGCGGCGCATCGTCGGCCCGCAGCGCGACACCGTGCTGGCGCTGACCCGCGACGAATTCGTGCCGATCCCGCCCGCCATGCGGCCCTATCTGCGGGACGTGTTCGATCGCATGGCGCGGGTGAGCGACCTGCTGGATTCGTTCCGTGACGAGACCAGCTCGCTGCTCGACCTGCACGTCTCGATGACCTCGAACCGGCTCAACGAGATCATCAAGCGGCTCACGATCATCGCCACCATCGGCCTGCCGCTCACGCTGATCACGAGCTGGTACGGCATGAACTTCCAATTCCACGAATATCAGTTCAAGCACCCGCTGATCTACATCGTGGGACTGTGCGCGGCGACCGCGGGCGCCACCTGGTGGTACCTCAAGCGCAACAACTGGCTGTGATCAGGGGGCGGTGACGGCAGGGGGGGATCGGCGGACGCGGGGGAGGTCCGGCGCCCAGCTTGCGCACGATGCAATCGACGACCCAAACACACCGCTGCCCGGTGCAGCGGTCCGCTTCGAGTGGTTAGGAGGGAGGGGATCCGTCCCACTCACGCGTCGAGAGGGCATCATCCTGGGCGGATGAATCGCGCGCATTGCAGCTCCATTCCCGCGTGGCCCAGTCGGGATTCCGGCAACCCTCGCTCGAGTTCGCCATAAGGCCCGAATGTGACAGAACGCGCGCAGCGAGCGCGTTCTCGGTTCCGGTCGGAAAGCTCCCTGCCAAGGAGTACTTTCTGCCCAGCTGCAAAAACAGGATGGGCGCGGTCCCCGTGCCTGTCAAGACCCGATCACGTATTCGACCTTGAACGCGGCGCGGCGCGGAAGCGAACCCGTTGGGATGCGCTCCAGCGCCACGCCCGAGCCTCAGGTCTTTGCTTTGCTCCCGGACTTTCGGGCGGCCGGCCGCCCGGCGGGCGGGAGGTTGACGGGTGGAGTAGCCGGCGCATTGGGCCCCGGGCCGATCACGCCGGTGGCCGGCCCCAGCACTTCGGCCGACATGTCGTCGAACCACGCGCGGCCCTCCGCCGGAATCGTGTCGAGGAACCACACCCACATCACGTACGCGTCGTTCGGGATGTCCACCTCGAACTGCGTGCGTGTCCATGGGTGCGTTCCCGAGAATTGTTCCCAGCCGGGATAGGAGTAGGGCTCGCCCATGCCGTGGGCGTAGACTTTGAGGAACGCGGCGTTGTGCAGGCTGTCGGTCTTCACCCACGCCGAGATCCGCACGCGCTTGCCGGCGATGTTGTGATTGCAGATCACCTGGCATACGCCGGCTCGCCCGTCGACCATGCCGGTGTGGCCTTCGATGCGCACGGAGGCGTTGCCACCGTGCTTCACCGTCTCGTCCTTCTCGACCTGCGTGTCCGGGTAGGGTGGCAGCGACAGCTCCCAATCGGTGCCGTCACCTTCGAATCCGGGATCCTTCAACAGATTGGTGTGGAGCGGCAACTCGGGCGCTGGTAGCGCGGTCTCGAGCGTGAGGCTCGCGTCGTCGAACATCACCTGACCGGTGCCCAGCACTCCGCCGCGCACGAACAGCATGTTCACGCTCGGCGGCACGAACACCCGCACTTCGCGCTTCACCCAGCCCGTTTCCGTGTCGGTGAACTGCAGCCGGTTCCACCCCAGATCGACCAGCGGATCGTCGATCTGGGTGATGTGCAGGCGCCGCAGCCCCTCATCGCGCTCGACGCCCCACGTCATGGCCATCTTGGAGACCGTGTCGCGGTAGGCCTGGAGCAGGATGTAGGCGCGGCCCTCGAGGCCGTTGCTGCGGGTCCAGATCGTGAAGACCGCGTCCTTGTTCCAGGCGTCGGGGCTCACGATCACCGCCTGACTCCAGTTGTACGCCATCGGCACGCGCGTGCTGACGTTCGCGACGTTGACCGAGAACTGGCCGGAGTGCGGCGACAACGTGTCGCGGCCGAAGAACACCGACGGCAGTCCGGTGCGGGATGTGTCCCAGAACGTGGGCATCCAGGCGTGGCCGGGGATGCCCTCCTCGAAGCCGGGATTGCGCAGCAGGTTCGGCCCGGCGAACGCGGCGGCGGTGGCGCCGGCGATGCCCAAGAGCATCACGAACAACCGGAGCACTCGGAGCATGGGCTGCGTATTCGGCATGAGGTTCCTCGATGGTATTCGATCTCGGCGGCGGCTGCGGGGGTGCGGAACACTGAAGTATCGGGAGCGTTGCCGGCTGGAGCAAGTGCTTTCGCGCGGTTGCGGCGGCCCGCGCCGCTCCCTACAGTGCCTTTTCACATCACCTTGACGGCCGGGGCGCTCCTTCGACATGTGGTTCTTCACTTCCGATCTGCATGGACAGGGCTGGCTCTACGAGCAATTGCTCGCGATCGGCGCCGCGCACCGGCCGCGTGCCATCGTAATCGGCGGGGACCTCGGTCCGCACGCCACCGGTCCCGAAGGGATCGAGCGCCAGCGGGTGTTCCTGCGTGGATTCCTCGTCGAATTCGCCCGACGGCTGGCCGAGGCGAACGCGGCCACCCGGCTGCTGCTGCTGATGGGTAACGATGACTGGGCGACGAACGGCGATTGCCTCGAGGAACAGCACGGCGCGTTGTGGCTGGCGCTGCACGGACGCGTGGTCGAGCACGAGGGGGTGACCGTCGCCGGATCCTCCTGGGTGCCGATCACCCCGTTCGCGCTCAAGGACTGGGAGCGCTGGGAGGACGGCGAGGCCGAGTCGCCGGGACGGCTGGACGGCTGGATCAGCCGGGACGGCGCGCCGGTGCCGCACGCGTTCGATCCCGGCCACCGCACACCGACGATCGCCGCCGCACTCGAGGCGCTGGCGGTGGCCACGCCGCTGCGGGGCGCGGTCCTGGTGTCCCACTCGCCGCCGCGGGACACTCATTGCGATGTGACCTCCACGGGCCTGCACGTGGGCTCGCGGGCACTGCGGGCGTTCGTGGAACGCCAGCAGCCGGCGGTGGTCCTGAGCGGCCATATTCACGAGTCGCCTCGGGTGTCGTCGTCATACCACGACCGCATCGGTTCCACCCCGGTCGTCAACCCCGGCCAGTTCGGAACGTCACGCCTTTGCGGGGTGTGGTTCGATCCCGCCCGCCCGGCGGAAACGTTGCGGCACACCGTGTATTCGTGAACATGGGGGCCCGGTGGGCCGGGGCCGGCCGCGGCCCGGAGAACACGTTCCGGGGCCCGCGCCGAGCGGCGCGAAGCTTGCAGGGACTCCGTTGAGCCCCGATTTCGGGGCGTGATAAGCTGAACGCCAAGTTCCCGCCCGGTCCCGCCCTGAGGTTCCCGTGAAACTGCCCATCCTATTGTGCGCCGCACTGCTGCTCCTGACCCAGGTGGCCGCAGCCGGACCCCGGTCGCGCGCCCGGGATTCCCGCGAGTTGCAATGGGTCGGCTGGGACGCGGGGCTGAAAGCGGCCGCGGCGACCCACCGGCCGGTGCTCGTCGACGTCTACACCGACTGGTGCGGATGGTGCCGCCGCATGGACAAGGACGTGTACGCGCGGGACGACGTGCGCGCCTACCTGTCGCGGCGCTTCGTCACGGTGAGGCTCGACGCCGAGGCGTCGACCCCAGTCACCTACGAGGACCGGCCCTATACCGAGAGCACGATCGCGGCGCGATTTCGGGTGACGGGATACCCGACCACGATTTTCCTGAAGGCCAACGGGGAGCACATGGTGAACGTTCCCGGGTACGTTCCCGCCGACCGGTTCCTGTTGCTGCTGCAGTATGTCGGCGACGGGCACCTCGAGCGCGGCGTGTCGTTCGACGACTTCGTGGCGAAGGCCGGCGCCGCCGCGCCGGACGGCGCCACGCCGGCCACCCGCCCCCTGGTCCACTGAACCGCGCAACCATGGGAGGCGACGCCGTGTCCACACCATCGGTCGAAGTCGGCCAGCTCGCGCCGGACTTCACGCTCAAAGGCCCCGGCGGCCAGCCGGTCAGCCTGTCCGACTATCGCGGGCACAACAACGTCGTGCTGGTGTTCTTCCCGCTCGCGTTCTCGCCGGTGTGCACGCATCAGCTGCCCACCGTGCAGGCGGAGCGTCCGGGATTCGACCAGCTCGACGCCGTGATCCTCGGCGTCAGCGTCGACAGCCACCACGCGAACGAGGCGTTCGCGCGCAAGCTGGGATTGTCGTTCCCGCTGCTGTCGGACTGGCGGCGCGAGGTCAGCACCGCGTACGGGGTGCTCGATGCCGCGCGCGCCACCAGCGGCCGCGCGCTGTTCGTGATCGACAAGTCGGGCATCGTGATCCACAAGGACGTGAGCGCGAATCCCGGCGACATCGCGCTCGTCCCGAGCACCGAAGGCGCGCTCGACGCGCTGCGTTCGGTGCGCGCGCTGCCGTAGCCCGGCGCTCCGCGGCGCCGGAGCGGGCGTTCTGTTCGTGCTGCGATCGAAGCCGGTGGTGCTGGTGGCGGACCGCGAAGGCGACGACGTCCGCGCCATGGTCGCGTTCCTGCGCGCACACGAGTTCGAGGCGATCGCCGCGCACGACGACGACGCCGCCCACAACGTGATCGCCGCACGCTCCGTCGACGCCCTCGTCGCCGGATTGCGGGCGCCACGCATCGACGGCCTGGGGCTGTTGCGCCGCGCGCTCGAGCGCCGTCCCGAGCTGTGCGCGGTGCTGATCACCGATGCCGCCGGCGCCGAGATGGCGGTCGACGCCATGCGCCAGGGCGCCGCGGACTTCCAGGTGCGGCCGGTGAACCTGGACAAGCTCCTCGTCGTGCTCCGCCGCGGCCTCGCGCAGCAGACGCTGGTGGCGCGCGCTGCCGAGCTGGAGGGCCAGCTCGACGAGCGGCTCGCGCTCGACCGGCTCACCGGCCGCTCGCGCGCGATCCAGCGGGCGATGGAACAGGTGCGGATCCTCGCGAGCACGCGCGCGACGATCCTGATCGAAGGCGAAGCCGGGACCGGCAAGGGCCTGCTCGCCCAGGCGATCCACCGGCACAGCCCGCGACGCGACCGGCGATTCGTGGCGGTGAGCTGCGGCGCGCTCGCGCCCGATGTGATCGAGCACGAGCTGTTCGGTCACGAACACGGCACGCCGCAGGCGGGAGGGCAGGGGGCGTTCGAGGCCGCCGAGGGGGGCACGCTGTTCCTCGACGACGTGGGCGAGCTGCCGCCCACAGCGCAGGTGAAGCTGCTGCGGGTCATCCAGGAGCGGGCGTTCGAGCGCGGCGGCGGCGGCGAGACGCTGAAGGTCGACGTGCGGCTGCTGGCCGCCACCCAGCGCGACCTCGCGGCCGCGACGGGTGAGTTCCGCGCCGATCTCCTGCAGCGGCTCGGCGTCGCGCGCATTCGCATGCCGGCGTTGCGCGATCGCCGCGAGGACATTCCCGCGCTGGTCGACTCGTTCGTCGCCGAATTCAATCGGGCGCACCGCCGCCGCGTGACCGGCGTCACGCGCGGCGCGCTCGAGCGGCTCACCGGGCATGACTGGCCGGGCAACGTGCGGGAGCTCAAGAACGTCGTCGAGCGCATGGTGGCGGCTGCCGATGGCGCACGGGCGCTGGATGTATCGGACCTGCCGCCCGGGCTGCGCGAGGCCGCCGGCGCCGCGGACGCACCGCAGATCACGGTCGGCATGACCGTGGCGGCGGCCGAGCGCGCATTGATCTCGGCGACGCTGCTGCACACGGGCCACGACAAACGCCGCGCGGCGGCGATGCTGGGGATCGGGCTCCGGACGCTGTACCGGAAGATCAAGGAGTACGGGCTGCCGGGCGACGAATAGGGCCGCAGCGCGAGGGGGGGCTGCGAACCCCGGTTCCGCAGGGAGTTCGAGCGGAGGCTGCCCTCGAATGCCCGGGTCTCCTGGTGGCCGAAATCGGCGGGAAGTTCCGATGCTCAAGGGGCGTCCCGGCGGGGTCGATAACTTCGGGGATACGCCATTCGCTTCCTCCATCGGCGGCCCGACCATGACGCTTCCCGCACCCGACGAATCCTCGCACGAATCCACCGACTCCGCGGCCGACGCTGCCGGCACCGGGGAACGACCGGACTGGTTGCTGGGGATGGAGGATGACGTAGCGGGCCTGCCGGCGAGCCGGCCGCCCGCGGCAAACAAATTCGTGCTGCGCCAGCCGTCACCACCACCGTCCGACGGGAAGATCGAAGGATTGGTGGGCTCCGAGGTCCGGACCGTCGATCCCGTTCGCGCGGACGCACCGGAACCGAAGCGGGAAACCATCCAGGCCGCGAAACCATTCGCCCCCCCGGTCGAGCGCGTCACGCAGATCGATGTTCAAGTGCCGTTGCCTGCCGCCGCGGATCAGCCGGCGGCGGCCGTTCCGCAGGACAAGCCGCTGGTGGCCTGGAGCGCTGCGGCCAGCAGCATCCCGCAGCTCCGTATGGCCCGCACGCGCGCCGCCGGAGATGCGGAGATCGCCGCGTCCGCGCAGGAGTTCGTCGACCCGGACGAGGAAGAGCCGCTGCATTCGGGACGCCTGTCGGGCGGCGGCCTCGCGCCGCGCAGCCCGCGACCGGTCGCGCGGCCGGTGCAGAGCCCGATGTCCGAGGCGATCGAGAAGGCGCTGGCGCAACTCGGCCGCTTCGTGGCGATCGTCCCGCGGTTCGCGTGGTTCGTGGCCGGCGGCCTGGTCGTCGCCGCGATCGGCGCGATCATCGCATTCTCGCCGCGGGAGCATTTCGATGCCGTGCGCACGGTGTGCGCCAACGCGCGCACGCTGGACGGGCGGGTCGTGCACGTGCGCGGCGTGGTGGGACAGACGTTCATGCTCGGAGGCGGGTACCTGTTCTACCTGCATGACGGCCGCGACAGTCTCGCTGTCTATACCCTGACCCGCACGCCGGTCGAACGCAGCCACATCAAGCTGTTCGGCACCGTCAGCACCGGCTATCTCGACGGCGAGCCCCGCGCGGCAGTGTTCGAAAACAAAGACCAGCCTCCGGCTACCAACTAGCCTCCGGTCACCACCGACTCGCCGCGGGCCAGTCGTGGTTCCAGAACGCCGCCTCCCCGGCGGAATACCGCCCCTCAGGTCGGTCCCCGGCTGCTGGCAGGCCCCCTTCCCAACGGCTCTCGGACGGGACACAGTCCTCACCGGAGGGCTTCCGGCAAAACTAGCGAACTCCGCCCCAAGGAACGAACGTATGTGTTTTCAATAGGTTACGCGTGCTCATCGGAGCACCGCTTACCTCGCCGTACATCTTTGCAAACTCTTGTGGCATTTCGAGCCGCCCACCGTTGCGGGCTGGCGCGATGTGCATTAGATTGCCAATCAAGCAGTGCCATTTGGGCAAAACGGCCGTGACCCTCGCCGCTCGGCGAGGAATTCTCGAAGGTGAGGCGCCGCCGCGGTCGCGTGCGGATCAGCCTCCGAGACCGCGGGAAACATGGGTCCGCCCCCGCCCGATGCGAATGCGATCGACAGACCCCATCACCATCATCACGGCTCCACGGGAGCCAACCACTCAGGAGGTAGTCATGAAAGTCCGGCCTCTCGCGGATCGCATTTTGGTCCGGCGTATCGAGGAGAAGGAGACCGTTCGCGGCGGGATCATCATTCCCGACACCGCCAAGGAAAAGCCCCAGGAGGGCGAGGTCGTCGCCGTCGGTCCCGGCCGCCTCACCGACGAAGGCAAGCGGATCACGCTGGAAGTGAAGGCGGGCGATCGCGTGCTGATCGGCAAGTACAGCGGCACGGACGTCAAGATCGATGGCACCGAGTACACGATCCTGCGCGAAGACGACGTGCTCGGCGTGCTCGGAACCGAGAAATAACCTCGAACGCTTTCGCGCCCGCGCCGTCGCGCGTGGCGCTCACGACATAGGAGGCAACATGGCTGCGAAGCAGTTGCTGTTCAGCGAGCAGGCGCGCCAGGAGATTCTCCTGGGCGTCGAGATGCTCGCCAAGGCTGTGAAGGTCACGCTCGGCCCGCGGGGCCGCAACGTCGTGCTCGACAAGAAGTGGGGCTCGCCGACGGTCACCAAGGACGGCGTGACGGTGGCGAAGGAGATCGAGCTGGAGGAGCCGTACCGCAACATGGGCGCGCAGATGGTGCGCGAAGTGGCGTCCAAGACGTCGGATGTCGCCGGCGACGGCACCACCACCGCGACCGTGCTGGCCGAGGCGATCTTCAAGGAGGGCCTGAAGAACGTCACCGCCGGCTCGTCGCCGATGTACATCAAGCGCGGCATCGACAAGGCCGTGAACACGGTCGTCGAGGAGCTGAAGAAGCTCAGCCGCCCGGTCAAGGAGAACAAGGAGATCGAGCAGGTCGCGACGATCTCGGCGAACTCCGACGCGGTGATCGGCAAGATGATCGCCGACGCGATGGACAAGGTCGGCAAGGACGGCACGATCACGGTTGAAGAGGCCAAGTCGGTCGAGACCACGCTGGACGTGGTCGAAGGCATGCAGTTCGACAAGGGCTACATCTCGCCCTACTTCGTGACCGAGAAGGAAAACATGGAGGCCGTGCTGGAAGACGCCTTCATCCTGCTCTACGAGAAGAAGCTGTCGAACATGAAGGACCTGCTCCCGATCCTCGAGAAGATCGCGCAGCGCGGCAAGCCGATGCTGATCGTGGCCGAGGACGTCGAGGGCGAAGCGCTCGCGACGCTGGTCGTGAACAAGCTGCGCGGCACGCTCGCGGTGTGCGCCGTCAAGGCTCCGGGCTTCGGTGACCGCCGCAAGGCGATCATGGAGGACATCGCGATCCTCACCGGCGGCAAGGTCATCACCGAGGATCTCGGCATCAAGCTCGAGAACACCAAGGTCGAGGACCTCGGCCGCGCGAAGCGGCTTGTCGTGGACAAGGAGAACACCACGATTGTCGAGGGTGCCGGCAAGAAGGCCGACATCCAGGGCCGCATCGGCCAGCTCAAGCGCGAGATCGACGACACGACGTCCGACTACGATCGCGAGAAGCTGCAGGAGCGGCTCGCGAAGCTGGCGGGCGGTGTGGCGGTGATCAACGTCGGCGCCGCGACCGAGACCGAGATGAAGGAGAAGAAGGCCCGCGTCGAGGACGCGCTGCACGCGACCCGCGCGGCCGTCGAAGAGGGCATCGTCCCGGGTGGCGGCGTGGCGTACATCCGCAGCCTGAAGGCGCTCGAGAAGCTGTCGGCGGAGCTGGAAGGCGACGAGCGTGTCGGAGTGAACATCATCCGTCGCGCGCTCGAGCAGCCGCTGCGCACGCTGTGCGACAACGCGGGTCTCGAGGGATCGCTGGTGGTGGAGCAGGTGAAGAAGTCCACCAAGTACCAGGGGTTCAACGTGGACACCGAGCAGTACGTCGACATGTTCGAGGCCGGCGTCATCGACCCGACCAAGGTTGCCCGTACGGCGCTGCAGAACGCCGCGTCGGTGGCGAGCATGCTGCTCACGACCGAGGCCATCATCACCGAGATCCCGGAGAAGAAGAAGGCTCCGGCGGGACCGGGCGGCGGCGGCGGTTACGGCGGCGAAGATTTCTAAGCCGTTGCTGTAACGCTTCGGGGGACGGATCCTCCGGGGCGGAAAATTACGGACGGGTGGCGGCGCAAGCTGCCACCCGTCCTGTTGATTTGCCGTTACTCCAGCCGCTCCGCCACGCGGTCACGGATCGCGTCCTCGGCGAGCCTGCGGAGCTCGGCGGCGGCCTTCCGGGACACCTTGCGCTGCTGTTCGCCGAGCGCCGCCTGCTTCTCGCCCAGTTCCGACTGCCGGCCCGAGTATGGGTTCTGGTGATTCGCGAGTTCCTCCTGGCGCGCGGACAGCGCCTCCATGCGGCGCTCGATGCGTTCCTTCTCTCGCTCGAGGTCCTCGGAATCGTCGCCGTTGCGCGAGCGCATCGCGAGCCGCACGCTGATCGCCGCGAGCCGCGCACCCAGCGCGCCCTGCTCCGCTCCCAGCCGGCCCTGCTGCGCGCCGATCCGGCCCTGATTGCGGCCCAGCTCGCCCTGAATGCGGCCCAACTCGCCCTGCTTCTGCCCCAGCTCGCGCATGGGACGCGTGATGTCGCGCGCGCGCGCGACGTAGTCGTGATCGCGCACGACGTAGGCGTCGCCGTCCAGGCGGAACCAGAACACCGGGGTGGCCGACCCCTGCAACGACTCCTTCAGCTGCTGCCAGTCGTCGAAGTTGGTCATCACCGAGAACGAATGGCCGCCCGGTTCGACGATGCCGTAGCTGAACCCGTCGCGATCGTCGTCGGAGACGTAGCCGGTGTAGCTGTCGTGTTGATGAACATGCTCGCCGGCGCGGGCGGCCAGGGGGGCGAGCAGTGCGGCGGCGGCAAGCAGCGCCGCGCCGGCGAACGGGTTGCGTTGAACTCGGTTCATGAAACCCTCCGGCCGGGAACGTTCACTCTTTCGGGCGCCGCAGAGGCTGCGGTACTGTAGCCTCAGCGATCCACCCGGTCAGACAGCGGCAGGACGATAAAGGTTGTAACGAAGCGGATTTGACCCTTCCGTCCGGAGAAATACCGCGCCGGTCACAGGCCCCTCGCCCACGGACCGCTCCGGTCCCTAGCTTTACAGCCTCTGCCGCCGTCCTGTCGTGTTTCGAGGTGCCACCGTCCCGACCGTTGCCGGACGACGGAGCATGCCGAGGTCCCGTAGCAAGGAGAGTGAATATGTTGCGTCTCGAGTGGCGTCGCGCGCTCGCCATCGCCCTGCTGGGGGTGGTTGCCGTTTCGACACAGGCCGTCGCGGACAAGAAGGACGACAAGAAGGCCCCGGCAAAGGGCGCCACGTCGGGCGCTCCGGGCGGTGACGCCGGCGCCCCCGACAAGCCGTATGGCGACTGGAAGAAGCTCACGAAGGACGCCGAGGTCTCGAAGGGCTACTTCACGCTCTATAAGAAGCGCGAGAACCTGTACCTCGAACTGCGGCCCGAGCAGCTCGACAAGCCCGTGCTCGGGATCTTCAGCCTGGCGAAGGGCATCGGCTCGAACTTCGTGCTCGGCGGCCTGCCGCTCGGCGACCACCTGCTCACGTTCCAGCGCGCCGGCGACCACGTGCTGATCCTCGAGCAGAACACCCGATTCACGGCCGGCGGCGACAGCGCGTTCACCCGCGCGCGCGACCTGTCGTACGGCAACTCGGTGCTGGCGTCGCTCAAGGTCGAAAGCATTCAGGATTCGAGCAAGGCCGTGCTCGTCGACCTCGCGCCGTTCCTGGTGAGCGACCTCACCGATCTCGCCGAGGGGCTGCGCGGCGCCACCGGCAAGACGATGCGCTTCGACAAGGACCGCTCGGCGCTCGGCAAGCTGAAGGACTTCCCCGACAACACCGAGATCGAGGCGATGCTCACCTACTCGCCGACCGATCGCACCAACTACACGCTCAACACCGTTCCCGACGATCGCTACGTCCCGGTGACCGTGCACTATTCGTTCTCGAAGCTGCCCGAGGTCCCGATGACCCCGCGGCTCGCCGACGAACGCACCGGGTACTTCCTCACCGCCGTCAAGGACTTCGATCGCGACACCGAGGACAACTACTGGCGCCGGTACGTGAATCGCTGGCGGCTCGAGAAGAAGGATCCGACCGCCGCGCTGTCCGAGCCGGTGAAACCGATCGTCTACTACCTCGACAACACGATCCCGTGGAAATACCGCCCGTTCATCCGCCAGGGACTCGAGGGCTGGAACAAGGCGTTCGAAGCCGCTGGCTTCAAGAATGCCCTGATCGTCAAGGACGCGCCGGACGATCCCAACTTCGACCCGGAGGACGTGCGCTACAGCACGGTGCGCTGGATCGTGTCGTCCGAGCCGTCGTTTGGCGCGATCGGACCGTCGCGCGTGGACCCGCGCACGGGTGAGATCCTCGACGCGGACATCCTGATCGAGGGCTCGATCGTGCAGCGCCGCCTGCAGGTGTTCCGCCGCCTGAGCTCGGACCCGATCGCGGACCTGATCACGCCGTCGCAGCAGAAGTGGCCGTCGTTCATCCCGCAGCAGTACCGCTGCGACGCGCCGATGGGGATCGCCGAGGGCTCGGCGCTCGCCCAGATCGGCATGCTCGTCGACGGCACGGTGCCGGCGGGCACGCCGCTGTCCGAGGCCTACGTCGGCGAGATGCTGCGTCACGTGACGCTGCACGAGGTCGGTCACACGCTCGGCCTGCGCCACAACTTCCGGTCCAGCACGTCGACGCCGTACGACAAGCTGCAGGATCGCGAATGGACCGAGCAGCACGGCCTCGAATCGTCGGTGATGGACTACGCCACGCCGAACATCGCCACCGGTCACGGCAAGCAGGGCGAGTACTACGCGGGCGCCCCGGGCGACGGCGACTTGTGGATGATCCGCTACGGCTACACGCCGTCCGGTTCGAAGGACGTGGATGCCGACGGTGTGTTCGCGCGGAAGATCGCCGACGAATCGACGCTGCCGGGGCACGAGTACTCGACGGACGAGGACACGTATCCCGCCGACGCGCTCGATCCGCGCACGAACATCTGGGACCTGGGCAACGATCCGCTCAAGTTCGCGGAGGATCGCTCGGCGTACGTCGCGAGCCTGTGGAAGAGCCCCAAGTTCGAGGAGCGCATCGTCGGGTCCGACGGCTCCTACACGACGCTGCGCAACGCGCTCGACGATCTGCTCGGGCAGTACGCGATCAACCTCGGGCTCGCGGTGAAGTACGTGGGCGGCGAGTACAACAACCGCGTCCACCGGGGCCAGAACCTCGAGCCGTTCGAGCCGGTGCCGGCGGTGAAGCAGCGCGAGGCGCTGGACTTCCTGTCGCGCAGCGCGTTCGCGGCGGACGCGTTCAAGATGCCGCCGTCCCTGCTGAACCGGCTGGCGCCGGAACGCTGGGCGCACTGGGGCATGGGCAACGCGTTCGGCGGCAACCGGCTCGACTACGATATCAACAACAGGGCGTTCGGCATGCAGAACGGGCTGGTGAACGCGCTGACGGCGCCGGCGCTGCTGGCGCGGCTGCGCCAGGCCGAGGCGCTGGGGCCCGAGCAGTTCCGCATGTCGGAGCTGTTCGACAAGCTCACGCGCTCGCTGTGGGGCGAGGTCGGCGGCATCACGCCGGGCGGCATGAAGGCGCTCGAAGGCCCGAGCACCCGCCGCGAGCTGCAGCGTGCGTACGTGGACCGGCTCGCCACGATCATGGTGACGCCGGCCCCGGGCACTCCGGATGACGCGCGGGCGCTGGCGCGCCTGCAACTGGCGCGCATCGACGCCCGCGCCGCGCAGGCGCTCGCCGGCAAGGCGCCGCTTGGCGACTACACGCGTGCCCATCTGCTCGAATCGCGCGCCCGCATCAAGCGCGCGATGGAAGCGCAGCGTTCGGCCGATCCCGCGCGCGCGGGCGGTCCGGGCGGCGGAGCGGCGGTGGGAGCGGAAGGGCAGAACTAGGCGGCGGACCTCGCAACGGAACACACGACGGCGCCCCGGATTGCTCGATCCGGGGCGCCGTTCGTTAGGATGCGCATGGTGCATCCAGTGGATCTCGGGCTGTATTCGGCTACAGCGTCGCCGCCGCGAACGTGTCGCCCTGGCGGATGTCGCCCGTCTCGTAGCCCTTGCGGAACCAGCGCACGCGCTGCGCGGAGGTGCCGTGCGTGAACGCGTCGGGCACCACATAGCCTTGGGACTCCATCTGGATCTTGTCGTCGCCGATCGCGCTCGCCGCGTTCAGGGCAGCTTCGATGTCGCCCGCCTCGATCACCTGCTTCATGCGCTGGGTGTCGTGCGCCCACACGCCGGCGAGGAAATCGGCCTGCAGTTCGAGCCGCACCGACAGCTGGTTGTACTCCGCTTCGCTCACGCGGCCGCGCATCCCGTACACGCGATCCGTGATGCCGAGCAGATCCTGAACGTGATGGCCCACCTCGTGGGCGATCACATAGGCCTCCGCGAACTCGCCCGGCGAGTGGAACCGTTCGCGCATCAGGTCGAAGAACCCGAGATCGAGATAGACCTTGTCGTCCTCCGGGCAGTAGAACGGCCCGGTCGCGGCGCTCGACAGGCCGCAGGCGGACTCGACGCCGTCCGTGAACAGCACGAGCGTGGGCTCGGTGTACTCCTTGCCCAGCGCCTGGAACTGGCGGTGCCAAACGTCCTCGGTCTCGGCGAGCACCACCGCCACGAACCTACGGCCGGCGTCGTCCGCCGGCTTTGCGGACTGGCTGCCCGCAACCGGCGCCGACGTGTCCAGCCGCGTCTGGTTCAGCAGCGCGCGCGGGTCGACGCCGAACAGCAGCGCGAGGATGACGACCACCAGCCCCGCGCCCCCACCCAGGACGATCCGGCCGCCCCCCATGCCGCGGCGGTCCTCGACGTTGTCGCTCTCGCGTTCCCCCTGCCAGCGCATGACATGTCCTCCGCGGTCCTACCGATTCACCATCTTCAGCGCATGCGTCCAGCGATTCTGCAGAAATCCCGGGATGCACCACAGGATGCACAGCGGCTCGATTGCCCGCGCCGCTTCGACCGCACCGAGGTCCTCGGTGGCCCAGCCGAACTGATCGAGGATCCGCTTCACGTCCGCCTTGGCCGCGGCGTCGGAGCCGCAGATGAACATCGTCGCCGGCCCGCCCGGCAGGTCGGGGTTCACCATCAGCGCGTGGCCCACGCACGAGAACGCCTTCACGAACCGCGCCTTGGGTGCCAGCTTCTGGAGCCGCTCCATCAGCGATTCGTTGATGTTCGTGAAGTACTGGAGCACGCCGTTCACCGGCGGCGCGTCGGCAATCGGGTTCGAGGTGTCGATCACGATCCTCCCGTCGAGGGCCGTACCCAGACTCTTCACGATGTCCTCGGCGCCGAGACCCTTGACGGCCAGCACCACCAGGTCGGCATCGCGCACGGTGTCCGCGAGTGTGCCCGTCCGGCCCTTGTCGCCGTGCCCCCTCGCCCAGTCGGCGAGCTTCGCCGGCTCGCGGGAGCCGCGCATGGTCTGGTACCCGTGCTTGATGAATCCGTCGGCGAGGGTCCCGCCCACCTGCCCGGAACCGATCACTCCGACTTTCTGAACCGCCATGGAACCCTCCCGGGTATGCCCAATCGGGGTTGGGCAGTCACTGCCGCCGCTGAACGCCCCATACCCATATCACGCCCCCCCGGCATTTGCTTGTTTCCCGGGACTTCGGGCACACTCACCGGCCGCATTCGTCTGGAGGGAGGCCCGAGCGTGGCCGTGCGACCCTCGTTCGACCACCCGAGACGCCAGCTTCGGGCGCGATGGAGCCTTGGCTCCGGCGCCCGCGAACCGCAGGCCGAGGAGTCCGTTTCATGATTGCTGCCACCCAGGTCAAAGTCGGCATGATCATCATGCACAACGGCAAGCCGCATCGCGTGTCCACCGCGATCCATCGCACCCCCGGCAACCTGCGCGGCTTCGTCCAGGTGAAGCTCGTGAACATCGAGAACGGCGCCAACTCCGAGCATCGGTACTCGTCCGAGGACAAGGTCGAGAAGGCGAACATGGAGCAGCACTCGCTCCAGTACAGCTACCGCGCCGGCGACCAGTTCCACTTCATGAACACCGAGTCGTACGAGATGGTCGAGCTGGGATCGGACGTGCTGGGCGACGCCGTGAACTACCTCACCGAGGGCATGATGATGGAGGCCGACTACTTCGACGGCCGGGTGGTGGGCGTCGAAGTGCCGATGTTCGTGGAGCTCGAGGTGAAGGACACGACGCCCAATATCAAGGGCGCCGCGGTGCAGAACACGAACAAGCCCGCGATCCTCGAGACCGGCCACGAAATCAAGGTGCCGCCCTACATCGAAGTCGGAAACCGCGTGAAGATCGACACCCGCACCGGCGAATTCGTGGAGCGGGTCAGCGCGTAGTTCCGCCCGCTACTCGTTCACCTTCAGCAGCTGGAAGATCTCCTCGTTGGTCTTGCGCTTGTTCAGGAGCTCGAGCAGCTTCGTCATCGCGTCCTGGGGCTGGAGTCCCGCGAGGCCGCGGCGCAGCAGGTGCATGCGGTTCACGATCTCGGGCGGATACAGCTTCTCCTCCTTGCGCGTCCCGCTCTTCGGGATGTCGATCGCGGGATAGATCCGGCGCTCCGCGAGCTCGCGCGACAGCACCAGCTCCATGTTTCCGGTGCCCTTGAACTCCTCGAAGATCACCTGGTCCATCCGCGAGCCGGTGTCGACGAGCGCGGTGCCGACGATCGTCAGCGAGCCGCCGCCTTCGATCTTGCGCGCGGCGCCGAAGATCATGCGCGGCGACTGCATCGCGTTCGAGTCGAGGCCGCCGGACATCGTGCGGCCGCCGCCGTCGGAGTTCGCGTTGTAGGCCCGGGCAAGGCGCGTGATCGAGTCGAGCAGCAGCACCACGTCCTTGCCCTCGAGCACCTGCGTCGCCACGACTTCCATCGCGTACTCCGAGGTCTCGATGTGCTCCGCAATCGTCATGTCGCTCGAGGCCGCGATCACCTCGGCCGGGGTGTTGCGCTTGAAGTCGGTGACTTCCTCGGGCCGTTCGTCCACCAGCAGCGCGTAGATGCCGACTTCGGGATGGTTGTGCGCGATCGACGCCGCGATGCACTGCAGAATCCGCGTCTTGCCCGCCTTGGGCGGCGACACGATCAGGCAGCGCTGGCCGCGTCCGATCGGCGCGATCATGTCGATCGCCCGGCCGGTGGTGCGGTCGCCGTAGGGCGGGTCGCCCTCGCCCGGCGGCAACTCGAGGATCAGCCGTTCGGTGGGATCGAGCGCCGCGCCGATCTGCTGCATGTCCTTAAGGATTTCGAGGCCGCGGCGCCGGTCATTGGCCGGGCGTCCGCGGGTTGGGCGGCGGCGGCGCTGCTGCGCGGGCGGGCCGTTCTGCGATCGCGGCGGCTGCGGTGCCGCGCCGGTGCGGTTGTCGGAATAGGGCTGCGGCGCGTCGTTGTTGATGGGGCGGTTCACGCCCCGCGGTCGTCGTCGTCGGCGGCGTCCCTGCTGCTGCTGCGATGGCTGCACCGAGGCTCCTGGTTCGGGTGTGCCGCCCGCCGATTGCGGGGGGCGCGGGCCGCGCGGTCGGCGGCGGCGAGGTCTCATGTTGATGGTGGACTCCGGGGTTTCCGCTCCGGGCGGGTGCGCGCTTCCGGCCGCAGTCGCGGCGCGGCGCGCGCTCGTATGGCGCACGGAGCGTGTTGTGTTTCTCGTTCATACGCTCGAGGGGAGCGTGGAACGTTGGTCGGTGCACCCGCTTGCCGCCTGGAACCGGAAGGCGACGAATGGACGCATGCTGCAAGGACCGGTGGGCGCCGGACGCAACCCCAGCTGGCGTTACGGGGCGCTCCAGGTGTCGCCGGCACGAATCTCGAACCTACCGGCCGGCGCCGCCTCGCTGCTGTTGTTCACCACATCGGTCACGCTTCTGGAACAGCGGACCGCCAGCGGATCCTTCTGCCTGCCGCGCGCCTCGCATCCGCCATGGATCCGGCGAACTCTTACGATGCGGAGATGGCGTCGTCGCTGCCACCGACGAGTTGCCGAACTCACCCGAACCCTCGGAGACGGTTTTCTGCTTCACCCGCACGTCGGAGCCCGGTGGGGTGTGACAAGGGCGGGCGCGACGGCTACGGCTAGAGCGGGGAACCACTCACGAGGAGCCCGGCGATCAGCTGCGATGCCATCCGGCATGCGCGGCAGTGGGTCTCCTCCAACAGGTGTGCGTACGCATTATGGCGGCGGCCGCCGCCATTTGTCCAGACCCCTGGACCGGACCGTCCACCCGCGCCGCGCGATCAGGTCGAGCTCGGACGCCACTCGACGTCGTCCACGCCCGCGCGCCGGTTCGCCACCCGCGCCATCACGAACAGCAGATCCGCGAGCCGATTCAGGTACTTCACCACCTCCGCGTCGACGGGCTCGAGCTGCGCGAGCGCCACCACACGGCGCTCGGCCCGGCGGCACACGGTGCGCGCGAGGTGGAACTGGGCGGCCAGCGGCGTGCCGGCGGGCTGGATGAAGTTCCGTAGCACGGGCAGTTCACCCTCGAACCGGTCGATCCACGACTCGAGCTGCGCCACGTCCTCCGGGGTCGCCCGCGGCAGTCGCGGCTGGGGGGCCGTCGTCGCCAGCACGGCTCCGATCGAGAACAGGGCGGTCTGGAACGTGGCCAGTTCCTGGGTGAATGCCCCGCCCGGGTCCAGCGCCCGGACGGTCCCCAGCACCGCGTTCAGCTCGTCCACGGTGCCGTAGGCTTCCACGCGCGGGGCGTGTTTCGGCACCCGGCCGGGGCCGAGCAGGCCGGTCGTGCCGTCGTCCCCGGTGCGCGTGTAGATCTTCATCGGGCGAGTGTAGGGGCGGGCGATCGAACGGCACAAGGACCGGCCGGGCGGGGCCGCTTGCGCTTACGGGATTCCGTGCGCCATTATGTTCGACCCTATCCAGATCAGGAATCACTTCGACCGAATGGCCATTCGAGACACCCTTTCGTCCATCCTCCGCGGTGAAGAAGCCGCCACGCTCACGCCCGAGGCATTCGTGCGCCTCGACGCTTTGGCGCAGCAGGCGGCGGATGAACGGCAGCTAACCCAGGTGCGCGACGAGTGCGCGGCGCGCATGCGGCAGGGTGGCGCATCCTCCGGCGTCGAGTTCCTGCTGTCGCAGGTGTGCCGGTTGCACGGCGAAACCGAACGCGCCCACCAGACGCTGCTGGCACTCGGCGACAAGCTCGCCACCGCGAAGCAGTGGGAGGCGCTGGCGGTCGTAGCCGACCGCGCACTGCTGGTCGAGGAGTCCGGCGCCGGCGCGCATCTGCTGGTGGCCGCCCACGAGGCGCTCAAGCGCGATCCCGAGCGGATCGACGCGCTGCAGCGCGCCTGGCTCGTCATCCCCGACGATCTCGACGTCGGCCTCACGCTCGCGATCCGGCTGGGTGAGGCGGGACGCGGCGCCGAACGGCGCGCGATGCTGTCGGAGCTGATGCCGCGCTTCGCCCAGGAGCGGCGCTATCCCGGGCTCGAGGAGGCGGCGCTCGAATTCGTCGAGCACGACGAGCACGAAGGCCTGATCCGCCTCATCGGCACGCTGCCGCTGCTGATCGAGCAGGGCGCCGACAAGGAGCTGTGGCAGCTGCTCGGGATCGCGTTCCCGCCGCTCGCGGCCACGAGTCAGGCGGGCGAAGTGCTCGACGCGGTGCGCAAGGTGGCGGTGAAGACGCTCGAGAAGCACGGGCCCGAGTCGGCCGACCGGTTCCGCCCAATGCTCGCCGACAGCCTGCGGCAGGGCCCCGGCCGCGACCTGCCACAGCCCGATCCGGTGTTCGAGCGGTCGGGCGTGCTCGACTCCGCGCAGCCGCTGCTGGAGGCGCTCGAGCGGTTCGACGCGATCGTCGCGCTGCCCCCGGGCAGTGCCGTGAACCACACCTCGTTTGGTGCGGGCCGTGTGATCACGAACGACGCCGAGACGGTCGTGATCGACTTCGCCCGCTCGAAGGCCCACAAGATGCCGATCGCGGCGGCGCGGAGATCGCTGACCGGACTGCCCGACGACGACCTGCGGCTGCTCGCGGTCTTGAATCCCGAGGAGCTCGCGCGGCTGCGCACGCACTCGCCGGTCGACATCATGGTCCGCGCGCTTGGATCGCTTGGCGGCTCGGGCGACGCGCAGCGATTCAAGGTGTTCCTGGTGGGCTCGGCGATCGTCCCCGCCAAGGACTGGAACGTGTTCTGGCGCAAGGTCCGCGCGGCCGCCGACAAGGACCCGCGCATCGATTCCTCGCGCGCGTTCGAGCAGACCTACCGGCTCACGCCCGAAGGGTCGGTCGCCGGTTCCGACGCCGGCCCGCTGCCGTCGCTCGCGCCGCGCAAGACCGTGAAGCAGAACCTGGCCACGCTGCGGAAGTTCCTGTCGCAGCATCCGCACGCGGACGCGGCGCTCGCGCAGCGGTTCGGCAAGTACGTGGTGCGCGCGGTGCTCGATGACGACGGCGACCGCGTGGACCGGGGCCGCGCCGGATTGTTCTTCGCGCGCTGGTTCCCCGCGCGCATGGCGGAATGGACCCGGGTGCTCAAGGTGCTGTGGGACCAGGGTCTCGCGATCTCGGACCTGTCGGGCGAGGACGAGCAGTTGCTGTTGCTGCAGGCGTCGCACGAAGCGGGCGAGGACGCGGACGCCATCCTGTCGGCGCTCGACTCGCGCTTCGCCTCGGTCCGCACCGAAGCCGAGCAGTTGCGCGAGCACCTCGACGACCGCGGCCGCTCGGAGATGCGCCGCACGCTGCTCGCCCACGCGACACGCTATCCCGGCGCCGCGCTGCGCCTGATCGACGAGGAGTTGCCGCGGCTCGACGAGGGCCCCGAGCCGTGGCGGCTGTTCTGCTCGGCGCTGGCGCTGATCGAAGAGCGCCCGAAGCCGTCGACGGCCGACAAGGTGCTGCGCTGGATCGAGGAGGGCGGCGCGTTCGACGCGGCGCTGATCGGCCGGCCGTGCCCCGAGGAGTTCCGGCTCAAGGTTCGCATCCTGCTCCGCGGCTGGCGCTCCAGCGACCGCTACATGTTCCCGGCACTCGAGGCCACCGACCGGCTGGGCCTCGCCGACGAGGCGGCGACCGTGCGCGCCGCGCGCGCGGCGCGGACCGAGCGCATGTTCGACGGCGTCGGCCAGGTGGCCGAGGACGCCGAGCTGTCGGTGATGACACGCGCCACCTACGAGCGCATGCGTGTCGAGCTCGAGCGCATGGAGCGCGAGCTGCGCACCACGATTCCCGCGGCGATCCAGAAGGCCCGCGAGCTCGGCGATCTCAAGGAGAACGCCGAATACCACGCCGCCAAGCTCAAACAGGCGAATGCCAGCCAGCTCGCGGCCACCATGCAGTTGCGGCTGGCGCGTGCGAAGTTCGTGGACGACCTCGAGTATCGCGAAGGCACGGTGGGCGTCGGCACCGAAGTCGGCCTGCAGGCCGGCAACGAGCGCACGTCGTACTGGATCCTCGGCGAGGACGAACAGCATCTGGGCGATAACGTGATCTCGTTCCAGACGCCCGTGGGGCGCGCGCTGCTCGGCCATCGCATCGGCGACGACGTCGAGTTCGGCGAGGGCGCCGCGCGCAAGCACTATCGCGTGGTGTCCGTGGATCGGAAGCTGCCCACGTACGATTCCCAGGCCGAGCCCGCCTAAGCGCCGCAGAACACCGGCGATGCCGCGTGCTCTCCGCACGCACGAATGCGCCCCATCGAACATTCATTCGTCGTGCAAAGCGTGTCGTGGCACGAAACGTTTGTCACGTCGCGTGCATGCCGAGGCCGGCACGAATTCCTTCGCGAAAATCCCGCTGCGGTGGTCGAAAACTTCTTGGCGTCGGACGGCGCTCACGCTATGTTGCGCGCGGACGCTCTCCAAGCACGAACAGTTTTCGTCGGCGCTGCTCAGCGCAGGCGAGTCGTCCGCGAACCGCATACAAGCGCGCGTAGCGGACCCCCCACGACGCACCTGCATGGGTGGGCGGCGTAGACATAGGATATGGTTGTGACACTGGACGCTTTTCGGATCGTCCAGGTTCGCTGGAAAAGGATTTCCCGCCGCCCATCCGGCAGGTGCTGCCTGGAAGGTTCGGCGAGCGGCGTGCAGTCGCGCGCATCGCTCATTCGAGAGTGATCATGTCGCTGCAGTCGCATACCCACGGGCTCAAGCTGGCGGTCGAGGAGTCGCTCCGCGGCGTGCTGTCGATCGGCATGCTCGAGGCCGAGGACGTGAAGCTCGGCGCCCTGCCCCCGGAATTCGCCGCCGAGCGCGATCGCGTGATCGAGCGCCTCGTCGCCTCGTACTCCGGCAAGCAGCCCGCCGACATCCCCGGCGTTGCCGAGACCCGCGGGCTGTTCCATCAGCTCGACATCGACCCCACCAAGCACCGCCCGAGCAGCGAGGCGCTGTTACGGCGGGTGCTGCAGGGCAAGGGGTTGCCCGCGGTGAACGCCGCGGTCGACGTCTGCAACCTGTGCTCTCTCGAACATCAGATCCCGCTCGGGCTCTATGACCGGGAGACCGTTCGCGGCACGATCCAGGTTCGGGTGGGGCGCGACGGCGAAGGCTATCCCGGCATCCGCAAACAGCGGGTGCACCTCGCGGGTCGATTGCTGCTCGCCGATGACGACGGACCATTCGGCGCCCCCACCTCCGATTCGACCCGCACCCTGGTGGGTCCCGACACCCGGCAGCTCGTGGTGGTGCTGTTTTGCCCGATCGAGCGTGCGGGACAGCACCTCTCCACCTCCCTTGAACATGTCGCTGACCTGCTAACCCGGTTCTGCGGCGCCACGATCGTCTCGGCACGGGTGGTGCAGTAGCCCGACGGGGGGAACAAACCCGCCGAGGGGTAAAGCTGTGTGTTGAAGGTGCCGATCATCCAGCGACAGCGGCCGGCCGCGCCCGCCGTACTTGGGCGCCAACCTCGTTGAACGTTTCCCCAAACCGCGATCGCTCCCCGTACGGGAGTGGTCGGTTCTCGTGGAGGAGAGCCATGAAGAGATTGTCCATCTGCCTCGCGCTCGCGTGCCTGTCGCTCGCCGGCGTGGCTCATGCCGGTGGCATCGGCATCGGCGTCTTTGGCGGCGCCAGCATCCCGGTCATCCAGGACGACACCGGGCGCGGCTCGATCTACGGCGTGCGGGTGCCCGTGAACCTGGTGCCGCTGCTGACGATCGAGCCGTACTTCGCCTCGACCAAGGGTGGCGACGTGAAGCAGGACCTGTTCGGCAGCTCGTACACGCGGTCCGGCCTCGACGTCACGGACTACGGCGCGAACCTGCTGCTCACGTTCGGCGGACCGGTGCAGTTCTATCCGTTCGCCGGCATCGGTTCGTTCAAGCTCAAGCGCAGCGGCGAGAGCGACATTTCCCAGACGGGCTACAACTTCGGCCTCGGTCTCGGCTTCGGTCTGCCGGCGACCGGGCTGGCGCTGCATCTGCGCGGCGAGTTGGCGGCGGCCGTGGACGGCGACGTGTCCCGCAAGTGGGGCAACGTCACCGCGGGTCTCCAGTACAGTTTCCTGAAACTGCCCACGCCTTAAGGAGGCGAGACATCCATGAAACACACGATGCGTGTACTGATTCCGAGTCTGGCGCTCGCCGCGCTCACGGCGACGGGCTGTTTTGTCACGTCGGGGCAGGTGCTGGTCAAATTCGATCTGCCGAACCCGGTCCATGTCACGAACACCTCGCTGGTGAACGGGATTTACGTCGATCTCAACAAAATCTCGGCGTACAAGGACCACAAGGACAACATCAAAAATCTCACAGACATCGCACTGCTCGGCACGGTCACGAACAACTCCGGGATCCCGGTCGACGCGGAGGTGTGGATGGTGGACGGGTCCTCGTTGACTCTGACGGCGGACCAGGTGCGGGCGCAGGGCGTGCGTGTATGGGGTCCGTTCCACATGGACGCTTCTACCGGCACCCCCAACCCCATCCAGATTGGCTGGGACCAATCGTCCGCGCTGTTTGGCGCCGGCAAGGCGCCGCTGCTTGCCCAGGTCAAGGGTGACGGCCAGTTCAGCCTGTACGTGATCGCGGCCGCAGGCACCTATGACTTCAGCATCGTGAACGGCGGCCTCGCGCTGGTGATCGGCGCCGGCATTTGACGTAAACGCTTCTTCAACAACGCTTCAATGACGACGCCGGGTCCTGAACCACGGGCCCGGCGTCGTCATTGAAGAACTGCAACCCACCGATGCACGATCTTGACGGATCCCCAGCTCGTCCCGCCGACGGGGATTTGTAGACGGTCACTCGTGCTGCGTGGAATCAGGGGCGCGATCAGCGCGTGACGATCTCGCGCAAGTACGTCTCGCCGAATGTGATCGTGCCATTGGCAATGTCGACCCGGAAGTCATCCCTGAGCAACGCGACGATTGGATAGGAGCCGAACAAACCAATTCCGATCGTCCTGCGGACGAAATAGACCGTGTGCAGGACACTTCCCGCCGATGCACGGCTGAACGATGTGAGGACCCTCGTGTCCGGCCACGCGTACGGATGGTCAACGTACCAAAGGTATTCGGCCACGCCCCGCGCCGCCGCGTTGTCGACGGGCCGCAACACAAGAACTCCGATGAAACGCCCAGGATGGAACCGGTCGAAGCCGGAGCGGTCAAGATAGCTTGCGCGATGCACGCGCAGCGGATGCCGCGGCCCTTCACCCGGCCTGTAGGTCACGAACTCGATGTAGCGTTGGTTCACGGTGGGCGGACCAGCGTCTACGATGAAGGAGTCGCTGGCGCAAGCCACGCTCGCATCGGCCCAGGCTCGGGCCTGCGTGCTGTCGTCGGTCGAGAGCTCGACCCATTGGCCCGGGCGTGAGTCGCAAGGTGCCACGCTGAGCGTGCTCATGTAGAGCGGCGCTGCATACGTGGCCGGGTGTTGTTCGGAGTAGAAGCCGGCGGGACCGGCGTACAGCGAGTACGCGGCCGCGCGCAATTGCTGGTCCGTGAAGACGCTGTCCGAAGCTCCGAATACGGGCGGCTTGTTCCCGACGGCCGATACCGGAATCTTCGAACAACCGCCGGCAACCAACCCAGCGGCAATACACAAGATCGCAAATCGTGCGCTACCGGTACTCATGTGCATGCCCCCGGACTTCGTGGACGGGGCCCGTCCAAACCCCCACGCCTCGGGGGACTACGGCGCTGGCGAGGGCAAGACCGGGGTGTTTGGTGAGCGGGGTCGCGGGGCTTCTGTACAGACCGCGGGCCACTCGTTCGAGCTTCCCGCTTGTGACGAGACGACTCAAGGCCTGCCGGTGGATTCCGTGCTCGGCAAGCTCACTCATGCGGACGCCCTGCTTGCGGCGCGCGAGCTTCAGCGCGCGGGCGAGATCGGTGGCGGAACGCATCGGGGACGCCGAACCTCACGTCCCGCTGCTGCCCTTCCAGCGGTTCGTGATCGGCAGCCGGCGGTCCTTGCCGAACGCGCGCGGCGTGATCTTGATGCCGGGCGGGCTCTGGCGGCGCTTGTACTCCGCGCGATCCACCAGGATCACGATGCGGCGCACCATGTCCGTGTCGTAGCCCAGGCTGGCGATCTCGCTCACCGAGCGGTCCTCCTCCACGTACAGGCGCAGGATGGGGTCGAGCACGGCATACGGGGGCAGCGTGTCCTGGTCCGTCTGGTCCGCCCTCAGCTCGGCGGTTGGCGGGCGCGTCAGCGTGCGCTCAGGGATCGGCGGCAATCCGGGGCGCTCGTTCCGCCAGCCGGAGAGCTGGAACACCGTGGTCTTGTAGACGTCCTTCAGCACCGCGAACCCGCCGGCGGTGTCGCCGTACAGCGTGCTGTAGCCGACCGACACCTCGCTCTTGTTGCCGGTCGTGAGCACCAGCCAGCCGTACGCGTTCGACATCGCCATCAAATAGTTGCCGCGAATGCGCGCCTGGAGATTCTCCGCGGTCACGCCGGGTGCCGGGCCTTCGAGCGCGGGCGCCAGCGACGTCAGGTATTGCTGGAACACCTCGCGGATCGAGATGGTGTAGAACGGCATGCCGAGCGTGCGTGCGAGCGCCTCGGCGTCCTCGCGCGATATGTCCGAGGTGTAGGGCGACGGCATGAACACGCCCACCACGTTGCCGGCGCCGATCGCGTCGGCGGCGATGCACGCGCACAGCGACGAATCGATGCCGCCCGACAGGCCCAGCACCGCCTTGCTGAAGCCGTTCTTGGTGGCGTAGTCGCGGGTGCCGAGCACCAGCGCGTCGTAGATCTCGGGGATCAGCTCGCGCGTATCGAGCTCCGGCCGCCGCTCGAGCGCGGGCTTGGTCCACACTTCAACCGCGGTGCCGCCGCCGCCGGCGGCGGGCAGCGCGGTCGGTGGCGGCGCCATCGGCAGGTCGAGCCGCGGCGACGGTTCTCCGGTCTCGAACGCGCGGCCCTTGCGGAGCCGCGGATCGTGGAGCCGGGCGCTGAACACCGCGTCGAGGTCGATGTCGGCCACCACCAGGTCCTCCTCGAACATCGCGCCCTCGGCCAGCACCTGGCCCTGCTCGTCCACCACCAGGCTGCAGCCGTCGTAGACGACCTCGTCCTGGCCGCCGACCAGATTCACGTAGCAAACCACTGCGAGATTGTCGGCGGCGCGGGTGCACAGCATGCGGCGGCGCTGCTGCGCCTTGCCCGCGTGATACGGCGACGCCGACAGGTTCACCACGATCTCGGCCCCGCCGCGCAGCACCTGGTCCTCGACCGGTCCGCCCGGGTACCAGATGTCCTCGCACACGTTGACGCCGATCACGGTGCCGCCACGCACGAACACCGGATTCCGGGTGCCCGGCATGAAGTAACGGTTCTCGTCGAACACGCCGTAGTTCGGCAGGTAGCGCTTACGGTAGGTGCCCACCCAGTGCCCGTCGTGCAGCACGGCGGCGGCGTTGTAGAGGTCGACGTCCCGCTCCACGGTGCCCACCACGGCCGTCATGCCGGTGGTGTAGGGGAGCAGTGCACGGGTCCGCTCGATCGCCTGGCCGATGAACGAGGGCTTGAGCAGCAGGTCCTCGGGCGGGTATCCGGTGATGAACATCTCCGGGAACGCGAGGACATCGACGCCCTGCTCCCGGGCGCGGGCAATGGTCGACACCGCGCGGGCGAAATTACCGTCGAGATCGCCGACGGTCGGGTTGAGCTGGGCGAGGCCCAGCCGGAGCTGTCGCATAGACGCTTGGATTCTCTGTGGTTACGGGCCGGCGCGCAAGTTTTGGGCGCCAGACCCTCCGGCCACAAACGAAAGCGCCCGGCCATGGACCGGGCGATCCCGTTATTTCGCGGACGAGGGCGTCCGCGGGTCAAGAGGGAAACGGCGATGCGGCGCTTGTTGCCTATCCACACGTTTCCACACCACCGGCACTCAGGGGCCGTTTGAGACCCAGGTCTTTACTGACCGCCGACAGACTCTTGAATCTTTTTTGGGAGCCGGGTCTTCGCCGGCCGCCGGTGCAACCATCGCAAGTCCCGTTCCGGGACCCGAAATTCACGTCGAATCTCGCTAAACAATTGTGCGCTCAGGCTTCCCCATTGCCAAGTGAAAACTCTGTCACATCCGGATACGGGCGAAACGGCTGATATTGCGTCGGCAAATTGCAACATGCGTGGCCGGAATCGTCCGGGAGGCCGGTTTGGGGGGATCGGCGCCATGCTGCGACCCGCCCGGTGGGGGGCGGCCGGACTCCACGCTTGGGCCACCCGGTCAGGCCCAGTCCCCAACCCTTCCGCGGCCCCCGCCCCCCCCCCCCCGCCCAAACGGGCCCGTGAAGGGCTTCCTGCGGCATCCAGGAGGCCCCTGAGGCCGTCACGGAGCGCGCCCCGGGCCGCCTCGGCTGTGGCCCGGGACACCCTGGCCTTCGGCCTTAAGGTGTGCGCGCCCACCTCATGATCTCGGGCAGGTTCGGCGTCTTGCCGTACATCAGGAGCCCCACGCGGAAGATCCGGGCCGAGATCGTCAGCGCGAGCCAGCCGGCCAGCGCCAGCAACCCCAGCGAGAGGCCAAGCTGCCACATCGGCACCACCGACGATGGCGCCATGAGCCGCAGCATCATCGCCGTGGCGGCGGTGGGCGGGAACAGCGACAGTCCGGTCGCCAGCGGTCCCGACGGATGGGCCAGCAACAGCGACATGCCGATCATCGGCGCGAAGTTCAGGAACGAGAACCACACGCCGAACTGCTGCGCCTCGCGCATGTTGTTCGTGACCGACCCGATGCCGGTCATCAGGCTGCCGTAGAACAGATACGCCAGCGCGAAATAGGCCAGCGCGATCAGGATGATGCCGGGCGGGAACGTCGGCTTCACGGCCAGCGCCGCCGCGCCGAGCGCCGGGATTCCCATCGCGACCCAGATCCCCACCAGCGTGAGCCCGGCGGCACCCAATCCCACCAGCTTCCCGCCGAGCAACTCCTCGGGGGTGACGGTGCACAGCAGCGATTCCAGGATGCGCGACTCCTTCTCCTCGGCGACGCCGGTGAGCAGGTACTGGCCGCCCACCGTGATGCTCAGGCCCAGCAGCATCGCGAATGCGAACGGCAGCAGGAAGTCGACGAGATCGCGCTTGCCGTCCTTGAGCTCGAATTGCCCGTTGCGGTCGAGCGCGTAGAGGTCCATGCCGAGCGTGGGCCGCGCGACGCGCGCGGTGCGCAGCGAATCGAGCGAGTTACCGATCATGCCCTGCACGAGCCAGGTGGCGATCGGTTGGCGATCGGCATTCGAGAACAGATTCGACGATCGCGCGTAGCGGCGCAGTGCACCCTTCACCAGGTAATTGGACGGGATCACCAGCACCTGGTTCACCGCCGAGGCCCGCAGCGCCTTCTCGGCGGCCGGCATGTCGGGGAAGAACACCACCTGGGTGCGGACCATCTGCGACGGCATCGGCGCGCCGATCGACGGGGCCGCGAGGGCCAGGTCGGTGAAGATCTCGTTCGGGGCGTGCGAGTAGAGCCCGGACGAATCCACCACGCCGAGCACGTTGAATTCCTTGAGCGCCGACAGCTTCTCCTTCGCCGCCGGTCCGATCGAGACGAACATGACGAACCCGAAGTACAGCGGGGTGCCGATGGCAGTGAACAGGAACGCCTTGCGGCGCACGGCGGCGAGATACTCGCGGCGGGCGATCGTGAGGATCTGGTGCCAGTTCATCGCGCACCTCCCACGGCGACCGGTTCCGCCAGCGACACGTCCTGCGCCGGCGTCATGCCGAGCCCCTCCCGGACCACCTTCACGAACACGTCCTCCAGCGGCAGCTCCGCGAGGGCCAGCGATTCGATTTCGATGCCGCGATCGAGCATCGCCCGCAGTACCGAACCCGTGGTCGCCGACGGCTCGAGCACCAGCTTGCGGTCGCCGTTGAACACCTCGATCGACCGCACGCCGGGCAGCCCGTCGAGCACGCCCTGGGCTCGCACCACGATCGCGTGATCCGCGTACTGGCGCCGGATGTCGCGCACGGTGCCGTAGAGCACCATGCGGCCCTTGTGCATCATCAGCGCCCGGTCGCACAGCTCCTCGACCTTGTTCATTTGATGGGTCGACAGCAGCACGGTGGCGCCCGCGGCGCGGCGCTCGCTGAGGATGTCCTCGAGCAGTTGCACGTTCACGGGGTCGAGCCCGCTGAACGGCTCGTCCAGGATCAGGAGCCGCGGGCTGCCGATCAGCGCCGTGCACAGCTGCACCTTCTGCTGCATGCCCTTCGACAGCGTCTGCACCTGCTTGTCCGACCAGTCGGCGAGCTCCACGCGCGCCAGCAGCGCCTTCGCCTCGCGTGCCGCGTCGGCGGCGCTCAGGTTCTTGAGCGTGCCCCAGTAGGTGAGTACCTCCGCCACCTTGGAGCGCTTGTAGAGGCCGCGCTCCTCGGGCAGATACGCCACGCGGCGGCGGCGTTCCGGTCCCGGCGGCAGCCCGTCGAGCCGGATCGAGCCCGAGTCGGGCTTGAGGATGTCGGTGATCATCCGGATCAGCGTCGTCTTGCCGGCGCCGTTCGGGCCCAGCAGCGCGAAGATCTCGCCGGGATTCACCTCGAACGAAACGTGGTTCACGACGGCGACGCCGTCGTAGGTCTTCGTGACGTCCTGGATTTCGAGCATGAGACTCCCGCAGAGGGGCGGAACTGGAGAGACGGGGGACGGCGCCGCGCCCAGGAGCGGACACGGTCTGAACAATTCGGCGGTCAGCCTAGAGGACAACGGCTCCGCCCCTCAACAGCCTCCGGTCGGGAAGTGACCGTCAGCGGCTGTGGATCGACCTGCGATCTCGCCCGGCGACGGGACGCGACGCGCGGAGCATTGTAGCATGCGCGTTTACACGGGGACCGCCGATGGCCTCCGAATTGCAATTTCGCGGCGGGAATCCCATGGGCGGCTTCGCGGTACCCTCCGCGGCCGGCAGCCGGTTTCGTCTTCTCGAGGTAATGCCATGCACCGCATCACCCGTCGCGCGGCGGCGATCGCCGCATCCGTTGGACTCGCGGTCGTGATCGCGGGCTGCAGCAACACTCCCACCGCGCCTCGCGTCGTGCTGCCCAACGCCGATTCGCTGGTGCTGTCACCCGATACAGGCCGCGTCGCGATCGACGCCACGTTCGCGTTCACGGTCACGGCTTACGACTCGGCCCACGTCGTGATCGCCGCCGCGCTCGCGTTCCACAGTTCGAACCCGTCGGTGTTCACGGTGGATGGCGCCGGGCACGTGCGCGGCGTCGGCGAGGGTGCGGCGACGCTGACCGTGACGTCGGGCGCGGCGGCGGACACCGCGGTGGTGTTCGTCGTGGCCGCCCAGCGCGGTTGGTTCGCGCAGATCAGCGGCACGACCACACCGCTCCACGCAGTCGCGTTCGCGGCCGACGGCGCCCACGGCTGGGCGGCGGGCGACATCGGTCTCGTGCTCGCCACCAGCGACGGCGGCACGCATTGGGCGCCCCAGGCCTCCGGCACCACGCTGGGGCTCGAGGCGGTCCGGTTCACGAGCGCCGCCGAAGGCTGGATCGCGGGCGGCAGCGGCACCGTGCTGCACACGACGAACGGCGGCGTCACGTGGGCGCGGCTCTCGAACATCGCGTCGGCGGAGGACCTGCACGGCGTGTGGTTCGCCTCGCGCGACACCGGCTGGGTGGTCGGCGGGCACGGGCTGATCCTGCGCACGTTCGACCGCGGCGCCACGTGGCAGCGGCTGAACCGGACGACGTCGGCGCTGCGCTCGGTGTCGTTCGCGGGCACGCGCGACGGCTGGGTCGTCGGCGACAACGGATCGATTCTCGGCACGCACGATCGCGGCGACTCGTGGTACGTGGTGGTGCCGTCGGTCACCGCCCAGTCGCTGCGCGGCGTATGGCGCAACTCGGTGCCACAGGCCGCGGCCGTGGGTGCGGTCGGCGTGGCGCCGTTCACCGTCGCCAGCGCGGATACGGCCGCGTGGCAGCTCGGGAACGCGGGCTCGCTGTTCGATCTGCGCGCCGTGTGTTTCCCGATCCCTGCCACCGGGTTCGCGAGCGGCAGCAACGGCGCCGGCGTCGTGCTGCGCAGCGACGACGGCGGCGCGACGTGGGCGCCGCAGGTCGTGAGTACCCTGGCCCGGCTCGACGCGCTATGCTTCGTCGATGCGCAGCGCGGCTGGGCGGTGGGCGAGCAGGGCGTCATCCTGCACACCGTGACCGGCGGCCTGCCCTGACAGTACGGCCCGGGGTTCAGCGCTCACCGCGTGCTCCCCGGGCTCGTGGACGGCAACGCACCCGATCGCGGGACCGCATGAGCGAGAACGACAGCGAACGCCTGATCATCGTCGACGGCTACAACCTCGTCCACCGCACCGAGCAGCTCAAGCCCGGCCCCGAGCGCACGCTCGAGCAGTCGCGCGACAAGCTGCTCAACCTGCTGGCGTGGGCGATCGGGACCGGTGACGCGCGGTTCATCGTGGTGTTCGACGGCGCGGGTGGCGGCGGCAGGGACCAGCGCTCGGCGCGGGTCGAGGTGCGATTCTCGCGCCCGCCCGACAGCGCGGACGACGTCATCCGCCGGCTGGTCGAGGAGCGCATCGACCGCGGCGTCCGGGTCACCGTGGTGACCGCCGATCTCGAAGTGGCGCGGCACGCGCGTGCGATGGGCGCCGACATCGCGCTGTCGGACCTGTTCCTGTCGAGCACGCTCGGCCCGGTGCGCGAGGGTGAGCCCGAGAAGCCGGTGTCGATCTCCAAGAAGGAGCTCGAGGACTGGGCCGAGCTGTTCCGCCGCGGCAAGCCGGCGGAAGACGAGACGGAACACTAGAAGCTGTCTCATAAATACTGTCGCAGCAGGATGACGATACAACCGAGCTGAACGAAGCCGAGAAAGTTGAGGACGTCGTACTCGTGACGAGTGATCAACCTGCGGAAGTTCTGGAGCCAAGCGAACAAGCGCTCGAT